>JAFTTH010000028.1 GCA_017466885.1 Oscillospiraceae bacterium
AGGGAGTCCGAGGGAGGAAATCCCTCGGCCGTTTTAATAGGGTGGGGTTTTGGGGAGGGGAAGAATCGGAACTTCCCCTCCCCAAACGCCTTCTTTGCTCAACTTTCTTTGCGGAAAGAAAGTTGAAAACAATCTCCTCAATGAAATCGGAAAAAAGTTAAAAACCTGCGCTATGGTAAAACCTCCTTCAACATACCGCAAGGCAAAAATTTCAACCACCCCAAACGGGGCCTTCCTTCGTTCCATCCCCCGCTCCTGCGGCATTTGTTTCCCAACAACAAATCCGCTCCCCTCGGAGTTCCCGAAAGGAGCGGATTTGTTGTTGTGTTATTGTGTTATATCAAAAAACTCCCGGGCGATTTTCAATCGCCCTTGCGCCCACCTCCCCACCCGGGGACAGGGCTTATAATCGCGCCAACATAAAACCGGCTTACGTCCAGCGAAGCTGGCGGCTTACATCCAACGAAGTTGGCGAAGCTGGTCAAAGGGCGCGGAGGAATTTGACGATTTGGTCGGCCAGTTTCTCGTGGCCGGCGTTGTTGGGGTGGAGACCGTCCGGCATAAACCGCTCCTGAATGGCCGGAATGGCCGGCTGCATCCCCGACGAGGCGAAAAGATCCAGCACCGGGAAGGAGTAGTACTCCGCAACCTCCCGAATGATGGAAACGTACTCCCTCAAGGGGGCAACGGGAGCGGGCTTGTAATCAAAAGCGCCCCGGGGATTCCCCTCGTCCAGACGGTGGGTGGGGGTCAGTACCACGATCTTCGCGGCGGGATATTTCGCAGCAAGGGAGGAATAAAGAGCGTGAAGCGCGCCCCAAAAGGTTTCGGGAGTGCGGTCGGCAGGGGTTCCGAGAGGGGCATCCCCGTGACCGTAGTCATTCGTTCCGCCGAATACTACAACGATCTCCGCGTCAGGATCCATCTCGCCTACCCGGGAGCAGAAATCCCGGTCAAAGGAGGCTGGTTCGGTGGCCGCCGTCTGTTTGGCGATCCGGGTACCGCTGATGCCGTAATTCCGGCAGATGGCCCCCTCGTTTTGTTCAATCAGATCGGTAAACCGGATCGTACCGATCCCTTCGGTAATGCTGTCTCCCAAAAAGTTGATCTTTGTGTTGCGAAGCTCCATTTGACCTCATCCCTTCTGTGTGTCTGCGTCTGATTGCATTGTATCACAGACAGGAGCGGTTTGCAAGGGGTTATCCCCAGGTATCTACCGGGATGCCGCCCTCCGAAAGGAAAAGCCGCCCCTCTGCCAGGGACAGATCATAAAGGTGAACCGCCCCCTCCGGCTCGGTCAACTGTAACTGAACGGCACCGTCCTTTTCCGAGAAGGAGAGCGCCCCGAAACGGTCGGGAAGGAAAACGGCGTTGCATTCGGTCTTCTCCCCCTCCTGCACAACCACCCGGAAGGTGAAAAGCCCCGAGGTCGGCCCGGAAGAAAGGGTGACCTGTTCCGGCTTCCCATCCCCATCCACATCGAAAAGAGCGGTGTCTATCACCGGGAAAAAGACCCTTCCATCCGAATCTGTCATTCCGGAATACCCAAAAACAGCACCGTCCGGCACGGGGGACTGGGCTTCTTTGTCCTCCCCCGAATAGCGGTATTTTGGAATGGGAGAGGAGGCCGCCTCGTCGAAAATCAGAGCGGTGCCCTCTTTGCGGAATTGGTAGGTATGAGGCCCGTCCTCCTCGGTAAGGATCAGCCGGTCCCCCTTCTCGACATAGCTCCCCCGGGGAATATAACTGCTGAACGCCGAGAAGGTAAACTGAAAGGTCTTCTCCGCCTCGTTCAACAGAAGGCTTGGCTTCGGGACCGGCTCAACCGAGCTTTGAAAAACATAAAGCTTTCCCGGCGGGGTCACTCCGCCCACCGGTGCCTGAGAGGAGCTGGAGCTGATCGCTCCCCGTTCCATAGCGTAGATCCACCGGATCTGCGATCCGTTTTCACCCCAGTAACCGTAACAGACAAAGTAACTGCCGTCCTGCTGCTCCAAAAGGAGGATCCATTCCTTTAGATCATCCTGTTGGGTCTTTACCTCCCAGGCCCGGCGGTTATTTTGGCGGAGGATCTCGGCCGAAAAGCCGTCCGCCCAGAAGTTTATGCCCTCCGGGCCTGTGGCAGAATCAAAGGCTTCCGGGGTTAAGGAAATGGGAGTCAGGGTGCCCACCACCCGGGCATCTCCCTCCCGGGGAAGGACAAAAAGCTCCGTTCCGTTTACCACCCGGTAGAAGGGAGCGTCCTCTGCCGGCTGGGAAAAGGAGTAGAGACCACCCTCAAAGACCAGCTCAGCGGGAAGCAGATTCAGCTCGGTCCGAGAGGTGCCTCCGGAGGAGGGAGCCTCCCCTTTGGGGACGGTGAAAAAGCAGACTGCCGCCACCACACACCCAACAACTCCTGCCAGAATGATCCAAACAGCCGGCTTTTGATAATGAAGAATGGCTTTTACCCGCCCTTTTACCCCTGTCTCCCCAAAGGCGAGGGGGCAGGCGGCGATGGAACGCCGGGAAACGCTGCAGTTGACCAGTGCCAAGGAATAGGGCTTTTTGCACTCTGTGCCCAAAGTGCGGATCACTCGTTCATCGCAGGCAAGCTCAATATCCCGGCAGAGAAGGGAGTAGGCGACCCAAAGAAGGGGGTTGAACCAATGGACGGTCAGAAGAAGGAATCCCAGCGGCTTCCACCAGTGGTCCTTTCGGGAAAGGTGGGCTTCCTCGTGGGCAATGACGTAGTTGCGGTCTGCCCCCTCCAGATGGGAGGGCAGATAGATTTTAGGGAAGAAGATTCCTAAAATAAAGGGGGTGACAATCCCGTCACAGATGCGGATATTCTTTTCGGCGGGAACGGCCTCCCTGACCTTCCGCCGGAGTCGCAGATAGCTGACAGCGGCAGAAAGGAGCATTCCTGCCATCCCCAAGGCCCAAAGGTTGGCCGCGACAAAGGTGGCCACCTGCATTGGGTTGACCGAATCCCCCGGCGCAGGGGTCATCCCCTGGGAGAGGATGGGGTTGATGGTGGAGTTGAGAAACCCGATCCCGGTATGGACGGTGGGGGTCGGGTCATATAAAATCTGAGGCGGTACGGCCTCCGCCGAGGGGAGCAGGCTCAAAACGCTCTCGATCTGAAAGGGAAAGAGAAGCCGCAAGCCCACCAGCCCCCAAAGGAGAACCTGGATCCATTTGGGACTTTTCATCAGGACGGCCCGAAGCAACAGGACGGCCAGGGTCATCCATCCGGCATTGACGCTGAGGTTCAGAACCGAAAGGAAAAGCTCCTCCATTCTCATCCCTCCTCATATTGGTCGATCATCCGGCGGAGCTGGGCAACCTCCTCTGTCGTCAGGGGCTTTTGAGAGGTAAAGGCGGCCAGAAATGCAGGGAGAGAGCCCTGAAAGGTATCCTCCACAAACCGGTGGCTTTGGCGGGCATAAAACTCCTCCCGGGAAATCAGGGAGGTCACCTGCCCGTCCTGGGTGCGGAAGATCCCCTTCCCGCAAAGCCGTTTCAGGACAGTATAGGCTGTTGTTTTTTTCCAGGAAAGAAGGGCTTCGCTTCGCCGGACCAGCTCGGTGGTGGCGATCGGCTCATTGTCCCAGATTAGGTCGGCAAAGCGGGCTTCCACCGCTCCCATCTGCAGTTCACTCATGATTCTTCCTCCGTTATTCTACATTATGTAGTATGATATTATTCTACAATATGTAGAATTGAATGTCAAGGGGGAAATAAAAACTTTTTTGGGGAGGAAAATCCATCCTGATTCTTCCCGGAAAAACGGGGCATCCGGCGTTTTTCTCCCTATGATCCGACAAACAAAAGGCGACCGGGGGCGAAATCTGCAGAAGAGGACGGCATAGAGACGAAGTCTTTCGGTTGCGTTTTTCTCCCCCTTGTTCTATACTTTTCAACAGGAAAACAACCACAGCAACAAACAAGGAGAGGATGCAAGTGTCAATCAGCTATCACGTGGTCATTGCAGAGGATCAGGAGGTTTCCCGCTGCTGCCGGGCAGAACTGGAGGAGCTTTCCTTTACGGTAACAGAATGCGGACGGAACGGAAATCTCCTTTTGGAGACGATCGGACGGGAGCGTCCGGCGGCGGTCATCTGCGCGGCCAGCCTTTCGGGGGTGGACGCTTTGGGCGTGATGGAGCGATGCAAGGGTCAAAATGCGCCTTTGTTTTACGTGACCTCTCCCTCCGATCTGCCGGCCATTCGCCAGGCGCTTCTGGAAGGGGGCGCTGACGAGTTCCTTCTCAAGCCCTTTGACGCCCGTTTTGCCGCCACTCAGCTTGCCAAGACACTGGGGATCCCCCAGCGACAGAAGCCGGCGGCTCTTCCCCGCACCCTGGAGATCCGGATCTCCGAGCTGCTCCACCGGATCGGCGTTCCGGCGCACATCAAGGGCTACCACTATCTGCGGGAGGCGATCCGTCTTTCGGTGACTGAGCCCCGCCAATACCAGGCAGTGACCAAGACCCTTTACCCCGAGATCGCCCAGCGGTTCCGCACCACCCCCTCCCGGGTGGAACGGGCCATCCGCCACGCCATTGAGGTGGCCTGGGATCGCGGGGATGTGGATGTACTCTGCTCCATCTTCGGCTACACCGTCAACCACCGTCGGGGCAAGCCCACCAACTCCGAATTCATTGCCATGCTTTCCGACGGTCTGCTTCTGGAGGATCTGTCCCGCACCGCCGTCTGACCAATTTCATTGGACGTAAGCCGGTTTTACGGTAGTGCGATATAAAACTCCGTCCCCGAGCCAGCTTCGCTGGATATAAGCCGGTTTTATGTTAGCGCGATCATCCGCTCCGTCCCCGAAAGGGGAGGTGAGTGTTGGGGCGATTAAAAATCGCCCGGGTTTTCTAATATAACACAACAACACAACAAAAATGCCGCTCCTTTCGGGACCTCCGAGGGGAGCGGCATTGTTTTTTGGGGAAATGGTCGGAACATTTTTCCTGCCGGGGACGGGCAAAAGGATAACAGGCAGAAACAACGAAACAAAAACACTTCATAAACTCAGGGATATTTCACCGTGGCGCACGCTTTTATACTTTTGCGTTTTCATTGAGGAGATAGTTTTCAACTTTCTTTCCGCAAAGAAAGTTGAGCAAAGAAGGCGTACGGGAAGGGGGAGTTCCGATTCTCCCCCTTCCCGTAACCCAACCCCCTTAAAACGGCCGAGGGATTTCCTCCCTCGGACTCCCTCCGGGGAGTCC
>JAFTTH010000029.1 GCA_017466885.1 Oscillospiraceae bacterium
AGACTAACTGCTAATTCATCAAGGTAATCAATGTGTCCGTGATTTGCACCGTATAGAGTAACATAACCGTCTTTTTCTGCAGTGATGTCTTGTCCCATAAAAACAACTCGTTCGCCTTTTTTGAGGTACTGCTTGTGTCCGCTTTTCATTAGGTCATTATACTCATCTACAGCTGATTGATAATACTCCTCAAACAGTTGCTTTGCTTTTTCGATATTGCCAAGATAACCGTAAATCATGCATTCTTCCAAAGAAATAAGATGGTCCATATTATCTAACAACGGATAATCTTTTCTATGTGCAAGAATAGCTTCGCGACTACTTAAAACCTCATAAGCCGGCAAAACATATTGATCAATTTCATCAATAATGCTTTTTATGATTTTATCTGTTTTCTTGTGAAGGTCGTACCAAGTTTCTTGCTTGCCGCTGACGATACCCAGTCGCGAGCGAATAGTACACTCATACTCGTGGTAGTATTTTTTCTTTTCTGCTTGGGGTTGAAAAGTTCTTTCGGAACATTCCGGAATGCGAATTCCAAGATTCACGCAGAGCAATCCGCTCATACCATGTGTGGGCATACCGCTTTGAAAATGAATGACTTGAGAAATATCTTCCGAAACGAAACGGTGCAGTGTTCTCCCGTGTTTTTTGAACCCATACGGTTTAACGTGTTCATATACCGTTGCTTCAATTTCATCAACAATTTTAGTTGTATTGATTTCAGTTTTCTTTTTCAAAAAATCTAACATTTTACCACGCTCCTTTCTTTACGTCATAACCGATTGCAACTATTCCTTTTCACGCTTTCTCCATTGTGTGTTGCAAAAGTGTTGCAGAAGCATTTTTATCAAAACATAAAGTGCCCGAAAGCCCTTTATTTCCAAGGGTTTCCGGGCACTTGTAAGCCAGTAGATATTATTCCCACTCAATCGTTCCGATGGGCTTCGGGGTCAGATCCAGCAGGACGCGGTTGATTCCCTCGACCTCGTGGGTGATCCGGTCGGTGATGTGGTGCAGGAGGGAGTAGGGGATTTCCTCGATGGTGGCGGTCATAGCGTCGGTGGTGTTCACGGCGCGGATGATTGCGGGCCAGCCTTCGTACCGCTTGCCATCCCGGACACCGACACTCTTGAAGTCGGGCACCGCGATGAAGTACTGCCAAACCTTGTCGGCCAGGCCGCTCTTGTCAAACTCTTCCCGGAGGATCGCATCTGCCTCCCGGAGGGCCGCCAAACGATCCCGGGTGATGGCACCCAGGCAGCGCACTCCCAGTCCCGGGCCGGGGAAGGGCTGACGGTAAACCATATTGTGGGGCAGGCCGAGGGCATCCCCGACTACCCGAACCTCATCCTTGTAAAGGAGCTTGACCGGCTCCACCAGCTCCATCTCCATATCCTCGGGCAGACCGCCAACGTTGTGGTGGGCCTTTACGCCGTCAGACTCCAGGATGTCGGGATAAATGGTGCCCTGCGCCAGGAAGGAGATTCCTTCCAGCTTGGCCGCCTCTTCGTCAAATACCTTGATGAACTCACCGCCGATGATCTTCCGCTTCTTTTCGGGATCGCTCACATCCTTGAGCAGATCCAGGAAACGGTCGGTGGCATCTACGTAAACGAGGTTAGCGTCCAAAGCTTTGCCGAACACCTCGATAACCTGCTCGCTCTCGCCCTTCCGCATCAGGCCGTGGTTGACGTGGACGCAAACCAATTGCTTGCCGATAGCTTTAATCAGCAATGCAGCCACAACGGAGGAATCAACTCCTCCCGAGAGGGCCAGCAGAACCTTTTTATCCCCTACCTGCTGCCGGATAAGGGCAACCTGCTCGGCAATAAATGCCTCAGCCAAAGCGGGGGTGGTGATCCGTTCCATTGTTTCGGGACGTACGTTGCTCATTATTATTCCTCCCAAAGGTTAGTTGGTAAAGTTATCAAAATAGCCTTGCACCAGAACAACGGGGGTGCCCTTGTCACCTGAGCCGCTGGTCAAATCGCAAAGGGAGCCGATCAGGTCGGTGTACTGGCGGGGGGTTGTCCCCTGAGAGGCCATATTTCCCACAAGATCCCCTTCCTTCCGGCGGATGCTTTCAGAAATGGCCTGCTTGAGGGCATCACCGGAGAGATCTTTGTAATCATTATCGGCGAGATATTTCAGCTTCAACTCGTTGGGGGTACCGATCAGACCATCTGTATAAGCGGGGGAAACAACCGGGTCCGCAAGCTCCCAGATCTTGCCCTTGGGATCCTTGAAGGCGCCGTCTCCGTAAACCATAACCTCCACCGTTTTGCCGGTGGCGGCAAGCACCTGGGCCTGAACATCCAGCACCAGCTGGCGGCATTCCCTGGGGAAGAGCTTGACCTTATCCTCGGTGGATTTGTTGGAGCCGAGGAGACCGTATTTTTTATTGTATCCACTGCCGTTAACAGGGGCGGTGAGAATATCATCCAGCCCGCAAACGACCTTGGCGCCGCCGGCGGTCAGAATCCGCTTGGTGCGGGCGCGGGTATGAATATCGCAGGTGAGAATGTGATCGGCGTATTTGAGGATGGCCTGGGGGCGGTTTGCGAAGATGATCTCCGCCTCCGCGCCGCTCTGACGGATCAGATCGGCATAGTAATCCACGTAATCCACGCCGGTGAATTCGTGCTGATTGACACCGAAAAGATCCCGGTATTCCTTCAGGGTCAGAACGTCCGAATAGGGGTTGATGCCGGCAGCGTCGATCTTATCCAGACTGACCAGCTCGTTTCCAACCTCGTCAGAGGGGTAGCTGAGCATCAGGACGACCTTCTTTGCGCCCTTGGCAATTCCCCGCAGGCAGATCGCAAACCGGTTGCGGGAAAGGATGGGGAACAAAACGCCAACAGTTCCGCCGCCCAGCTTATTGCGAACATCGGCAGCAATATCATCAACGGTAGCATAGTTTCCCTGCGCCCGCGCGACGATGGATTCCGTCATAGCAATGACATCCCGATCGCGCAAGGGAAAGCCTTCAATTTCGGAGGCTTCCAGCACGCTCTGCGCAACAATGGTTGCCAGATCGTCCCCCTCGCGGATGATGGGACAACGAATGCCCCTGGAAACGGTACCAACTCTGCGTGTATTCTCTGACATAACGATCGACCTTTCCTGATATGGAATAAAAGAAAAACCACCTTATAATGATACTCTTTTTGGGGCCATCTGTCAAGATTTATCCGGGGCAAGGGCAAGAAAAATCCCCCCACACAGAAAAATTTTTTATAGTAAAAATAGCGCAAAAAGTAAGGGGAGCGATGGATGGAGCCCCAGTATTCTGCTTCTGCCTATATCCAATACAAAAAGTATTATTCTTGCATAATAATACAAAAATCGACCCGTTTCCAGAGAAGCGGGTCGATTAAAGTCAGATTCTGGTATCCAGCTTATCCACATTTTCAGCATGGAAGGCGGCGAAGGTGCCGGCCTCCAGCGCGGCGCGGATCTGCTCCATCAGGGTATTATAAAAGTGGAGATTGTGCATGACTGCCAGCCGCATTCCCAGGATCTCGTGGCTCTTGAAGAGATGACGGATATAAGACCGACTGAAATTTTGGCAAACAGGGCAATCGCAGGCCGGGTCGATGGGAAGCTCGTCCCGCTCGTATTTTGCGTTGCTGATATTCCGGATGCCCTCGGAGGTAAAGAGGTGACCGTGGCGGGCGTTTCTGCTGGGCATAACACAGTCGAAAAGGTCCACCCCCAAACGGACTGCCTCCAAAATATTTCCGGGGGTACCAACACCCATCAGATACCGGGGCTTTTCTGCCGGCATATAGGGCTCGACCGCGGCAATGATCCGGTACATCTCCTCCTTCGGCTCGCCCACAGCAAGGCCGCCGATGGCGTATCCGTCCAGGTCCAGCTGGCGGATCTGCTCCATATGGCTGACCCGCAGGTCGGCAAAGGTGCAACCCTGATTGATTCCGAACAGAAGCTGGTGGGGATTAACGGCATCCGGGAGGGCCTTCAGTCGCTCCATCTCCTCCTTGCAGCGAATCAGCCAGCGGGTGGTCCGCTCGCAGGAAGCCTTGGAGTATTCCCAGGGGGAGGGATTGGCCACGCATTCGTCAAAGGCCATGGCAATGGTGGAGCCGAGGTTGGATTGGATCCGCATACTATCCTCAGGGGACATAAAGATCCGTTTGCCGTCTACGTGGGAGGCAAACTGCACTCCTTCCTCCGAGATGCTCCGAAGCACCGCCAGAGAGAAGACCTGGAAGCCGCCGCTGTCGGTGAGGATGGGACGATCCCAGTGCATAAACTTATGCAGTCCTCCCATATCCCGGATTACCTGATCGCCGGGACGGACATGGAGGTGATAGGTATTGCAAAGCTCCACCTGGCAGTGCAGCTCCTTCAGATCCAGGGAGGAAACACCGCCCTTGATGGCGGCGGAGGTTCCCACATTCATAAAAGCGGGAGTCTGGACGGTTCCGTGGACGGTTTCAAATACGCCCCGGCGGGCGGTACCTTCTGTTTTTGTTACCTGAAACATAGCGAAAAAACCGGGTACACAGGCAGGACGCCGTGTACCCGCTCTCCTTAATTGAATTATTTGCGGATAAAGAGGACACCCAGGGTTGCGGGTCCGCAATGGGTGGAAACGGTGCAGCCGGCGCGGGTAATGAGGATCTCACCGAAGTCGCAAAGCTCGGTGACCAGCTGGCGGACAGCCTCCACATCCTCATCGGTGCTACCCGAGTGGGTGATGAAGATCCGGTCGGTGCGCAGATCGGTACGACCCTCCAGCCGCTCCCGAACGTAAGAAAGGAGGCAGGGGCCGATATTGCCACGGTACTTTTTGCCAACGCCCATTTTTCCCTCGGTAACCTCAATGCAGGGCTTGAGCTTCAAAAGGTTTGCGCCCAGCGCCGCAACGGAAGAGCAGCGGCCGCCCATTCGGAGATATTTCAAGGTATCCACCACAAAGCTTGCCTCTACCTTGGGGATAATATCTTCGGTCAGCTCTTTGACGATTTCCTCAGCGGGCATTCCCTGATCCCGGCGGATCGCCGCCTCAATGACCACCAACCCCGAGCCGGTGGAAAGGTTTTTGGAGTCAATGGGGTAAACACCCTCCAGCTCCTCAGCGGCAATCAGTGCATTCTGGTGGGTGCAGGAGAAGCCGGAGCTGATATTGATATGGATGACCTTATAACCGTCCGCAACGTAAGGACGGAAAAACTCTTCGTAAACCGCAACAGGGATGGCGGAGGTGGTGGGAAGCTGGCCCGACTCATCGGCATACCGATAAATATCCTCGGGAACAACATCGACGCCATCACGGTAACTTTTGTCATTCATATTGATAATCAGGGGCATAATGGTAACATTATACCTTGCAACCAGTTCGGGGGAGAGATCGCAGGTGCTATCCGCGGTAATCATAATTTTTTCAGCCATAAATAATCTTCCTTTCTTGTGTGAGCAGGGTCGGAAGGCCGACCGATGGTTAGAGTGCCCGCCAAAACGGAAAGTATGGGCATTTGGCCCGGGACGGAAAAGGTTTCTCCGCCAGGGCGCTACGTTGTATTATACCACGATAATGTTGATTTTTCAAGAAGAAAATCGGAAAGGGTGACAGATATGGCCGAAGCGGTGCGGATGAAAGGGATTGAGCGGCATTACCGGGCGGGGGAAGGGGCAGTTCACGCCCTCCGCCGGGTGGATCTGCAGGTAGAGGAGGGGGAGTTTCTGACCGTTGTGGGGCGATCCGGGTCAGGAAAAAGCACTCTGATGAATATTTTGGGGTGCCTGGACCCACCCGACAGGGGAAGCTATCACCTGTTTGGGGAGGATATCTGCCGGTGCAGGGAAGGGCGGCTGAGCCGGATCCGTAACCGGGAGATCGGGTTTATTTTTCAGGGCTTTAACCTCCTCCCCGGACTGACGGCGCTGGAAAATACCGCTTTGCCCCTGGCTTACCGACACCTCTCCCGCCGGGAAGGACTGCGTCGGGCAGAGGCGGCTTTGGTGCAGGTGGGGTTGGGAGACCGGATGACTCACCGACCCAGCCAGCTTTCGGGCGGGCAGCAGCAGCGGGTGGCCATTGCCCGGGCATTGGCGGCCAATCCGCGTCTCCTTTTGGCAGACGAACCCACCGGAAACCTGGATAGCCGTTCCGGAGAGGAAGTGATGGCGCTACTCCGTGCGCTCTCAGCGGAGGGGCGAACGATTATCCTCATTACCCACGATGACCGGGTGGCCCGGATGGGAAGCCGGAAAATGCGGATGGAGGACGGAATTCTCTCCCCTGAAAGATAACAAAACCCGGATTTTTGCAAAAAGATAGGGACAGAAGCGGCCTTTGCCGGTTGCTTTTTGTTGGTGACCTATGGTATAATATTATCGGGTATTCCTGTGCGGAATACGATAACAGGGCGGAGTCTGCTCCGCCAACCACCCGAAAGGAAGGACAGAATATGAAAACCTGCAACCCGGGCGAGAAGTTTTATATGACAACTGCCATCGCCTACACCTCCCGCAAGCCCCATATCGGAAACGTATATGAGATCGTCCTCAGTGACGCGATCGCCCGGTTTAAGCGAATGCAGGGGTATGATGTTTTCTTCCTGACCGGTACCGATGAGCACGGCCAGAAGATCGAGAATTATGCTGCCCAGCAGGGCCTTTCCCCCAAGGAGTATGTGGACGGCGTTTCGGCGCAGGTCCGTGAGGCCTGGGATCTGATGAATAGCTCCTACGATCACTTCATCCGCACTACCGACGATTACCACGTTGCCACGGTGCAAAAGATCTTCCAACGTTTCTACGAGCAGGGAGATATTTATAAAGGCCATTATGAGGGCCATTATTGTGTTCCCTGCGAATCCTTCTTTACCGAAAGCCAGCTGGTGGACGGTAAATGCCCCGATTGCGGCGGCGAGGTTCATCAGGCCCAGGAGGAAGCCTACTTCTTCAAAATGAGCAAATATCAGGATCGCCTCCTGAAGCATATTGAGGAGAATCCCGACTTCATCTGCCCCGAGTCCCGGAAAAAAGAGATGGTCAATAACTTCCTCAAGCCGGGCCTGCAGGATCTGTGCGTGTCCCGTTCCTCCTTCAAATGGGGAATCCCCGTTCCCTTTGATGAGAAGCACGTCATCTATGTTTGGGTGGATGCCCTCTCCAACTATATTACTGCCCTGGGGTACCTCCAGGAGGATCCCGCCAAGTTTGAAAAATACTGGCCGGCAAATGTCCATATCATCGGTAAGGATATTCTCCGGTTCCATACCATTTATTGGCCCATCTTTCTGATGGCGTTGGATCTGCCCCTTCCCAAGCAGATCTTCGGCCATCCCTGGCTCCTTTCCGGGCAGGACAAGATGAGCAAATCCAAGGGGAATGTCATCTATGCAGATGATCTTGTCAACCTGTTCGGTCTGGATGCGGTGCGGTTCTACCTCCTCAGCCAGATGCCTTATGCCCAGGATGGCAGCATCACCTTCGAAAACGTGATCGCCGAGTATAATACCAACCTTGCCAATACCATCGGAAACCTTGTCAACCGGACGGTTTCCATGGTGCAGAAATATTTTGACGGTGTCATCCCTGCCTGCGGTGAACTGACCGAGGAGGATCGCTCCCTGCGGGAGGCCGCCGCCAAAGCCTGTGAGGATTTCTGCGCCAGCATGGATGGCTACCATACTGCCGATGCTGCGGACGCTCTGGTGGACCTTGCCCGCCGGAGCAACAAGTATATTGACGAGACTGCCCCCTGGGTTCTTGCCCGGGATGAGGCCGGAAAGAAGCGGCTGGAAACGGTGCTTTATCACCTGCTGGAAAGCATCCGTTATCTTGGTGTGCTGGCCGGCCCGCTGATGCCCGAAACCTCTGCGGAGATTCTTCGGCAGATCAACGCTACCGAGATTTCTCTGGAATCCCTGGCAACCTTCGGAAAGACAGTTACCGGCGATTCGGTTGCCGATCCCAAGCCCCTCTTTGCCCGGATTGACGAGAAAAAGAAAATGGAGGAGATTGCTGCCCTTTACCAGGTTGAGGAGGCTCCCGCGGAGAAAAAAGAAGCTCCCGCCAAAAAGGAAGCTCCGGCCAAGGCGGAAAAAACCGCCGAAAAGAAGCTCCCCGAGGGGATCATCACCATTGATGAATTTGCAAAGGTGGAGCTGCGGGTGGCACAGGTTCTGACCTGCGAGCCGGTGCCCAAGGCGGAGAAGCTTTTGAAGCTGACCCTGGATGACGGTGCCGCCGGCCGCCAGGTGGTTTCGGGAATTGCCAAGTGGTATGCTCCTGAGGATCTGATCGGCAAAAAGATCATTGTGGTGGCAAACCTCGCTCCGGCCAAGCTGCGGGGCGTGGAAAGCCAGGGAATGATCCTTGCTGCGGATGTGGGTGAGGATGCCAAGGTCATCTTTGTGGATGACGCCATTCCCGTTGGCGCAAAAATTCGATAACGGAATCTCAATGAACACCCGGATGCGAGCTGTGTCCGGGTGTTTTTGCGTCTTGGGGGCAGGAAAGCGGCCGAACAGTGCCCTGAAAATGACAAAACGGTTACAAAACTTGCATAATAGTTACAATTTGGTTACAGTTTCTCGAAATATATTGACAATATATTCCTAATTCCCTATAATGGAATTGAAAGGAAACAGATCCCTACTTTATTTCAAAGGAGTGCTGACAATGAAAAAAAGAAAACTGCTTTCGCTTCTACTTGCAGGGGGATTGCTCTGCGGCATTGTCTGCAGCTGCGGACCGACCTCTGAGGAGGCCTCCTCTGCGGCAGACTCCGGCACCAGCTCTGCCGAGAGTCTCTCTGCCAGCTCGGTGCAGAGCAGCACCGTGTCCTCGGAAAGCGGAAGCCGTCCGGAGGATCCGGAGTTTGTATTAGACAGTGGAAACCTTAAGGGGTATAACGGCGCAGGCGGGGCAGTGATTCTTCCGGATGAAGTTACCCAAATCGAGGACGGTCAATTCATTACCCAGCAAAAAATTACCTCGCTGACGTTGTCTAAAAACTTTATTGCGGCGAAGGAAACAAGCTACCCATCCGGAAAATATCCGGAGCCCAACTTGGCCTATTTGAATGACCAGGAATTTCTCCGGATGGAGGAAAAGGCTTTTTCCGAAATTAAGGTAGCAGAGGGAAATGTATCTTTCTGCGTTGTGGACGGTGTGCTGTATACCAAGGATATGAAAACGCTCCTTCTTTATCCCCAGGGAAAGCCGGAGACTGCCTTTGTTATTCCGGATGGAGTCAAGGTGGTTGCCGCCGGAGCATTTTATCGTGCGAAAAATCTGCAAGAAATTACAATTCCGGCCTCAACAGAGTATCTGGGACGATATGCCTTTGGATGCTGTGAAAATTTAAAAACGGTAAATTTCTCCGAAAATAAGGAGATCAACCTTTCGGGGACGGCTTTCTGCGATACCAAGTTCGAGCCCAAGAACAGTTGGTCGGGGGGCTATAATGAGTTTGACGCTCCCAATCAGTTCCAAAATAAAATTTACAAAAATGAGGATCTTCCCAATGTGACATTAGATGAATTGGAATGGTTGATGCGGGCTTATAACGCACGAATTGGTTACGGTTATATGGCGAAATTGGGGGAGGAAATAAAGGTGAACGAGTTACCCTATTATCGGGTAACCAATGCCAATCGCCTCAGCGATCTGGATGCTTTGCAAAGACGCTATTTCTTTGAGGGCGTTTTTAAGCCAATATCAGAATTCGCAGATCTCTTTTTGGAAAAGGACGGTAAGCTCTACCGGCAGGAAGTTGTTACCGGCGGAATTTTTTGGATGCAGCCCTTGGGAGCGATGGAGATGACCGATTCGGAAACACTCCGCGTTCACGCTCCTTATTTGGGAGTGCGGCATGAGGAACCGCACCAAAAGGAATTTTATATCTATGTCGGCGTGGAAGACGGCCGGCTGAAAATCAAAAAGATTGAAGCATTCTATAATGGTGAGCCTGTAACAGTAGGATGGGGTTAAAGATCAGATAATCAAAACAAAAGGGGTGCTGACAATGAAAAAAAGAAAACTGCTTTCGCTTCTACTTGCAGGGGGATTGCTCTGCGGCATTGTCTGCAGCTGCGGTCCGACCTCTGAAGAGACATCCTCCACGGCAGACTCCGGCACCAGCTCTGCCGAGAGTCTCTCTGCCAGCTCTTCTCCGATTACCTCCTCCCAGGGGAGCGGGGAGGAGAGCAGCAGTGTGTCCTCTGCCGAAGGGGAAAGCAAACATCATTTCATAGTGGAAATGG
>JAFTTH010000043.1 GCA_017466885.1 Oscillospiraceae bacterium
ATGACAAGCTACATACTGGCAGAGAATCCGGAGCTGACTGCCAGCGAAGCTATCGAACGCTCCAAGCAGATGATGTCCGGCAACCGCTGGCGGCTGTTCTGTATGCAGATCAGCTTTATTGGCTGGGATATTTTGAGTGCGCTGCTGACCTTCGGAATTGGTGGTCTCTGGATCACACCCTACAAGCAGGCAGCAACTGCAGCGTTCTACCGTGAAATCTCCGGAACAGTTCAAGAAGTATACACGACTCCTGAAGCGCAGAGTCCTTGGCAGGCCAATTGATGATTGCAAAAGCTAAACGCAAATACCAAAGCAGTATACCAGACGCAAAATAGAGAGGATGATTAACATGCTTGATGTTTCTCATGTAACCAAAAAGTATGGAAAGGTTACGGCTTGCAATGATGTAAGCCTTCACTTAGATCCCGGCAGCGTTACCGTTTTGCTGGGTCCGAACGGCGCAGGCAAAAGTACCCTTATGAAATCGATCATCGGTTTTCTGCGCTATGATGGTGAAATCACAGTGGGAGGGTTTCCCAACAAGACTACCGCTGCCCGGAGATTGCTGGGTTACATACCCGAAATGCCCTCCCTCTATCCGAACCTGACCGCATCGGAGCACATGGAGTTCGTGGCCCGTGCTTACCGGCTGACAGATTATAAACAACGGGTGGATGAACTATTTGACCGCTTTGAACTGAACGACAAGCGCAAGAAATTTGGTGATGAGCTTTCCAAAGGTATGCAGCAGAAGCTGAATATCTGCCTTGGACTGCTCCCCGAACCCAAAATGCTGCTGCTCGATGAGCCTATGATTGGCCTGGATCCGCATGCCATTAAGCAGTTGAAAAGCATCATTGAGCAGATGCGCAACGAGGGCAAGACGCTGCTTGTCAGTACCCATATCATTGACAGTGTGGATATGCTTTGGGACCGTACTATCATTATGCAGGACGGCCAGATCCGCGCTAATCTGACCCGTGAAGAGCTGGAACAGGACGGGAGAACTCTGGAACAGCTGTTCTTCGATGTAACAGAAGGCATCGGCCGGGACGCTATGTCTCATACTGAGGATTCCGCATCCCAGGGAGGCTGATGCTATGCGGTTATTTGGTTATTACGCGTGGCATTCCGTTGTGAATCAGCTGCGCAAGCTGTTTAAAACCTGGGTTCTGATTTTTCTTGTCATCTGCATGGCAATCGGCGGTTTCATCGGCATCGGTGCTGCCATGCTGGAAGATGCCGCAGGCGGGGACGAGGAAATCGTGGAAAGCGAAGTGATTGAGGAAGAAGAACCCGGTCTTGCGGAAAAGCTTGGTATCGAATCGAAAGATTTGGTCGAGCTGATCGTGGGCGGTGTGATTCTGATTGTTTTTGCTTTTGAAGCAATCGGTGCCGATAAAAACGGAAGCCGGATCTTTTTACCCGCCGATGTCAACCTCCTGTTTGCTTCTCCTATGAAACCCCAGTCTGTTCTTCTGTTTCGGCTGATGACGCAGTTGGGTACCAGCATTCTGGCTAGTGTATATCTGCTGTTCCAACTGCCGAATTTGGTTTTTAACATGGGCTTAAGCATTTGGGTGGCACTGGCTATGATTGCTACATGGTGCCTGACGATTGCGGTCGGCAAACTGTTGCAGATCTTTTTGTACACAGTCTGTTCCACCCATGTAAAACTTAAAAACCACCTTCGTAACGGCATTTATGCGTTCCTGCTTGTGATCGCAGGTGCATACCTGATGTACTGGAAGACAAGCGGAGACAACTATTTGGTAGCAGCCGTTGGTTTCTTCAATGGTTCTGTTTCCCGCTACATCCCCCTGTGGGGTTGGCTGAAGGGATTCTGCATGTTTGCCATGGAAGGTAATATCGCAGGTCTGCTGATGAGTTTTGCAGCTATCGCTCTGGGCGGTGTTCTGCTTACTTATATCATTTGGCATGTGAAAGCTGACTTTTACGAGGATGCCATGGCGAAATCCGAGGAAACGGCAGAATTGCTTGCTGCTGCCCAGTCAGATAAGGGCGGTGTAACTATCATCCGCCGCAAGAAGGATCGCAGCGATAAGCTGCGGCGAGACGGTATGCGGCATGGCTTCGGCGCAAATGTGTTCTTCCATAAAGCCATGTACAATCGATTCCGGTTTGCCCATCTTGGCATTTTTACAAAAACCTCCGAAACTTACTTGGTGGCAGCAGTCGGTGTATCTGTCCTGTGCCGCTTTGTGATCCAGGCGGATGGTCTGATCCCGGTTATGCTGACTTTAGGCGTGCTTACCTTCTTCCGTGCCATGGGTAATCCTCTGGAGCAGGATACCCAGATGGAACATTTCCTGCTGATTCCGGAAAGTACCTGGCACAAACTGTTTTGGTCGCTGATGGGTGGCACAGCAAATTGCTTCCTGGACCTGCTGCCTGCGGTGATCGTTGCAACACTTCTATTGGGAGAGAACCTGCTGATCGCTTTCGCATGGATTCCGCTAATCGTTTCTGTTGATTTCTTCTCAACCACTGTTGGCGCGTTTATTGGGTTGTCTGTTCCGGTATCCGCAGGTAAAACGATCAAACAGTTGGTTCAGATCCTGTTTATCTACTTCGGTTTGCTGCCAGATATCGCAATCATGGCAATCGGCCTTGTCTTTGAACAGACAGCGCTGGCGGCGATTGGATGTACCGTTGTGAACATTCTCTTAGGTCTGGTATTCTTCTTCCTGACCCCTCTGTTCCTGGAACCGAAGGACGGAAAGAAATATGCTCCGGAAAGAGCCTTTGCAGGCGATCTGAAGGAAACTAAAAAGCATTTCTCAAGACTTGGCCTGAGTGCCTTTGTCATTCTGGGTTTGGGTACTGCTGTGCAGATCCTTGCAATGGGTGTGGTTGACAGAGTCTTTCCTCAGTGGATGGAAAATTCCTGGGGAATGTGGCTGCTCACCTTTGCGCCGCTTTACCTGATTGCCGTTCCCGTTGGTCTACTGCTACTGCGCAAGGTTCCTGCGAAGCCTCTGGAAAAGCACGATTTGAAACCAGGAAGATACATCGTTTCCGCCATTATCTGCATCTTCATGATGTATGCCGGTAACATTTTGGGCACGGTCATCACAGCGCTGCTGCAGCTCCTGCCCGGAATCTCCG
>JAFTTH010000030.1 GCA_017466885.1 Oscillospiraceae bacterium
CTGCCGGTGTTGAGAACGTAGATGCAAGCGGAAGAGAGTACTTCGAGTTCTATGTGGATATTTCCGAGGTTTCTCCCGATGCTCCTTTCGCCATCGTGTTCAGAATGAGAAATGCAGATGGATCGAAAGAGTATATGAGCCCCTCTGTTGGCGCCGGCGATGCAATGCAGCTGATCGATGCCAACGGTGTTACCGAGGCTACTCTGGATGACTATGGCCGTATTGTTCTTCCCGCAGGCTTTGCCGGCTATGTCCGTATGGCGGTTGCTACCTTCGCAGCAGACGGACTGGATATGACCGCTGTGGCTTCTATGGTTATCTGGTACGGCGCAACTGACAATGAGATCGGCAAGACCATTTACTTCAACGATTTCCGTTTTGGCGGTACTGCCACTCCTCCCGATGACGGCGGAGACGACAACGAAGATGATCCTTCGACCGATGTTCCTGTAGTCTATCCTGTTCAGGGTACCACCCCTGAAAATGGCGGCGAGATCCTGTTTGGCAATGCTAATTCTGAAACCGGAATCTCCTCCCTGACTCCCGGTGTTACCGGTCTGGCGGTGGTTGAGACTGAAACCGGCAAGATCATTCAGATGATGAACACCGTTCTTGCGTCCGACGTTTCTATCGCGATTGACGCTCCTCAGGGTACCTCCTGGGATGCTTCTGAGATGGATTATTTTGAGTTCTGGGTTGACGCCAGCGAAATGCCTGCAAACTTCCCCCTTGCGATCGGCGAGGATGAGTATATGGCTTGCTTCGGTATGATTCTTCGCGTGAAGGATGCCGACGGTCGTGCTGCTGACTCTCTCTGCCTTGGCAACTACGGTCCGATCTTCCACCAGGATGCGGAAGGCAACTGGGTGGAGTCCAAGGTTAGTGAGTATGGCCATATTTGGGTTCCTGCCGGTTATTCCGGTTATATCCGCATCAGCCTTGCTGAGCTGGGTGAGGTGGATTCCCTCTCTCCCTACGATGGCAACGGCGACGGTCTGCCTCTGGATCTGTCCAAGCTGACCCATATCCGCTTCTGGTACACTGCCCAGGCGGACAAAGCGGACACCCCTGAAGATGAGTCCACTCTGGAAAAGAGCGTTTACTTCAACGATTTCAAATTCGTTAAGGGCGTTGCTGACGGCGATGACAATACCGGCGACGACAACACCGGCGACGACAATACCGGCGACGACAACACCGGCGCTGATGACGAGGATAACAAGGCTCCCGATACCGGTGCTGTGATTCCTGTTGCTGCTTTCGGCCTTGTTGCTCTGGGTGCTGCCGGAATGGTGTTTTCTCGCAAGAGAAAGTAAGTAAAAAACCTGCTAATTTCTAATTTTTTCCAATAACGGAGGCTGTCATTATGAAGAAAATTATAGCTGCTGCCATGTCATTTATAATTCTTTTTTCTGGTGTCAGCTTCCGCGTTTCCGCAGAGATGCCGGGAGAGGTTCCTCCTTCCGGCATCTCTGCCCCTTCTGGGGAGACCGAAATCATCGAAGACACCGGGATTAAGGGCTATTCAGAATATCTGTTGAAATCAGAGCTCAAGGGAGTTGCGGGAACGGAGCTTCTCCTGACAACCGAGCAGATTACCTCCGATACCCCGATCGTATCTGCGGAGGGAAAAGAGGGCGCTCTCATCAGCGAGGATGTCAAGACTGTGGTATATACCTTTACGGTTGAGACTGCCGGAGAGTACCGGATTTCAATGAATTACCTGGCAAAGGAAAGCCGCCATACCAATATCGTGTTCGGATTTACTCTGGATGGTGAACTGCCTTATAACGAGGCAAAGACGATCCACCTGAACAGAGCCTGGAAAAATGAAGATGATACCATCGTCAGCGATTCTCGGGGCAACCATATGCGCCCCGATCAGATTATTACCGAAATTTGGCAGGAAAATGTTCCTCTCTACGATGTAGAGGGTATTTTCTCCCAGCCCCTTTCCTTAATCTTAACTGAAGGTGAGCATACCATTGAATGCACCTTCACCCGTTCCGATCTGGTGATCGGTCAGATCCGCCTTGCGCCCATTCAGGCGGTTCAAAGCTATGAAGAATATCATAACAGTCAGCCGTCCTCCGGCGCAAAGACCGGCGAGACAACAATTTTCGAAGCAGAGGAAGCAGTTCTGAAGTCTGACCCTGTGCTTTATCCCATTTATGACCGGAGTGATCCGGCAACCTCTCCCTCTCACGCGACCCTTTTGAAGCTCAACACCATCGGTGGGCAGAGCTGGCAGAATGCCGGTCAGTGGATTGAATGGGAGATTGAAGCCCCGGCGGATGGGTGGTATACCCTTAGCCTCCGGAGCCGCCAGAATTTGGCGTTTGGCTCTACCAGCTACCGTCGCTTGATGATTGACGGCGAAGTCCCCTTCCGCGAAGCGGAAAATATTCCTTTCCCTTATTCCAGTGAGTGGACAACCACCACCATCGGAGGAAATGAGGAGCCTTATGAGTTCTATTTGGAACAGGGTCCTCATACCATTCGCCTCCAGGTCGTTTCGGGACCCCTTTCGGATGCTTATTCAAGCCTCAAGGAATCGGTCACGAGATTGAATGAACTCTATCGGCAAATCATCATGATAACGGGAACGACTCCCGACTCTTATCGTGATTATCAGATACATAAAGATATTCCTCGCCTTCTGGATGATCTGACGAATATCCGCTCGGTCATTCAAACTGCGAAGGATGATATCAGCAGCATCGGCGGTGCAGATAACCAGGGCGTTCTCCAGACAATGATCCTTCAGCTGGATGGATTGATTGAGCGTCCCAGTACCATTCCCTTCCGTCTGGCCGGCTTTACAACCAATATTGCCTCTCTGTCGGCATGGTTGTTGACCCTCCGCCAGCAGCCCCTGGAGCTGGATACCATTATCCTGACTCCTGCAGAATCGGAGATTCCTGTTCGTTCTTCGAATATTTTCGAGCAGTTTTGGTTCCAGTTGCAGGCGGTAATCGGATCCTTCTTCTCGGATTATCAGATGGTCGGCGATTTCGAGCAAACTGCAGAGGCCATTGATGTTTGGATCATGCTGGGCCGCGATCAGGCACAGGCTGTTAAGGATATGGTGGATAACAGCTTCATTCCCGAGACCGGGATTCGTTGCAACATCAGCCTGGTTCAGGCAGGATTGCTGGAGGCAACCCTTGCCCGCAGAGGCCCCGATATTGCGCTGTTTGTCGGCGCAACAATGCCCGTTACTCTCGCCGCCAGAGGCGCGTTGGTTGACTTGAGCACCTTCGATGAATATCAGGAGGTAATCAAGCGGTTTAGCCCCTCCTCTCTGGTTTCCTATTACCATGAGGGCGGTGTGTACGGTCTGCCCTTGACGCAGGGCTTCCCCATGATGTTCGTTCGGAATGATATTATGGAGGAGCTGCAGTTGGAGGTGCCCCAAACCTGGGATGATCTCCTTAAGGCATCGGCGACCCTTCAGAGACTGAATCTCCAGATTGGTCTGGGTACTGATCTGGGTACATTTGCAACCCTTCTTTACCAAAAGGGCGGCGCATTTTATGATGATAAATGCATGTCTACCCGATTTGATGAAGAGGTAGCGCTGGAAGCATTTACCCAGTGGACCGACTTCTTCACCAAGTATAGCTTCCCCCTGACATATGACTTGACAACCCGCTTCCGTAGCGGTGAGATGCCCTTGGCCTTGAGCTCTTATTCCTTCTATAATACGCTGGAGGCTTTGGCTCCTGAGCTGAGAGGCCTTTGGTCGATGGTTCCGATTCCCGGAACAATGGATGAAAATGGCCAGATCAACCGTGCAGCCTGCGGCGGTAGTGCCGGCAGCGGTGTCATTATTCTGAAGACCGATGCCAATATGGAGCATTGCTGGCGGTTTGTTGAGTGGTTCACCAGAGACGAAATGCAGGTGGACTACGGTTTGACCATTGAAATGATGATGGGACCCTCCGCCCGTTACGGTACGGCCAATATCAACGCTCTGCGCTATATGCCTTGGGAGAATGAGCAGATTGAGGCGCTGGAGGAACAGTGGAAGAGCGTCATTGAGCTGCCGGAAATTCCGGCGGGATATTACATTTCCCGTAATATTTCCAATGCATTCCGCGGTGTTATCAATAACAATACCAATGCCCGCCAGGTTCTCAACCAGTATAACTACGAGATGAATAAAGAGATCATTCGCAAGCGGGAGGAATTTGGACTTCCGGTGGAATAAAGGAGGAGAGAAAAGAATGAATGTAAGAAACCCTATCACGGTTTTCCGTCGGGCACGGGCCATCTCCTCTATCGGAAAGGAGCATTGGACGCTCCGGGATGTTCCCAAGTGCTGGTCAAGTTATATGATGTTAGCCCCATTTTTCCTGTTGTTTACATTCTTTGTTGTTCTTCCGGTTATTGCAGGTGTAGCTTTGAGCTTTACCCATTTTAACCTTCTTCAGATTCCCAAATGGGCCGGTTTGAGCAACTATCTCCGCCTGTTTTTGGATGACGATATCTTTATTATTGCAATCAAAAACACATTGATCAGTGCGGTAATCATCGGGCCGGTAGGATATGCGGCTTGCTTGTTCCTTGCGTGGCTGATCAATGAGCTGCCCCGTCCGGTTCGGGTTCTGATGACCTTCATCTTTTACGCCCCCTCCATTTCGGGAAACCTTTTCGTTGTCTGGTCTTATATTTTCAGCGGCGACTCGGTTGGTATGATCAATAGCTTTTTGATGCAGCTGGGCGTTTTGCAGGAGCCGATCCAGTTCCTGACGGATCCGCAGTATATGCTGGCAATCGTTATTATCGTTCAGATCTGGATGAGCTTGGGTACCTCCTTCCTCTCCTTTATTGCCGGATTCCAGGGAATCGACCGTGAGCAATATGAAGCCGGTGCGATTGACGGTATCCGGAACCGTTGGCAGGAGTTCACCAAGCTGACAATGCCTTCTATGGGGCCGCAGCTGTTGTTCGGTGCGATTATGTCGATTTCCGGGGCCTTCTCGGTAGGTGGCGTTGCTGCCACTCTGACCGGTATGCCCTCTGTTGAGTATGCAACCCATACCATCATCAACCACATCGCTGACTACGGAACTCTCCGCTATGAGATGGGTTATGCATCTGCGATTTCGGTAGTGCTTTTTGCGATCGTTCTGATTGCAAATGCAGTTGTTCGTCAGGTGATCAACGCCTTTGCTTCACAAGACTGATCCGAAAGAAATAATCTTAGGAAGGAATGCAGTGATGAAATCTCTGAGCCGCAAACCAAGCCGCTCCTTGGGCGGAGATATTGGAATCATATTATTTCTTTGCGCGCTGGGTGCGTTTATGATTCTCCCCTTTATTTATACCATCGTGCAGTCGATCAAGCCTTTGGAAGAGCTGTTTATCTATCCTCCCCGGTTTTTCTGGGTCAACGCTCCCACCCTGGATAACTTTTTCCGGATGGGTCAGTTGGCATCCAACCTGTGGGTTCCCTTTGGTAGATATCTGTTTAATAGCGTTTTTGTCACCTTTGCGGGAACATTCTTCCACGTTGTAACGGCTTCTATGGCCGCGTATGCGTTGGCAAAGAACCGCTTCCCCGGCAGAAAGCTTCTTTCCAATACCATTCAGTGGGCATTGCTTTTCGTGGGCCCGATTACTGCGATCCCTCAGTACGTATTGATGGCCGTAACGGGTATGATCGATACCTATTGGGCGCTGATCCTTCCCTCAATCGGCACACCGATGGGACTGTTTCTGATTCAGCAGAATATGTATGTTGTGCCGGATGCGCTGATGGAGGCTGCCAGGATTGACGGCGCCGGAAACTTCAAGATTTATTGGTCCATTGTTCTGCCGATGGTCAAACCTGCCCTGCTGACAGCAATGATCTTCGCTTTCCAGGGTTTGTGGAACGGTGCCAACTCCGGATTTATTTACAGCGAAGAGTTGAAGGTTCTGCCCACCATACTTTCCCAGATCGCGTCCTCCGGTATTCAGTATGCGGGCGTTGGATCCGCGGTTTCGGTGGTGTTGCTGATTCCGCCGGTCGTCGTTTTCTTGCTGACCCAGTCCAATATTATGGAAACAATGGCGCAGTCAGGTATTAAGTAAAAGGAGTGAAAGCCGGGATGAAAAAAGCAGTATTGTGTATGATCGCGGCGATCATTCTGCTAACAGGCGCCGTGTCGGCGTTTGAGCCGTATGAAAGCTATGTCTATGATACGAATATGCAGATCCGGCCCGGTCCCAACGGATATACTCCCACGGACATTATCACGGGAGTTTCCCTGGGGACAGTTGCGCTGAAGGATCCCGCAGACCTCTTTGTTTATGACGAGGGGGAGGAAATTTATATTGCCGATACCGGAAGAGCAAGAATTCTGGTAACCGACCTGAACTTTGAACTGAAGCGGATTATTACCGGCTACCAGGGAGAAGAGGGAGAGGTCCCTTTCCAGACCCCCAAGGGCTTGTTTGTGGATTCCACCGGTATTTTTGTTGCGGATACCACCGCTTCGCAGGTCATTCATATGGATTTTGACGGCAATGTCATTACAATTCTGACCAAGCCGGAAAGCACCATTTACCAAAGCGATGTTTTTCAGCCTACAAAGGTTCTCCGGGATCAGGCGGATAACGTGTATGTCCTCTCTACCGGAACCTTCCAGGGAATCGTGGTGTTCGATCGGAACAGAGAATTCTCCGGATATGTGGGAAGTGTTCCGGTTGCGCTCTCCTTTGAAGTGGTTACCCAGTATTTTTGGAAGCAGTTTATGAATGAGGAGCAGCTGGAGTCTATGTCCCGGTATATCCCTGTGGAGTATGCCAACATTGACATTGACAAAAACGGATTTGTTTACAGCGTTTTTGCTCCCTCCTCCGCCGGTGCGCAGTCTATTTATAAGCTCAGCACCGCCGGAACCAATATCTATCCCATGCCAATTATTCAGGGTGATAAGTATTCCTATGTTTCGGGCGGATTGACCATCCGAAGCAACTTTACGGATATCTGTGTCAATGATGACGGATACGTTTTTGCGATTGATAATAGCGAAAGCCGTATCTTTATGTATGACGCGGAAGGAAATATGATCTTCACCTTTGGCGGACTGGGTAACCAGATCGGACATATCCGTAACCCTGCTGCGATCGATACGATCGGGGAGAAGGTCGTTGCTCTGGACTCTACCCGCGGTGCGATTACCGTTTTCCAGCCGACGGAGGTTTGCTCCAAGATCATCAACGCGATCCGCTTCTATTCGGATGGCCGTTATTCTGAAGCGGTTGGTCCGTGGCAGGAAGTGCTGGCTTATAACTCCAACTTCAGCCTCGCTTATAAAGGTCTCGGTAACGCTATGCTGGAAACCTACCAGTACGAAGATGCTATGCGGTATTATCGGCTGGCCGGAGACAAAGCCGGTTATTCCAGCGCGTTCCAGCAATACCGGTTGGACTATGTCCGGGAGAATTACTGGGTTTTGGCCCTGATCGTAGGAGCCGTTGTTTTGGTGGCTTTTGCGATTGCAAAGTATATCAATGCGTTGCGGCTGGTCGAGGCCAGCGAAGGAAAGGTTCGCTCCGGCCAGAAGTATATCGTTGCCAGCGGCCGGTGGAGACAGATGATGTATATCATCACCCATCCTCTTGCAGGATTTGACGATATGTCCTGGTATGATATGGGCTCGATTCCCATCGCCATTGGAATTGTCGTTCTTTGGTTTGCCACAACCTGTCTGACTGCCGAAATGACCGGATTCCTTTTCTCGGCCGGATCGGGAGAAATGAACATTCTGATCGTTCTGTTGCAAACAGTCGTTCTTTTTGCAGCGTTCTGCGCATCCAACTGGATTTTTGCGGTTATGCTGGACGGCCGTGCAACATTGAAGAATATTATCTGTGCAACTGCCTACTGCCTGATTCCGATGATTCTGACCAGTCTGATTGCGATTCCGGTCAGCCATCTGATCACCGCGGATGAAGGCGTTGCCTATACGGGAATCATTCTTTTGGGCCAGCTGATTACCGGCCTTTATATCTTCATTTCCCAAAAGAGAATTCACGAAATTTCCGGGCCGACCACAATTGCGTTGATCCTTTTAACGGTCTTTGGCATTGCCTTTGTGGTTTTCCTTGCGGTCTTGACTTACAGTCTCTTTGGTGAGGTTGCCAATTTGATCTCGGTTGTGATTGATGAGATCTTACTTAGATTCTGATTTTGCAGAAAGGGCGGTATGATCAAGTGAAAAAAGCATGGACTCGATTGATTGGGATACTGTTGATTTTCTGCATCCTTATGGCCTTCGGGTGTACTCCTGCGGTGGAGGAAGAGGAAGAAAAGACAAAGACTCCGACCTCCGCGTCGCTTGAGCGGATCAAGGGGGAAGAGGGAGTCTTGGTTTTGGCTGCACAAGAAGGCAGACTTGCTCTTTATGTAGACCCGGTCAGCGGAATCTTTGAGGTGCGGGATACGCAAACCGGCCGCGTTTGGGAAAGTAACCCTGCCGGTCGGGTGGATGATCCCATTGCCGGAGACGGAATCCTGAAAATGAACCTTCACTCCCTGATGCTGTTTACCTTTGTGAATGTTGAGAGCAACATTGAGGGAACAGAAGTGAATAGCTATACCCAAAGTGCTACCCGGGGTGAGTCCCGGTGCTATCAGATCGAAAACGGTTTCCGGATGGAATACACAATGCCCGGTCGGGGCGGTACCGTTCTTCCGATTGAGATCACCATCAAGAACGGAACGCTGAATGCCCGCCTTCCTCTGAAGGATATCGTTGAGGATGATGAGGAGCGGCTCTCCAAAGTCAGCCTGTTGCCCTACTTCTGTGCGGCAGGGATGGATCAGGAGGGATATCTGCTCGTTCCGGACGGATCGGGTGCGTTGATTTCCTTTAATAACCAGAAAGCAAACCTTGGGGAATATAGCCAGCCGGTTTACGGAAAAGAGTTATCCCGTACAGTTTCCATTCGGGATAATGTTACCAATAATATTCGCCTGCCGGTCTTTGGTATGTCTGACCGGTTTTTCGGAATGATCCGTGCGGGAGCTCCCCATGCCAACATTAACGCGGCGACCTCCGGAATCAAAAACAGCTTCAACTACGTTTATCCCTCCTTTACCCTCCGTACCAGCGATTCCTATAATCTTGGAACCACAGAGCTGACCCTTTTCTCGGAAGATATCGTTGAGATGGAAGATCCCTCTGTCACCTACTGGCTCCTGGAGGATGGAGAAGGCTATAATGAAATGGCGGAGATTTGCCGGGAAGAGCTTCTCGGCGATCGTAAAGTGGAAAAAGGGGAGAATGCTCCTTTCTACCTCCAGTTAACGGGGGCTGCGCTTTACGATACCACCATTGCCGGAATCCCGGTAACAATGAGCAGACGTTTGAGCGGATACAGTGGAGCAAAAGCTCTTTTGGAGGAGCTTTCTGAATCAATAGAGGGCCAGATCGTCCTCAAATATATTGCAGACCAGAAGTCGATTGCCGGGGAGTATCCCACAACCTTCTCCTGGGACGGTGCATTGGGATCCTCCGCCGAGCGTGCCGAACTGATGGAATACTGCAAGGATCACAATGTGCTTGTTTTGCCGAGCCTGGATCTGATCACCTACCGGAATCAGACCCTGAATACCCTTACCTGGTTCCACTCTGTTTCCACAATGGTCGGGGAAAGCACCATTCTTTGCAACTTCGACCTGAGCACCCGAAGAGTAGATTATTCGGTGAAGCCCAAATATTTGGTCAAGCTTTCTTCGGCATTGGATTTTGGGAACGGCTTGATTCAATCTTTGAAAAATGAATCGCTGTCTGGTGTGGCGGCGGAAACTCTGGGGAGATATTTGTATTCTGACTTTGCAAATACAGGTGTCGTTTCCCGGGATGAGATTGCCCGTCAGATTGCACAGCTTGCGGAGAATTTCAGCTCTTCCTTCTCCGAGGTTCTTCTTTCGGATGCCAATGCATTCCTCCTTCCTTACGCAACCCGCCTGGAGGATGTTCCTATGGAATACTCCGGTTATGCGCTGACAGATATTTCCATTCCCTTCTATCAGCTGGTGTTGAACGGGAAGATGGAGTACTCTACCGTGGCAATCAATGCGTCGGCCAGTGAGAACCGGTCCTTCCTGATGGCTTTGGAATCGGGCAGTGCACTGAAGTATTCTATGATCACCGAGTCAACTGACGAGTTGAAACGAACTGATCTTGAAAACCTCTATTATCTGTCTTCGCAGGGTTGGAAGGAACGGAGCATGGAGCGGTATGAGATGTTCAATGAGGTCTACCGCGCAACTGACGGTTTTGCAATCCGTGCCCACGAGGTTTTGTCCAAGGATGTTCGTAAGATCACCTATCAGAACGGTGCAACCGTTTATATCAACTATTCCAGCCGGGAGTATGTGGGAGAAGACGGACTGACTGTTCCTGCAAGTGGTTATCTTTTGAAAAAATAGTCCGTATCTTTGAAAAAGGATGGTAAGAGCATGGCTAAGAATCGCGCGAAGAAACGCCCTTCCTGGGAGAAGCGACGCATTCGAAATGGATACATATTCATTCTTCCTTGGTTGTTTGGATTTATCTTCTTTTTCTTCCGGCCATTGATGAGTGCGGTGCAGTATAGCTTGAATGAGATTAACTTCAAGCAGCCGATCGAGTTCGATTTTGTTGGGCTTGAGTTTTTCCAGAAGGCGTTTGTGGATGATATCTATTTTCTGCCGACCCTGAGTAACTCGCTGACCTCGTTGCTTTATGAGGCTCCGCTGATTATTGCCTTCAGCCTGACGGTTGCTTATGTCCTCAGTCATCGCTTTTTTGGAGCTACAGCGTTCAAATCCATCTTCTTCCTGCCGGTTATTGTTGCCAGCGGTATTGCCTTTACCCTGATGCAGAGCGACTCTTATGCTTCCCAACTGGGAAGCAGCGTGACGACGGCTGCAATGTTCGGGGCGAAGGGAATCGGTGACCTTCTTTCTCAGGCGGGATTGGATGTCAGCGTGGTATCCTTCATTCAAAGTGTGGTTGATCGGATCTTTAACCTGACATGGAAATCAGGAATCCAGATTCTTGTCTTCCTTTCCGCATTTAAGTCGATTCCGCAATCCTATTACGAAGCCTCTCAGCTGGAGGGTGCAACCGGTTGGGAATCCTTCTGTAAAATCACCTTCCCGATGATCTCGCCAATGTTGATTACCAACATTGTTTATACGATCATTGATACCTTTACCGATTTTGCCAACCCAATGATCGTTTATATTAACGGTGTTTTGAGTAGCCAGTCGGGACGGATGGATATTTCCTATGGCTCGGCCTTGTCTATCATTTACTTTATGGTTATCTTTGCAATTATCATTGTGGTTTATGCAATTATTAACCGCAGGGTCAGCTACTATAACGAATGAGAGGAGGATCAGCATTGGGCGTTGAGAGATTAACACAAACCAACAAAGGAAAGTTTTATACCGAAACTGCAAAGAAAACCAAACGCAGAGTTCTTCTGGGAAAGACTCTCCGGGTGATCGGTTCGATTTACCGGTTTTTGATGCTGGCTTGTGTTTCAGTAATCGTTCTTTATCCGATTATGACTATGCTGACCATTGCAATCCGGCCGGCTGATCAGATGACTGATCCTACTATTGTGTGGATCCCCAAGAGCTTTACCTTTGAAAATATTCAAACAGCATTTACCTATATGAAGTTCTCTACCGCAGCGGTCAATAGTCTGATAATCACTTTGGGCTGCTCTATTCTGGAGATGATCTCCTGCTCCATGGCGGCTTATGGTTTTGCCCGGTATAAGTTCAAGGGCAGAGGAATCCTCTTTATGATGGTTATCTTTACCATCCTGGTTCCGCCCTTTACCATTGCAATTCCCAATTATGTTCTCTTTTTCCAGTTTGACTATTTCGGAATCGGCTCGCTGATCGGGTTGTTTACCGGTGAGCCTCTTTCCACCAACCTGGTAGGAAGCTACCTGGCAATGTTGCTTCCGGCGATGTTTGGTGTGGGAATCCGCGGGGGATTGTTCATCTATATTCTCCGTCAGTCCTTCCGGAATATGCCTCGTGAGCTGGAAGAGGCCGCCTATATTGACGGCTGCAACACTGCCAGAACATTTATTCAGATCATTCTTCCCAATAGCAGAACGATGTTGATTACCGTTTTCCTCTTCGCAATCGTTTGGTATTGGAATGATCATACCTATTCATCCCTGCTTTTGGGAAATCTGCCCACATTGTCCACCCGTCTTACTGTTCTTCAGAACGAGGTCCTGAACTTTATGCAGGAGGCCTCGGGCGCTTTGTCGGGGAATCCCTATTTTCTCTCGGCAGCGTTGCAGGCGGGCTGTCTGCTGATGATCCTGCCGTTGTTGCTGATGTATATTTTCCTCCAGCGGTTCCTGACGGAGAGCATTGAGCGGTCCGGATTGGTTGGATAACAAAAGGGGACGGAAGATATGAAGCGAAGCATTCGCATTTTTTCGGCGCTGTTAGGTCTTACAATTCTTTCCGGGTGTTTTGCCGGAGACGTGACAGACACCACAGAGCAGACCGATAGTGCCGCCACCTCATCCCAAACCTCATCCGAGGGAGTCTATTCCGATTCTTCCAAGGCTCCCTCCTCTCAAGCTTCATCGCAACCATCTTCACAATCCTCATCGTCTTCGAAGGCACCGTCCCAAGCGGATAAGGTGCCTTCTTCCGAGCCGTCATCAACGGTATCTTCCTCTTCCTCCTCGAAGCCTCAAACACCTCCAGAGGAATCGGTCACTGCGGATACAGTCCGCCATTGGGTGCAGTGGACGGGTGGCCCGGTCCGACCGGATGGGCTCAACAGCGCCTGGGACTGGAAAGCCGCCACGCGGCAGAATGTCAACCAGCTTTCGGTGCATTATCTTGCCGAGGATGAAGACGGTGAAACTGTTTACGGTGTGCCGACGGTGGATCAGTGCGCCGCGCTGATGAAGCGGTTGGACTACGATCTGAAGGAGAGCGCAAAGGCGGGGGTGGATATCCTCGGCTTTTGCGATACTGTTCAGATTTCCCGCCGGGCGGCCAGTAATATGGGGTATAGCCTCAGTCAGCTTTGTGCCGTTGATGCTTCGGGCAACTATATTTTCACTACCGCGTGGCATGCGGAGGGACTGTATATCTGTTGTATCAACTCCCCTCAGTGGCGGGCCTGGCTGACGGAAATTCACCGGCTTCATGCCGAGGCCGGCTTTGCGGGAGTTCAGTTTGATTTCCACCCTTATGCGGCGGCAGGCCTATTCTGCCGGTGCAAAAACTGCCAAGCATCCTGGAAAGCGTACAGTAAGGAAAAACTGGGCGTCGAGAAGGAGCTTTTAACGCAACTTGATTTCTCCAACGAGATTTCCCGTACCTATTTTTGGTGGAAGATGGAGTGTTTTGCCGACTTTTTGAAGGAGGTCTCCTCTGAAGCCAAGAAGGTCAATCCTGACTATAAGTTGGCGATGAATAATAACGTCAACGGCTACAATTTCCCCTTTGAAGCACTGCTGAAGGGGTGGGATGTGCCGACTTCGGAGCATCATAACTCCAACAATGGGTATAGCTCCACTCTTTATATGTATCAGTTGACCGAAGCCCTCGGATATGACATTCTCCATTCCCAGTATAATACCTGGCCGGAGGTGGATCCGATTTTCCGGTACAAAACGAATCTCGCAGAGGCTTACGCCACCATTGGCGGAATTTCTTACGTAACCGATGCAACCGGGTGGGGCAAAAAGATGTTCCGATTTGTTTCGGAACGCCCGGAAATCTATGCAGGGTCCTCTTCTAAAGCGGGGGTTGCAGTGCTTTATTCGGCGGAAAGCAATGTGTTTTCTTTAAAGCCGAATGAGTTGAATTTAGGCTCGCTTTTGTTCACTTTCCGCACCGACCGGGCCAGACAAGCGGCATCAGCGTTGGTAAAATCGGGTGTCACTTATGACTTTTTAGCGGTGGAACGTGCCGATGCAGAAGTGTTACTGGATCGGTATGGCGCGTTTGTTATCCCCGCCTACACATACTTTAACGACGATACCTGGGCTCCGATTATTGAAAAACTGGTAAGACGCGGGAAAAGAATGATCGTAATCGGAGAAGGCGGAAAGCAATTTATTACCCAAAATGCCGGGAACTGTACCAGCGTAACCTATGTTCCGGCATTGAAAGCCGCAGATTCGGAAGAAGCATTTCAAGTTACTGACGAGTTTAAGGCAGCGGTTGCGGGTCTGTCAAACCTTACTCTTATGAATAACCTCTCGGATACCGCTCTTACCATCCGGGAAAGCGGGTCGAAAACCTATATTCATGTGGTGCGCAGAGGTGCAGCTGAAGCAGACCGTGCGACGCATCACCAATGGTTGCGTTGGACGATTCCCGAGGGAAAGAAAATCACCTCTATTTCTGCGGAGTGTCCGTATACCTCCAAGAAATCAATCGACTTGGATTGGACAGTTTATAATGGTATCCTGGAGATCATCACGGATGATTTTGATACCTATCTTGTTATTACAATTTCATAGTGAAAAAGGAGGAAATAACAATGAAACGATCGATGAAACGGATCCTTTCGGCGATTGTTGTGGCTGTTTTGGTGTTTGGCCTGACTGCCTGCAACGGCGGCGGAGAAGCAAAGGATGATAAACTGATCCTGTCCTGGATCAACTGGTCTGGCGGTCCTGTCCGGGATGACGGAACCTACAGTCTGTGGGATTCCGCTTCGGCAGAGATGGTAAAGGTCAACCAGATATCCACCTACTATCTGGCCAAGAAAAGTGATGGCTCCACTGTTTTCGGTGTCCCGACAAATGAGCAGCTGGAAGAGGTTATGGAGCATGCCAAGTACGACATTGATCTGAGCCACGAAAAGGGTATTCGGGTAATCGGATATAGCGATACGGTGCAGTTTTCCAAGGAATCCGCAACCGCAATGGGTTACACGGTGGATGAACTGGTAGCCGTTGGGTACGGCGGACAGCAGATCGTGACCACTGCGTGGTATAAGGGTGGACTGTATGTTGCGTGCATCAACTCCCCCGAGTGGAGAAACTGGCTCTCTAAAAACCTGAAGGCAACGGCTGAGGCCGGCTTTGACGGTTTGCAGTATGACCTTCACCCCTATGCGGCAGCCGGTATGTTCTGCCAGTGCGATCATTGCGTAGAGCTGTGGGCGAAGCGGTCGGAGGAGAAGCTGGGCACTGCAAGAACAATCCCCAACGCCTTCGATTTCTCAACCGAGGAAGGTCGGGTTTACTGGCAGTGGAAGATGGATTGTTTCGGCGATTTCCTGCGGGAGACCACTGAAGCGGCCAAGAAGGAAAATCCCGATTTCATTCTGCTGATGAATAATAACGTGACTGGAACAAACTTCGGCTTTGAGGCGCTGGGCGGCGTTTGGGATATGCCCACCAGTGAGCATGGCAACACCAGTAACGGTTATGAATCCACTTTGTTTATGTATCAGATGGCGGAAGCCTTGGGCTATTCCGATCTTTATGCCCAGTACGGCACAGACGATGAAATCGACCCTATTTTCCGCTACAAGGTCAACCTTGCCGAATCCTTCGCGGTGAATGGCGGACTGTCTTATGTCAGCGATAAATATGGTGTGGGATCTGCGATGTTTACCTTTGCGGGAGGAATACATTCCGAAGCGTATACCGGAACAAAGTCCATTGCAAAGGTAGCAATCCTGTGGTCGGTTGAGAGTAATGTTTATTCCATCCCGGTGGACTATTTCCAATTCGTCGGACTGTTGCATCCTTATGCCTATGATTTTGCCCGGCAGACATCAGCGGCGCTGGTCAAGAGCGGTATCACCTATGATTACCTTGCCCTTGAGCCGGAAGGAGTTTTGGATCGGCTGAATCAGTATGATGTCCTGGTTCTCCCTGAGTATACCTACTTTAACAGTGAGACCTGGGAGCCTGTTCTGAAGGCAATTGCGGAGCGTGGCAAGAAGCTGATCGTTCTGGGCAGAGACTCCAAAGAGTTTGTTAATTCGGATGCAGACCATATTACTTACGTTCCGAACTTTACCCAGTCCAGCGGGGAATCCTCGCTGACAGTTTCCAAGGCGTTTATGGATGCTCTGAAGGAGACTGGGGCAACCAATCAGGTCTCCATTAAGAATAACCAGGATGTGACCGCGGTAACTGCAAGAAAGGCCGCAGACGGAAATATTTATCTCCATGTCATCCGCCGCGGCGGGGATGACAACCTGGCAGATCGGACTGCCAAGTTGGAGTTTACACTTCCGGAGGGCTTCCAGCTGGATACTGTTACGGGAGAAAATCCTTTCGTTCGTCCGGTGAAAGTGGATGTTGAATATTCACTCGAAGGGAATACCCTTTCTATTGAGAGTGAAAAATTTGACACCTACCTTCTCCTTACACTAAAAGCAAAATCCTAACGTTTCAAAAGTGGAGGTACTGAGAATGAAGCATTCAACAATGAAAAAGTGGAAAGCCTGTCTTTGTGCGGGCCTTTCTGTGCTGACTCTGTTGGGGGCAACAGCTTGCACCCCTGCAGCTCAGCCGGAGGGCGATGAGCCGTGGATCGGAAACTGGGTCCAGTGGTATGGCGGACAGGAAAGAGAAGACGGAACAAAAAGCCTTTGGGACTGGCAGCAGGCAGAGGTTGGTCACGTAAATCAGATGTCCACCTATTATCTTGCTACGGACGATGAGGGTAATACTGTTTACGGTGTTCCCACCAACGCTCAGTACCAAAAGGTAATGGATCATGCTCTTTATGATATTGAAAAGTGTGATGAGCGGGGAATCCGCATCATCGGATACAGTGACACGGTTCAGTTCGAGGAGCGGATTGCGCAGGAGATGGGCTTTACTCTGGACCAGATCGCGTCGGTCAATGCGCAGGGACAGTACACCTTCACCAATGCATGGCATGATCCCGGTTTGTATATCGCCTGCATCAATTCCCCTGAGTGGAAGGGCTGGCTGAAGGAAAACCTCCGTCAGACTGCCGCTGCCGGTTTTGCGGGCCTGCAGTATGACTTCCATCCTTATGCCGGTGCTGGCCTTTTCTGCTACTGCGAGCACTGCAAAGAGGGCTGGAAAGAGCATTCCAAAGAGGTTCTTGGGGAGGAAGCCGCTTATCCTACCCAGTTGGATTTCTCCAATGAGGTCAGCCGGGAATACTGGCGCTGGAAGATTGAGTGCTTCCGCGACTTTATGGATGAGACCAGCGCTGCGGCAAAAGAGATCAACCCCGATTTCCTGATGCTGATGAACAATAACGCCAACGGCGTAAACTTTGCCTTTGAGGCGCTCTACGGTGCTGTTGATATGCCCACCAGTGAGCACGGCGGAACCAACAACGGTTTTGATTCCACCCTTTACCTGTATCAGATGGCGGAGGCCCTGGGCTTCAGTGATCTTTATACCCAGTACAATGCTTACGCTGAGGTTGATCCTGCTTTCCGGTATAAGGTCAATATCGGTGAGTCCTTTGCAACCACCGGCGGTATCACCTATGTTATTGAGCATGCGGCAAATATCAGCACCAAGGCATTCACCTTTGCGGATGAGCGCCACCAGGTCTATGCCAACACCAAGTCTATGGCTAAGGCTGCAGTTCTTTGGTCCATTGAAAGTAACCTTTTCTCGATGAGTCCTGAGGAGTTCCCTTATAGCTCGTTGCTGTATACTGTGGAAACAGACTATGCCCGCCAGGTAGCACTTCTTCTGGTCAACGCCTGCATCACCTACGACTATCTTGCCCTTGAGCCGGAAGGCGTTCTGGAGCGGATGGATCAGTATGATGTCTTCTTCCTGCCGGAGTATAGCTACTTTGAGGATGAGACCTGGAAGCCTGTTCTTGAGAAGATCAAGGAGCAGGGTAAGGATCTGATTGTTCTCGGCACCGAGGCCGAAAGCAAGGTCAAGGAGCTGGTGCCCGAGCTGGCAGATTATAAACGTGCATGGTATATTGAGAATTTCACCAAGCAGGCCTTTGGATCCAACCACGGCGTTCCCAAGGATTTCATGACTGCTCTGAACCGTTCCAAGGCCAGAGATTTGGTGTCAGTCAAAAATAACCAGGCGTTTACCTCTGTTACCGTTCGTGAGGGTCTGGATGGAACCATCTATCTCCATGTTGTCCGTCGCGGAGGAGACGATGCACTCGCCGACCATACCGCCAAGATCGAGTTTACCCTGCCGGAGGGATATGACTGCAAAAAGATCACCGGTAGCTGCCCCTTCACGGAGGATGTGGATATTGACGTCGACTTTGAAGAAGAGGATGGCGTCCTGACGATCCAAACCGGCGATTTTGATACCTATGCGTTGCTCACCCTGAAAAAGTAAATGAGCGCTTAACCCCAGGAGGGATTCAGTATGGCACAACAATGGATTCAGTGGTCGGGCGGCCCTTTGCGTGCCGACGGCACCAGAAGTATTTGTGATTGGCAGGCTGCAGCCGATGTAAAAGTCAATCACCTGTCCATTTATTATCTTGCCTATAAGGAGAATGGGGACACCGTTTACGGTGTTCCCACTCCTGCGCAGTATCAGCGGGTGATGGAGCATGCTGCGTATGATGTGGAAAACTGTAAGCGTCTTGGGATCAATCTCATTGGATATGTTGATACCGTTCAGTATGCGGAGGAAACTGCCGCAGAGATGGGTTTGACCCTGGATGACATCAATGCGATTACCCCCAAGGGCGATTATGCTTCCACCAAGGAGTGGCATCCCGCAGGTCTTTATGTTGCTTGTATCAATGCACCGAAATGGCGCGCTTGGTTGACCGAGAATCTTCGGCTGACGGCCGCTGCCGGCTTTGGCGGACTGCAGTATGACTTTCATCCTTATGCGGGCGCAAGCCTTTTCTGCCAGTGTAAGTATTGCCGGGAAGGCTGGGCAAAGCGCTCCAGGGAGTTGTTTGGCCGGGAGATGGAGATCCCTGCGGCGCCTCTGGACTTTAGTACAGAGGAAGGCCGGGCCTATTGGTGGTGGAAGATCGATACCTACGGCGAGTTTATGGAGGAGACAGTTTCGGAAGCCAAAAAGATTAACCCCGACTTTATCCTCCTGATGAATAATAACGCGGCCGGCACAAACTTTGCTTTTGAAATGCTAGATAAGGGCGGCGATATGCCGACCAGTGAGCATGTGGGTAGTAACAATGGATATAGCTCCACGCTGTTCCTCTACCAAATGGCGGAGGCGCTGGGCTTCCACGATCTTTACACGCAGTACGGTACAGCCTCCGAAATTGATCCTCTGTTCCGCTACAAGGTCAATATCTGCGAATCCTTTGCGGTGAATGGCGGAATCTCTTATGTGGCGGATCAGGAGGGCGTTGGGAGAAAAGCCTTCCTTTTCGGGGATGACCATGCGAATGCCTTTGAGCATTCGAAATCCCTTGCTGAAGTGGCTGTGCTGTGGTCGGTGGAGAGCAATCTCTTCTCTATGAAACCGGAAGAGTTTGATTATGCAACCCTGCTGTATTCCTTTAAGACAGACAGAGCTCGCCAGGCGGCTTCAGCGCTGGTGAAAAGCGGTGTGACTTATGATTATGTCGCACTGGAAAAAGAGGATATTCTGGAGCGGCTGGATCAGTACCGTGTGCTGATTCTTCCCGAATATACCTATTTTAATGACAAGACCTGGAAACCTGTTCTGGAAGAGATTATTTCCTCCGGAAAAGAGCTAATTGTTTTGGGAAAAGCCGGACAGAAGTATGTTGGAGCCACCTCCGATTCCATTCGCTATGTTCCCGGATTTACCCTGGCGGAAAGCGAGCAGGAGCAGACTGTTTCCGATTCCTTCCGGAAAGCGTTGGAGGAAGCGGGCGCCTGGAAGCAGGTTTCCATCGGCAATAATGTTGAGAAAACAGCTGTTACCGTCCGGCAAAGCCGGGATGGGGAGATTTATCTCCACGTGGTTCGCCGCGGGGGAGATGAGGGCCTGACAGACCGCGCGGCGCGGCTCTGCTTTACCCTTCCGGACGGATATACAGTGTCGGACGTTGTAGGGGAGACGCCCTTTGCGGAATCCCGGCAGGTTGCGGTGGAATATACCCTGGATAAAAATATTCTGGCAATTCAAACCGCAGAATTTGACACTTATCTTCTTCTGTATTTGAAGAGGTAGGATATAATGAAAGGAGCTATTTACCATGAAAAAACGCACATTTTCCTGGATCGCGTTGCTGGCGCTGGTAGTTACCCTCTGCGCAGGGGTTTTCAGCGGCTGTGATAATGGCGAGACCGGAGACACAGGCACCCCCGGAGGCCCTCAGCTTGAGGAAACTGATATCAACCTCCCTGAGGTTGAGCTGGACAACAAAAAGGTCAGCATTTTTGTTCAGTCGGATAGCATCGATGATTATCGGATGAAGGAAGACGGCAAGGTTGGCTGGGTTGAGATTGCTGAGCAGCAGTACGGAATGTCTTTTGACGTTGTCAGCTATGTTGACTCTACCCGTCGGCTGTCCATCCTCTCTGCTCTGTATATGTCCGGCGAGATGCCTGACTATGTCGGTGCAGCAGACTACCCGATCTGCCTTGCAAACAACTACCTTGAGCCTCTGGAAAATTACATCGATCTGGATGACGTGATGTGGAAAGATGTCCGTCCGATGATGGATACTCTGAAGTGGAAGGATCACTATTACTTCCTTGTTACCAAGCCGCTGGAGTTTGATATCTGGTGTGTTTGGAATCCCGAAATCCTTGCTGAAAATAACGTTACCTCTCCCTTGACTCATTTCGAGAACAATACCTGGGACTGGGATGCTCTGAAGGATATTGCAGTAACGGTTACCCGCGATGATGACGGTGACGGCACCAACGATGTTTGGGGCCTCGGTATTGATGGTGCAATCTATCCCCTGCACTTCTCCACCGGTGTCAACCTCCTGGAGGTCGACAATGAAAACGGTGACTTCATCCTGAATATCGGACATGAGAAGATTGCTGCGGCTGCCGAGTGGTTTGCCACCCTGGGCCCCTTGAACGAGAATGTTCTGCGGATTGCCGGTACCGGTGATATGACAAGTGCTGACCTGATTGCGGAGTTTGTCAACGGTAAGGTTGCTATGATGCTGATCAGCGGCAACGCTGCCGGCCAGGCTTCTATGATCGAGCTGTGGGAGAAGGGAAGAATCGACTTCTGCCCGACTCCTCAGTGGATGGGTGAAGGCCAGTACTACACCTATGCCCAGCCTTCTTGCGCCGGTATCGGTGCAGGGTGCAAAAACCCCGAGGGCGGTGCGCTGATTGCCCAGATTATGCGGTATGTCCAGACCGATGCGTACTATGACAAATACCATAACAACACTTATAAAGACAGACTGATGGAGTCTGATTATAAGACTGTGTGGAAGATGACTGATTCTCAGATCGACCGTCTGGTCAAGATGAGAGAGATCGCTTACAATTCCACTCCCATCCCCTTCATCTACTATAACTTCTGGGGATTTGACGATGGCTTTATCAGAAACCTGACTGCCAACTCTTGGTCTTCTGTAGTCGAGTCTGTTGTTCCGGTCGCTGAGTCCAGTATCGAAGACTGGCTGGATGCGATGAATAAGGTTGAGGAATAAAAAATTGCTCCGTGCCTGCTGCCGATGGCGGTGGGCGCGGAGTTGCGCTTTTTGAAGAAAAATGAAACATATTTTTATGAGATACCCGGAGGGCCGGGAAAAGGCCCTCACCTTCAGCTATGATGATGCACCTGTTCAGGATGAGAAGCTGGTCAAGCTTTTCTTGGAAAGCGGTGTGAAGGGAACCTTTAACCTGAGCCCTGATTTTTTTGGAAAAACCTGTGTGGATCCACCTCACCAAAGCTGGATGGATCTGGAGAGTGTGAAGCGGACCTATACCGGAACGGGAATGGAGGTTGCTCTTCACGGTTATACTCACGGCGAGCTTCCTATGATGGACGATGCGGCGATGCTTTGGGAGATCCTATTGAATCGCAAAGTGCTGGAGGATCTGTTTGACTGCCGTGTTTCTGGGTTTGCCTACCCGCAAGGGGCGGTGGATGCCAGAACGGAACGGAGATTGGCTGATGCCGGAGTGGATTACGCACGGATCGCGACCGCCGGATCGGAGTCATTTCAGGCGATCCCTGATAACTGGTATCGCTGGGAAGGCACAGCTCACCACGGCCATCCCCGGCTGATGGAACTTGCGGAGCAATTTATGACTGCAAGGGCAACAACCTTCCCCTGGTATCACACCAGTGAACCGATGCTCTTTTATGTTTGGGGCCATTCCTATGAGTTTTGGGCTTCCGATAACTGGTGGATTATGGAAAAGTTTTTGGACCGTATTTCGGGGCATCCGGGGGAGATTTGGTATGCTACCAACCTGGAAATTTTCCGCTATACCAAGGCCTTCCAAAGCCTGCAGTATTCGGTAGAGCGGGGAATCGTTTATAATCCCAGTGGATGTGCTGTTTGGCTTCTGAAGGACGAAAAAACCTATTGTGTTGAGCCGGGAAAAGAGCTTATTTTGCAGTAAGCTGCAAAAAAGTGCTCCGCAGTAATTGCGGAGCACTTTTTGGATTAAAGGGAAAAGCCTGCGGCTTTCAGCCAATGGTAAGCAATCAAACTGTGACCGGCCGTTGTTGGATGGACGCCATCTTTTGCCCAGAAGGTCATAGGCATATGCTTGCTGGCTTCCAGAAAGATTTGGTCGAGGTCGATTAACGGGGCATTGAACTCTTCTGCAAGCTCTTTCATCATCGCAACCTTACCGTAAACATCCTCGTGCACTTGAGCGACAGTATCGTTAATGTCAATCAGGAAGGGGGTGATTAGCACCAGGTCTGGGTTAGAAACGGCTTTTGCAGAAAGAATCAACTGACGAACATTTTCTTTAAAGACATCGTCGGGAGTAGGATCGTTGCTGTCGTACCGTCGTCCGGATTCATTCACTCCGCAAAGGATCGTCAACACGTCAGGCTTCAGATCAAGGCAGTCTGTCTGCCACCGTGCAGCCATATCGGCAGCGCGGTTTCCGGAAATTCCCCGGTTCAAAATCTTATAGTTTGCTTCGGGGTAGGTAGCGTGCAAAATTCCGCAGATAATGGCAGGAAAGCCGATTCCAAGAGAAATGGGGTCTTCGCGGTCTCTTTCGGCGTCAGTAACGCTGTCCCCCTGGAAAAGGATTACAGAATTATTTTTAATCATAGGAGCTCCTTTCAAAGATAATCACCCGCTGGCAGTGCCAACGGGTGATAGGAATCAAAGCTCGTAAAGCTGGCGCCAGCCTTTGTCGAATCCATCCAGAGTAAAGAGGATGGGTCCGTAGCTGTCAAACTCATCAATGGTCAGACCGTCAGCATAGTAGGCTTTTTCAAATTCAGGGAAGAGGGAAGCGGCATAGTCCAGGTGCTTTTGCTCCACAGGAACATCAAACCGGCACTCTCTTACCAGCTGACCGGCGGCATCCGCTTCGGCAACCAGCTTTTGAATCTTGGGATGAATGGTCATGCAGCACTCTGCACCGGACAGCTCCGAAACCTGGAAGGCAGTCCGGAATGCGGCGGGCATCAGCTGACTGTGGTAATCCCGTTTGGCATACTCGGCGAAAATATTCTTGATTACGGCAAGAACAGCCCACTGCAAAGATTCTGCGTTAGCGTTAGGATCCTTCTGAAGCATATAGTCAGAAAGGCGTCCCATAACAACAGCGGCAGTCGAGGGGGCGGGGGTAATTCCCGCAGCAATTGCTCTTGCACGGCCGCGCTCATAAGCGTCCGCAACGGCGAGAGCCTGAGAGGTTGCAATGCAAACGGTGGGGTTGGTGGCAATACCGCAAGCAGCAAGCTCTTCCAAGGCCCAAACACCGGCCTTGGTTCCGGGGATCTTGACCATTACGTTCTCGCCCCATGTGGCCATAATTTTGCCCATTTCAAGCATTGCCTCGCCGTCATTTGCCAGCTCAGGACGAACCTGAGTACGGATATAACCGTACTGCTTGTTGGTTGCCTGGTACATCGGCATCAGCCGCCGGGAAAGCTCCCGGACAACGCAACCGATCAGCGCCAGCGCGCGGTCGTCCCGGTTCAGACCCTCCGGAATCTGCGCAACCTCATCCTGATACAGAGCGGGGTTGGCCACCAGAGCCTGATAGCTCAAAGGCGGGTTGGAGGTACAACCGATCGCACCGCCGAACTGGATCGCATCCTCCATTTCCTTCGGAATTGCGGAGTCGTTGCACCATTGTGTGGGGGTGTTTTTAGCCATCCATTCAAGGTAGGAGTAGTATCCCATGATATATCATTCCTTCCGATTGTCAGTTCTGTTGTGAAAGAGAGAAAAGAATCTTCAAACCCATCTTGTGTTCCATTTTGTCAAAGGCGGTTTCCCAGCTTTCCAGCGGGAAAATATCCGAGACGATGGGGAGGGTATCCACCGTCCCTGCTTCCAGAAGCCGCAGTGCAGTTCTCCAGGAGTCGGGGGTGGTGGCAAAGCCGGCAGAAAGCTTGACCTCCTTTTTCAGGAGCAGATCCAGATCAAAGGGGATCGCCTTGCCGAACAGACCGATCTGCCCGAAGCGGCCGCCCTTCCGAACAACCTTCAAGCAACCGTCTGCCGAAGCGGCAACGCCGGCACATTCAAACACGGCATCAAATCCCGCTCCGCCGGTGATCTTCTCGGCGGCCTCAGCCAAGGATTCCCGATTCACGGTGATGGTTCCCGCTGCACCCAGCTGCATTGCAAGGCGAAGGCGGGGCTCATCGGCGGAGGTCCCGCTGACGTAAACCTTGGCACCGTTGGCGCGGGCAACCTGAAGCGCCAAAAGACCGATTGCGCCCGGACCGCTGACCAGCACGATATCTCCCGCGTCGATCCGGCATACCTCCGAAACGCTGCGCACGCAACAGGCCAAAGGCTCACAAAGAGCCGCAGCCTTGAGAGAGACACCCTCGGGAATGGGGTAAAGGGTTCTTGCGGGAACGACCATATACTGCGCAAAGGCGCCGTTCACACCCGATCCGATGGATTTCCGCTCGGAGCAGAGCATAGGTGTCCCGGATAAGCAGTACCGGCAATGGCCGCAGGTGACAACGGCGGTCAGGGAGACCACAGGATCTCCCACCGCATATCCCAAAACACCGGCACCGACCTGGTGAATCGTTCCGCTGAATTCGTGTCCCATAATGACCGGGGCGTTTGCTTCGTATTCATCACTCCGGATGTGGAGGTCGGTACCGCAGATTCCTGCGTAGGCAACCTTGATAACGACCTCATTTTCTCCCGCCTCGGGAATCGGCATATCCTGCAGGCCCATTCCGTCCCGTCCAGGGCGAAGCTTCATTAACGCTTTCATACTGAAAATCATCCCTTATCTTTCTTGTGTCGATCAAAGAGCGCCGTCCCAGGTACCAACGGAGGTGTTTCTCAGCTCATCCTCGTTGAACCAACGGGTGGTCACGACCTTGGACTCGGTATAGAACCGGAGGCCGTCCTTGCCCAGAGCGTGGAGATCGCCAAAGAAGGAGCGCTTATGACCGCAGAAGGGGAACATACCGGCGGGAACAGGAATTCCAACGTTAACACCGGTCATACCGCCATGGGTTCTCTTGGTGAACTCACGGGCATAGTAACCGTTCTGAGTGAAAATAACAGAACCATTTGCGAAGGGGTTGCTGTTCATCACGGCAAGGCCCTCTTCGAAGTTCTTAACCCGCTTGATGCAGAGCACCGGCCCAAAGATCTCTTCCTGACCAATGGTCATCTCGGGGGTAACGTGATCGAAAACGGTGTGACCTACAAAGAAACCGTTCTCGTAACCGGGAACAACAACATCCCGACCGTCCAGAACAAGCTCAGCACCCTCGTCGATTCCCTTCTGGATCCAGTTGAGAATGGACTGCTTGTGAGAGGCAGAAACAACAGGGCCGAGATCGGTGGTCTTATCGTAAGCGGGACCGATCTTCTTATCCTTAATCTGACGCAGAACCTCTGCAACGAAGGCATCGGCAATCGCCTCTTCCACAACAACAACGGGAAGAGCCATGCACCGCTCACCGGCGCAACCGAAGGAAGAGTTCAGAACACCGGCAACGGTCCGCTCGATGGGAGCATCCCGGAGGACCAGCGCGTGGTTCTTCGCCTCGCAGAGGCACTGTACCCGCTTGCCGTTGGCGGCGGCGGTAGAGTAAACGTGGAGACCGACGGAGGTGGAACCAACGAAGGTAACACCCACAACATCGGGATGGGTCAGGAAAATGTTGGCCTCATTCCGGGAGCAGGTAACGATATTGACAACGCCCTTGGGCAGACCGGCCTCAACCAGAAGCTCAGCCATCTTCAGGCAGGTCATGGGGGTCATAGAAGCAGCTTTCAGAACCAGGGTGTTACCGGTAGCGATACACATCGGCATCATCCAGCCCATAGGGATCATCGCAGGGAAGTTGAAGGGAACGATTCCGGCAAAAACACCCATCGGCTCTCTGTAAAGAACGGAGTCAAAGCCGTTGGTAACGTTCATCAGGGATTCGCCCATCATCAGAGAGGGAGCACCGCAGGCAACCTCAACAGGCTCTTTCACCTTCAGGATATCTCCCCGGGCCTCATCCCAGTTTTTACCGTGCTCCCGGCAGAGGATATATGTAAGCTCATCCATATCCCGGATCAGAAGATCGCGGAATTTATAAAGGATCTCAACACGGCGGGCGACCGGAGTGTTGGACCAGGCGGGGAAGGCGGCCTTTGCGGCGGCGATTGCCTGCTCAACCTCGTCGGAGGTGCAGCAGGGAGTCTTGGCAATGACTTCGCCCTTGCTGGGGTCATAAACATCCATCCATTTGGTGGAAGCAGACTCAACAAACTCCCCGTTCAGGAACATTTTCAAATTTGTGACAGTTTCCATTAAAATCTCCTCCATTTTGACCGTTTTAAAACTTCGGTCAATTTGATACATCTATATGATAAGGCAGAAACGGTCATTTGTCAAGGGAAAAAAGCGAAAAAGTAAAAAAATCAGTCATAAAATATTGACAAAAGTCTGCGTTCGTGATAATATGATTCAAAAGGTCAGTTTGGGAGCGTGGTTTAATGATTTCAGAGTACACACTGACAGAACACGATAGGTCCTTTTTTGCGGAGCAGATCGATTCCCGGCTTCCGCAGAAAATTTGGGATATTCACCAGCATATCTCTTTAGAGAAGAATATCGGGGATATTCCCCCGGAAATGTATGCCGCGGATTGGGCCATTCAATGCGGTGCCGCAATGACGGCGGAGGAATACCGCCGCTTTTCCGCAGATATCTATCCCGGGAGAGAGGTTCATTCCACCGCCTTCGGGGCAGTAATCAAGGGCGGCAATCACGCCGGACATAATCAGTATATCGCATCCCTTGTCCGGGACAAAAAGCTGGATGCCGGTTTTATGATCCTTGATCCCTCGGTCAGCGCTGAGGAAACCGCCCGGATTTATGATGAAGGCGGCTTTTCGGGCTATAAGCCTTACGCGGATATGGTCGCCTGTGCAAAAGCAGCTGATATTACCTTCCCGGAGTTTATGCCGGATGCCCATATGAAGGTGCTCAATGACCGGAAGGGGATCCTGATGCTCCATGTTCCCCGGGCGGGTCGGTTGCCGGATGACCGGAATATCCGGGAACTGAAGGAGCTGCGGCAAAAATTCCCCGATATCACCATTATTATTGCCCATATGGGTCGGAGCTATTGCCCGGCGCATTTCCTGGAGGCTATGGAGAAGCTGGGGTCGGATGTGAATGCCTTCCATTATGATTTTGCGGCTGTTTTAAATCCTGCAGTCATTGAGGCGGCATTGGAGCATCTGAACCACGATCAGATCCATTACGGTACCGACCTGCCGGTCTTTTGGTGGCACGGGCGCCGTCAATGGACCGAAACCTCTTACCGCAATCTTGCCCGGGAGAATTTCCCCTGGAATCAGCATGTGGAAGGAAAAGAGGTGGAGGAAGGGTATACCCTCTTCCTCTATGAGCAGTTGAAGAACCTCCTGGATGTAACCGGCCAGGCTCCCAATGCGACAGAGCTTCGGGAAAAGATTTTCTATCGAAACAGTGCAGCGCTTTTTTGATGTTTCCGAAAAAATGCTGCTGAAATTTGACCCTTTTAAAGGAGTTGTGATGTAAGATGAAGAAGGTAAAAGTAGGCTTGCTTCCCCTTTATGTGAAGCTGTATGATGATTCCCTCCCTTATATGCGTCCGAAGGTAGAGGCGTTTTATGAGGAGATTGCAGAAAAGCTGGAGCAGGAGGAAAAACTGGAGGTTGTCCGTGCGCCGATCTGCCGGCTGGAGAATGAGTTCCAGGCGGCTCTCGACCGGTTTGTCCGGGAGGAGGCCTCGGCGGTCATTACCCTCCATCTGGCCTATTCTCCCTCCCTGGAGTCGGAAAAGCCCCTGGCAAATTGCCCCCTGCCGATCCTTGTTTTGGATACGACCCCCAGCTGTGATTTCTCCCCCTTCAATTCCATTGCCGATATTGATTATAACCATGGAATCCACGGCGTTCAGGATATGTGCAGTCTGCTGATCCGGAACGGAAAGCCTTTTGAGATATTTGCGGGGCACTATCGTTGCTCGGATGTCTGCAACCGTGTTGCCAATGCCGCCAAAGCAAAAGCCGCCGCCAAAGCGATGCGGTCTGCCCGGGTGGGGATTGTGGGTGAGCCCTTTGCCGGAATGGGAGATTTCCGTGTTCCTTATGAGAACCTCAAGCGGGATATCGGGATGGAGGTCCTTCCCTTCGATATGTCCACCGTCAACGATCGGGTAAAAGCCGTGTCGGAGGATCGGGTGGCCGCTCTGTGGCAGGAGGATAGCCGGAAGTATCTCAACGACGGTGTTTCGGAAGAGTTACATAACGATGTTTCCCGGGTCTCCCTGGCGATTGACGATTGGATCAAAGAGGAAAAGCTCTCTGCTTTTTCCATCAACTTCCTTGCTACCGGAAAGAATGGTCTGCCTTATATGCCCTTTGACCGTCCCTGCCGCGCAATGGAGGAGGGAATCGGGTATGCCGGCGAGGGCGATGTGATGACAGCCGCTTTTGTGGGCGCTCTGCTTTCTTCCTGGCCGGAATCCACCTTTGCCGAGATGTTCTGCCCCGACTGGCTGCGGAATACCGTATTCCTCAGCCATATGGGTGAGTATAACCTGGCGGTTTCGGAGCGGACTCCTACCATGCGTGTGAAAAACTTCCCCTTCACCGAGGCAGGAAATCCCTTTACCGTTATGGCCCCGATGAAGGGCGGCAAGGCGGTCTTTTTGGATCTTGCCCCCGCCGGAGACGGCGAGTATACCCTCATCGCCGCGGACGGTGAGATGCTGACCGTTCCCAAGGAACACAATATGATCGATCTGGTGCACGGGTGGTTCTCTCCCGCAGAGGATCTTGCCACCTTCCTGGAGGAGTATAGCCGTGTTGGCGGTACCCACCACGGCGCCTTGGTTTACGGTGTGGATGCGGAAGCCTTCGCAAGCTTTGCGGCAGAGTTTGGATGGAACTTCGTCCGGATTTAACAATCTGTTCCTCGCGGCACTGCCGTTTGGATATAAAAGCGAAAAAGAAACACTTAGGAGAGGTTTGTTATGGCAAAGATTAAAGTTGGCGTTTTGGGCGCTGCAAGAGGCCGTTCGATGATTGATGTTCTGTTCTCCCATCCCGAGGCAGAATTGGTTGCGGTTTGTGATTGGTTCCGGCCTTTGCTGGATAGCGTTGGAGAGGCGGCGGAGGAGAAGGGCCTGAAGGTTGCACTTTATGATGATTTTGAAGATTTCATCAAATGCGATATGGATGCTGTTGTTTTAGCAAACTTCGCCAATGAGCACGCCCCCTTCGCCATCCGTTTGCTCAAGGCCGGTTTCCACGTAATGAGTGAGGTTCTTCCTTGCGCATCTATGGCGCAGGCAGTTGAGCTGATCGAGGCGGTAGAGGAAAGCGGAAAGGTCTATGCTTACGCAGAAAACTATTCCTATTCCACCAAAACCTTTGAAATGTGGCAGCGCTATGAGCGGGGCGATATCGGTGAGATTATGTACGCCGAAGGCGAGTACATCCACGATTGCACCGGTTGCTGGGATGAGTTGACCCGGGGTGAGCGGGATCACTGGAGAAACCTCAGCTATTCCACCTTCTACTGCACCCACAGTATTGCTCCGATCCTGACCATTACCGGCCGTCGCCCGGTGCAGGTTGTGGGATTTGAGACCTTCGCTCCGGATTATGCGGTTGCAGTCGGTCAGGCAAAGGGTTGCGGCGGTATTGAGATGATTACCCTGGATAACGGTGCGATTGCCCGGAGCCTCCATGCTGAGTTCCGCAGAGAGCCGGGAAATACCAGCTACGTTCTGAACGGTACCCGGGGCACTATGGAAACCAACCGTATGAACGATACAACGATGTCGATCTATCGTGTTGAGGAAGAGAAGCCGATGCAGGAGTATACTCCCACACAGGCCGTTGCTCCTGAGCTTGCTCAGAAGTTCTCTGGCCACGGCGGTGCAGACTTCTATCCGACCCATTTCTTCCTGGAGAAGATTCTCGGTCGCCCCGATGGCGATAAATACAGCATTGACGTTTATCAGGCGGTAGATATGGGAATCTGCGGCATTCTGGCCTACCGTTCCATCCTCAACGGAAATATTCCCATTGCGGTTCCCGATCTCCGCGATCCTGCGCAGAGAGATGCCTACCGGAATGACCATGCCTGCACCAACCCGGCAGAAGCGGGAGATCAGCTCTGGCCGATCAACTCCAAGAAGGACTTCCATATTCCCGATGAGGTTTATGACAACCAGAAGAAGGCCTGGAAGGAAAAGAATCTGAAGAGAGCGGAAGAAGCGGCAAAAAAGGCAGCGGAGGACGCTGAAAAAGCAGCGAAGGCGGCAGAAAAAGCGGCGTTGGCTGCAGAGCGGATGAAAGAGTTGATGGCAGACTAATTTTTCCATGGAATCGGAGGAATCATGGCGTATGTTCGTGATAGGACTTGATGTTGGCACAACCGGCACGAAAGCGATCCTTTTCGATGAAACCGGAAAAATTCACGGGCAGGGATATTTGGAATACGATCTGAATGTCCGGCCTGGGGGATATGTGGAGCAGTCAGCTAAGGATTGGAAAAAGGCAATCGTCCATGCGGTTCGCACGGCCTGCCGTGATGTGGCTCCGGAGTCGGTTGCGGCCATTGGCCTTTCTACCCAGGGCTCCAGCCTTGCGGTCTGCGACTCCGTTTCGGAGGCAGACAATGTAATTACCTGGATGGACGGAAGGGCCGTTGCTGAGGCGGAGACCTTGGCAACTGCCTTCGGGCCGGACGGAATGTATCGGAAGTCGGGTTGGCCGTCGGCCCCCGGTGGAGATGCTTCCAAGATCCTGTGGTTGAAAAACCGCGGAATGCTGACCGGGAAGGAAAAGTTTGTTTCCACCCTGTCTTATGCCAACCATTTTTTGACTGGGCGATATGCGACCGACCCAACAAACGGCGCAATCCGCCAGCTTTTTAGTGTGCCGGAGCGGAAATGGGATGAGGAGATCCTCTCCCATCTGGGAATCACGGAGGAATCTCTTCCGGAGGTCCTGCCCACCGGTGCCTTGGTTGGAAATCTAACGAAGGAAGCGGCCGGCGAGCTTGGACTGACAGAAGCGGTTCAGGTTTTCAACGGTGCTCACGATCAGTACTGTGCGGCGCTGGGGTGCGGAGCGGTTCGCCCCGGGGATATGATGCTTGCCACCGGCACAACGTGGGTAGTATTGGGGGTTACCGACCAACTTCGGTATACCAAATCCCATATCTGCCCGGGAGTCCATCCCGCCGGGGGATACGGTGCAATGGCATCCCAGGTCAATGCCGGATCGGCGTTGAAGTGGTGGCACAGTCAGACCGGAGATAGCTACAAAGCTTTTGACGAAGAGGCTCAAAAGCGGCAGGAGAGTGCGGCGGATCTTTTCTGGGTCCCTTATCTGGCAGGGTCAGGTTTTCCTGATCCTGATCCGGAAAAGCGTTCCAGGATCGTCGGACTGTCTCTCCATCATGATAAATATGACCTTGCCCGTGCCTTGATGGAGGGTGTTGCGTTTGAAACGCGGCGGGTGATGGAAGAATATACCAGAGAGGGAATTAGTGCCGATCGGTTGATGATGACCGGCGGTGCGACAAGGAGTGCTTTTTGGTCAGGGATCGTAGCGGCGGTTCTTTCTGAATGCAGCGTCTTCGTATCAGATTGTTCTGATACCTCCTGCCTGGGTGCGGCGATGATCGCCGCTGTGGGATGCGGAATGTATTCCTCGTTCCGGGAAGCGGGAGTAATGGGCGCCCTTCGGGAGTTGGAGCGTCCCGATCCTGAGGTAATTGATTACTACCAAAAGAAATACGAAACATATTGCCGGATTTTAAAGAGCACATACTGATGGGTTCCCTATAATGCAAAATCTGAATAATTTTTAGAGGAATGATTGAAAATGAAACCCATCATTAAAACTCCGTATTTCGAAATCGGAACCAAAAACTATATCTATGGCGATAAGGTCCTCGAGTATGCTCTTGCGGCAGAAGAAGCTGCAAATAAGTATGACATTGATGTCCTGTTTATCACACCTGTGGTGGAAATCCGGCGCATCTGTGAGCATACAAAGCGGCTGATTGTTCTTGCTCCGTATATGGATACCCTCTATCCCGGACGGGGAATGGCAGATATTCTCCCTGAGGCCATCAAGGCCGCCGGCGCAAAGGGTGTCGTGGTCAACCATTGCGAAAAGCCTATGAGTATTCCCGCCATCAAGAAAACGATTGAGCGGGCCAGAGAACTGGATCTTTTGGTGTTCGCCTGCGCGGATACCATTGCCGAAGCCAAGGCCATTGCTCAGTTGCACCCCGATATTATCAATCCCGAGCCCTCCGAGTTGATCGGCGGAACCGGCGGAGGAGTCAGCGATATGAGCTTTGTCCTGGAGTCTATCCGGGAGATCAAGGGGATTTACCCTGATATCCTGGTGGAGCAGGCTGCCGGCATCACCAACGGCCAGCAGGTGTATGACTTTATTATGGCCGGTTCTGAGGCGGCAGGCGCAGCATCGGGGATCATCAATGCCGCAGATCCCATTGCAATGATTGATGAAATGGTTGCGGCGACCCGTCGGGCCGCTGATGACCTTGCCGCAATGAAAAAGTGAGAGGAGAGAACAAGATGATTTATCGGGAAGAACTGCGTTTGCAATCCAATGATAAGGTATGTACATTCCACGATGTAACGGATGAAGTCAAGCAGGTCGTTGCCCGCTCCGGGATCAAGGACGGTATCGTGGTGGTCTATTCGCACCATACAACCTGCTCTGTCATTACCCAGGAGTGCGCTTTTGATATGTCTATGACCGGACTGGAGACTCTCCAGCAGGATCTTGTGGATATTATGGATGAGATCGTTCCGGTTTGCAAAAGGGAAGGAATCTACCTGCATCCCGGCCCCAAGGCGCTGAAATTCGCCGAGGAGCACGACGAGGATGCCCGTGGCTGCCACAATACCGATGCCCACCTCCGCTCCTCGATCATCGGCAGAAACGTCACGATCGTCCTTTGTGACGGGGAGGCTGATCTGGGAGAATTCGGCCGGATTCACTTCATTGACTTCGACCAGACCCGTGCGAGAAAAAGGACTGTTCAGGTTATGGTAATGGGGGAATAAACCTGACTGTTCCGAACATAAGCGGCATTTTGCCGCAAAAAAGCCGCCCTCCAGTTCGGTAAGACCGGGGGGCGGTTCTTTTCCATTATGAAGCATCAGGCCGGCAGATAGGCGAATAACAGGGTGGAGGAAAGGGCAAATACAGCGCCTGCCGCCGCCAACAGACCGTACGCCACCTTGCCGACGGTCCGTTTTTTGCCCAAAGGCTCGGATAACACTCCCAGCGCCGCGGCACCAATGGGAATCAGCATCACCGCATAGCGGATGTTCATTGTGCAGGTGTGGGGGAAGGTGATGCAGAACTGCAGATAGGAGCATAGGGTCAGAAGTGCAGAACATCCCAAAAACAGAGCAATGGTTCGATTCTGCATTCCCTTGGCGCGGATGCAGTACCAAACAATTGCGGCGGCACCGGCCAGCATCAGCAGAAGATTCACAGTAAAGAGAATGGGCGCGACAAAATCCACCGTTTCGTTGATCCCGCGGAAGGTGTATTCTCCAAAGACTGCAGTCTTAAACAGACCGATCCAGGGGTTGAACTCCAGGTATTCCGCACCGAAGTATTCTCCGAAGGCGGAGTAAAGCTGCTCAAACTGGTAGAAGGAAAAATCGGTAAAGCGCTCCCAAAGGGAATGGAATCCCACGTATTGGTAGCTATCCTCCCCGAGATTGGGGACTGCACCGGGGGAAATTCCTCCGGTCAGGAAGTTCCGGACAGTCCAGAAAAGTCCCAGAGGGAAGCAGAGAGCCCCGAAGGCCAAAAACTGCTTGAAGTAGCTTCCCAACGCGCTCCGTCCCTCACGGGAAAGAAGCTTGGCCAGAAAGAGTGCCGCCACCGGAACAGCAAGAAGCGCAGCGGAGAGCTTGGTGGACATCCCCAGCCCAATACAGACTGCAAGGGGGAGAATGGTGCGGCAGGAAGGTGCTTTATACCACCGGACTGCCCAAAGAAGCGTCCCCAGCATAAAGGTGTTAACCAGCATATCATTATTGATGCTGCCACCCATAATAATAAAGGTAGGGTGGAAGGCAATCAGTACAAACGCAAAGAGCAACCCCTTGCCCTTCAACCCCAGCTCCCGGAATAACCGGTAGGAAAGAAGCATACATCCTCCGGAATAAAAGAGGGAGAGAATCTGGATCCGCTCCAGCGCAAGCTCCCAGGGGGTTCCCAAAAGAGTTTGCAGTCTCAGCCAAAGGGCCGCAATGGCGTGGCTGAGGGGTGGATGGTAAAACTGCCAGGTATAGGTCTCCTCTCCAACGGGAAGGCGGAAATTGTCATAAAGAAACTCAATATATCCCGAGTGGCCGATGCCGTTTCCGAAAACCTCAACGTCGTGCTGGCGGACCTGCACCCCGGTATAAAGAGTGTAAAATAAACGGAGCAGAAGTCCGGCCGCTGCCAAAAGCAGGATGGCTCTTTGGACAGTAATCCGTTTCAGGAGCGCGAGGAAGATTGCAACCCCTCCCAAAAGAACCAGGGTGATTAGAAGCAGCTTGGTCAACGGTGCAGAGGAGCTGACCGCACGGCCGCCCGCCACCAGAAGAAGGAGCCCGCCGCCGACCGCAACCGTCCCTTTCAACCAAGGGGTTCCTTTGCATAGGAAAAGCACTCCCAGGATCCACCCGGCGGCAAGGATCAGCAGAAAGGAATATGCGCCGTACCGAGGGGCGGTGGGATCAAAGCAGGCGGATAGGCCAACGCAAACTGCGGCAAGCACCAGCCAGGGATGCATGGCAAACCGGCGCAGAAGGGAATCGGTATTTTCCTGAAGGGCCAGGAACGGCTTCATAAGCACGCCTCCCTTTTTTGAAATTTCATCAGGCAAAACGCTTTCCACTATTATAGCAGGAGAAAGCGGACGTGTCAATTTTCCCGCGAAAGAGGAGAAAAGGGAAAGGGACTCCTGATATTCAAAGTTTTTTTTGAAAAAAAGAAAAAAGTTGTTGACAATTCGATTCAGAGGTATTATAATATAAAGGCGCTTTGCGAAGCGTAATATGGCGGTATAGCTCAGTTGGCTAGAGCACGCGGTTCATACCCGCGGTGTCGTTGGTTCAAATCCGACTGCCGCTACCAAATCGGCCCGTTGGTCAAGCGGTCAAGACACCGCCCTTTCACGGCGGTAACACGAGTTCGATTCTCGTACGGGTCACCAACGGCGAAAACCTCTGATTTTCTCGGAAATCAGAGGTTTTTTCGTTTTAACGTTTGAATGATAATGAATGGTTCCAAAGGTGGAATGAAAAATGGGTTATTTGCAGCTTGCTGGCTCGATTGCCTGCCTGGTGGGAGCGAATCTTTTGATCAAAGCCTATCAGCGGTCAGCCGGCACCGGTGTTTTTTCTTTAACGGCTTATAATATTCTCAGCTCTGCGGCGGTATTTTTCAGTTTCTTTATTGCATCCGGCTTTGCTTTTTACTGGACACCCATCAACCTGATGGCTACCGCAGGCTTCGGTATCCTGATGGTGCTTTATAATAATTTCAAGATCCAATCCATGTCCCTCTGTCCGCTGATTATGACAACCCTGGCAGTGGCCGCAGGCGGTGTTTTGATCCCGGCGATTTTTGGATTTATTGCCCTGGGGGAACCGGTCACCCTCCTAAAGGTGATTGCACTTTTGCTGGTGATGCTCTCCTTTTTGCCGCTCCTCCGGGCGCAGAAGGTCTCTTTGAAGTTTCCCTTGAAGGCCTGGATGTTCCTGGGGTTGATTATCCTGGTCAACGGCATTCTGGGGATCCTTCTGACCGTTGCAAAGCTCCATTCCCAGCCCCAATATGGGATGGACTCTATGGGGATGATCTATTGCTTCCATCTGCTGGCAACGCTGCCGACTCTCCCCGCCGCGGTGCGCACCGTGACCCGCCCCGAGACAGAGGGCGTATTCCGCGCAAGGACGGTTTTTCTGGCCGCACTGTCCGGAATCATCCAGGCAATCGGGAATCTTCTGCTGATGCAGGCGCAATACGAGCTCCCCACGTCGGTGGTAATGCCGGTTTCCCAGTCGGGAATCCTCCTTTTTGTTTCCGTCAGCTCTATGATTCTTTACCGGGAAAAGCTCCGTCTGCCGATGGCGATCAGCATGGGGATCATCATCCTGGCAATTGTCCTGTTTGCCATTTGAAAAAAGAGCGTCCTGGCCCAGAGGGTAGGGACGTTCTTTTCCTTTATCCTATCAAGAATCTCTTCCCGGTGTTTTCCCGCCGACGGAAGAGAGACACCTCGGAAAAGCCTGCCGGATGACTTGACAGAAGGGCCCTGTTATTGGTATAATATCTTCCGTATGCAGGTGTGTTTCTGACCCTGCGAATGTTATGAAAAGAAGGTCTCCGATGCTGACATTTCAACCCGTCACCCTTGCGGATATTGACACCCTCCGCCCCTTCTTTGCGGAGCGAAAGGGCCGTGCCTGCGATTATACGGTAGGCGGCACCCTTTTATGGAGGGATTTTTTCTCTACCGCTTTTGCCCTTTGGGAGGAAACCCTCCTGTTCCGCCATCGCCACGTGGATGGCAGCATCGCCTTTTCCATGCCGATGGGAAAGAATGTGAGTGGTGCGCTGGAGCGGATTCGCTCCGAGTGCCGGGAGGCGGGGATTCCCTGCCTGATTTCCTTTATTGAAGAGGAGGATCTGGCTGTCCTCCGGGAGGAATACCAGGTGATCGTCTGCGAGGAGCGGGATTGGTTCGATTACCTCTACCGCGCGGAGGATCTGGGGCAGATGACCGGCCGCCGGTATAACGGTCAGCGCAACCATATGAATGCCTTCAAAAAAGAAAACCCTGACTGGTTTTACGCCCCCCTGGATGGATCAACGCTGGGGGATGTTTCGGACTTTTTTGCCCGATTCCGGTCTGTTTATGCCAAGGAAAGCGCAGCCTTTTGGGAGGAGCTGGAAAAAACCTCCGAGTTTTTGGAAAACCTTCCCGCTTACGGTATGGTGGGAACGGTCCTTTACCGCGCGCCCGGTGCGGTTGCGGCATTTTCGGCCGGCGAGGTGGTGGGGGATACCCTTTATGCCCATATTGAAAAGGCGGACCATACCGTCCGGGGCTCCTACCAGATGATTGCGTCGGGGTTTGTCCGGATGCACGCAGGGGAAGGAGTCGCTTTCGTCAACCGGGAGGATGACTCGGGGGATGAGGGCCTGCGGCGGTCCAAGCTTTCCTATCATCCGGAGCGATTGATCCCGAAATATACGGCAACCCTGCTGTAAAAATATATTGCCGGCAAACCGGCGGAAAGAAGTGTGCGTAATGAGAGCTGTTGTAACAGTGATCGGAAAAGACATGGTTGGCATTCTGGCAAAGGTCAGCACCGTTTGCGCGGATGCAAATGCCAACGTGATCGAGGTGACCCAGTCCGTTCTGCAGGATATGTTTGCAATGATTATGATGGTGGATGTGTCTTCCCTCAATTGCAGCTTCAACCAGCTTTCGGATAACCTGACTGCGCTGGGGAACGATATGGGACTTTCCGTCCATACAATGCACGAGGATATCTTCAATTCTATGCACAGAATCTGACGAATGGAGTTTTGAAATAGCATGCTGAATCTTTCGGATATACTTGAAACGATCACAATGATCCAGGAGGAGCATCTGGATATCCGCACCATTACTATGGGAATCTCCCTGTTGGACTGTGCCGATCAGGATATTGATGTTTCCTGTGCCAAGGTGTATGAAAAGATCACCCGCCTGGCGGACCGGCTGGTCCCGGTAGGGGAGGAGATCGAAAAGCAGTACGGTATTCCCATTATTAATAAGCGGATTTCGGTCACCCCGATTGCAATGCTGGTGGCTGCCAGCGGCGGTGACCCGGTCAAATACGCAAAAACTTTGGAGCGGGCCGCGCAGGCGGTGGGTGTCAACTTCCTGGGGGGATATTCTGCGCTGGTGCAGAAGGGCTTTGCCGCTGGGGATGAAGCGCTGATCCGGAGCATTCCCCGCGCCCTGGCGGAGACGGAGCATATCTGCTCCTCTGTCAATATCGGAAGCACCAAAGCGGGCATCAATATGGATGCCGTCCGCCTGATGGGGCAGATCGTCCGGGAGTCGGCGGAGCTGACCGCTGACCGGGATAGCATCGGCTGTGCCAAGCTGGTTGTTTTCTGCAATGCCCCTGAGGATAACCCCTTTATGGCAGGTGCCTTCCACGGTCCGGGCGAGCCGGATTGCGTCATTAACGTCGGTGTTTCGGGGCCGGGTGTTGTCCGGGCCGCTTTGGAAAAGGCGGGGGATTGCGATCTGACCGTGATTGCCGATACCATCAAGAAAACAGCCTTCAAGATCACCCGGATGGGTCAGCTGGTGGGAGCAAGAGCCTCTGAAATGCTGGGTGTTCCCTTTGGAATCGTCGATCTTTCCCTTGCACCGACTCCCGCAATCGGCGACTCGGTTGCCCATATTCTGGAGGAAATGGGTCTGGAGATCTGCGGTACCCACGGGACGACTGCCGCCCTCGCCCTCCTCAATGATGCCGTCAAAAAGGGCGGCGTGATGGCTTCCTCTCACGTGGGCGGCCTTTCGGGTGCGTTTATTCCCGTGTCGGAGGATGCCGGAATGATCGCCGCGGCAGAATGCGGTGCCCTCTCTATTGAAAAGCTGGAGGCGATGACCGCCGTTTGCTCGGTGGGACTGGATATGATCGTTGTTCCCGGAGATACCACTGCCGAAACCATCTCTGCCATTATTGCGGACGAAGCGGCCATCGGTATGGTCAATAGTAAAACGACTGCAGTCCGCCTGATCCCTGCCATCGGCAAGCAGATCGGGGATACGCTGGAGTTTGGCGGTCTGCTGGGTAGCGGTCCGGTTATGGCGCTGAAAACGCCCTCTCCCGCCCGGTTTATCCACCGGGGTGGCCGGATTCCCGCCCCCCTGCAGAGTCTGAAAAACTAAAATAGGGGTGCTGTTCCCTTGGGGGCGGCACCCTGATTTGCAGAAAGGAGCTTCCTGCGGATGAGTGGAACAGAGCCTGTGGAGATTTTTACGGACGGAGCCTGCAGCGGAAACCCCGGCCCGGGAGGATACGGAGTGATCCTCAAATATAAAGGGACGGAAAAAGAGCTTTCGGGCGGTGACCCCAATACCACCAATAACCGAATGGAGCTTTTGGCGGCCATCACCGGGCTGGAAGCCCTAAAGCGCCCCTGCAAGGTCCGGCTTTATAGTGACAGTAAATATGTCATCGATGCCCTAAAGCTCGGCTGGGCGGAAAAGTGGCAGAAAAACGGTTGGATGAGAAATAAAAAAGACCCCGCTCTCAACCCCGATCTTTGGGAACGGCTTTTGGATCTGGTCCGGATTCACGATGTGGAGCTTATCTGGGTCAAGGGTCACGCCGGCCACCCGGAAAACGAGCGATGTGACCGTTTGGCGGTGGAAGCGGCGGAGCGAAACCGGAGTTTGTGAATTTTCTTTTTGGTATAGACAAGTGATACTTTTTTGTGTATAATAAAGAGAGTATCGTCCAACGGCGGACGAACCTTCATTTCAAGGGAGGACATCTGAAATGTCTTTTGTGAAAAAGCTTGCGGCGGGCGTTCTTGCCATTATGCTGACCCTCGGCTGCACATCCTGCGCAGATACTACCTACGTTTTGCAATCGGGGGAGGAGACCATCTCCGCCGGAATTTATCTGACCTATTTGATCAATGCTTATTATGATGCTTATTCGTCCCTCTCGGGCAGCATCAAAACCTCTGTGGATGAGATCTTGGAGCTGAAGCTGGAGAATACCCCTGTTCCCCAGTGGATCCAGAATAAGGCTTTGGAAAGCGCGAAGCGGCACCTTGTGATCCGTTCCAAGTTTGAGGAAATGGACCTGTCCTTGACAGAGGAGCAGATCGCTGAGATCAATACCTCCTTCAATTCCTCCTGGAATACTTTTGGGGAGCTTCTTTATTATGAAAATGGCGCCGGCAAAAACTCTGTGAAGGAGACCCAGCGTGTTTCTTATATGAATGAGGCTGTCTTCAACGGAATTTACGGGAAGGACGGCACCAAGGCTGTTGCCGAAGAGGATCTGAAGAACTTCTTTTATGAGAAGTTTGCCCGGATCAAGATGATTGAGATCTCTCAGAAGGATTCCTCCGGAAATGCCCTGAAGGAGGAAGAAGTCAAAAAGCTGAAGGATATGGCGGATGACTATGCTGCCCGCGCCAATGCCGGAACGGATATGGACGAGCTGATTAAGGAATATGCGGAGTATCAGAAGCAGAGCACATCCTCCTCGACCTCCTCTTCCGCTTCTTCTGCCACCTCCTCTACTGCCTCGGATGCAACCTCCTCTGCGGATGTTTCTTCTGCCGCCACCTCCACCGAAACCTCCTCTTCGACAACCTCCTCCGGCTCTGCCGAGGTTGAGACCGACCCCAATGAGCAGATTTATTATAAGGATTTCGAAGCCACCACTGAGGATCAGGAGAAACTGATTGAAGAGGTCTTCAAGGCGGAGAATAATAAGGCTGTTGTGGTGGAGATCGGCTCTACCTACTGTGTGATTTATAAGTATGATATCAAGGCAAAGGCCGAGACCTTTGAGAATAACCGCACCAGCGTCCTGCAGACGATGAAGGGCGATGAGTACGATGCAACGGTCAAGGCGTGGGTCGAAGAGACCACCTTTACTGTCAACGAGGCGGCCTTCAACCGCTATCAGCCCTCCAATGTTCATATTGAGGACTACCTGACTGTTATGAGCCAGTATTATAACTACCTCTACGGTACCAGCGCAACAAAATAAAAAAGCAAGAGGACAGGATCAAAAACCCTGTCCTCTTTTTTGTGTTTCGGATCAATCTAAATTGTAATCGTAAGAAGGGGAGCCGATAAAGCCGGTCTGTCGGAATGCGCCGAAATCGTGCCGGATATAGTAGTCAATGTAGCTTTCCACCATCTTGGCAGTCAGGCGGTAGCCGGCAGGATTGAGATGGCCGTGGAGGAAGAATTTGTCCCGGAAATCTTCATCGTAAACCGGTGCATATTGGTAAAGGTCAATCACGTAGGTATAGGGGAAAAGCTCTGCCATCTGATAAAGCAGTTCCCGATGGGCCTGCTTTTTGGCATCGTTTTCGGGGCCATCCCGGGTATCCCGGGGCATGGTCATCAAAAAGAACCGTGCCTCAGGCTGGAGTGCCCGGTATTTTTTGATAATGGTGCCCAGATACCAGGCAAAATTATCTGCAAAATACTCCGGATCCTCATTGCGGGCATCTTCAATGGTCCCCAAATCCCGGTTTTGGTTGAGAAGATCATTGACTCCCAGTGCAACAATATAAGCCTGGCAAAGCACGTTTTTATCCCAAAAACCGCGATCCCGGGCAAAGCTCTGCCAATACTCAATCGCAGTCATACCGCCCCGGGAGAAGTTATAAACGGTGCAGCCGGCATCCCGGGCAATATACTGCCCCCAGGAATATTCAAATTTATCGTGATAGGAACGGTTTCCGTCGGGGGTAATGGCTTCAAATTCGCCGGAGGAAAGACTATCTCCAATGCAGCCGATGGTGCGAAAAATTCCGCAAAAACCGCCGTCTGTTACAATATGATCCAAAGGCTTCTCGGAGGGATCAACCGAGATATACTGATGAATATCCATTTTGAAAACTCCTTTTATCAGTGATTTGTTTTATTATATCATTGTCAAGCAGATTGTCAAGTGGAGATTGCGATCCCTTGTTCCGGAGAGACGGAAACTCTTTTATTTGTATGAAAGATGGGGGAGAATGCGGGAATCAAATGCAAGTCTTGCATAAAATTCGGAAAGAGGAAAATTTTTTATTGCCACGCTTTTTTCTGTGTGTTATAATATTTGCGTGGATATCTTCAGACGTTAAAATGAGCATTCTTCGCGGGGCATCCGGCGAGAAATGGGAAGGAGTATTTTGATGAAAAAGTTATACGAAGGCAAAACCAAGAACGTTCTCCTTGATGAGGAAACCGGCGTTGTGCATCTGCTGTTTAAGGATAGCGCAACCGGAGAAAACGGGGTCTTTGATCCCGGCTCCAACACCGTTGGCGGAAGCGTTGAGGGGAAGGGTAAGATCGGTCTTGCCATTTCCAACTATTTCTTTGAGTTGATGGAGAAAAACGGGATTCCCACCCATTACCTCGGCGGCGATGTGGAGCAGGGCCTGATGAAGGTTCGCAACCTGACCGTTCCCAAGCTGGAGTTTGTTCTGCGGTATTTTACCGCCGGCAGTATGTGCCGCCGGTTTGACCTGGAGGAGGGCCTGGTTTTCGATCCTCCCTATTGCGAAGTTACCCTCAAGAGCGATGAGCAGGGCGATCCCCTCATCAGCGAGCGGCTCTGCCTGATGAAGGGCATCCTCTCGGAGGGTCAGTATGATGAAGCTCTGGATATTCTCGTCCGGGTGGGCGAGGTCCTGAAGAAGGAGTTGGCCGGTCTTGGCTTGACCCTGATCGACTTTAAGATCGAGATCGGGTATGACGAAGCAGGCAAGATGTATGTTGTGGATGAGATCACCCCCGATATCTGGCGTGTCCGGGATGAGAACGGCAATATCCCCAACCAGATTGACTGCGCAAAGATGCTCCTCGCAAAGCTCTCTAAGTAAAAAACCAAGCCGGGATGTGTAGAAAACACATCCCGGTTTTCTTTTTTAGGGAGGCGGCTCGGTGGGCTTTACCTGTCCTTCTCCGAATAAAAGCTCCCGCAGGGCGGCCAGGCGGTCGGAGGGCATTGGGTGTGCGCGCTGATCCTCCTGCAAAAGATAGAAAAGATTATAGTGTACTGTTCCTTCCATCGGCATCCTCCTTACCATCGGCATTCTCCGAAATACTCGGAGAAGCTGTATTTTGTGGCGGTAGCAACCGGTACCGGCCAATCGCTGTTGGAGGAATCGTGGTTCATCTCCTCCATTTCGGCAGTGGTGCGGTTGAAATAGTAGTGATAGGCGGCACCCTCTTCTCCGCCGATGGGATCATCAAAGGTAATATCGCAGATATACCATTCTCCCTCCAGCTGGACGGCGTTCCATTTGTGTCCGCCGCCGGCAGTGCCGACAATGCCGGTGCAGTTGATCCCTGCGGCCAGGCAGAGAGCCTGAAATGCCTCTGCGTAGGATTCGCATACCCCATAGTGGTTGACAACAATGCCGTAAGCAGTCCAGTCATCGGGGGCAACACCCTTCCACTTCGCCCCGAGATGATAAAAGCTATCCATAAGGATCCGGTCATAGATCAGCCGCTCCTTCACAACGTCGGGAGCATCGGCAGGGATGGTGGAGAGAATCTGAGAAACCGTCCGGTCAAAGATTGCTTTTTTGTCCCGGATGGATGCCCGGAGGGAATCATCAATCTCGGGAAGGGCGGTGCCGTAGTTGCAGTAGGATTCTCCGTCGGAATAGCAGAGAAGGATGCTGCTGGTGCCGTCCCCGTGATTGTAAATGGTCATAGTGTTGCCAAGATAAAAATGCTCGGGGTGGTCAAAGGCGTAAAGAAAATAGATCATGTATTTCCGGTCCTCGGCAATGTTGCAGGAAAAGGAAACTCTGCCAGCCAGCTCCTTGATGGCCCGGTCGATCTTCCGGTAGCACTCTTTCATCTCCTCATCCAAAAATGAGTAAAGATACCGCTCCTGAAAGGGGACTGGAGTGTGCGTCTGGCCGGTGGTGTAAGTGTATTTAGGGGTGGTGGGGGTCGGTGTTGGCTCCGGCTGGGGTTCAGCGGGGACCGGATCTTGGGGCGCTTCCGGTTCCTCCGGTTTAGTGGGTGCATCCGGTTCTTCCGGCACAACAGGCGCAGACTCCTCCTCTTCCTCCGGCTGGATGGGTGTTGTTTCAAGGGTAGGTGCCGGCTCTTTTTCGGGAGTCACCTCCGGCTCCCTTTCCGGCGCGATCTCCGGCAGAACAGGGGCTTCCGGCTCCTTTGGGGCGACCGGTGTCTCTGTTTCGGAAATCTCCGGCTTGACCGGCTTGCGGGACGGTAGAATAATGGGAATGGCCGGTTGGCTCTCCGTGGCAGGATGTTCCGGCTCTGCCGGTGTCATTTCAACGATCAATGAGCCATCCTCCGAGGCGGTCTCACGGAAATCAAACTCTTCGTCCAGCGCGCTGACAATGTCAGCATAACTGGATGTGCTTTCAAAAATTCCGGGCGATTCCTTTACCCCGGTGCGGATATTCAACCCGCAGGAGGCAAAGGAAGCTGCCAGGGCGATGCAGGAAATTGCGGCGATTGCTTTTTTCATAGGAAAATCCCCCTTGATGATATTTGGACCTTTTGTCCTTACATCTACAAGGGGGATTGATCTTTCCTTTTGGTTTTATTTTTTGCAAAGAATCAGGAATAAGTTTCGAGCAGGAGGAAGGAATCGAGACTCCAACAGCCGTTTCGGTAGGTAAGAATCACTCTTTCCCCTTGAATGGCAACAGAGTAACCGGTATCGTTGGGTAGATATGGGTTGGAACCTTCCTCAGGCGGCTCCGCCGACATATAACAATACAGAACGGTAAGCTGGAAGGAGTTTTCATCCAGCGGCTCAATCCTTCCGATCCGGCGGTGTCCGTCATCTCCGGCACCCCCCATCTCAATAAAACGCAATGGCCGGTCCATACCGTCAAAATAGTATTCGATATTGGCGGCGTAGGGGGAAAACTCGCCGTTGGGTATGGCAGAAAAATTGATTGGTTTCCCAAACAACTGCTCCGAAAGAGCGTCCAGCTCCCCAGGATCAACCGGGATCAGAAATCCGGGAGGCTGCGGAAGGAACTCGCCGGGATAAAGATTCAGCGCCCGCCAGAGGGCGAAGGCAAACCACAGGCGGTTGGAATCGGTCAGTTCTGCGGAGGAGTTGAAGTAAGGGAGACCGGAAAGCTTGATATAAGGCAGAAACGTTTCTGCGGCGGCGGAAACGGCGGTCTGCAGATCGGGGGAATACCCCTCAGCGAGGACATTTGCAAGGGGAGAGGAGGCCGCCAGATCGCAGAGGTCGGGAGATTGACCGGTTAACCGGATGGGATGAACTGTGCCCAGGAAGGCGCCCGCGGCGGGGTTGCAAATGAAACAGTCCACACATTTTCTTCCGTCAAGGGCGCAACATTCGTCCTGTCCGCCGCAGTCGATCGCGTCATCCAGCTTCGCGTTCACGGTGATCTGTCCCGAGAGGGAAACGCAATGGGAAAAGGCAAAGCTCATTCGCTGCACCGAGGCGGGAATCTCCGGTAGCGTTTCGACCAGCCGGCAATTTTCAAATGCGTAGCCAATATCCTGTATGTTTTCCGGTAAAGCAGGAATCTCCTCCAGCGCAGTACAACCCCGGAATGCACCGTACATCTGGCGAATCGAGTTGGGGAGATTGGAAATCCGGCGCAGAGAGGTGCACCCCGCAAAGGTTTGGGTCAGGTTATCCACCTGGGCGGGGAGCTCGGGGGCGGCGGTCAGCGCCGTGCAGTTGGAAAAGGCATTGAAAAGGTCGGTGGCCCGGTAGGGGATGGTAGGAGCAACCGTCAGGGAATGACAGCCCTCAAAGGCCGACGCAAGAGAGCGGAGGGTTGCGGGAAGCTCGGGTGCCTCAGTCAGATTCCGGCAGGCTTCAAAGGTGCGTTCCAGGTCGGTCAGAGGCATCCGGTTGATATCTGTCAGAAGGGGAGAGTAGGCGGTTTTGGTGCGGTCCCGGACGAGAGCTCTCCAACCGGGCAGGTTTGTCCGGAGCTGGACCCAGGAAAAGGTGGGAAGATTTGTATCTATGGAATAAGTAACATCAATAGATTGGTTGAAGCGGTAGGTGTAATCGGGGGTGAGAAGCTCATCTCCCGTTTGCGGCGGGGCAGAAAGGGTCTGGCCGGCGGAATAGGTTTTCCCCTCCACCGTTTGATACCGGCACCCCTCCGGAACAGTCCAGGACTCATAAACCGGCGTTCCGTTGACCGAAATATTTGCCCAGGGAGAGGTTTTGGCCAGGGGAAGAAGTGCATCCCCGTCCCCAACAAGGTTGATGGGGGAAAGGGTGTCCAGAAAAAGCTCGTCATAGTCCTTGGGCGTTCCCAAAATTTCAATGGAGCCGGTCAGATTCTCACATTCCCAAAATGTGCCGGTAAGGTTTTCCACCGTTGGAGGGAGATGGGTCACTTCAGTCAGGGAAAGGCAGCTGTAAAAGCAGGTGTGCATACTCCGCACCGAGTCAGGAATCTTCATTCCGGCGGTGGAGCGCAAACCCGATTCCCCGAAGGTGGAGATCATAAACTCTACCTCCTCCGGAAGAATATCCTCCACAGCGGTGAGATTTTTACAGCCCCAGAAGGTGCCGTAAAGATGGCGGATGGGCTTGCCGTTGATCCGGGAGAGGATGGTGCCGTAATGCTCTTTGGTTTTGTCCGCAACGACAACAAACCAGCCGCCCTCCAAATCGGAGTAGGTCAGGTCGAGATCGTCATAGTCCTTCCATTGGGAGATAGGGAAGACCTGTCCCTCGGTAAAAAGCCCCTCATATGCGTAGAGATAGTCCCCGAAAGCCACAAGATCCCCTTGGGTGCAAACGGCAGGGAAGGGGTCTCCCTCCCGGAGAACGGTGCCGTCAGCGGTGGTGTATACACAGCCGGCAGGGAGAGTCTCAGAAAGACCGCTGGGCGCTTCCGGAGAGGAAGAGGTTGTTTGACCGCCGAGAAGGCCGGAGAAAAGATCGCCGTTGGTCAGGAGGACAGCGGTGGTCGTTCCTCCTGTGACCGCCACAGCACCCGCAGTAATGACGGCAATCACCTTGGCGGCCACCGGCAAAGCCACGAGCTTGGCCATCAGGCCCGTTCCGGTGGCGGCCGCAGTGGTAGCGGTTGCCGCCCCTGCGCCGGTAGCCACGGTAGCGGTTGCAGTTGTGGCGGCGGTGGTAGCTCCTGCTCCGGCAGCCACTGTGACGGTGGTAGCTGCGGCAGAGCCGGCTGAAAGGGTGATAGAAACGCCGGTGGCGGCGGAAACTCCCTCTGCGGCAAGGCTTGCAGAAAGGGTAGGCATCCCCTCCAGAGCGCCGCCCAAAATCCACTTGAGCAGCGGCAGAATGCCAATGGAGTGAAGCTTGATATTGTGCTTGCGCTCGTAGCTCTCCACCGAGCTGCGGATGGACTTTCGGGCATAGTTGAGACGGCTTTTGACCGTCCCCTCTGAAACACCCTGTACCTCGGCGATCTGCCGGACAGAAAGCTCCTCAAAATAGTAAAGGATCACAGCAGAGCGTTGCTCCTCCGAAAGGGTGTCCAGCATCCCGAGGATGGTTTGCTTGAAGTCGGCCTGATCCAGCGCCGCATCGGGGATGAATTCGGTCCGCTCCTCCTCCAACTTGTCAAAGAGGGTGTTGCCTTCCTCGTCCTCCTCCACCAAAACATCCTTTTTCTTCTTGAAATATCGGGTGCATTGGTGGTAGGTGATCCGCTTCAGCCAGGTAACAAAGGCGGCCGGCTCCTGCAGTCTCCCAATGGTATTGATAACCTCAATAAAGGTCTCCTGGGTAATATCGCAGGCCAGGGTCTCGTCCTTGACCGTTTTGAGGGCGAAGTAGTAAACGCTGTTATAAAAGTTGTTGAAAAGGGTGTTGAGGGCATCTTTGTCCCCGGCTTGTGCCGCAGTCACAATGCGGATCAGCTCGTCCCGCTCCATTCGTTTTTCTGTCTCCTTTGTGTTGCCGAATGGCTCAGCGGGAGGGAATATCCTCCGGCTGAAGCTCTATCAAAAGGTCGGCGTCATCTGTTTCAATGGTATTTTTGGCGTGCTCCATAATGGATTTTTCGTAAAGGTTGCGAACATACCGGCCGTTGCCGAAGTTGGGCATCTGCCGTGCAGTGGAAATGGCATCCCGAACAGCATCCTTTGCCTCTTCGCTGAGCCGCATCCCGTTTTTATATACCAGACGATGGAACATATCGCAAAGCTGGTCGGTGGAATAATCCTCAAAGTCGATGATCCGACCGATCCGGGAGGTAAAGCCGGCGTTGCTGTCCATCAGCTCCTGCATTTCCTTGGTGTACCCTGCGAAAATAACGATCAACCGGTCCCGGTTATCTTCCATTTGCTTAATCAGCTCGGCAATGCACTCACTCCGGAAGGTGCCGGTGTTGCCGTCCTTGACGGCCAGCTCATATGCCTCGTCAATAAAGAGGACGCCGCCGTAAGCCGATTCGCAGATAGCGGCAGTTTTCGGCGCGGTGTGGCCGATGTATTTACCGATCAGATCCTTGGAACTGACCTCTACCAGCTTATTCTGCTTGGTGAAGCCAACGTTGTAAAGAATCTCGGCAATCAGCCGCGCAACGGTGGTTTTACCGGTACCGGGGTTGCCGGTAAAGACCATATGCATATTGGGTCGCCCCGAGTTTTTCATCCCGATATTCTGGAGCTTTTTCTGGAATTTCAGCAGCTGCTGAATGGAGAGGATCTCGCTCTTGACCGTTTCCAGACCGGTCAGACGGTTCAACTCATCCCAGATTTCCTGATCGGAACGACGGTTGGTAGCCAAAGGAATATCCTTGACCAGGAGCTTTTTATCGGTATGGAACTGATAATTGTAGTGGTTAAAAATAATGGTCTGCACCATAAGCTGAATAAAGGCCTTGCTTTTGAGGGTGCTTTCGCCGTATTTGGCAAGAACGTAATATTCCAACGCCTCCCGGAAACCCTCCTCCAGCTCGTAGCTGTTTTTCAGCTCGGTCATAATGGATTGAACGATCTGCGGAGCAGACATATCCGCAATGGTCAGATGATAAGAAAGGGTGCCCTGATAGAGGTCGCTAAACTGATTGAGCGCGGTATCCAGCTTGGCCTTTTCGCCGCTGAGAATGACACAAAGAGTATCCTTTTTTTCGTTGATGAGATTGTTCAGCTGGTTGATCTGAAGGGTGATATCTCCCGATTGACCTGCCTGGTTGACCGCCGAAAGCAGTGCCATCTCCTTAACGTGGAGAATGGTGATATTCTCGCAGTCCCGGATGCAGTCCAGCAATCCGGTCAAACCGTTTTCGGAGAAGCGGTATTCCTTTTGATCGACGGTGACATCGCTGCCGAAGTAGCAGTAATACCGGAGAAAATCCTTGAAGGTGGAAACGGTATCGTCTGCCAGCTTTTCATCCTTGGTGTGAATGACCATATGGAAGGGAATCAGCGGCACACTGACCTGGGAGGCGGTGAATTTGTTGACCACATACCGGGTGATGTTGTTCAAAATCGTCCGGCTTTCAGCGGTGAAGGGAATTTCCTCTAACTTCCGCATATTGTCGTAATACCGGAAATTGCCCCGGAGGGTAATCCCGCCAATCTTATTTTTCTGAATAATAAACTCTGCCAGCTCCATCACGTCCAGTCCGAACCGGTCGGAAAGATAAAGCAGGTAGGCCGCAACCTTATCGGGACATTGCGGGAACAAGCAGTCGGGACAGTTGCGGTTTTGGGTGATCTCCTCCTTGACCTCCCGCAGACGGATGAAATCATTTTTCCCGCTTTTGCAGCGATAATATTCCAGGGCAGGGGAGAGGAAGGAGCGCTTTGTTTTTTCGCAGATGGGCAGATAAGAATAGCTGATCCGGTCATCCACCGGGGAGGTCAGATTCACAAACCGCAGCCGAAGCAGCTCGGCTGCCGCCGAAACACAGACGGCATCTAGGAAGGAATATTCCTCCCGGGGGATCTCCAGCTCCCGGAAGGATGCAAACTCCGCCTTGGGGAGATACCCCTCTCCCAGAATAGAACGGTAGATCTCCTCCGGATCAAGCTGATTCTGATCGCAGACGAACTGAATATAATCCGCCATAAAATGGGGACAGAAGGAGATATTTTCCGAGCAGGTTTTACACTTGCTCTTGAGGTTGGCATAGGCAAAGGTGTAGCTGCTGGAAAAATAAGAATAGCCATTGAGGGATTCTGCGTGGCAACGGGACCAGTACTCCAGCCGGGAAATGGGGGGATTAACGCTGCAGCAGGGGGTCTTCCGGGAGGGAATGACCGACTCCTTGACCTGCTTTTTGAGCCGGAAGATCTCAGGGGAATGGAGCATATAAGTCAAATACCAAAGCTCAGAATCGCCATTGAGGTCATTCAGCTCCCGGATCAGCTCCTCCTTCGTCCGCTTGATGGGTGCAAAGGTGGATGCGGATTCTTCCTTCGTCGGCGCAGAAGTTTCCGGAGTAGCCTTTGCAGGGGCCGGGGCGGGGATCTTCGCTTCTTCTTTTTTTGTCGGGGCAACGAGATCGATGGTCGTTTCCATTGTCATTCATCTCCGTTTGTTGATTTAGCAAGGGAATTTGGAGCCGCATTTTTCGCAGAAGGATCCGCCGGAAGCGGGAGTGCCGCAGTTGGTGCAGAATTTGGTGATAGGAGTGTCAGCCTTAGGGGAATGAGACTCCCCGGTAAAATCCTCCCGATCGAGGATGTTTTTTCCGTGTTGCCCCTGAACAACCCATTCACGGCTGAGGGGCTTGAGCTGGTCGGCAATGAGGGCCATAGTGCCATCTGTCAGGCGAAGCTCCCGGTCGGCGGAAAGAAAATCGAGAATGCCGTCCACCGAGGTAACGCAGTAAGGCTTTCCGGAAAAGGATGCCTCATCCACGACCCGCCGCTCACTGCCGTGGGGGTGGCTGAAAACCACTACGTCCTGCACGAGCTGCTGCGCCAAAGCACTATTTCCCCGAAGGGGCTCAAAAAGATTGAGAAACGCAAAGCGGTGCCGCTTGAGTTGATTGACAGGATCTTCTTTGAGCTGCTCGTGACGGATAACCTTCCGTCCGTCCGGGCCACGCTGGCCGCCCAAAGACTTTACCTCCAAAAGGAAGACTCCGCCGCGTTGAGAAACTACAATGGCATCAATCTGGTTGGAGTTCATTTGTCCCCGGATCCGCACATCCCGGTAGATATCAAACTGCCCCAGATCCACCAGAGAGCGGAGATTGTGCCAAACGCTGTCCTCTCCGCCTCTGCCGAACTGCTCTGCGGCGGCCTTGCCCTCCTCCGGAGTCTGCACGTCTCCTACGGCGTTGAGTCCGTAGGTGCTGAAGGAGAGCAGCTTTTGACGGATCGCCTCTTTGGTTTCCCGGCGGATCCGGTTGCTGGGGTTTAGGCGGTGGTTAAAAACAGAGCGCCACCGGTCAAACCGCACCGCCATTCCGCTGGAAAAAGCATACCGATGAAAGAAATTGAGGCCATTCAACTCCAAAAGAAGCGCGTCGGCATTTTCCTGGGAAGGGTCTGCATCCAGCCGATCGAGAATACCTTTTACCTTTCCGCCCTTGGCAAATCCCAAAATCATCATCAGAATAAATAAACCGAAGAAAGCGAATACCCCAACAAAAATCAGAAAGGTCAGAAAGGGGATAATCAAAAGGAAGATAGAGGACAAAGCGTGCATTTCAATCTACTCCTTAGGCGTTTACATCGTACCGATAAACTTCATACATCGAGCCCAGACCGGTGATGACCACATAAGCGGTTCCCTCTCCTACTGCGGTGACCTTGCCGTCGGCAGATACGGTCACGATTGCATCGTTGCTGGTATAAATAGTGCCCGCATTTCCGGAAAGCCACACGGCGGCGTTGGGACGGTGGGAGTCGCCGATGCGCAGAGAGGTAACGTTGAAATAATCCGGAACAAAGGAATCAATCATCTCCTGATAGTCAATGGTCTGCTCCGGCTTTGCAGAGGGCTCGCTGGCAGAGGGAGCGGGATTCTGCTGAGAGGGGGTCTGCTGGGGAGCGGACGGAGCGGAGCTTTCCACAGAAGGAGCGGTGACATCGTACCGGTAGACCTCAAACATTGTTCCCACGCCGGTGATGACTACGTAAGCAGTACCCTCGCCCACGGCGGTGACCTTTCCCAGATTGGTTACAGTCACAACGCTTTCATCGCTGGAATATGCTGTGCCGGAGCCGTTGCCCTTCAGCCAAACAGCGGCGCTGGGGGAATCGGCCTGTCCAACCTCCAGCGCAATGACGTTGAAGAAATCGGGGACGAAGGAATCGATCATCTCGCCATAATCCAGGGTGTTAGCACCCTCGGCGACTACATCGTACCGGTAGACCTCAAACATTGTTCCAACGCCGGTGATGACCACGTAAGCAGTACCCTCGCCCACGGCGGTGACCTTTCCCAAGTCAGTTACAGTAACAACACTTTCATTGCTGGAGTAGGTGGTGCCCATTCCGCTCTTGAGCCATACGGCAGCATTGGGAGAATCCGCCTGACCGATCTCCAGCTCAATAACGTTGAGCGAGTCGGGAACAAAGGAATCGATCATTTCCTGGTAGTCGGCTTCCTCCAGAGTGACGTTAACATTGGGAAGGAGGGAGAAGAGCATATCAAAGACGCCGGAAAGACCGGAACCCTCCTCCGAGCGGTTCATTCCGCAGGAGGAAAAACAGAGGGCCATCAGAGAGATTGCTGCGATTACGATTGCTTTTTTCATGATAAAAACTCCTTATCAAGTAATTCTTTTCTTGGGGTTTTCTTCCCCTTACGTTAGCAAGGGGGAATGGAAAAAAGAATCGGTTTTATATTTTCTGAAATTTTTTAATTTTTTTTCAGAGGGAAAAATACAGTCCCGAATATCCTCATAATTATAGCCTTTTCCAGGGGGAATGTCAACGAAACAGGGGGAAAAGAAGTGCCCCCGCAAAAGGCGAGGGCAGGGTGAAATTATTGTGATGCAGTCTTCCGCTCGATGCGGGAGTACCAGTAGACTCCTCCCAGAATCATCCCTCCTCCCAGCAGAGCAAGCAGGGAGGGATATTCCCCAAACAGGGGAACGGCCAGCAAAGCCGCGACCACCGGCTCGCAAAGCTTGGAGGCGGAAACAAAGGAGGGGGAGAAGAATTTCAATCCCCAGCTGAAGATGCTGTGGCCCAAAAGGGTGGAGAAAACAGCCAAAAGCAACCCTACAATCACACCGCTCCAGCCGTATTTTATCGGATTCATCCCCTGAACAAGGCATAAAATCACCAGGACACCGGCGCAAACGCTGTAAGCAAGATATGTATAAACGGTAGTGGAGGTTTTTTCCCGGACGACTCTTCCGATCAGCATATAAACCGCCGCAGCCAATGCCGCCAGCAGGGCGAGACAGTCACCGTAAAGCTGGGAATCGCTGGAGGAGTCGGAAAAAGCAATGAGAACACTTCCAGCCAACGTGATTGCAATGGCGATCACAGCCAGCCGGGGAATCTTCCCCTTTAGAAAAAGCCAGAAGCCCAGGCTGACCCAAATTACCTCCGTGCAGACGATGGTTGTGGAGCTTGCTACCGAGGTGTGCTGAAGGGATTCAAACCACAAGGCAAAATGAATTGCCAGGAAAAAGCCGCTCAAACCGCTGAGAAATGCTGTTTTTTTGCGAATCTGCCGCAGCTCTTTCCGAACCTCTTTTTTGCCGAATACCGCAGGTGTCATCAGCAGGACCGTCCATACAAGGCGGTAAGCGGCAGTCATCGCAGAGGGCGCTTGTGAGAATCGCACGAAGATTGCAGAAAGGGAAACGCCTATGATTCCCACGACCATAACAAGCATCGGGTGCTTTTGAATATGTGTTATCATTTTATCCTCCGGCAGATCCGTTGAACGGTTGATAAGGGTCAGTATACCACAAAACAAAGCAGGATGCAAATCCTTGCGCCTGCGGAGTACAGCAAACTTTATATTGCAATCTTTCACGGATTATGGTATATTCTATGGAGTGCGTCAAAACGGAGCGGAACTGATTGGTCACGTTGCCGGAAGGACAGATTTTTAAAAAGACAGAATGATGGAGTGTAGTAGGATGACCGTGACCCTGGATATTTATCAAACCGCTGCGGTGGCCGTATTGGTTTACGCCCTGGGCAGTTTCATAAAAAAGAAGCTTACCTTCTTTAATAAATATTGTATCCCGGCATCCGTCATCGGCGGAATTTTATTTGCTTGCCTGACCCTTGGGCTGAACCTGACCGGCACCGTAACGGTAACAACAGACACCACCCTCCAGAATATTTTTATGACTCTCTTTTTCACCAGCGTTGGTTATACCGCCAGCTTCACCCTTTTGAAAAAAGGCGGCATTCAGGTGTTGGTATTCCTGCTGGTTTCTACTCTGCTGATTGTCATCCAAAATACGGTGGGCGTTGCGCTCTCCGGCCTTTTGGGGATGGATCCCTTGATGGGATTGTGCGTCGGATCAATTCCGCTGGTCGGCGGACATGGTACCTCCGGTGCCTTTGGCCCGATGCTGGAGCAGGATTTCGGGGTTTCGGGCGCCGCCGCCGTTTCCATTGCTGTGGCGACCTTTGGCCTGATTATCGGCGGAATCATTGGAGGTCCGGTGGCAAAGCGGAGAATCCGAAAGCATAACCTGACCCCGGAAAATACCGAAAAGCTGACGGAGGAGTATGGCGACCGAACCGAGAAGCCCCATACCCCCGAAGAGTTTATGAAAGCCTTCTTTATTCTGTTTGTGGCGGCCGGGATCGGAAGCGTGATTTCGGGACTGATCCAAAAAACGGGCATCACATTCCCTTCCTATATTGGGGCAATGCTGGCGGCCGCTTTGCTGCGCAATCTTTCCGATTCCACCGGTAAGCTGACGGTGGTGGAGGATATCGTCAGTCTGCTGGGAAATGCCTGTCTGACCTTGTACCTTGCCATGGCGCTGATGAGCCTGCGCTTGTGGGAGCTTGCCAATCTGGCGCTGCCGATGCTGGCGATTTTGGTTGCGCAGACTGTGTTGATGGCGCTGCTTGCCTACTTCCTGGTTTTCCGCATTATGGGCAGAAATTACGAGGCTGCAGTTATGGCTTCGGCAACCTGCGGCTTCGGGATGGGAGCCACCCCCAATGCCATTGCCAATATGCAGGCCATCACCGATGTTTACGGACCGGCTCCCCGGGCATTTTTCGTTGTTCCGCTGGTGGGAAGTCTGTTTGTGGATTTTGTCAACAGCGCAGTTTTGACAATTTTTATCAACTTCTTTTCCTGATCGGTGGGGGCGGGGCAAACCGTCTCCCGCCAACTGTAAAAATCCTTATGATTTTTATTGACAGCATAAATAGCCTATGCTATAATGAAATTGTTCCTGACATTAAGCAATCAGCTGCGTGAAAGGATGCGAAGATACTGAACATTTTTAAGACGATGGAAGCATTGTCTTTTCGCCGTGTGCCGCATCCTTTTTGGGGTGCGGTTTTTGTATTTTCGGAGGTGTTTTTCATTGGAAACAAGAGTTGCGGTAATGAGTATTATTGTGGAAAACGGTGAATCGGTGGAGCGAATCAACGCCCTGCTCCATGAGAGCGGAGAATACGTGATCGGACGGATGGGGATTCCCTACCGCAAGCGGGGAATCAGCATTATCAGCGTTGCGCTGGATGCGCCCCAAAATACCATTGCGGCGCTGTCCGGGAAGATCGGAAGCCTGCCCGGTGTCAGTGTAAAAACAGCCTATTCCGGTGTGACTGCCTATGAATAAAGAATTATTTGCCCTCATTGACCGCCTGGCGGCCGATCATAGCCTTTCCCTATCCCAGTACCGGCAGCTGATTGACGGCAGAACGGAAGAGCTTGCTGCCTACGCTGCCTCTCTTGCCGTAAAGGTGCGAAAGGAGATTTACGGCAATCAGGTCTTTATCCGGGGTTTGATTGAAGTCAGCAATATCTGTAAAAATGATTGCCTTTATTGCGGCATCCGGCGGAGCAACCACCATTGTCAGCGGTATCATTTAAGCGCGGAGGAAATCCTGGAATGCTGCCGGGAGGGATACGCCCTGGGATTCCGGACCTTTGTCTTGCAGGGCGGGGAAGACCCTTATTTTACCGATGAACTCCTTTGCAATCTCATTGTGCGGATCAAGGAAGCGTACCCCGACTGTGCGGTTACCCTTTCTCTGGGGGAGCGCACCCGCCAAAGCTATGAACGCCTGCGGAATGCAGGAGCCGACCGGTATCTTTTGCGGCACGAAACGGCGGATGAGGCCCACTATCAAAAGCTTCACCCCGCCGCAATGAAGTTCGGAGAGCGGATGCGTTGCCTGCGTGATCTCAAAGAGCTGGGTTACCAGGTAGGTTGTGGCTTTATGGTGGGGTCGCCCTACCAAACCTCGGCGGAGCTTGCCAAGGATCTGAAGTTTGTGGAGGAGTTTTCCCCCGATATGTGCGGGATCGGCCCCTTCATCCCCCAGTCGGATACCCCCTTCGGCACTGAAAAAGCCGGCACTCTGGAGCTGACCTGCTACCTGCTCTCCCTTTTGCGGCTGATTAAGCCAAACCTTCTCCTGCCTTCCACCACCGCTTTGGGAACGATCCATCCCAGCGGCCGGGAGCTGGGCATCCGGGCAGGGGCAAACGTGGTAATGCCCAACCTTTCTCCTCAGTCCGTCCGAAAAAAATATGCCCTTTACGATAATAAGATCTCCGATGGCTCGGAGGCTGCCGAGTGCAAAGCCGAGCTTGCGGGACGGATGGCCTCCATCGGTTACGAGGTCGTTACCGCTCGGGGAGATATTCAAAAATGAACATTACAGAAAGGAACGAAGTATAATGCAATATAATCCCAAATCCTCAAAAGCGGAAGAGTTTATCTCCGATGCGGAGATCCGCGAAACCCTGGCCTATGCCGAGGAAAATAAAAATAACCTCCCCCTCATCCGGGAGATTTTGGATAAGGCCCGCCCCAAAAAGACCGAGACCGGTCACGTCTGCTCGGGGCTGACCCACCGGGAGGCATCGGTGCTGCTGGCCTGCGAGGATCCCGAGGTAATCGAAGAGATTTACCGCATTGCCGAGGAGATCAAGCTCGCCTTTTACGGCAACCGTATCGTCATCTTTGCCCCCCTGTATCTTTCCAACTATTGCGTCAACGGGTGCGTCTATTGTCCCTATCATCTGAAGAATAAGACCATCCCCCGGAAGAAGCTGACCCAGGAGGAGGTCCGGGCGGAGGTTATTGCTCTGCAGGATATGGGCCATAAACGGCTGGCCATTGAGTCGGGTGAGGACCCGGTGAATAACCCCATCGAATATATCCTGGAATGCATCAAAACCATTTATAGCGTCCATCATAAAAACGGCGATATCCGCCGGGTTAACGTCAATATCGCCGCTACAACGGTGGAAAACTACCGCAAGCTGAAGGAAGCGGGAATCGGTACCTATATTCTTTTCCAGGAAACCTACCATAAGGAAAGCTATGAGCAGCTCCATCCCACCGGACCCAAGCATAATTATGCCTACCATACCGAGGCGATGGACCGGGCGATGGAGGGTGGCATTGACGATGTTGGGCTGGGCGTGCTGTTTGGCCTTGAACTGTATAAATACGAATTTGCCGGTCTGCTGATGCATGCAGAGCATCTGGAGGCGGTGCACGGTGTTGGCCCTCATACCATCAGCGTGCCCCGGCTGAAGCGTGCTGACGATATTGACCCCGATCAGTTCGATAACGGCATTGACGATGATACCTTCGCAAAAATCACCGCCTGCATCCGTCTTGCGGTACCTTATACCGGCATTATCATCTCTACCCGGGAGTCGGAGAAGGTCCGCTCCAGACTGCTCAATCTCGGTGTTTCCCAGGTTTCGGGCGGATCGAGAACCTCTGTGGGTGGGTATGCCGGCTATTCCGCCGATGAGCGCCCCCACGATACCGAGCAGTTTGATGTTTCAGACCAGCGCTCCTTGGATGATGTGGTTCGCTGGCTGATGGAAAACGGACATATTCCCTCCTTCTGCACCGCCTGCTACCGGGAGGGCCGTACCGGTGACCGGTTTATGAGCCTTTGCAAGTCGGGACAGATCCTCAACTGCTGCCACCCCAATGCCTTGATGACCCTGAGCGAATATCTGGAGGATTATGCCTCTGAAAAGACCAAAGCGGTAGGGTATGATATGGTGGAAAAAGAGCTGACCCGTATCCCGAAGGAAAAGGTGCGGGCCATTGCCGAGCAGAATATTGCAGATATCAAAAACTCCAACCGCCGGGACTTCCGGTTCTGATTGGAAGGAGGAGTGAAAATGGGACTTCAGGAAACCCCCTCCGCAGAACGGCTGCATATCGGATTTTTCGGGATGCGCAATGCGGGGAAATCCAGCCTGGTCAATGCCGTGACCGGGCAGGAGCTTTCGGTTGTGTCGGACGTTAAGGGAACGACCACCGACCCGGTCAAAAAAGCCATGGAGCTTTTGCCCTTGGGGCCGGTAGTGATTTTAGATACCCCCGGTCTGGACGATGAAGGGGAGCTTGGCCGGATGCGTGTTGCCAAAGCAAAGCAGATGCTTGCCCAGACCAACCTGGTGGTTTTGGTCGTGGACGCCGCCGTTGGGATCGGCGAAATGGATGCGGCCCTGATCGCGGAGCTGAAAGCCCGTAAGCTTCCTTATGTGGTCGCCTATAATAAAGCAGACCTGTTGACCCAGCGGGAGACCCGCGGGAAAAACGAGATTGATGTCAGTGCAGTAACAGGGGAGGGGATCCACGCTCTCAAAGAGCTGCTGGGCTCCTTTGCAGAGCAGTTAAAAAATCCCAAGCTCCTCGTCCGGGATCTGATCTCGGAAGGGGATTTGGTGGTTTTGGTTACCCCCATTGATGAATCTGCCCCCAAGGGCCGGTTGATTCTTCCTCAGCAGATGGTCCTCCGGGATATTCTGGACGCTCACGCCACCGCGATCCTTTGCCAGGTGGAGGAGTTGGCCCAAACCTTGGCCGCATTGGGGCGGAAGCCCCGTATGGTCATTACCGATTCCCAGGCCTTCGGGAGGGTGGCGAAGATCACTCCCACCGAGATCCCTCTGACCTCCTTCTCCATTTTGATGGCCCGCTATAAAGGAGATCTGAGGGAGCTGGTGCATGGGTTTACTGTCCTGCGAAGTCTTGCGGATGGTGATCCGGTGCTGATCTCCGAGGGATGCACCCACCACCGCCAGTGCAATGACATTGGAACCGTCAAAATTCCGGGGTGGATCGAGGAGTTTTCCGGGGCAAAGCCTACCTATTCCTTTACCTCGGGTGGAGAGTTTCCGGAAGACCTGGAGCGCTACCGGGTGATCGTCCATTGCGGAGGCTGTATGCTCAACGAAACGGAGATGCAGCACCGGATGCGCCGCGCGGCGGCTGCAGGAGTCCCCATTGTCAACTATGGGGTGGCCATCGCCGGGATGCACGGGATTCTCAGGCGCAGTCTGGAGCTTTTCCCAGACATTCTGGCGATGCTGGACTAAAAAATGAAAATCCGCCGGGAGTGACCGATTTCGGTTGTTCCCGGCGGTATGTTTTTTATATTCCAATGTTTCTTTTAGATCTTAATGATCCCAAAGGCGCTGAGCACCGAGGAAATCAGAATCAGCAGAATGAAGATAGGGGCAATGTACTTAATCATAATTACGAACAGCTTTTTGCTCTTAAAGCGAACATTTCCTGTTTCCACCTCGTCAATCAGCGCTTGCGGCTTAATAACGTAACCGACAAAAATGCAGGTAATCAGGGCCACCACCGGCATAATCACGCTGTTGCTGATGAAATCAAAGAAGTCCAAAAACTGCATCCCGAGGATTTTGACATCCGCCCAAATGCCGTAGCCCAGAGTGGAAAGAAGACCCAGCACAACGCTGCCGCCCAGCACGATCAGGCAGGTCACATTTCGCTTCCAACCGAACTTATCAATAAAGATGGATACCACCGTTTCCATCAGAGAGATGGAGGAAGTCAGAGCGGCAAACAGCACCAAAAGGAAGAATAAAGCACCAACAACCGCACCGCCGGGGAAGGTTTCAAACACCTTCGGAAGAGTAACAAACATCAGGCCGGGGCCCTGGCCCAGTGCGCTTTGGTCTCCTCCCGAGAAGGAAAACACCGCGGGGATAATCATCAGGCCCGCCAGGAATGCAATGCCGGTATCAAACAGACTGATCTGACGGGTGGAACTTTCAATGTTGACCTCTTTTTTCATATAGGAACCGTAGGTGATCATAATACCCATTGCCAGAGACATAGAATAAAATAGCTGTCCCATAGCGGCCAGAACCGTTGTAACAGAAAAGTGAGAGAAATCCGGCGTAAAATAATAAACGACACCGTCCATAGCGCCCGGCAGGCAAACAGAATAAACAGCCACACCGAGGGATAGGATCACCAGCACCGGCATCATAAATTTACTGACCTTTTCAATCCCCTTTTCCACACCCAACAGAACAATCAAAGCTGTGAGTCCAAGGAAGATGGCAAAATAAAGAACAGGTTCGCCTGTGGAGGAAATGAAGCTGTTAAAGTATCCGTCCTGCGCCGCGGCAGACATATTGCCGCAGCAAAACGCCACAAAGTATTTGATGACCCACCCGCCGATGACTGAATAATAGGGGAGAATAATGATCGGTACGATCGACGCCAAGTAACCCATGAAGGAAAACTTCCGGTTAAACTTTGCGAAAGCTGACACGGCGCTGAGCTGCGCCTTCCGCCCCAAAGCGATTTCGGCGACCATCAGCGCAAACCCGAAGGTGATTGCCAAAAGAATATAGACGAGCAAAAAAATACCGCCGCCGTATTTGGCTGCCAAATACGGAAAGCGCCAAATATTGCCCAACCCAACCGCGGAACCTGCGGCAGCTAAAACGAAACCTAATTTACCGGAAAACCCGCTTCTTTTTTGTTCCAAGGAAAACACCTGATTCGCTAAATTTTTTCTTCCCCTATTATCGCATATTTTCTGCAAAAAAACAATACTGTAATTGAAAAGTGGCATTAAATTGTCGAACAAATATTATAGATTGCAAACGCTAAAATTCCCAATATCCCAATAATTGCATAAAACGAGCTATGAAAACCGCGCCACCCTTTGTTCCTCTCAAATATCACAAATTTCTTTTTGTAGTTTTCAAGATTCCAATATATATCGGAAAATATTATCGCAGGGACTTGAGCAACACAAAGTATAGCATTGCATATTGCTATGGGCAAATTTAATGCTTTTATCCACCCAAAACAAACCGAAAGGAATACATATACTAAAGTCAAGACCAACACGGAAATATTCAAATAAAATATGTAGCCTAATTGAATATCGTCATTGATATATTTATAAAGCCAATAATTTAAAAAGCCTTTTTTGCTTTTCTTTATGTATGTCTTGCTGTTTTTGTTGATGCGAAGATAAGAAGTTATGCTAATGCGAAACGATATGTATATGTAAAGGGCGACCATTGCACATATGATATTGTAAACATAAAAATTCATATCCTCACCGCCTTTTTGAGATTAGTATAGCGTAAAATCGTAGAGACTTCAAGACCGTCGCGCCAAATCACGCCTAAGCGTGTATGAAATACAGAGTTTGCCGCTCGGGGAAGGGTATGCAAATAACGTTCCGCTTTAACAAAAGGGAGCTTTCATCTCCTCGTATGGCAAGATACCGCCCTTAGCGGTATGCATAGTCTGCTGCCTTCGCCAAGGCGAAGGCAGCCTCTGCTCGTGTGTCGGGGTTCGATCCGAAGCCTCACAACGATAAAAAGACACCCCTCAAATTGAGGGGTGTCTTTTTATGGCTATGGGCTACAAAAAAGATATTTTTGCTGGTTTTGCGCGTGAATTCGAACTCTTGCAAAAATGATATATCGCTGGCGCAATATGATATACGGCGTTGCCGCATGATATGTTTCCACTTCGTGAAAATATGACATAATATCCGTTCCTCCATATGCCGAAGGCATATATCATCGCACGAAGTGCGATATCATACCGAAGGTATATCACCCGTTCCGGCAGGAACGGATATTATTGAAAAAAGACCTTGTCTTTCGACAAGGCCTTTTTTTGTATAGATACTACGAAAAAGATATTTTTCGGGGTTTGCAATAAGGTTTCGAACTCCCGTGCCACATCACGCCAAAGGCGTGCATATCATCAATGCGAAGCATTGTTTATCATCAACGGCTTGCCGTTGTATCTCATCAAGCCGCAGGGAAATACACGCTGGCGCGTGATGAGATACAAGGGCGGTTTGCCGCCCTTGATGATATACACGACTGCGTCGTGATGATATACCAAGCCTGCGGCTTGGATAAAAAAATTCGACAAGTCGAAACTTGTCGAATTTTTTGGCTGCGGAACTAGGATTCGAACCCAGACAAACAGAGTCAGAGTCTGTCGTGCTACCCTTACACAATTCCGCAATTTTATTGCCGTCATCTTTGACGGCTTTATTATTATAAACCTTTTTTCAGAAAAGTCAATACCTTTTTCAAAGAAAAATAAAAAATTTTCCGGCCGTAAGGGAGACAAAGGGAAAAGACTATTGCGTAACCCGGGAAAAAAGAGTATAATATATCTTGGTGTTTTATGTTTTGATGGAAGGGAGCGGTCAGATGAGAAGCAAAGCCTCAAGAATCATCCGTCTTTCGGTTTTGATTGGGTTGATCCTCGCGATCTTTTTGGGATACGGGGTTCGTTTGATGCAGCTCCAGATCGTGGAAGGGGAGACATATCTGTCCTTTGCGGAACGCAGCACCACCAAGCGGGTGGAGGTCAAAGCTCCGCGGGGAGAGATCGTGGATTGTTACGGTCGCCCCATGGTCGTCAATGCCGGAGGATATAACCTCATTCTGGATCGCGCCTACCTCAAAAGCGGGAAGGAAAACGTTCTGATTATTAAGCTTTGCAAGATTTTGGAGGAAACGGGAGAGGAGTGGGTGGACCTTCTTCCTATCTCGGAGGAGTACCCCTACCGCTTCGCCGAAAACCAGGAAAACAGCATCGAACGGATGAAAAAGCTCCTGGGTCTCCAGACCTATGCCACCGAAGAAAACGCCATGGAGGAGATGCTGGAGCGGTATGAGATTTCCTACCCTCTGGACTCTAAAAAAGCCCGTCTTTTGGCGGGGATCCGCTATTCTATGGAGCTCTCCGGCTTCTCCATGACTACAACCTATACCTTCGCGGAGGATATCTCCAAAAGCACCGTGACCCGCATCAAGGAGATGGGGGATGACCTTTTGGGTGCTGAGATCGAGGAGGTCTCCATCCGCCAATACCTTTCGGGAGATATTATGCCCCACCTGATCGGGCAGGTCGGCCTCCTTTGGCCGGAGGAATACGCCGCCCTCAAGGAGCAGGGGAAGGATTATAAGCTCAACGATGTTATCGGAAAGTTCGGGATCGAGCTGGCAATGGAGGATCAGCTCCGTGGCACCTCCGGCATCCGTGAGATCGTTTTGGATAAGGATTATAACGTAATTTCCGTCAATGATGTTCTTTCTCCCAATCCGGGAAATACCGTTGTGCTGACTGTTGATTCTGTGTTCCAGAAGAAGGTGCAGAATATTCTGAAGGATGGCATCATCAAGCTGCAGCAAACGGCGGCGCCCGGAAAAGGGAAGGAAACCGATGCCGGAACGGTGGTTGTCCTCAATGCCAAAACCGGCGCGCTGATCGCTTCGGCAGACTATCCCTCTTATGACCTTTCCACCTACCGCCAGGACTATGCCGAGCTTGCGAAGAACCCTTTGAACCCCCTCTTTGACCGGGCAATCAAAGGCTCTTATATGCCCGGTTCCTGCTTCAAGCCGGCAACGGCGGTGGCGGCCCTTGCCACCGGAAATGCAACGGCCTCCACCCGCGTGGATTGCACCGGACGGTACTATTACTATGCCCCTGATTATACCCCCGGCTGCTCCTATTCCTACGGTTGCGGCGCCCTCTCGGTGACAACCGCCCTGAAGCGTTCCTGTAACGTCTTTTTCTACGAGGTCGGCCGGCTGACCGGCATTGAGCCGATCATCAAATATGCAAATCTCCTTGGCCTGGGAACGGATACCGGATTTGAAATCTCGGGGCCCTTGGGGCGGGTTTCGTCTCCGGCCTTTACCGAAAGCATGGGAGGAACCTGGTATCCCGGTAACGTTCTGCAGGCGGCCATCGGCCAGCTGGATAATACCTTCACCCCCCTTCAGATGGCTGTGGCCTACGGTACCATCGCCAACGACGGTGTTCGGATGAAGGCGCATATGGTTAAATCGGTCAAGACCTACGATCTGCAGTCCAATGTAATCCCCCCGGAGGATATGATCCAGGTGGTGGAAACCATCGACGACCTGACTGCCAAGCAGTACGATCTGATCCAGGAGGGCCTTTATAAAGCAACCACCGAAATGGGCGGAACCTCCCGGTCCTATTTCATTGGGTGTCCCATCAAGGTTGCCGCCAAAACGGGAACTCCCCAGGCCACCGGTGGGTACGATAACGCCGTCTTCTGCTCCTATGCTCCTTACGATGACCCCGAGCTGGTGGTGGTCGTGATTCTGGAAAAGGGTTACCAGGGGTATGTTGGTGCGGCCATCGCCCGGAACGTGATTGAGGCCTACTATCTTGATGATTCGGCCAAAGGGGATTCCGTTCAGCAAAACGGAACTCTCCTGCAATAATCCTCCCTATAAGGAAATTCAACGCAAAGGACCTGAAAAAGTGAGTCAATCATCCAACAAAATGGGAACGGCGCCGGTGTTCCCGCTGATTCTGAAAATGTCCACCCCGGCAATGTTCTCGATGCTGATCCAGGCGCTTTATAATGTGGTGGATAGCATTTATATCTCCCGGTTTGATCCTGAACAGAATGGATTAACGGCGGTGTCCCTGGCATTCCCCTTCCAAATGATTATGGTAGCTGTTGCCGTGGGAACGGGCGTGGGACTGAATTCACTGATCTCCCGCCGGTTGGGAGAGCGGGATCAAAAGGCGGCCGACTCCGCCGCTACTCACGGTATTATTCTTGCACTCCTTAGCTCGCTGGTTTTTGTGGTGATTGGACTGACTCTGTCCCGCCCCTTTATTTCTCTGTTTTCCGATTCGGCCACCGTCGTGCAGATGGGAACCGAGTATTTGGCGATCGTTACCGCCCTTTCTTTCGGCGCATTTATTGAGGTAACACTTAACCGGATCCTGCAGGCTACCGGAAATATGATTATCCCTATGGTTACCCAAATCGTGGGTGCCGTTACCAATATTATACTGGACCCGATTTTGATCTTCGGCTGGTTTGGCCTGCCGGCGATGGGCGTTGCCGGTGCGGCGATTGCCACCGTTGCCGGTCAGATCCTGGCAATGCTTGTTGCGGCAACTGCCTTCCGGATGGGCAAACATCGCGTCCGGATCTCCTTGAAGGGCTTCCGCCCCGAAGGGAAAACGATAAAAGATATTTATGCGGTCGGTCTGCCGGCGATTGTGATGCAGTCGATTGCATCGGTGATGAACTCTGGTTTGAACGCCATTCTGATGGATAGCGAAGTGGCCGTCAAGGTGCTGGGCGTGTATTTTAAGTTGCAGTCCTTTGTGTTTATGCCGGTTTTCGGCCTCAACCAGGGAACAATGCCGATTATGGGCTTTAACTTCGGAGCCGGCAATAAAAAACGGTTTATGGATACGCTGAAGTACGGCGGTCTCATTGCGCTGGCGGTGATGATCCTCGGAACCCTTCTTTTCCAGATCTTCCCCGAGTTTCTGCTGGGCATTTTCTCGGACGATCCGGGAATGGTGGATACCGGTGTCCGGGCGTTCCGAGCCATCAGTCTTTGCTTTATTCCTGCGGCGTTGGGTATCACCTTCTCCAATGTATTTCAAGCCACCGGCAGAGGCTTTATGAGCCTGCTGATCTCTCTGCTTCGTCAGCTTGTTTTGATTTTGCCGATTGCCTGGATTATATCCTGGTTTGACCTGGGTATGGTTTGGTATGCCTTCCCAATTGCTGAGGCGGTCTCTCTGGTGGTCAGCATCCTACTGTTTGTGTATTTGTATAAAACATCCATTGCGAACCTCATTCCCATCGAGATGCGGCAGGGTGGGGCAGAGCCGGAAAAGGAGCAGGACGATGAGTAAGTTTCTTTATGAAATGCATATGCATTCAGCCGGAATCAGCGCCTGTGCAACTGCTACGGTTCAGGATGGATGCAAAGAATATAAGCAGGCCGGCTATTCGGGGGTGGTGCTTACCAACCATATTAACCCCTGGAGTCACTCCTGTGTTACGGAAGATGGACTCTTTATTCCGCAACTTTATTTGGAGGAGTTTTACCGTGCAAAGGAGGAAGAAACCTCCGATTTTAAGGTTTTGCTTGGGGCCGAGTTAAGGCTTAACGAAGGCTGGGTGGAGTTTCTTCTCTACGGATTAACAGAGGATATCCTGCTTCACGGAATCCCCGAAAATATTATGTTCTTTTCCCAACCAATGATTCGGGATCTGACCCGGGAGTTGGACATTCTCCTCTTTCAGTCCCATCCTTTCCGGAATGGAATCGGTATTGTCCCGCCGGAATGGCTGGATGGCATTGAGATTCATAATGGGTGTGTTCGGCACGATTCCCGGAATGATATTGCTCAGCTTTGGGCGAAGAAATTCGGCCTTTTGGGGGTCTCCGGGTCGGACTATCACCAACAGGGGGATGGCGGGACCGGCGGTGTTTGGTTTGACCGAAGGATTGGAGATGAGCGGGAGCTGGTTGACGCTCTCCGTGCAGGAACTCATCAATGTAAAATATAAAAAAAGAAAAGCTCTTCGGAACCCAAAAAGGGAACCCGGAGAGCTTTTTTGACTGCTTTGCGGTTTACATACCGTAAACCTCGGTGCTCTTGGCCACCGAAACACCGCCGGCGGAAAGGACCTCCACTGCCCGCTGAATATCCTCCACGTGAACGAGGACAAAGGCTTTGCCGTCCGTCCTGCTGGTGAAGGCATAAACGTATCCAATGGCAATTTCAGCGGCATTCAGCACCTTTAACGCTTTGCAGAATCCGCCCGGCTCGTCATCGATCAGAATGGCAAGAACCTCTGTCAGGGAAACGGTGAAGCCCGCCTCCTTCAAAGCGGCAACCGCCGCCTCGGGATCGCTGACGATCAGCCGAAGAATGCCGAATTCGGTGGTGTCGGAAATAGAAAGAGCGCGGATGTTCACACCCTTTGCGGCGATGGTTTCGGTGATCTCTGCCAAGCGCCCCGGCTTATTTTCTACGAAAACAGATAACTGCTTGATCGACATAGGGGGTACCTCCTGAATTGATTTTGTCAAACTCAAACGCGGTAGCTCCGGCCCAGCCGGAAGGCCTTATGGTTGACCTCCCGGAACTTCTCGGGGACGCAGGCATCAATGGCGGCATCCCACTCCTCGGCGGAAAAATCCAGGAAATTGGAGAGGATTCCCATCAGCACAACGTTCACCGCCTTGGAATTTCCCGCTTCCTCACTTAAGGAGAGGGCATCGGCAGTCAGAATATCGCACCCCAGAGCGGCAATCTTTTCGGCAATCTCTGCCGGATACTGGGCGGCGCCCGAAATAACCGGCATAGGATCAATTTGCTGGGTGTTGGAGATCAGCTTTCCGGTCGGCTTCAGATAAGAAATCCATCGGGCAGACTCCAGCAGCTCAAAGGAGAGGAGAAAATCTGCCTCACCTTCCTCCACAACGGGGGAATAAACCTTATCACCAAACTTTACATAGGTAACAACAGAACCGCCCCGCTGGGACATTCCGTGCACCTCTGAGACCTTCACGTCCAACCCGCGGCTGGTGATGACATAGCCCAGAAGACGGCTGGCGAGCAAGGTGCCCTGGCCGCCCACACCAACGATCATAATGCTTTTGGTTTCCATCAGTTGTCTCCTCCTTCCCCGTCGGCAATGGCGTGAAATGCGCAAAGCTCAGCGCAAAGTCCGCAGCCAACGCAAAGGGTATTATCGATCACAGCCTTGCCGTTCCGGACGGAAATGGCGGGGCAACCGATCTTCAGGCACTGACGGCATCCGCGGCAGGCGTCGGTAAGGATCTTCATCGGCTTTTTATGTTTCACGTATTTGAGCAGAGCGCAGGGCCTGCGGGAGATAATGACCGAAGGCTCTTCCTTCTCCAGTTCCCGGCGAATGACTGCTTCGGTTTCCTTTAAATCGTAAGGATCAACCACAGAAACATTTTGGATCCCCAACGCATCGCAAAGCTTTTCCAGGTTAATGGCGGTGGTTTGATCCCCCTTGAGGGTGTAACCGGTGGTGGGGTTTTGCTGATGCCCGGTCATACCGGTGATGGAGTTATCCAGGATGATGACAGTGGAAATACCCTGGTTATAAACGATATTCACAAGGCCGGTAATGCCCGAATGCATAAAGGTTGAGTCGCCAATCACCGCCACAGAATGTTTGGCCGACTCGGTTCCCCGAGCGGTATTAAATCCATGCAGTCCCGAGATGGAAGCACCCATACAGATGGTGGTATCCATAGCGGAAAGGGGAGCGGAGGCGCCCAGAGTGTAGCACCCGATATCTCCGCTGACCATCACCTTCAGCTTGCTGAGGGCGTAGAAAAGGCCTCTGTGGGGACATCCGGCACACATCACCGGAGGACGGGGCGGTACCGGCTCGCCGAAGACCTTCTCCTCCGGCTTTTTACCAAGAAGCTTTTCTGCAACGATCTTCTGGGAAAGCTCGCCGATGGGGGAGAACAGCTCCTTGCCGATCACCTTCACACCCAACTGCGCGCAGTGTTGCTCAATTACACCGTCCAGCTCCTCCACCACGTAAAGGGTCTTGACCCGCTTGGCAAATTCCCGGATCAGATCGCAGGGAAGGGGATTGACCATACCCAACTTGAGGTAGGAGGCGTTTTCGCCCATAGCCTCCCGGGCGTATTGGTAGGCAATTCCCGAGGTGATAATGCCTACCTCGGTGCTGCCCCATTCAATCTTGTTGATCTGGGCACTCTCAGCCCATTCAACCAGCTTCTTGGTTCTTTCTTCCACCACAACGTGCTTTTTCTTTGCCATTGCAGGCATCATCACGTATTTTTGGGGATCCTTCCGGTATTCCTTGAGAGGAAGCTCCACCCGATCGTGGAGGGAAACAAGACTCTGGGAATGGGAAACCCGGGTGGAAAGCCGCAACAGAACGGGGGTATCAAACTCCTCCGAAAGCTGGTAGGCCACCGAAACGAAGTCCCGGCATTCTTTGGAGTCAGAGGGCTCCAGCATAGGAACCTTGGCGGCGATGGCGTAATGGCGGGAATCCTGCTCATTCTGAGAGGAGTGCATTCCCGGATCATCCGCAACGGCAATAATCAAACCAGCGTTCACACCGGCGTAAGAAGCGGTAAAGAGAGGGTCTGCGGCTACGTTGAGTCCAACGTGCTTCATAGCGCAAAAGCTCCGGCCTCCGCCGATAGCGGCACCGATGGCAACCTCTGCGGCAACCTTTTCATTGGGAGCCCATTCGCAGTAAAGATCTTCATATTTGGCGGCATATTCGGTGATCTCGGTGCTGGGGGTGCCGGGGTAGCTGGATACTACCCGGCAGCCGGCCTCATAAAGCCCGCGAGCCACCGCTTCATTTCCAAGCAGCAGTTTTTTCATCCTATGTATGTTCCTTTCCTCAGTTTAGGCATTGCGCAGATCGACCACTCGCTGCGCTTTTCCCTGGAATCTCTGAAGTGTCTTAGGCTCGGCAAGGGTAACCTTCGCATCAATGCCCAAAACGGTCCGGAGCTTATGCCGAATCTCCTGCTGAAGCCGCTCCAGCTCGGAATATTTGACCAGAACAGCCGCATCGGTCAGCTCGACCTGCACCTCAAGGGTATCCATATATCCATCCTTCCGGACAATCAACTGATAATGCGGACCAACGGAGGGGATGGTTACCAGTACGCTTTCAATCTGAGAGGGGAAAACATTGACCCCCCGGATCTTCAGCATATCGTCACTCCGGCCCTTGATCTTATCCATCCGGACGTGTGTCCGCCCGCAGGGGCAGGGCTCATAATTGAGACGGGTAATATCCTTGGTGCGGTACCGGAGCATAGGGAAGCCCTCTTTGGTGATGGTGGTAATGACCAGCTCACCCTGCTGGCCGGGCTCCAGTGTTTTGCCCGTTTGGCTATCAATAATTTCGGGAATGAAATGGTCCTCTGCAATATGCATTCCCACCCGGTACTGGCATTCGCCCGAAACGCCGGGGCCCATCAGCTCGCTCATACCGTAGTTGTCGGTAGCGAAGATGCCCCAGGCTTTTTCGATCTGATCCCGCATCTCCTCGGTGCAGCCCTCCGAGCCAAAGAGTCCCAGCCGCATTTTCAGCTCCGACTTTTTGATTCCCATATCCCGAAGAACCTCGGACATATAAAGGGCATAAGAGGGGGTGCTGACCAGGGCCGTGGTTCCAAAATCCCGCATCAGCATCAGATGCTTTTCGGTATTGCCGCTGGAGGTGGGAACAACGGTTGCGCCCAGCCGCTCTAAGCCGTAATGCAGACCCAGCGCGCCGGTGAACAGACCGTATCCGAAGGCGATCTGAACCACATCGTCCTCGGTGGCTCCCGCCGCCGCAACGATCCGGGCTACCAGCTCAGACCAGTTATCCAGATCCTGCTTGGTGTATCCGACGACCGTAGGCTTACCGGTGGTACCGCTGGAGGCGTGAATCCGGACGATCTTTTTCAAAGGCACGCCGAACAACCCGTAGGGATAGGTCGTGCGGATATCCTCCTTGGTGGTGAAGGGGATCCGCTCAATATCCTTCAGCGACCGGATGCTATCCGGAGTGACACCGGCCTGATCCAGCCGCTCCCGGTAAAAGGGAATGTTTTCATAACAGTGGGAGACAACCCACTTCAGCCGTTCCAGTTGAAGCGCTTCCAGTTCCTTGCGGGGCATCGTCTCCGCCTGCTTATTGTATATCATTGACAGGCACCTCGTCTTTTTCATCTTTGGCAAAGAAAGCCTCGCTATCCTCGCCGTTATTACATTTTACCACAAAACTGACCACAATGCAAAGGATAAATGAAACCAAAATTGCAATCATTCCGAAGAGGTTGGAATTGGCCGTATCAAACCCGGAGCCCACCGCCAAAATAAGCTCTGTTCCCAGGCCGCCAATCATTCCGGCCCATGCGCCGGCACGGTTCATCCGTTTCCAGAAAAGTCCCAGCAGATAGGGCGCCAGGAAGGAGCCTGCCACCGAGCCCCAGGAGAAGGACATCAGGGTGAGAATGGGCCCCTTGAAGGAGGCAATCAGGAAGGAGATGACAATAAAAACAAGGCAAAGGATCCGTGTCAGAAGGAGGTTCGATTTGGGTTTAATGTTGGGCCGGAGGGCACCGGCCACCAAATCCATCGTAACGGTGGAGCAGGAGGTAAGAGTCAAACTGGAAAGGGTGGACACAGAGGCGGAAAGCACCAGGATCAGAACGATTCCCAGCAAAAGAACGGGAAGACGCTCCGCCAAAATGGTGGGGATGATCTGATCGGTATTGGTCATCACACCGTCCACGATGACGCCCTTTTCGGTCAGTATTCCGTCAAAAAGGCGGGAGAAGCTGCCCAGGAAATAGGCGCCGCCCGAGATAATCAGGCAAAAAACAGTGGAGATTATGGTGCCGCGACGGATGGCCGCATCATCCTTGATGGCATAATATTTATGGACCATCTGGGGCAGACCCCAGGTGGCAAAGCTGGTCAGGAAGATCAGGGAAATCAGACCCAGAACGGAGGTTCCGGGGGCGGTGAAATCGGCAATTCCCTCCGTCTGCATCAGCTCACCCATCTTGGCAAAGCCTTCGCTAAAGCCGCCCACCTCGGGAGAGAAAATAATGACAATGATCATAGCAATAACGCCCACGATCATAATAATTCCCTGCACAAAGTCTGCGGAAAGAGCTGCAATATAACCTCCAAGAACGAGATAGATTGCCGCCACTACGGCAATAATAACCATAATCAAATGGTAGTCGACTTCCAAAACGATTTCGCCCAAATAGCTCAGTCCGGTATAAACCGAGGCGGAATAGGGTGTCATAAAGAAGAAAATAACGATGGCCGCGAAAATCTTCATAGCGCGGCTGCCGTACCGCTTTTCAAAAAGCTGGGGCATTGATTTGATCTCCAACCGCTGGGTGGCCCGGCGGGTGCGTTTGGCCAGCACCTTCCATGCAAGGTAGCCGCCGAAGATGGCGTTTCCAACGCCGATCAGGGCAGCCCAAAGTCCGTAGCCCCAGCCGCTCCGTCCGGCATAGCCGATGAAAACGACAGCGGAAAAATAAGCTGTGCCGTAAGCAAAGGCAGAGACCCAGGGGCCGGCCTTCCGTCCGCCTACAACAAAGTCGCTCATTGACGATGTTTTTCTTGCGCCGAGTATCCCGATAACAGTCATCAGCAGGATATATATTCCCAGCATAATCCAACAGATTACCATGATGTTTCCTCAATTTCCTGTTCAATTTAGCGATTTAAAGCTTTTTGCCATTAAAGCACTTTCTATATCATACAGGAAAGGTAGGAAAAAGTCAATCAAAAAAGAAAAATATTATTAAGGAACGCCGGAAAATCTACCTCTGTATAAAGGCAGGAATAAATGGAAATACTTTTTGCATAAACTGTAAGGAGGTTTTGAGATGGAGGGGGTATTGAGACAGTTGCCGGCACTTGGCGTCATTTCCCGGGAAAAATCAAAGCAAAAGAATAAAAAAGGGGAAACGACCCGGGCGCATCAGCTCCTTGCAGAGCTGGATCTGGTCCAACAGGAGCTGGAGGCAGTCAATACGTGGTATAACCTCGCTGTGGACGAGGATCTGATCGAATCCTATATCTATCAAATGAAGGCGCTGAAGGCAAAGTATGCGCACTTGTTAAAGCAGGCAAAGCTTGCCGGAATCACCAGCAGCCACGAGCAGTATTTTGCAAGAAGAGAGGGGAGACGGCTCTGATGGGAATGGGTGAGTGGGTCGGGGGAGGGATTCTCCTTCTTTGCGGTGGGATCCTTTATCTTATCTGTAGGAAGGGAAAGCGTCCGGTCAAAACCCTTGCCCTTTCCTCCTCCTTGGGGGCCGCCGGGCTCTTTTTAGTTAATCTGCTTGCCCCTCTTACCGGTGTAGGGTTTGGATATAGCCTTTTCTCGGTGGGATGTGCGTTGATTTTGGGAATCCCCGGGGTGGCAGGGATGCTGTTTCTTCGGTTGATTATCCTATAACCTGCCGCCCAAAAGACAATAGCAGAAAAAACAGAAAACGGATCAACCGAAGAAGCGGGGGCGCAAAGGCCTCCGCTTTTTTAAGCCAGAGAAAAGAAGGGGAATCGGTGAAAAGAGGTAGCTCCAGTTCTATTCCCAACAGATGGATTTTCCATACACCATCCAGGGCGGATGCCTCAAATATCGGCTCCTCTGCCCCAAATCCGGAGGCACAGATATTTTCCTGAGCAACCCAAAAGGCTATTGGAACAGCAAAAATAAGGAGGGTAATGGAAAAAGCGGCAAAAAACAGCCGAACCCGTTGATGCCGCATATTGTCCCCTCCTTTTCACATAGAAAATTACCCGACTATTATTCCCCCGTTTCTGCGGGAAAACCCTCCCCGGGAGAAAAAGGAAAAAATCCTTCGTTGCACTTGCAAATTCCGCAAAAGTATGATATGATAAGAGTGCAAATCACATATCTGGACCATTAGCTCAGTGGTTAGAGCAGTCGGCTCATAACCGATCGGTCCGGGGTTCAAGTCCCTGATGGTCCACCAAATAAATAAGGCATCCGTTTGGATGCCTTATTTATTTTTTGGGCGAACGGAAAAAGACGAAGAACCCCGAAAATGCAAGGCATTTTCTAAGGTTTTGCGGCGCAGATGCATTTCCCACCCAATCGCCTTTCCGCAAAACCCGGGTTCAAAGTCCCTGATGGTCCACCAAAAAATTCGACAAGTTGAAACTTGTCGAATTTTTTTATCCAAGCCGCAGGCTTGGCATATCATCACCTCGCGAAGCGTGGTGCATATCATCAGCCCCTTTGGGGCTGTATCTCATCACGCTTTAGCGTGCATCTATCTGCGGCTTGATGATATACAAAACTTCGTTTTGATGATATGCAATTCCTGTGGAATTGATGATATACACGGCTTTCGCCGTGATTTATGTAGGAGTTCGAAGTCATACGCAAAACTACCGAAAATATCTTTTTTGTAGTCCATAGACAGAAAAAAGCACTTGCGTTAGGAGTGTTCTCATAAGGATGTTTACAAATTTCGGCAGAGAAATTGTTTTCTCTGCCGATCTGTGTTATAATGGAGCTAACGAAAAGCCTCCCTCCGAGAGGGAGGGGGACCGCGATAGCGGTGGAAGGAGCCTGCGTAACTTTAGTTTTGTGCTAACCTTATTGTAACGCACTCTCCCTCAGTCGCCTACGGCGCCAGCTTCCTCCCGGAGGGAGCCTTGGGTTACGCACAACAATAGGGGTATGGGCTTTGCCCTGTGCCTTTGTAATACAAAAGCGAAACTGGCGATAAAACGAAAAATAATAGTTTACTTAAAAGGAGAAAAGCTATGTTTTCATTATTTTCTAAAAAAGTTATGAATGAGGAAGCAGCAAGAGCTTTTTGGGCTTGGTTTGAAGAACAAGAGTCATGGATTGTCAATTGTCTTTCTAATCACGATTCAGCTTTTGTTTGGGCAATTGACGAACGGTTAAAGCCGGTGTTTCCCTATTGTAAGAAAGAACTTGAATTCCAATTGGGATATAATGAAGGAAAAGGAGAATTCTTTTTCTTCCATTTTGGAAACAAAAATCTTATGAAAGATGCTGACGCCCTCGCACGAATGATGCCTAAAAACATTTCTGAACATTGGACTTTTATAGCAGAAAAATAACAACAAACCCCGACAGATTTTTGAAAGTCTATCGGGGTTAATTATTTGTCTACTGCGTTGCAATTATGTCTTTTTGGACCGTCGGGGACGCCGGTCCCTACAAGGAGAAACTAACTTCCTTACGAGAACCAGCCTTTTGCAAGTGCTTTTTTCAACTAAATCCACCCTTGCGGGTGGGTGAAATCGTCTTCGACGATGAAATCCAACTTCATTGGATGAAATCCGGCTCGACGCCGGATGGGTGGATTTAATTTCATCTGAGGCGTAGCCGAAGATTTCATCAGCGTTAGCTGATTTCGTCCTTGCACAAGCAAGGATTTCATTTTTTTGTGAGAGTTCGAATTCATACACAAAAATGGCATAAATATCTTTTTTGTAGCCCATAGACAAATAAATAAGGCATCCGTTGGGGCACCTTCCGTAAGGAGGGTGCCCCCAGCGATATTCGTGCCTCGCACGAGCGATATATCTTTGATGCGATATGTGGCAAGCCACGCGATATACGGCTTTCGCCGTGCTGAATGGCACGATTATAATATCGCAAAAAGCCAAAGGCTTTTATATCATTTTTGCCGCAAGGCAAAAATATCGCTGTGAGACGGGCCTCACAATGATATTTTGATAAATAACACAGAGATAAGATAATAATTTCCATAAACTGCAATATATTGACAAAACGACGGAATTATAATACAATCGGGAGGAAAATAGCCTTTGATTATGAAAGAAATGGAAATAATAGGAATGAAGGCTTTTATTAATAGTTGTGATAGGATTCTTAATAGGAAATAACGAAGGGATCCCGAGGAAAAGTGAGGAAATATGAAGCACCATATTTATTATAAGTACTTGGAACTCAATGACGAAAAATTTTTTACGATCTGTTTGTTGCCTGAAAAAGACGGGAAATTTCCGATTGTTATTTCCCGTTCGCCGTATGTGAACCATACCGTCGATATGTCGGAAGAAGCGATCGTGCAGGACCATTATAATAGCGCTAAGTGTTGGTTGGAGCGTGGATATGCCGTTCTTTTTCAACATTGCAGAGGGCAGGGGAAAAGCACCGGCGCTTTTGTGCCTTATGTTCACGAAAGAGAGGACGGACTTGCCTTCCTTGCTTGGATCCGCGAGCAACCCTTTTATAATGGAGAGCTTTTCCTGTTGGGTGCGAGCTACACAACCTCACTTCACTACGCCACAGCTCCCTTTGCAAAGGATATTAAGGGAGCTGTCTTTGAGGTGCAGGATAGCGAGCGCTACCGTCTTTGGTACCGTAACGGACAAATGCGCAAGGGACATGCCAACTGGCATTTTGGCCTTTACAAGAGCAAATGTGGCTTGCCGAAGACATTTGGTGTGCATTCCTTTTCGGAATTGCCGCTTGCCAATCTTTCGGAGCGCGTACTTGGCGAGCGCGCGGAGGATTTTGAGCAAATGCTCGCGGCCGCCGATCCGTCGCACGCCTTTTGGAACACGCGCTTTGGCGGAATCGATGCCAAGGATGCCGTGACCGATGCGAACATTCCCATCTTGCTTACCACGGGATACAACGATTTTTACGTTGGCGGAGTTTTCAAAATGTGGCAACGTATGAGCGAGCGAACCAAAAGGAAAAGTGCGCTGCTCGTTTCTCCATATCATCATGGCGATGGCTACGATTTGAACAACGGCGTTTTCTTCCCGAACGGCCAAAGAAAAGAGGCATTTGGGGAGGAGTATCCGATCGATTGGTTTGACCATATCAGAAAAGGAACACCACTCCCGTATGTGAAAGGTGTAATTACGTATTACAGAGCATTTGAAAATCGCTGGCAAAGTGATTTTTTTCAGTCGGCGACCAAAGATTTGACGATTTCATTGGGAACGGGTTGTGCTTATTTTGATTACGATCCGCTTTGCCCGCCGTCGTTTAGAGGGGAGGGCTTTTTGGCAGAAGATTTACAAGGACGATCCGATGTTTTCAGTGTTTGTACGCCTGCGTTTGATGCTGATACCTTTGTGAAAGGGCAAATGAAGGTTGTTTTGGCAGTTGAGTCAAATGTCCCCGACACATCCTTTTATGTTCGAATCAGCATAAAAAAGCCCGCATATACGTACGTGCTTCGCCACGATATCACCTCTCTTTGTTATCAGCTTGGTGATTATAAGAAAAACTGTGTAGCAACCTTGTGCTTTTGCTTTGATGAATATGCGTTCCTGATCCAAAAGGGTGAATGCCTGCAGCTGGATATCTCTTCTACCGATAACAACTCCTATGTTTGTCATACAAACCTAAAAGGAGAATATTATCTGCAGGCTGAAACGAACAGGGCCGAGAATAAAATACATCTTGATAAGTCTTTCTTAACGCTTCCTGTTGAACAGTTATAGGTTGCATTTTGAGCTATGAGAAAAAAGGCATCCCTTGCGAGACTTCTCTAAGGGAAGTCTCGCAGTTTTATTCGCCTCGTTTCCCTCGGCGGGTGGTATTGCTTCGCAGTTTTATTATGCTTCGCATAGTGGTATTCGGCTACGCCGAGTTTGGCGAATAAAACTTGAATATTACCGACTATTATGTTATTATAATATGGGTTTGGGCTTAGTCCAATAAAGCGTTTGTGCTCACAAATGCGATGCCGGTTCTTCTTCCAAATCAGTTCGATAAATAAGAATTTATCAGACATTAACTGTCCTACGCTCTAAAAACCCTTGATATTACTGGGTTTTTCGGTAGTTTTCAACTCAACTATTATGTATTTTCCCTTGTTTTTGCCCTTATGAGCGAAAATAAGGGAAACTTTTTATATCTAACCGCTAACTACCTTATCGAGCAGTCGTGCGGAAGTACGCTTCGCCTCTCTTGTAGAGTGAGCGTAGACATTCATCGTGG
>JAFTTH010000031.1 GCA_017466885.1 Oscillospiraceae bacterium
ACTCCACCTGGTGGTGGACGGTGCCGCACTGGTTCGGGGGTTGGTTGTTCACTCAAATACCACCATTGAATGTATGGACAAAAGCTGCGGCTTTTACCTGGCGGATCATTCAGACTGCGCGGTGCTTCGCAACTCCAACCCTGGTTATGCCGAGATCCGCACCCGGAACGTCACGCTGATTGGCGGTACATATAACCATAACTGTATGAATCAGGCGCACGATGTTCCCAGCACCAACCCGGATGAGGTCTGTATCAATATGCCGGAACGGTACTGTAATGAGTCAACATTGCACGCTACCGTTGCGATGGAGTTTATCGGCATCGAGAATCTGACGGTGAGGGACCTGGTTGTACGGGATCAGCGAACCTACGCCTTCACGGTAGGTAATTTCCGCCACGTATATATCGAGAACGTTTTCTTCGAGCTGGTCAATGAGATCCTTTTCGGGAACCAGGACGGCTTCCATTTCTGGGGACCGGGTCAGTTCCTGACCGTCCGGAATGTTGGCGGCCGGACGCAGGATGACTTTATGAACATCGGCCCAGATGAACGGGACGGCTTTTCCTCCATTACCGATGTCGTTGTTGACGGTGTGTTTCTGGACGATGCCTATCAGGCGATCCGTCTTCTCTCCCGGGGAACGGGACTGCTGGATCGGGTAACTATTCGGAATGTCGTGGGAAAATACCGTTGCTTCGGGTTTTATATTAATCCATGGTTTATCAGCGAGCAGAACGGAAACTTCGGGAATATCACCTTTGAACATATTGATATCCGGTCGGGAAGTAACCCCTATGAAGAGTATGATTACAGCAACCCCACCTTCCTGTTCAATATCGGCGGAGACATTGAGTCGCTGACCTTGCGGGATATTCACTGGCACAATCCCTACGATAGCCGGGATGTATTCCAAATCGGTTACCCCTACCATCTGCCCGATTACCCCTTTGAGGTTATGCCCCGGATTGGTACCCTTTTGGTTGACGGTTTCAAGGCCTTCCAGAAGGACCACGCCGGGGATGACACCACTTACTTCAGGCTTCGTGGGGGAATTGACCGGTTGATTCTGCGGGATATTGATATCGCCCGGCCAGAGGATGCGGAGGGTGGTTGCTTCTTAAAGACTCTACCCGATGCCCAAATCAAGCGGATCAACCTGGAGCGGGCTGTTGTAGAGCATATGGATACTCTGCTGGACCTGGAGGAAGGGTCAGTCGATACGCTGATTTTGGATCAGGTGCGGGCTGAAAAGGTAGATAAGATTTGCGTGGGTCAGCCCAACCGGACCGTTGGAACGATCCAGGAACTCTGATTGTTTATGCCGAAATGAGGGCCACTGCGCCACCCCAAAAAGGGAACTGGTGCGGTGGCTTTTTTTGCCGGAAAAAAGTGGGAAAATCAATTTTTCTGAAGATCTTTCGTAAAAAAACTGTGAACTGCTTGACAACTGGCAAAAATAGGGGTATAGTATATGCAGAGGTTAGCACTCAAGGCTTTAGAGTGCTAAAATCGAGACCGGACGGCAGGCAGGTGCTTTTCTGCAGATGCCTGCGAATGATCGAGAAGGGTGAGGTGAGAGTGTATGACGATGGACGGCCGGAAGCTCCGGGTGCTGTCTGCTATTGTGCAGACCTATATTGCCACCGGGGAGCCGGTAGGGTCGAAAGCAATCTCCGCAATGCTGGATAATGCGGTATCCTCTGCAACCATCCGGAATGATATGGCGGAGCTGGAGCGGCAGGGCTTGCTGGAGCAGCCTCATACCTCAGCCGGGCGGATCCCTACCCACCTGGGCTACCGGGTTTATATTGATAATCTTCTGGAAAAGCAGCCCCTTTCCCAGAAGGAGAAGAAAACCATTGACACAATGCTTGCCACGCCCCCCGAGAGTGCAGAGCAGCTTTTGGAGCAGGCCGGATCGGCCCTGGCGGAGTTTACCCACTGCGCCGCCATCAGCACCACTCCCACCCCGGAGCGGACGGTCATCAGCCGGATCGATATGATCCCGGCGGCACCGAGGATTTACGTGATGCTGGTCATCACCTCCTCGGGATTGATGAAGAGCTGCTTATATCGGTCGGATTTTGAGATTTCGGACCGCGATTTTCTGGCCTTCCGGGCTTTCATTGAGGAAAAGCTGGTGGGGAAAGAGTGTGAAAGCCTTTCTCCTGCGGCGGTGCAAAGGCTGGGAGCGGCCCTGGGAGAAAACTGGCTGACCCTTTCGCCTCTGCTGTTCCGGCTGTGCGAGCTGATTGGTGAGCTGATGGAAGGGGAGGTTATCCTGGAAGGGCAGACCAACCTTCTGGGATATAAGGAGCTTCACGATAGCGGTGAGGGCCTTTTGCGGTTCCTCTCCCGGAGCGGAAATCTTTTTGGTCTGCTCAACCCCAAAACGGAAGGGGTGCGGGTGCTGATTGGCTCCGAGCTGAACCGTTCCGAGCTGAACCAGTCCAGTATGCTTCTAACCAAATACCGGATCGGCTCCAAGGCTTACGGTCATTTGGGAATCATCGGCCCCACCCGGATCGACTATGCAAGACTGATTCCTTCTTTGGAATATTTCGCCGGAAAGATGGGATCCCTCCTCGCTGGCTACTATGAGGAAACAGAAAGAAAGGATGACACTGACCAATGAGTACCGAGGAAATGAAGGAAAATACCGCCGGCACCGCAGAACAGGAGCAAGCTCCAGAGGCAGAGCCGGAAAAGGTTAAGAAAACCGCAAAAAAGGCATCCAAAAAGGATGCGCTGGCGGATGCAGAGATCGCCAAGCTCAAGGAAGAGCTTGCGGAGGCCAAGGATCAGCAGCTGCGCACCTTTGCGGAGTTTGATAACTTCCGGAAACGGAGTCAGAAGGAGAAGGACCATGCCTTTGGGGACGGTGTGATGCACGCCGCCAAGCAGCTTCTCCCTGTGATTGACAGCTTTGACATGGCTATGGCCTACGCTGACGGAGATGCAGAAGGCTTCCGGAAGGGCGTAGAGCTGATCTATCAAAAGCTGGGTGAGTATCTTACCAACGTCGGTATTTCGGAGATCCCGGCAAAGGATCTTCCCTTTGATGCCGACCTGCACAATGCCGTTATGACTCGGGAGGATCCCGATGTGGAGGAAAATACCGTCCTTGACGTGATGCAAAAGGGTTATACAATGGGAGACCGGGTGCTCCGCCATTCTATGGTGGTTGTATCTGTGAAATAACACTCCCAATATCTTATCAGAATAACAAAACAATTTATTTTCAGGAGGAACACAATCATGGGAAAAATCATTGGAATCGACCTTGGAACAACCAATTCCTGCGTAGCAGTTATGGAGGGCGGCGAGGCTGTCGTCATCCCCAACCCCGAAGGAGCAAGAACCACCCCTTCCGTTGTTGCGTTTAAAAAGGATGGGGAGCGGATCGTCGGTCAGAGCGCCAAGCGTCAGGCCATCACCAATCCGGACGGTACCGTGATGTCCATTAAGCGTCATATGGGCACCGGCTTTAAGGCACAGATCGGTGACAAGACTTATACCCCGCAGGAGGTCTCTGCAATGATCCTGCAGAAGCTGAAGTCTGATGCGGAGGCCTACCTGGGCACCACCGTTACCGAAGCGGTCATCACCGTTCCGGCCTATTTCACCGATGCACAGCGTCAGGCCACCAAGGATGCCGGTAAGATCGCAGGCCTTGAGGTTAAGCGTATCATCAACGAGCCCACCGCCGCTGCGCTGGCTTACGGTGTGGATAAAGAGCAGGATCAGAAGATCATGGTCTACGATCTGGGCGGCGGAACCTTTGACGTTTCCATCATCGAGATGGGAGACGGCGTGCAGGAGGTTCTGGCTACTGCCGGTAATAACCGCCTGGGCGGCGATGACTTCGACCAGCGGATCATCAACTATATCGTTGCCGAGTTTAAGAAGGAGAACGGCATTGACCTTTCTTCTGACAAAATGGCAATGCAGCGGCTCAAGGAGGTCGCCGAGAAAGCCAAGATCGAGCTTTCGGGTATGACCACCAGCAATATCAACCTCCCCTTCATCACCGCGGATGCCACCGGCCCCAAGCACCTGGATATGACCCTGACCCGGGCCAAGTTCAACGAGCTGACCGCCGACCTGGTGGAGGCTACAATGGGTCCTGTCCGTCAGGCGCTGTCCGATGCGGGCCTGTCTCCCTCCCAGCTGGATAAGGTTCTGCTGGTTGGTGGTTCCACCCGTATTCCCGCCGTTGTGGAGGCTGTGACCAAGCATATGGGCAAAGAGCCCTTCAAGGGCATCAACCCGGATGAGTGCGTTGCGCTGGGTGCGGCCATCCAGGCCGGTGTTCTGGGCGGTGAGGTCAAAGGTCTGCTCCTGCTGGATGTTACTCCTCTGTCCCTCGGACTGGAGACTCTGGGCGGCGTCTTTACCAAGATCATCGACCGGAATACCACCATCCCCACCAAGAAATCCCAGATCTTCTCCACCGCGGCGGACGGCCAGACCTCTGTTGAGATCCACGTTCTCCAGGGTGAAAGAGAGTTTGCCAAGGATAACAAGACCCTCGGAAAGTTCCACCTGGATGGCATTCCTGCCGCTCCCAGAGGCGTGCCCCAGATCGAGGTTACTTTTGATATTGATGCCAACGGCATTGTAAACGTTACCGCTGTAGATAAGGGCACCGGTAAGGAGCAGCATATCACCATCACCTCCTCCACCAATATGTCCAAGGACGATATTGATAAGGCAGTCCGTGAGGCGGAGCAGTTCGCCGCTGAGGATAAGAAGCGCCGTGAGGAGACCGATACCCGCAATACAGCCGATCAGATGGTTTACCAGGCGGAGAAGACCATTGCCGATTTCGGTGATAAGATTGACGCCGGGGATAAGGCTTCCATTGAGAATGCCGCAAACGACCTCAAGGAGGCGCTGAAGGGCACCGATATGGATCTGATCAAGTCCAAGCAGGAAGCGCTGGAGAAGGCGGTTTATGAGGTTTCCTCCAAGGTTTACGGCCAGGCCGGCGGAGCTGCCGGTGCAGGCTTTGACCCCAACGCGGCCAACCCCCAGGGCACCCCTTCGGATGACGGCACCATTGACGCCGACTTCGAGGAAGTGGACGGCAATAACTAACCTAAAATAGATCACCCGGAAGGGCAGGGCGGGAATCGTCCTGTCCTTTCGCCGTGAGGACATACCTTCACCAAGGAGGAAGAGTACCTTTGGCGGATAAACGCGACTACTATGAGGTGCTTGGCGTTTCCAAGGGCGCATCGGATGATGAGATCAAAAAAGCCTATCGGAAGCTGGCCAAGCAGTACCATCCCGACCTGAATCCCGGAGATGCAGGTGCGGAAGCAAAATTCAAGGAGGTCGGAGAGGCCTATGAAATCCTTTCCGACCCGGAGAAAAAGCAGCGGTATGACCAGTTCGGCCACGCCGGTGTAGATCCCTCTTACGGTGCCGGTGCCGGCGGCTATGGCGGTTACGGTGACTTTGGCGGGATGGATTTCGATCTGGGCGATCTGTTCGGATCCTTTTTCGGTGGCGGTGGCGGACGTGCTGCCAACCCAAACGCCCCCCGTCAGGGGAGTGACTCCCGCGCCAGCGTGACCATCTCCTTCTTTGAGGCGGCAAAGGGCTGCAAAAAGCAGATCCAATATACCCGGTATGAGCAGTGCCAAAGCTGTAAGGGTAGCGGTGCAAAGGCGGGGACTTCTCCTGAGACCTGTTCCGCCTGCCGGGGTACCGGCCAGGTTCGGACCACCCGCCGTACCCCTCTGGGAATGATGAGCAGTACCCAGGTCTGTTCGGCCTGCTCGGGTACCGGCCGGATCATTAAGGAGCGGTGTCCCGATTGTTCGGGAGCCGGTCGGAAGAGAGCGACCCGGAATATTGAGATCAATATTCCGGCAGGAATTGACGATGGACAGACCCTCTCCGTCCGTGGACAGGGGGATGCCGGGATCAACGGCGGTCCTGCCGGCAACCTGATGGTCACGGTAACCGTCCGTCCCGACCCGATCTTTGAGCGGCGGGAGTTTGACGTTTGGTGTGATCTGCCTGTCACCTTCGCCCAGGCGGCGCTGGGAAGCGAGATTAACGTTCCTACCCTGGACGGTAGCGAGAAGTATACCATCAAGGAGGGCACCCAAACGGGTACAACCTTCCGGATGAAGGGAAAGGGCATCCCTTATGTGAATGGCCGGGGCCGGGGAGATCAGTACGTTCGTGTGGTGGTGGAAACCCCCAAGAATCTCAACCGCAAGCAGAAGGAGGCCCTCAAAGCCTTTGATGCACTCCTGACCGATAAATCCAACCACGAAAAACGTCAGGGCTTTTTCGATACCCTGAAAAACCGGAAATAAAAAGGAAGCTGTATGCTCCTCGGGGGCATACAGCTTCTTTTTGTTTTCTCCTTATTGGTCAAAACCGTTGGGGTTTTTGGATTGCCAGTTCCAGGAGCTTTCGCACATTTCCTCAATTCCCAGCTTTGCACTCCAGCCCAGTACCTCCAGCGCCTTTTGGGGGTTGGCGAAGCACTCGGCAACGTCCCCGGGACGGCGGGGGTCGATCTGGTAGGGAATTGTTTTCCCGCTGGCTTTTTGGTAGGCCTCAATTGCCTGCAAAACGCTGTAACCCTTTCCGGTGCCGAGGTTGAAGGCATCAACCCCGGTGGTGTGAGACACATAGTCCACGGCGGAAAGATGCCCTTTGGCAAGATCCACCACGTGAATATAATCCCGGACGCCGGTGCCATCCTGGGTGGGGTAGTCGTTTCCGAAAACGTGAACGGTATCCAACTGGCCAACGGCCACCTTGGCAATATAGGGGAGGAGGTTATTGGGGATGCCGTTTGGGTCTTCGCCGATCAGGCCGCTTTCGTGCGCGCCGATGGGGTTAAAATACCGGAGAAGGGCGATCGACCATTGAGGGTCGGAGGCGGCAAGATCCCGAAGAATCTGCTCAAGCATCAGCTTGGTGCTGCCGTAGGGATTGGTGGTGGAAAGGGGGAAATCCTCCGAAATGGGTACTGTCTTCGGGGTGCCGTAAACGGTGGCGGAGGAGGAAAAAACCAGCTTTTTGACACCGGCGGCTGCCATTGCATCGCAAAGGTTGAGGGTGCCGGTAATATTATTATGATAATATCTCAAAGGGATAGAAACCGACTCGCCGACTGCCTTCAATCCGGCAAAATGAATCACCGCATCAAAGGAATGGTTCCGGAAAATCTCAAAAACCGCTTCCCGGTCCAAAAGATCTACCTGGAAAAAATCGAAATCTTTGCCGGAAATGGTTCGCAGACGGTTCAGAACCTCCGGTTTGCTGTTGTAAAAATTATCCAGGATGGAAACCTGGTCTCCCCGGGCGAGGAGCTCAACCACCGTGTGAGATCCAATGTAGCCGGCACCGCCGGTAACGAGAATGCGCATAGAAACAACTCCTAAAAAGAATACCTGTGGAGAAAATCCTCCACAGGTATATTATACACGATTTATTCGCTTTCAGTCAATGCCACACACCGCTGAGCGATGATTTTTATTGCAGTTTTTTCTTCGCCGTTAAGCTCAACGAGGAAGAAAGAGGGAGCGCAGAGGATATCAATTCCCGAAGGAATCAGATAATTGCGGGCGATTGCAATGGATTTCAATGCCTGGTTTGCAGCACCGGCACCCATTGCCTGAAGCTCAACTTTTTCCTGCTCCCGCAGGATTCCGGCAATCGCACCGGCGACCTTATTGGGCTGTGACTGGGAGGATACCTTTAAAATTTCCACTGTAATAACCATCCTTTCGATACCATACTGGAGATTAGCTTTTGGGGTAGGAAACAAGGGGGAAGCATCTCCACCCGGGACGCGGATGGAGCCTCAAGAAGAAGTAATGGGAGAAGAGGCCGGCTGATCAAGGGGAATGATCTGCCTTATCAAAGTCGTATGTATACATAGTGTACCATATTTAAAGGACTTTTTCAATAGCAAATTTCGATTTTTTGACACAATTTTCCCGGGAATTACAGAGGAATGGTCAATATCCCGTTTCTGATTCCAGTAAAACGGCTCGGACGGGAGAACCGTCCCCACCGGAGAGCTTTAAAGGAAGGGCAACGAGGAAATATTTTCCTGAAGGAACGTCAGAAAGCTCCAGCCCCTCCAGAATGGCAATCCCGCTCCCCAAAAGGGCGGTATGTACCTCCCGGGAGATGGGCTCCCGGGCAATGGTCTGGTCATCTGTTCCCACAAGGACAACCCCACGATCAGCCAGCACCCAGGCGGCGCTTTTATCCAAATGAGCCTTTCCTTCGCCGCAGATCAATAACCGCTTGCAGCCGCGCAAGGGCAGGTCTTCTATATCCGCCCCGGTAATCAGCCCATTCATCCGGAGGATCAAGCATTCACCGCAAAAGGACTGAAGGGAGACTTGGGCGGCATCCTCCCCATCGGGAAGGACATGGAGGGGAAGGTCGCAGTGGGTACCGCAATGGAGGGTCGTTTCCAACAGGGAAAGCTGAAAAGCATCTCCCTGCGCAAGGGTGGAAATGGGGGTCAGCCGAGGGGCGGGGTCGCCGGGATAAAGGGGCGCAGAAAGGATCTCGCGGGTGATGTCAATAACCTTCATAAATGGCCTCCTACGAAATGAATCCGCTCCGCAAGGGTGCGGAGAGGGAAACGGCGAGAGGTTGGTTGGCGGAAAATTGGGAATAATCCATCAGGAACAGCACCAGATACCCTACCAAAATGACCAGCAATACCAGGAGCAGACACAAAAGGACGATCAAAGCAATTCGGGTTGAGTTTTTCATAAGGATCCCTCATTTTCAGAGTGATCGGTCAATCCATCAGATCAGGCGGTGCAAGGGGCTTGCGGTTATGGTTGAGGAAACGCCGGTTGTCCAGCCCCCACTGGCGCTCCGAGAAGGTTCCCGGTGCTGTTTTGGAAACGGCATCGGTAATCTCGTAAATCTCTGCATCCAGATTATCCAGAATGGAAAGAATCTCTGCCTCCAGGAATGCGGGCCGCTGGGCGCTACCGTACTCGGGGATTCCGTGGTGAGAAAGGATCATATGGCAAAGGAGGGTAACCGTTTCCTCACTGGCACCGGTGGCCTTTCCCGCCTCGGTGACCTCGCCGGCACCCATCACCAGATGTCCCAGCAGATTCCCCTTCACGGTATATTCCTCCGCCACTCCGGCATTGGTGGCGGAGTATTCCGCTGTTTTGGAGATATCGTGGAGGATGGCACCGGAAAGAAGCAGGTCCCGGTCCACCGACGGGTACAGCGCACAGATCTGCTCTGCCAGCCGCACCACCGAAAGAACGTGGAATAACAGACCGCCCCGCACCGCGTGATGCATCTTGACGGCGGCGGGGAAATAAAGAAGCTGCTCTTTATATTTCCCCAAAAGATACAAAACAATTCCTGAAAGCTCCCGGTCAGAAAAACCTCCGGCAAGCTCGGTCAGAATTTCCAGCATTTTTTCGGGGGAGAAGGGGGCGGAGGGAACATAATCCTCGATCCGGACACCGTCCGCCGGGAGGGCAAGACGGATCCGCTCAATCTTAAGCTGCTCTTTTTCGTTCCAGATATCAATGGTGCCCCGCACCTTGATGAGTTGACCGGGAGTGTAGGTCCCGTGCACCTGGGCGGAATAGTCCCAAAGCTTTGCCGAGATCTCTTCCTCCGAATCAGCAAGGACAAGATCGGCGTAGGGCAGGTTTTTGGCTGTGGTGCGGATTGAAAAAGAACGGACGACCGCAAAGCCCTCATATCGGCCGTTATCTGTTTTTTTCAGGCTTTTCATTGTCATTTTCTCTCTTTCCCGGGGAAAATCTCCCCAATAAGATAAAGCACTGCATATCCATCGGGCGATATGCAGTGCGGTTGGTTACTTGGATTCCACAGCGGCCAGGGAGGTCAGTAGGAATTTCATAAAGCTGGCATAGTGGGCAAAAACGATTCCAGCCTCCTCCAACTCGGGATTCCACCGTTTGACCCATTCCAGGGTAACGTAACCGTCATACCCGGCACGATTGAGGACGGCAAGGGCATCCCGGACAGGAACATCCCCATAGCCCATCATTTTGTAGGTTACCCGGCCATCCACCATAACAGAATCCTTCACGTGGAGATATTTGACTGCCTTACCGATCCGGTCAAAGGTCTGGGCGGGGGTCTCGTTGCAGTACCGGTAGGGATGATGCAAATCCCAAAGAACACCGCTGTTATTTGCTCCGGCGGCATCCAGGAAGGAGGCCATCCGGGCGCTGTCTGCCAAAACACCGTTGGTTTCGATCAGGGGGGTAACGCCAACCTTCTCACCGGCGGCGCAGAGCTTTCCGTAAAGCTTGGCGGCGGCATCAACATCACAATCCTCAGGGAAAGGATTGGGGGAGATCATCACCCGGATAAAGGGACTGTTGAGCTTGCCGGCCAGATCGATATAGGCCATTGCCTCTGCCTCTGCCTCCTCAGCCTTGGCAGGGTCACCCAAAACGGCACCGCTGGTCAGCATCGGGATCTCCATCCGCCCGGAACGAAGCAGCTCTTTTGTCTCCTCCAGTCGCTCGGCGGAGAATCGGGGGATATCCGGGGCAAAAAGCCGCCCCCGGATCCCGCGGATCTCAATGCCGGAAAGACCGAGATCCTTGGCAACGGTGAAGATTTCGGTGAAGGTCCAATCAGGGCAGCCTAAGGTGGAAAACGCGAGTTTCATATCATCAAAACCTTTCGGGTAATGTTTTGCAAAAAAATTATTTTACAGCTCTTGCTCTTCTGACATTTGCATTATGCTGGGCGAGCGTTCTGGCCCAGTAGAATTTACCGTTTTTATCGGTGACGAAATAAAAATAATTACTTTCTTCGGGGAAGACCACCGCCCGGATGGCTTCCTTGGAGGGATTATTGATGGGACCGGGAGTCAGACCGTCCGAGAGGTAGGTGTCATATGCATCCAGCATCTCCTGGTTTTCCAGCTCCATATAGGGCTTGATCCACTTGGTTGCATAGTTATCGGTAACGTCCGACTGCAGCTTGGGGAAGGTATCGGCATTGTTCAGCCGGTTGGTAAAGACCGAAGCAACCAGACCCATGGTGGAGGTATTGGAGGACTCCGCCTGAACAATGGAGGCAAGAGTCAGAACATCGTAAAGATTGCGGCCGGTGGCATCAATTTCCTTATAAATATCCGCCGTCATCTTCAGAGAAAAGTTTTTCAGGAAGCGGTGAACGATGGTATCGTAGGATTCTCCCTGGATAAAGCGGTATGTATCAGGATAGAAATATCCTTCCAGACGGTTGAAGCGGAGGGGTTCCTCGGGAATCTCATCCTCAAAATCGTAACCGAAGTTGGTGCGGTTGGTGTAGCTGACAAAGTCCTCCGCATCTTCGATTACTCCCGCTTCCTCCAGTTTTTTCGCGATCTCCATCAGAGAGATGCCCTCCGGGAAGGTGATTTCAACATCCTCTGCCTTCACGGTAACAGTCTGCAACTCAATGAGGATCTGCTCATAGGAGAAGTTTGCGTTGATTTTATGGTAGCCGTACTGGAAATCGCCGCCGGTCTCATTCATCCGCAGGTAGAGACGGAACAGGAGGGAACTGTGAATGACCCCTTCTTTCTCCAACTGCTCGGCAACCTGCGTTCCGGTCATTCCCTTATCTACAAAGAAATTGACCTCAGCGTCCGGCTTGACAAAGCCCACAACGTCATTGATCGCAACCAGCAGGGCAAAGGAAAGCAGCACCGAAATGCAGAGGATAACAGTTGCGCTTACCATAACGCGCGCCCAGCGGGGCCATTTACCTTTTTTCTTCTTTTTCTTCTTGGGGGAGGGTTCTTCTTCCTCCGGGATAGTTGCCTCTACTTGCTCTGCAGGCTCCTCTTGCAGGAACAGAACGGGATCCTCCCAGGGCTGAGCAGCCACAGCGGATTCCCCGGTTTGCTCCTCCGGATCAGAGGTAATGGGGCGTTCAGACTCGAAATTCTCCATAATAGCTCCCTTTCTCCGGCAGAGCCAGAGGCCGCTGTGATCGGTGGGCGGCGCACCGTTTTTCTATCTGTTTCAGATCAAAGGGGTGGCAATGGGGGAAAGGCTGAAAAGCATAAAAATGCCGAAAATAATCATTACAACAATCAGACCCGGGGCAGAGAAGCCGGCTTTGACCCGCTGGCGGGTGGTCAGCACCGTATCCTCCTTGCTCCGGACGAAGAAGGCGGACTCATCCTTGGAAAGAAAGAGGAAAAATCCAATGATTCCCAGTCCCAGAGCAACGGTCAAATAGAGATTATTCAGCAGGAGATAGCCGCTTTCGGTCAGGTAAAGCTCGGCAATGGAGAGCAATCCCGAGAGCAGGTTATTGCAGAAATGGATCAGGATCGCCGGGATCAGGGAGCCGGCCTTGAGGGTAATGTATCCCATAATGGCGCCGACCACCATTGCAAAGGGCGCCTGGGCAAAATTCAGATGGAAAAAGCCAAAGACAACGGAGGAAAAGATCAGAGCAAAAATATCTCCGTGTCGCCGGAGGGACTGCATCAGAATCCCCCGGAAGGCGACCTCCTCCAGAATGGCAGGAAACACTGCGATAGAAACGAGATAAAGGATCTGCCCCAAAAGATCGGTGGGAACGGCCGGCTCGGGAAGGTTGGGAACAAGGCCGAAGATCCCGAAGAAGGAGATGGCGCCGTTTGCACAGAAGTTGGCAAACATCGCAACTCCCATACCCATCAGAAAGCCGGCAAAGGTAATCAGCATCCGGGGCCGTTTGAGAGGGATGGCCACCGAAAAGGGAATCCGGACCACCAGCCCGTAAAAGACGAAGGGGAGGAGCATCATCGGGATATAGCAGAGAATATCAAAAATCTGAGCAATCCCGGGGAGACCGGTGAGGGTGGTTCCTTCATAGTAAAGCTTGCCGGGGAAAAGGAGAAACAGAACCGTCTGCAAAATGACCGGAAAGAACAGGCTGATTCCCAGCCAAAGCAGACCGATCAAGCCCACAATGGTCATATCCCGCCGGATTGCCTTCTGCTCAAACCGCTCCGGAGAGGGGGCGGCGGGCATATAACCGGTGCCGTAAAGAAAGGAGTTTTCCTCCGGGGGAAAAGATTGCGGGGGGATGGGCGGCGGAGTCTGCGTCTGCCCGGGGAAGGGTTGGCCAGGTTGACCCTGTCGGAACTGGGGGTCGGCGGAAAAGGGGGCGAAGCGCGGATCGTCAGTCATAGGAAATCCTCCTTTCGGGAATCGTAAAAATCGCTTCCATAGAATGGTCATAAAACCTCTATTCTCTATTATAGCCCAAATCCTTTTTTCGCGCAAGACCTAACGGAAAATTTACAACTGCGAAACACTCTTTCCGAATTGACATCTGCCCCAAAAACCCCTATAATATATATGTTGCAGGACGATCCTGCGGATTCTTTTTGCAGGATGGTGAACGGAATGCAGATCGGCGTCTTCGGCGGAACCTTCAACCCCATTCATCGGGGACATATTCGTCTTTGCGAAACGGCGAAGGAGCAGTTGGTGCTGGATCGCGTTCTGATGATCCCGGCGGGAATGCCTCCTCATAAGATTCCTCCCGAGTTGGCTTCCGGGCAGGATCGTGCGGAAATGTGCCGGATTGCAGCAGCCGGAAGACCCTGGCTGACGGTGGATGAGCGGGAGCTTCGCGCCGCCGGGAAAAATTATACGGTGGATACCCTTGCATCCCTTGCGGCAGACTACCCGGAGGATGCATTTACCTTAATTATCGGCAGCGATATGCTGACCACCTTTCATCAGTGGCGGGAGTACCGCAGAATCCTCAGCATCTGCCGGATTGGGGCGCTTTGCCGGAGTGTGGTGGAGCAGGAAGCGTTTGCGGATGCGGCGGAGCGGCTCCGGAAGGAGGGCGGCAGGATCGAGAAGCTGACTGTTCCTCCTATGGAGGTCTCCTCTACTCAGATCCGCCAATGGATCAAAACCGAGCCTTCCCGTGCGGCGGCACTTCTGCCGGAGGGTGTGGCGGAATATATTATGACCAGGGGGCTTTATCGGTAGTATGAGATATCAGGAGGATGTGGAGAGGATCCGGAGCCGGCTGAGCGAAAAGCGGTTTATCCATTCCATCAATGTCGCCGTGGAGGCAGAACGGCTCAGTCTGCGTTACGGCGCAGACCCCGAAAAGGCCTACCGTTGCGGTTTGCTGCACGATATTATGAAGGATGATCCCCCCGAGGTTCAGCGGGAGTATATCCGCCGGTGCGGCATTGTGCTGACGGCGGAGGAGGAATCCTCCCATAAGCTCTGGCATTCCATTGCCGGTGTGGCATATATGGAGCGGGAGCTGGGAATCACCGACCCGCAGATGCTTCGGGCGGTCCGGTACCATACCAGCGCCCGGGCGGGGATGGAATTGTTGGAAAAGATCGTCTATCTTGCGGATTTTACATCGGCCGACCGGGATTATAACGGTGTGGAGCGGATGCGGCAGAAGGTGGACCGGTCTTTGGAGGAAGCGATGGAGGAGGGCCTTTCCTTTACCGTCTGTGAGCTGGCGGGAAAGGGCGCCGTCATCTGTCGGGATACCTTTGAAGCTTATAATGAGATTATGCTGGGGAAAAGGGCTGAACAAACGCCCACCCCGGAGAAAGAGGGATAAATATGGAAGGTATGGAAAAGGTCCAGGCCATTGCAAAGATCCTGGATGAGAAAAAAGCGGATAATATCAAAGCGGTCCGGATCAAGGACTTGACGGTGATCGCCGATTATTTTGTGATCGCGGGAGCAACCAGCTCCACTCAGGTCCGTGCGCTGGCCGATGAGGTGGACTTTCAGATGTCTCAGAAGGGGATCGAGCCCCTGCGGGTGGAGGGCCATCCCAGCTCCGGTTGGACCATTCTGGATTACGGCGATGTTGTGGTTCACGTATTTTATAAGGATACCCGGAATTTCTACGATTTGGAGCGGCTTTGGGCAGACGGAACGGAAGTTCCCCTGACCTTTGCCGACTAATCGGGGAGGGAGAAGGGCTATGTCCGAAAATATGTTCCGGGCGGGAATCGAGCCGGGCGGCGTGGATAATACCAGCGATGCCAAGCTCCTCATATGCTATCTTTTCAGCCGGGCAGGGCGACCTCTGACCCGGTTGACGGCGTTGGAGATCCTTTCGGAATATGGATTGGTCAACTACTTTCTGTTCAGTGATGCTTTTTCTTCCCTGATTGCCCTGGGGCATCTGCGGAAGGAAGGGGAGTATCAGGGGGAGGAGACCTACGTTGCCACCGATGTTGGACGGCAAACAGCCTCCACCCTGGAAACGGCACTGCCTCTCTCGGTGCGGGAGAAGGCGGTTCGCGCTTCGGTGCGGGTGATTACCCAGCAGGAGCTTTTGGAAAAATACCGGGTGGAGATCAAGGATGTACCCGGAGGATGCCAGATTACCTGCGGAATCCCGGGCGAGGACTCCGAACTGATGGCGGTCAGCCTTTTTGTTCCCGACCGGATGCAGGCGGAGGAGATCCGGGAAAACTTTCTGAAGTCTCCCGCCGGGATCTATAAGGCCATCGCCGCCCTGCTGACAGGGGATCGTCCCCTTGCGGAGGATGCGCTCAATGCCCTTCGCCGCGGAGAACAGTAGCTACGTCTTTTTTCCGGGGCTTTACGCCCCGGAAATGCCTTATTATACGATAAAACACAGGATAAAACATCAGGAGGATACTATGAGCGAACAAATGATCCGGAGAAGAAATGCCCGGGTTCTGCAGATTGGAAGCGTTGCCATCGGCGGAACGAATCCCATTGCCATCCAGTCGATGCTCAATACCCGGTCGGACGATATTGAAGGCAGCGTCCGGCAGGCGGTGGAGCTGGAGAAGGCCGGCTGTCAGATCCTTCGGTTTGCCATCCCCAATCAGGAGGCGGTCGCTCTGATTCCTGCCATTTCTGCGGCGGTCAAACTGCCGCTGGTTGCGGATATTCATTTTGATTATCGGCTGGCTCTTGCCGCCGCCGATGCCGGCATCTCCAAGATCCGGATCAATCCCGGAAATATCGGGGACGATCAGCGGGTGGCGGAGGTAGCCGCGGCCTGCCGCGCCAATGGGATTCCCATTCGCGTGGGGGTCAACAGCGGATCGGTGGAAAAGGAAATCCTGGCAAAGCACGGTGGGCCTACCCCCGCGGCCCTGGCGGAAAGCGCTCTTTACCACGTTGGCCTGCTGGAAAAATTCGGTTTTTATGATATTGCCATCTCTTTGAAGTCCTCCGGGGTGCAGGAGACGATTGCCGCCTACCGGACCATTTCGGAGCAATGCGATTATCCCCTCCATCTGGGAGTGACTGAGGCCGGCACCGAGCGGATGGGGCTTGTAAAGTCTGCCATCGGCATCGGCAGCCTCCTGGCGGATGGCATTGGAGATACCATCCGCGTTTCTCTGACCGCCAATCCGGTACAGGAGATTGCCGCCGCGCAGGATATTCTGCGGGGTCTGGGCCTTTTGGAGGGCCGGCCGACATTGGTTTCCTGTCCTACCTGCGGCAGAACGCGGATCGACCTGATTGGAATTGCTTCGGAGGTGGAGCGCCGTCTTGCGGATGTTCACGCGCCGATCAAGGTTGCCGTAATGGGGTGCGCTGTGAATGGCCCCGGAGAAGCCCGGGAGGCGGATATCGGGATTGCCGGCGGGGATGGAAACGCTGTCCTAATTAAGAAGGGACAGATCATCCGAAAGATTCCCTCGGAACGGATCGTGGATGAGCTGTTTGAAGAGATTGCGGCAATGCTCACGGAAGAAAACTAAGCGCTCCTCCGGGTGGATTTTCCCTCCGGAGGAGATCATTTCTATCGAAAAGGGGTGGATGGAATGCGGCTGTTTGAAGAGGTGTTTGGAGAACTGGCAGGGGAGGAGCTTTCGACGGCCTTTGCCGGTGCCTGTGTGCTGTCCATCCGGTGCAATGAGGAGCGGACCGAGCTGGAGGCAGAGCTTTTTGGAGAAACTCCCTTCCGGGCGGCGGAGCTTGCCGCGCTGGAGCACCAGCTGGAAAAAGCGCTGAGCCTGCAGAAGGTTACCCTTTCGGCAAAGCATCCCAAGAGCAGCTTTTCAGCGGAGGTTGTCCCGGAGGTGCTGGCCGAGCTTCGGCGGAGCTTCGGGATCATCAACGGTTTTTTTGACGATGCGGATATGCAGTATGATCCGGATGAAAACCGCCTCTGTTTCTGTCTGCACCATGGGGGCGGAGAAATCCTCTCTGCGGCAGGCTTTGACCATCGCTTTGCGGCGCTGATGATGAAAAAATTCGGCTTTGCCCCTGAGGTGGTTCTTTCCTGCGAGGCCGTTTCCCCCGACCGTGTTACCGACTCCTTTGATTACGAAAAGGCCAAAGAGGTCATTGCCCGGGCTGAGGCAGCTCCCAAGGCACCACCCCGGGAAAAATCGGAGGGAGCACCTCCCTCTGCCGGAGCCGGCGGAGGAAGCTACCCCCGCAGAAGAAAGAAGAATACCGAGCCCTTTGATACCGAGCTGGATTTTGATACCACCGATTTTCCCTTCTGCAGAGAGGGCGCCCGGGTGATTTACGGCGGGCAGATCGAGGAGCGCCCCATTCCCTTGCGGGAACTGGAGCTGGGCTCGGGGAGGGTGACCGTTTGCGGGGAGGTTTTCTTCTTCGAAAAGCGGATGGCGAAAAACGGAACCACCGCCATTATCACCATGTATATCACCGATGCGACCAACTCCTTTGCCGTTAAGATCATTGAGGATCAGTCCCGGCTGGGGGAGGTGGAGAGCCTTCCCAAGGGAAAGAAGGATCCCTGCTTCAAATGCGTTTTGGTGCGGGGGGAGGTAACAGAGGACCGGTTCGACCGGGAGCTGACCATCCGTCCCACCGATATTACTTTGCTGAAACGGAAATTCCGCACCGATACATACGATGGAGAGAAGAGGATCGAGCTGCATCTCCATACCAGTCTTTCAGCAATGGATGCTTTGACTCCCGCCGCCAAGGCGGTACAGACGGCCTACGATTGGGGCCATAAAGCCATTGCCATCACCGACCACGGTGTCGTCCAGGCCTTTCCTGAGGCGATGGGAGTCGTCCGGAAGCTCCGGAAAAACGGAGCTGACTTCAAGGTGCTTTACGGCGTGGAGGGGTATTTCGTCAACGATATGGTCAATGCCGTTGCGGACGGGAAGGATCAGGTCTTTTCCGAAACACCTCTGATTGTTTTTGATCTGGAGACCACCGGACTTTCCGCAGCTACCGAGCGAATCACCGAGATCGGCGCCGTCCGGCTGGAAAAAGGGGTGCAGACGGGGGTGTTTTCCCAGTATGTCAACCCCGGAAAGCCCATCCCGCCCCGGATCACCGAGCTGACCGGCATTACCGATGAAATGGTTGCCGATGCGCCGGGAGAGGAGGAAGCCCTCCGCCGGTTCTATGAATTTGCAGAGAATGGCATCCTCATCGCCCACAATGCGAATTTTGACGTTTCCTTCCTGCGGCAGGCGGCAATCCGCAGCGGAATGCCATTTTCCTTTACCTCTCTGGATACTCTGCCCATCGCCCGGAAGCTTTACCCCGAGCTGAAAAAGTTTACCCTGGATTCGGTGGCAAAGCATCTGAAACTGGGAGAATTTAACCATCACCGTGCCAGTGATGATGCGGGAATCCTCGCCCGGATCTGGGAGAAGATGGAGGAAAACCTCGACCGGAATTACGGCGTGACCTCCATTTCCCATATCAACCGGTTCCTGGGGGATGCAGACCCCAAAAAGCTCCCGATGTATCATATCATCCTGCTGGTGGAAAATCAGGTGGGGTTGAAAAACCTTTATAAGCTGGTATCCTATGCCCATCTGAATTATTATCATAAGCGCCCCAGGATCCCCAAGTCGGAGCTGATCCGCCATCGGGAGGGATTGATCGTGGGAAGCGCCTGTGAGGCCGGAGAGCTTTATCAGGCGGTGTTGGACGGTAAGTCCCGGGACGAGCTCCTTTCCATTGCCCGGTTTTATGATTATCTTGAGGTGCAGCCCCTTTGCAATAATGAGTTTTACGTCCGGAAGGGTGTTTTGGAAAATACCGAGGCGCTTATTGAGATCAACCGGAAGATCATTGAGCTGGGGAAGGACCTTTCTCTGCCGGTGGTCGCCACCGGAGATGTCCATTATATGGAAAAGAGTGACGATATTTACCGCAGGATCGTCTCGCCGGCGGCCGCCTCAGATGGGGATGGACCCCACGCGGAGCTTTATTTCCGCACCACCCAGGAGATGCTGGATGAGTTTTCCTACCTGGATGAGGAGACCCGGCGGGCGCTGGTTATTGACAATCCTGCCAAAATTGCGGCCCGGGTGGATGGAGACATCCTCCCCATTCCGGACGGCACCTTTACCCCCACCATTCCGGGAGCGGAGGAGGACCTTCGCCGGATCACCACCGAGACTGCAAAGCGGCTTTACGGGGATCCCCTCCCTGAGATCGTTGCCACCCGGCTGGAGCGGGAGCTTTCCTCCATCATCAAGCATGGGTTTGCCGTTCTTTATATGATCGCCCAGAAGCTGGTGCAAAAATCGGAAGAGGATGGCTACCTGGTAGGCTCCCGTGGATCGGTCGGATCCTCCTTTGTGGCGTCTATGGCGGGAATCTCGGAGGTCAACCCGCTGGTTCCTCATTACGTTTGTCCCAACTGTTTTTATAATGAATTTTTCACCAACGGAGAATATGGCTCGGGCTTTGATATGCCGGAGAAAAACTGCCCAAACTGCGGTACCGTTCTCCGCCAGGATGGCCACGATATCCCCTTTGAAACCTTCCTGGGCTTTAACGGAGACAAGGCCCCTGATATCGACCTGAACTTCTCCAACGAATATCAGTCTCAGGCCCACCGGTATACTGAAACCCTGTTCGGCGCCGAGAATGTCTTCAAAGCAGGGACCATCTCCTCGGTGCAGGAGAAAAACGCCATCGGCTTTGTCCGAAAATACGTGGAGGAAACAGGGAAGGGTCCCATCTCCCGGGCGGAAGAAATGCGGCTGGCGCTGGGTTGTACCGGCGTCAAGCGGACGACGGGCCAGCATCCCGGCGGAATGGTCGTTATCCCCCAGGGGTATGAGGTTTATGATTTTACCCCAGTCCAGCACCCGGCGGATAAGGCCGATTCGGATATTGTTACCACCCACTTTGACTTCCACTCCCTTCACGATACCATTCTAAAGCTGGACGAGCTGGGCCATATGGTCCCGACCCTCTATAAATATCTGGAGGACCTGACCGGATGTATGGTCAAGGATGTTCCCATGGCGGATAAAAAGATTTATAGTCTCTTTACCTCCCCCGAGGCCCTGGGAGTGACCGCCGAGGATATTGACTTTGAGATCGGCACCCTTGCCCTCCCCGAAATGGGAACGGATTTTGTCAAGCAGATGCTGATCGAATGTAAGCCGCAATGCTTTGCCGACCTGTTGCAGATTTCGGGCCTTTCTCACGGTACCGATGTTTGGCTGGGGAATGCCCAGGACCTGATCAAGGACGGTACCTGCACCATTTCGGAGGTCATCGGAACCCGTGACGGAATTATGGTCTATCTGATTCATAAGGGCCTGGAGCCGAATATGGCCTTTAAAATTATGGAGATCGTCCGGAAGGGAAATGCAAAAACGCTGTTGACCGAGGAGCATATCAATGCTATGAAGGCCTGCGGTGTGGAGCAATGGTATATTGACTCCTGTATGAAGATCAAGTATATGTTCCCCAAGGCGCACGCCGCCGCTTACGTCACTGCGGCAATCCGGCTGGCCTGGTATAAGATCTACCGGCCTTTGGAGTTTTACGCCGCGTATTTTACCGTGCGGGGCGAAGCACTGGATGCAGATGCCGCCATCAAGGGAAAGAGTGTTGTGAAAATGCGGATGGACGAGATCAAGCGGATGCCCGAAAAATCCGCCACCGATAAGGATACCTTCGAAAGTCTGCAGGTCATCAACGAAATGCTTGCCCGGGGATATTCCTTCCTTCCCATTGATATTTATAAATCCTCTGCCACCCGGTATAATATCGAGGATGGAAAGATCCGTCTGCCCTTTGCGGCATTGCGGGGGGTTGGAGAAAGTGCAGCCATTGCGCTGGAGCAATCCCGGGACGGTGGAGAATATCTCTCGGTAGAGGATCTGCAAAAGACCTCCGGGGTGACCAAGGCGGTCATCGAGGCGCTGGAGGGATTAGGGGCGCTCAAGGGCCTGCCCAAAACCACCCAGATTTCCTTATTCTAACCGGGAAAGCACGTCCTTGCCAGGTCGGGGACGTGCTTTTTCTCTGCGCAAAACAAAAAAAGGAGCCTGATCGAACCCCTTCCGGGCAGCTCCGGATTTTCCTTCCGCCGGAACGGCCTTTTGGGTTGTTATTTTATCAAAAAGAGGGTTGATTGTTTATTCCCGTAAAAACTCTGCCGGATTTTGCGGGATTATGTGAATATATTGAGAAATTTTATCTCCCTCTTGAAAAACCGGAAATTTTTTGATAAAATACCATAGGTTGTAAATAATAAAAGAAATTCCCCCATTTTATTATGAAAGGATGCTTTTCCATGACCTCTATGAACAAAAAAACCGTTGAGGATATTAACGTTGCCTCCAAGCGCGTTCTTGTCCGTTGTGACTTTAACGTCCCTATGAAGGATGGCGAAATCACCGACGATAAACGGATCCGTGAAGCCCTCAAAACCATCAAGTATCTCGTTGATAACAATGCCCGTGTCATCCTCTGCTCCCATATGGGCAGACCCAAGGGCGAGTTCAATATGAAGTATTCCCTCGCACCGGTTGCAAAGCGTCTTTCTGAGCTGCTGGGCAAGGAGGTCGTCCTCGCTTCTGATGTAATCGGCCCTGATGCCAAGGCGAAGGCAGCCGCCCTGAAGGATGGCGAGCTGATGCTGATTGAGAACGTCCGTTTCCATAAGGAAGAGGAGAAAAATGATCCCGATTTCTCCAAGGAGCTGGCCTCTATGGCTGAGATCTACGTCAACGATGCCTTCGGCACCGCTCACCGTGCTCACGCTTCCACCGCCGGCGTTGCCGATTATCTCCCCGCTGTCTGCGGTTACCTGATCCAGAAGGAGATCAGCATTATGGGCGGCGCTCTGGCCGATCCCAAGCGTCCCTTCGTTGCCATCCTCGGCGGCGCCAAGGTGTCTGATAAGATCGGTGTCATCAATAACCTCATTGAGAAGGTGGATACCCTCATCATCGGCGGCGGTATGGCATATACCTTTATGAAGGCTCTGGGTCACCAGATCGGTGATTCTCTCCTGGAGGCGGATAAGCTTGAGCTTTCCAAGGAACTGATGGCCAAGGCTGAGGCCAAGGGTGTCCGCTTCCTGATCCCGGTGGATAACCGTGCCGGTGATAAGTACGATCCCGATTGCAACTTTATGGTTGTCAACTCGGATGAGATTCCTGACGGTTGGATGGGCCTCGATATCGGTGAGCAGACCGAGAAGCTCTTTGCGGATGCCATTAAAAATGCCGGCACCGTTGTTTGGAACGGACCGATGGGTGTTTCCGAGTGGGAGCGCTTTGCCAGCGGTACCCGCGCAGTTGCAACTGCTGTTGCGGAGAGCGGTGCAATCTCCATCATCGGCGGCGGTGATTCTGCTGCGGCCATTGAGAAGCTGGGCTTTGCCGATAAGATGACCCATATCTCCACCGGCGGTGGCGCTTCTCTGGAATTCCTTGAGGGTCTTGAGCTCCCCGGAATTGCTTGCCTGCAGGATAAATAATTGGGGAAACCCGGAGCGTTCGCTCCGATCCGAGGGCAAGGGCCGGGCGGAAAATGCCGCCCCCTTGCCCTCATTTTATGGAAATAAAGGAGCTTCGCTCCGACAAAAAAGGATGGCTGAAGATGAAAAAAGACGTGAGAAAAGCAGTAATCGCCGGAAACTGGAAAATGAATAAAACCCCCTCCCAGGCAGCGGAGCTTGCCAAGGAGCTGCGGGAGACGGTTGCCGGTGCAGATTGTGACGTAATCGTTTGCGTTCCCTTCGTGGATCTGCAGGCAGTATCTGAGGCGGTAAAGGGCAGCAATATTCATGTGGGCGCCCAGAACTGCCACTTTGAGAAATCGGGTGCTTTCACCGGTGAGATCTCTGCCGATATGCTGGCCGAGATGGGCGTTGAGTACGTGATCATCGGTCATAGTGAGCGCCGCACCTACTTTGGCGAGACGGATGTGACGGTCAACCTCCGGACCAAGGCTGCGCTGGCCGCAGGCCTGAAGGTGATCCTCTGTGTCGGTGAGTATCTGGAGCAGAGAGAGCAGGGCATTACTGCGGAGATCGTTTCGATGCAGACCAAGATCGCGCTTGCCGGTATCTCTGCCGAGGAGCTGAAGAATGTTATTATCGCTTATGAGCCTGTTTGGGCCATCGGAACCGGCAAGACTGCCACCTCCGACCAGGCGGAAGAGGTTTGCGCCGAGATCCGTGCCGTTGTGTGCGGCCTGTACGGTGAGGCCGCTGCTGAGGGCCTGACCATTCAGTATGGCGGCTCTATGAACGCCGGCAATGCAGATGAGCTGCTGTCCAAGGTGAATGTGGACGGCGGACTGATCGGCGGCGCTTCCCTGAAGGCGGCAGATTTCGGAAAGATCGTTGCTGCCGCAAGTAAATAAGAGAACAAGGGGGAGCACTGCCAGAGGGTGGCGCTCCTTCTTTACGAAAGGTTGAATTGCGATATGAAACAGACACTTGCCCTGATCATTATGGATGGCTTCGGGCTCAATCCCGAAACGGACGGAAACGCTATTGTTGCCGCCCGCACCCCCAATCTTGACCGGATCTTCGCAGAGTGCCCCAAAACCGAGCTGGGAGCATCGGGAATGGATGTGGGTCTGCCGGACGGCCAGATGGGAAACAGTGAGGTCGGCCACACTAATATCGGTGCCGGACGGGTGGTTTACCAGGAGCTGACCCGGATCACCAAATCCATCCGGGATGGGGATTTCTTTGAGAATGCTGTCCTCTGCCAGGCAATGGATAACTGCAAAAAGAAAGATTCTGCCCTCCACCTTTTGGGACTCCTTTCGGACGGTGGCGTGCATAGCCATAATGAGCATCTCTATGCTTTGGTGGAGATGGCCAAGCAGAAGGGCCTGACCCGGGTATATATCCACTGCCTGCTGGATGGACGGGATGTTCCTCCCGCTTCCGGTGCAGAATATATCCGTCAGCTTCAGGAAAAGCTGGATGAGATCGGCGTTGGCAAGATTGCAACCGTTGCCGGCCGGTATTACGGTATGGATCGGGATACCCAGTGGGGCCGTGTTCAGAAGGCGTATGACGCGATGGTCCTCCGGGAGGGCATTCAGACGGCTGATCCTGTTGCCGCTGTGCTGAAATCCTACGAAACTGTGGACGGCGACGGCAAAAATATCACCGATGAGTTTGTGATTCCCACCGTTTGCGAGGGCGGCGAGGCCGTTTCCTCCGGGGATAGCCTGATTTTCTTCAACTTCCGCCCCGATCGTGCCCGGGAGATCACCCGTGCCTTTGTGGATGCCGAGTTCACCGGCTTTGAGCGGAAGGGCGGAAAGCCCGACCTCTTCTTCGTCTGTATGACCGAGTACGATGCGACTATGCCCAACGTATCGGTTGCCTTTGCTCCCAAGGAGCTGAAAATGACCATGGGAGAGGTTTTGAGCAAGGCCGGGAAGACCCAGCTCCGGATCGCGGAAACCACCAAGTATGCTCACGTTACCTTCTTCTATAACGGCGGTGAGGAGGTTATGTTCCCGGGCGAGGATCGCGCACTGATTCCCACTCCGGACGTTGCCACCTTTGATCTGAAGCCTGAAATGAGCGCTTACGAGGTTGCCGAGGAGGCGGAAAAACGGATCCTCAGCGGCAAGTATGACGTTGTGATCCTCAACTTCGCCAACTGTGATATGGTTGGCCATACCGGCTTCTTTGATGCGGCCGTCAAGGCCTGCGAGGCGGTGGACGAGTGTGTTGGAAAGGTGACTGCTGCCATCCGCGAGGTGGGCGGCATCTCCTTGATTACTGCCGACCACGGCAACGCCGACCGGATGAAGGATACGGACGGTACTCCCTTCACCGCCCATACCACCAACCCCGTTCCCTTCGTGGTGGTTGGGAAGGATTGCACCCTCCGCGCTGGCGGACGGCTTGCGGATATTTCTCCCACAATGCTGGATATTCTGGGCATTGAAAAGCCTGCCGAAATGGACGGAGAGAGTCTGCTGGTGAAATAATAAGAGCTCTGCTTTTGAAGGGCTTTGCAAAAAAGAAACCCCGCTGGGGCGACCGACCACGGTCCTCCCGGCGGGGTTTTGTTATGCGGTACATTATTTCCGGGACGAGGATACCAAAGCATCCCTTTCCTCCTGCAAGCAGAGAAGCTCCGCAAAGACCTGCCTCCCCTGGAAAAGAAGCTCCCGGGCGGCTTTCCGGTTGAACCGCATCCGCTGGCGGTAGGGCCGGAGGGTGGCAGGGGCAAGAAACCGGGCGGCGCGGATCCGGGGTTCTCCCCGACGCTGGGGAGCGTGAAAGGAATTGGAGGTCAGGAGGCCGATCCCCGCCTGAGGAAAGAACAGATGCTCGGGGATCCCCACCCCTTTTACAGGGCAAAAGCAGCTGATCGCATCATAGCCGCGCCGCAGTCCCTCCCCTCGAATCTGGGCCATCAACCCGGTTGATACAGCTCCGAATTCATCCTCCAGAACGGTTAGCCGGGGTGCAAGCTTCCGTGCAGTCTCCTCCAGAAAGTGCCCCTCCTCCTTTTCGGCGGAGAGGAATCGGAAGGATTCGTTGCCGGGTGTGGATTTTCGGGGCGGGAGATACTTCTGACAAAAGCGGTCGGCAAATCTTTTGAGTTTCTCCCGATCCAGATGGCATTCCGCCAGCCGACGGTTCTCCCCCAGCAGAGATGCGGCGGCAGATAGATACCGGATATGCCGCTCCTTTTGCCGAATCATCTGCCGGTGAAGGGAGAGAAGTTTCTCCCGTTGCGTCGGGGTCAGGTGGGGTGGGGTTGCACCGATATGTAGCTCTACCAGCTCAGCGGGGAGGTCCGCGGGAAGTGTGGACAGCTCCGACCCGACCAGAACGGTTGTTCCGTCCCGGGAGGAAAATCCAGCCTGCCCGGAATGGAAGGGGGAGAGGTAAAGTTCTGTTGCGTCCTCCAGGAGAGGATCCTGAGATAATGCGGCAAAAGCATCGGCATCCCGGCCGCAGTAGAGCTGAAGAAGGAGAGGCTGATTTCCCGTCAGGGAGGGGGCAAAGCTGACGAATCCGGAGGATGTTTGGGCGGAAAGAAAGAATACCGAGGGAGAATTTTTCATAAAAAAACAGATCCTTTCCCTTGGGAGTGGAATTGCTATTCCATCTTATTCCAAAGGGAAAGGATTTGTGATTTGTCCGACGGTCAGCCCATCCAGATATCTTCCGTTTCGTGGCGGCTGGGGCGGGTCATTAGGTCGTAGAGGGTCTGTTCCGGGTTTTTGCCCTGATAAAGCACTTTGTAAATTTCATCGGTAATGGGCATTTCGATCCCAACCTTCCCGGCAAGCTGATGGGCGGCCAAAGCGGCACCGTAGCCCTCCACCGTCCCCACCCGGGCAACTGCTTCCTCCGCCGGAACACCCTCGCCGATCAGGATTCCCGCCCGGCGGTTCCGGCTATGCATACTGGTGCAGGTAACGATCAGGTCCCCAATACCGGTCAGCCCGGCAAAGGTTTCACCCCGGGCGCCCATCCCGATGCCCAGACGGGCAATTTCGGTGATTCCCCGGGTCATCAGGGCGGCTTTGGTGTTATCTCCCAACTTCAGTCCGTCCGATATTCCGGCGGACAGCGCGATAACGTTTTTCAGCGCACCGCCCAGCTCAACGCCGATCAGGTCGTCATTGAGGTAGATCCGGAACCGACGGTTCATCATCATCTGCTGGACCTTTTCAGCGGCATTCATATCCTCCGAGGAAACGACAACCGTTGTTGGGATTCCCCGGCCGACCTCCTCGGCGTGAGAGGGGCCGGACAAAACCACCACCGGATTATCCGTTTCCCGACGGATGGCGGTGGAAAGGCGCTCACTGCCATCGCTGGTCAGACCCTTGGCAACATTGACCAGGATCTCGTTTCCCTTCAGGTAAGGGGAAAGCTTCCGCACCGTCTGGCAGACGACACCGGCCGGCACAGCCAGCACGATCAACTCCCGTCCTGCGGCGGCAGAAAGGTCGGTGGTCAGCGCAATGGAATTGGGGACTGGAACGCCGGGGAGCAGCTTGCGGTGCTCACCGTCCCGGCGGATTTGGGCAATTTCCTCCTCGAAGGGGGACCAAAGAGTAACGTCGCACCCCTCCTTATCCAGCATAATGGAAAGAGAAGTGCCAAAGCCGCAACCCAGCACAGCTGCACGAAATTCAGCCATAATAAGCTCCTTTGTAAAGGTTATTGAGGTGTTTCGGTTGAGTCTTTTTTGGATTTTCCGGGAAGCTTAACGGTAATCTTCCGCTCATTTCCGTGGATCAGCCGCTTGATATTCTCGTGGTGCATTGCAACCGTCACTGCGGCCAGAATCAGAGAGAAAACGGTATCCCAAACCTGGTCGGAAAAGGGGGAGGTATTGGCAACTGTGTGGAGAACGAAGGTGGAGATAGGGGTGGAAATAGCGGCGAAGATTGAGCCGAGGGAAACGTATTTTGTAATCAGCAGAATAATGAGGAAGATGGAAAGACCGATCACCATTACCCGCCAGTCGATCACTGCAAGAATGCCGGCATAGGTAGAGATCCCCTTGCCGCCCTTGAAGTGGTAGTAGATGGGGAACAGGTGGCCCGCCATAACGAAAATACCGGCGGTGTAAGCACCCAGCTGGGGGTTGGCGTAGCCGCCCAGATAGGTAAAGAGCAGTCCGCCCAGGATCACGGCGATGACGCCCTTGGCAATATCGCAGATGAAGGTGATAATGCCGGGGATGAGGCCCACCGTCCGCAAAACGTTGGTCATTCCGGCGTTTCCGCTGCCAAAATCCCGGATATCCTTATGAATACAGATCCGGGTGATGATAATGGCAGGGTTGATGCTTCCCAGTAGGTAGGCGATCACCGCAGTGAGAATGGCGGCTGCCGCCGCAGGCAGAAGGGACATTCCTTCCGGCATAGGGATGATATTCAACAGAGAAAGCATAATATGACTCCTTTCGGAGGAACAGGATATTATTTTTTGTTTTCTCCCCGTTCCCGGATAATCATCCGGACGGGAGTGCCCTCAAGGCCGAAGGTTTCCCGAATCTGGTTTTCCAGATACCGCTGATAGGAGAAGTGGAAAAGCTCGGCATTATTGCAGAAGCACACGAATGTTGGGGGGCGGGTGGAGGCCTGGGTCATATAGTAGATCCGAAGCCGCTTGCCCTTGTCTGTCGGGGGCTGGACCCGGGCGGTGGCACTGGCCAAAACATCATTCAGCCGGCCGGTGGGGATTCGCGTAGCATTTTGATCGTTAACGTACCGGATCAGCTCAAAGAGCCGGTCAATCCGTTGTCCGGTCTTGGCGGAGATGAAAACAAAGGGGGCGTAGGGCATAAAGGAGAAATCGGTCTCCAGCTTTTTGCGGTATTCCTGCATAGTCTTGCCGTCTTTTTCGTAGGCATCCCACTTATTGATGGCAATCACACAGCCCTTGCCCTTTTCGTGCGCGTAGCCGGCCACCTTGCTATCCTGCTCGGTAAAGCCCTCCAGCGCATCAATGACGATGACACAGACATCTGCCCGGTCTACCGCCATATACGCCCGGAGGACGCTGTATTTCTCAATGGATTCGGTCACCTTTGCCTTCCGGCGGATGCCGGCAGTATCAATAAAGAGGAATTTGCCGTCCGGGGTATTGATCTCGGTATCCACCGCATCCCGGGTGGTGCCGGCGATGGGAGAAACGATGACCCGCTCCTCTCCGGCAATTTTATTGATGAGGGAGGATTTCCCCACATTCGGCTTACCGATGACAGCCACCTTGATGGCATCCGTTTCCTCGTCCTGGTCGGAGAACTCACCCAGAGCGTCAAAAACCGCATCCAGCAGGTCGCCGGTGCCGTGTCCGTGAGCGGCGGAAACGGCAATGGGATCCCCCATCCCGAGATTATAAAACTCATAAAACTCGGGGGGCGGATCGCCGATCCGGTCGCATTTATTGACGCAGAGCACCACCGGCTTTCCGCTCTTGAGGAGCATTGCGCCTACTTCCATATCGGTGGCGGTCAGGCCGGTAGTCATATCAGTGATGAAAATAACAGTATCCGCCTTTTCGATGGCAAGCTCAGCCTGCCGACGCATCTGACGGAGGATCACGTCTCCCGCGGAGGGTTCAATTCCTCCGGTATCCACGATCATAAAGGTGCGGGAACGCCACTCGCAGGGGGCGTAGATCCGGTCACGGGTCACACCGGGGGTATCCTCCACGATGGAAAGGCGCTGGCCGCAGAGCTTATTAAAGAGGGTCGACTTGCCGACGTTGGGTCGGCCGACGATCGCTACAACAGGGTAAGCCATAGCTTTTTCCTTTCAGTCCATTCAAAGGTTTTTTGCGGCGGTGCACAGGGTATCAATCAATCCGGCACCCTCCGCCGGGGAGATGTAAAGGGGCACGCCCAGGGTCTGCTCCAGTTGGGCAGGGGTGGTATCGTCCAGAAAGCGATCCCCCTCCTTGCGCAGGCAAACGTCAGGGATGAGAAGGGCCTGTCCCAAAGGGAGATCCTTTAGGGCGGCGGTGAAATCCTGCGCAGTCAGCAGTCCGGCCACGGTAATGGTTTCCCCAAAGAAACGGTTGGGAACAGCCACCACCTGACACTCTAAATTATGCCATTTTTTTCGTAAAAGGTCAACTGCATTTTTCAGAATGGGCGCAGCGTCCATCCCGGTGGCAATGGTGGCCTTCAGCGGGCAGGAGGGCAATTCCGCTTCCTCTAAAGCCTCCTCCAGCTCCTGCCGGAAAAGTGCAATCATCCCAACGCCGTTTTCCAGCTGGGAAAAATCTTCGTAAAAATCGGGGTCGGGAAGCTCCCGGCCCGCCTTGATATAAAACTCGTCCGCCGGGTAGCAAAGGCGGCTTCCAAGCTGCTCTGCAAACCGGTCGCCCAGCTCCTCCATAATAGAAAGAACGGCTTCCGCCTCCTCCTTGCCGTAAGGCCGGAGGGGGTAAAGCCCCTCCCGGAAGCGGGTCAGTCCCACCGGCACCGCCGCAATGCTTTGCACGGCGGGGGAAAGCTCGGCAAGCTCAGTCAGACTGCGGCGCAGCTCCTCTCCGTCATTGATGCCGGGACAAAGAACAAGCTGGCAGTTGATAGAGATTCCCGCATCCGCCAGACGGCGGAGAAACCGCAGAGAGTCTCCCGCAAAGCGGTTATTCATCATTTTGCACCGGAGCTCGGGGTTGGTGGTGTGGACCGAAACGTTAATAGGGCTGATATGGAGCTTGATGATCCGGTCAATATCCTCATCGGTGAGGTTGGTCAGGGTGATATAGTTACCGAAAAAGAAGGAGAGACGGGAATCGTCATCCTTAAAATAAAGGCTCTCCCGCATTCCGGGGGGCATCTGGTCAATAAAGCAGAAGATGCACTGATTCCGGCAACGGTGCTGCTTGTCCATCAGGTAGGTATCAAACTCCATCCCCGGATCGTCATACTCTCCCTTGCGAAGCCGGAAGGTGCGGCGCTTGCCGCCATCCACGCATTCGACCGCAAGACGCTCTTCACAGATATAAAACCGATAGTCCAAAACATCGGTGATGGGGTTGCCGTTGACGGATAAAAGCTCCATTCCGCCCCGGATTCCTGCCTTCCAGGCGGGAGACCCTGCTTCCACCGATCGGATCAAAACACTCATATTCTCGGCTGTGACTCGCCGCAACGGTGCGACCAAGCCTTATCCTTTCAAAAGATCCCGCTTGCCCTACAACAAAAATTCTCCGAGCGCCCTCCCGAAAGCGCTATGCTTCCAGACAAAGACCCCGGAGAATTTTATATCGCTGCAAGATGTGCTAAGCGGTGGTGACCCGGAAAAACCGGAAAAGGGGGAAGGGTCAAAAAGGAACTTACGCCTCCTTTTTGACGACCTCCTTGCCTTTATAGAAACCACAGTTTCCGCAGACGCGGTGCGGCATTTTCAGCTCTCCGCACTGGCTGCATTTGGACAGACAGGGAGCCTTCAGCTTCCAGACGTTGGAGCGTCTCTTGTCTCTGCGGGCAGCAGAGCTCTTTCTCTTCGGAACCGCCATTTTCAGCACCTCCTTAAAATAATTGTAAAGATAGATCTGCAAAGCAGATAGGTTGGCTGGTTGGGAGCTTATTCGGAATCCTCGTCCAGCAGGGCGAGAAGTCCGCTGAGTGCGTTTTCGGTGGGACGGTTGCCGCAATCGCAGGTGGACTCATTCAGATCCGTTCCGCAGGTGGGGCAAAGGCCCTTGCAGGATTTCTTGCAGAGGAGCTTGGTAGGAAGCTCCAGGAGAATATCCGAGAGGATCAGCTCATCCAGCTCCAGCTTCATCTCGGGGAGAAGGACGAAGGTTTCATCATCCTCGCCGGCGAGCTCTGAAACAAGAGTATGAAGGGCGGTGAAGGAGTACTCCCGCTCCACCTGCCGCAGACACCGGTCACAAGGGAAGGAAAGAAGATACCGGACCTCCGCCTCCAGAGTAACTACCCCGGCGCGGTTCCGGATCCCGCCTTTGATCTGCACCGGGGAAACGAAAGGGGTATTTCCCCAGAGCGGATAATCGGTCAGATCCATTTTGTGATCCAGAGCTACTGCTTCTGATTCAATCTCGAAAACCTGCTTTAAATCGATAACCATACTCGACTCCTTTTGAGCGTACTAATTCATTATACAGGAGGAATTGAAAAAAGTCAATAAAAATATTTCCGAAAAAGTGCCAATGGGCAAAATATTTTTTTTCGGGGCCTGGAAGGGGGCAAATCCCGTCTTTTTGTCGATTTCGTTGCAAATTCGCAATTATTTATTGACACAGCAATGCGGTAAAGTGTATACTATATTCATCTATAAAATCAAGGGCGGGACGCTCTGCGGCCTGCAAAACCAGCGGATAGGAGTTTTTAGAATGAGCAGAGTTTATAATTTCTCGGCAGGACCTTCCATGCTTCCGGAGTGGGTACTTCGTACCGCAGCATCAGAGATGCTGGAATATGGCACCAGCGGCCAGTCTGTTATGGAAATGTCCCATCGCTCCAAGGAGTATGAGGCCATCATCAATGGTTGCGAGGAGCTGATGCGGAAGGTTCTTTCCATTCCTGATAACTATAAGGTCCTCTTCCTTCAGGGCGGTGCATCTTCCCAGTTTGCAATGATCCCCCTCAACCTGCTGAATAAGTCCGGCAAGGCGGATTTCGTCATCACCGGTCAGTGGGCCAAGAAGGCTTACGCTGAGGCCTCCCGTTACGGTGAGTGCAAGGCGGTCGCCTCCTCTGCGGATAAAACCTTCTCTTACATTCCTCAACTCGATCCCGCTACCTTCACCCCCGATGCGGATTACTTCCACATCTGCCTGAACAATACCATTTACGGTACCCATTTTGATACCCTGCCTGATACCGGAAATGTTCCTCTGGTTGCGGATATGTCCTCCTGCATCCTTTCGGAGAAGATTGATGTTTCCAAGTTTGGTCTGATTTATGCCGGTGCCCAGAAGAATATGGGACCTGCCGGTCTGACCGTTGTCATCGTCCGGGAGGACCTCGTTGGCAACGCCAAGGATTTCACCCCCACAATGTTTAACTATCAGACTCACGCGGATAACGGCTCGATGTTCAATACCCCTCCCACCTACTCTATTTATATCTGCAAGCTGGTGCTTGAGTGGATCGAAAAGGAGATCGGCGGTCTGGAGAATATGAACGCCATCAATAAGGAAAAAGCCGCTCTTGTTTATAACTTCCTGGATGAGAGCAAGCTCTTCAAGGCGACCGTTTCCGGCAAGGACCGTTCCCTGATGAATATCCCCTTCATCACCGGAAATGAGGATCTGGATAAGGCCTTTGTTGCCGAGTCCAAGGCCGCGGGCTTTGTCAACCTCAAGGGTCACAGAAGCGTCGGCGGTATGCGTGCATCTATTTATAATGCAATGCCCAAGGAAGGCGTCGAGAAGCTGGTTGCCTTTATGAAGGACTTCGAAACCAAATATTCCAAATAATCGGGAGGAATCACCATGTATCAGATTAAGCTCCTCAATAAAATTTCCCCTGCCGGCCTTGACCAGCTGGATAAGGGCAAGTATAAGTGCTCTTCCGAGATCGAGAATCCGGATGCCATTATGGTCCGCTCCGCTTCGATGCACGAAATGGAGATGCCTGAAAGCCTGAAGGCGATTGCCCGCGCCGGTGCCGGCACCAACAATATTCCGGTGGATCAGTGTGCAGAGAAGGGTATCGTCGTGTTCAATACCCCCGGTGCCAACGCCAACGCCGTCAAGGAGCTGGTAATTGCCGGTCTGTTCCTGGCTTCCCGGAAGATCGTCCCCGCAATTGAGTGGGCGGCGACCCTCAAGGGCCAGGGTGCAGAGGTCGGTAAGCTGGTTGAGAAGGGAAAGGGCCAGTTCGCCGGCCCCGAGATCACCGGCAAGAAGCTGGGTGTCATCGGTCTGGGTGCCATCGGTATTCTGGTGGCCAATACTGCGCATAACCTGGGCATGGATGTTTACGGTTACGATCCTTACATCTCGGTTGACGCCGCCTGGGGACTTTCCCGCGCTGTCAAGCATGCTGCCGCGCTGAAGGATATCTTCACCGAGTGCGATTATATCACCATCCACGTTCCTCTGACCCCCGAGACCAAAGGAATGGTCAGCAGTGAGTCCATCGCAATGATGAAGAAGGGTGTCCGGATTCTCAACTTTGCCCGGGCGGACCTGGTTTCCTCTGCTGATATGATCGAGGCTCTGGCCAACGGCTCCGTCGGCAGCTATGTGACCGACTTCCCCACCGATGAGCTTTTGGGCGTTGAGGGCGTTGTGGCCATCCCCCACCTGGGTGCTTCCACCCCCGAGTCGGAGGATAACTGCGCCAAAATGGCGGCGCTGGAGATCGTTGACTTCCTTGAGAACGGCAATATCAAGAACTCGGTCAACTATCCCACCGTTGTAATGCCCCGCACCGAGCACGCCCGGATCTGCGTTGCCCATAAGAACGTTCCGGCAACCATCACTCAGATCACCAATAAGATCTCCGAGCTGGGGATCAATATTGAGGCGATCGTCAATAAATCCAAGAAGGATTATGCTTACACAATGCTGGATATCAACGATAAGATCACTGACCAGCTGGTGGAAAGCGTTTCGGCGCTGGATGGCATCATCCGGGTCTTTGTCTTCGATTGATCGGAATCACACAAAAAGGCGGACGGCAGAAGTTGCTGTCCGCCTTTCTTTTAAAATTGCAACTCCCCCAACAAAAAAGAGAGGAGGGAAGCTTTCTGCATTGTCTTTATCTGTTATAAGATAATCGCAGGATTTGTTTCGATTATTACGATGATTAGCAATTCAAAAAAAGGATTACCTCCATTGGACCGATTGGCAATGGGAGGAAAACCGTGGATTAAGTGTGGGGTTGTAAGTCTTTGTCTGCTTTTTCTGGCTCTTTGCTCCTTTCTTTTTCTTCTCGCAATCAAGGGCCCTGTCCCAAAAAGCAACAACCAAAACGATCAGTTTCTAACCATTTCTGCGGAGGATGCTTTGGGACGGATGACAACCCCTGCGGATGCGATGAAATCTGACCGTTACGTTGGCTTATTCTACTTTATATGGTTTGAAAACAGCCAAAAGAACGCATTGGACGTCACGAAACTTTTACGCACCAACCCGGAAGAGCTGTGGGATCCCCGTGATTCCACCGGAATTGCCCCGCCCGGAGCAATGTACTATTTCAATGAGCCTCTTTACGGCTATTATAGCTCTACCGACCGCTGGGTCATCCAGAAGCATATTGAGTTATTCACTATGGCGGGTCTTGATTTCATTGCAATTGATTTATCCAATGATGTGATTTACCCGCCTCAGTTTGTCACCCTCCTTTCCGTGTTGCAGGAGTATTACAACGCCGGATGGGATGTTCCAAAGGTATTGTGTTATACCAATCTGAACTCAGGCCATACAGTGCAAAGCCTTTATGATATGATCTACAAGGATGGGCGTTTTCGGGAACTTTGGTTTTACGGGCCTTACGATAAACCCCTTATTATCGCCAATTCTGAGGAAATCACATCAGAAGAGCTGAAGGATTTCTTTCATATCCGTCCTGCGCAATGGCCGGGCTTTGAGTATGAATTCAAGGTGGATGGATGGCCCTTCTGTGACCTGAACCGTCCCCAAAGAACCCACACCAATTTGATCGGTGTTTCCGTCGCACAGCATAATTCTTACATTTTTAGTTATGGCTTAAAAACAGATCCCCTATATCCTATGCCGCGGGAAAACCACGGGCGGGGATTTTCTCTGGCATCGCCTGTGAACGGGAATGTGGAGGCCATTGAAGCAGGAGTCAACATTCAGGAGCAATGGGATTATGCCATTGAGCAGGATCCCGAGATTATTTTTGTGACCGGTTGGAATGAATGGGCGACCAACAAACGGCTTCCCAACAGTGACGATCAAACGGTAGCCTGGTTTGTGGATAGCTTTAACACCGAATATTCCCGTGATATTGAGATGACGGCGGCGCCGTCCTACCGCTTCGACGAGGAGAACGGCAACTACGTTCAGGAGGGCTACGGGGATAATTATTACTGTCAGCTGGTGGATAATATCCGTCGGTATAAAGGAATTCTGAACGGTGAGGCTGTGACGGAGAAGAGCGTTTCTGTTGATATGTCCGGCTATCATCCGGAAGACTGGCAGGGCACCTATACTTTTCTTAATATGTCTACCGATAGTACGGCCCGGACGGATCAAAATTACAGAATGGATGCCCCAACAAATTTTATCCGTGAATTTCGGGTAACCAATGATGATGAAATGGTCTACGTGATGATCCGCACAGATGATGACGCCATCGTTGGGAATGATGATCCATCCCTTCTGAATGTGATGATAGGAATAGAGCATTTGGAGGAAAGCGGTTTTGAAGGCTTTCAATTTCTGATTAACCGATACCCTGCGGCAGAGGGAAAAACCTCAGTAGAGTATTCCGCAGAAGGATATCACTTCGAAAAGGTGGCGGATGCGGCCATCACCGTGGATGGGTGTTATGTGATGCTGGCAATCCCGCGCCGAGCCCTAAAGATAGAGGAGGATCAAAGCTTTACCCTTCGGGTAAAATGCGTGGACAGCGTGCAAGCGCCGGAGAATATGATGGATTACTATGTATCCGGTGAGGTTCTTCCCTTGGGACGATACTACTGCGTATACCAGGGTGGCGGACAGCCTTTGCCTTCGTGGATTCCTTCTGCGCTGGTGGCGATGATGGTCTGCGCATTGGGCGGAGCTATTGTGCTTGGGAGTGTGGCCATCGTCTTGATCCTTTGCAACAGAAAAAGACGATGACCGAAGGAACAACATTTCTGTTGGAAGGAAAACCGTATAAAACACCATTCATACCGTTTTGGTGTGAATGGTGTTTTTTCTCAATGTATGGGGTCAGCGGTTCCATTTCCGGCAATTAAGTTGCAAGAGGCTGGTCGATTCTGCAGATGATCTCCTTCTTTTGCAAAAACTGTCCTCCGGGGTTGAAATTATCTCCCGATTCGGGTATAATAAAGATGATATTTTGTCAGGAAAGGAAACATCTATGTTTGCAGATACAGCGAAGATTACCGTCCGCGCCGGAGACGGCGGAAACGGTGCCGTTGCCTTCCATCGGGAGAAGTATGTCGCCAGCGGCGGCCCGGACGGAGGAGACGGCGGCCGGGGCGGCAGCGTCTATTTTGTAGTGGACCGCAACCTCAATACGCTGATTGACTTTCGGTATAAACGGAAGTATGCCGCCGAGCGGGGCCAGGACGGCCGGGGCGGACGTTGCTCGGGAAAGAGCGGTGCTGATCTGACCATCCGCGTTCCCCGGGGAACGATCGTCAAAAATGCGGCGGACGGCCGGATTCTCGCTGACCTTTCGGGGGATGAGCCGGTCTGCATTGCCAAAGGCGGAAACGGTGGCTGGGGTAACGCTCATTTTGCAACCCCTACCCGTCAGGTGCCCCGTTTTTCCAAGCCGGGAACAGCGGGAGAGGCCTTTGAGCTTCTCTTGGAACTGAAACTGCTGGCTGACGTTGGCCTGGTGGGGATGCCCAACGTGGGAAAATCCACCCTGATTTCGGTTTCCAGTGAGGCAAAGCCGAAAATCGCCAATTACCATTTTACCACCCTTGTGCCGACCCTGGGCGTGGTGCGCCTGGGGCAGGATCAATCCTTTGTGATGGCGGATATTCCGGGGTTGATCGAGGGCGCGGCAGAGGGGGTCGGACTGGGGCACGATTTTTTGCGCCACGTGGACCGTTGCCGGCTGATCGTCCATGTGCTGGATGCAGCAGGGAGCGAGGGGAGAGACCCCATTGAGGATTTCGACCTCATTAACCGGGAGCTTGCCCGGTTCGACCCCGAGCTGGCAGACCGTCCCCAGATCGTGGCGGCGAATAAATGCGACCTTGCCACCGAGGAGGAGCTTGCCCTTCTCAAGGAGGAGCTGGAGGCGCGGGGTGTGGAGGTTTTCTTCCTTTCCGCGGCCACCAATCAGGGGATCGAGCCGCTTCTTTACGCTGTTTATCAGCAACTGAAGGACCTGCCCCCCATTAAGGAATACGAGCCGGATTACGTTGCTCCTGAGATCACCGAAGGGGAGCGCACCTTTACCGTCCGGGTGGAGGATGGCTTCTATTTTGTGGAGGATTGCGATTGGCTGGTCCGGATCATGGGTACCATCAACCCGGATGATTACGAGGCCCTCCAGTATTTCCAGCGGGTGCTCCGTTCCAGCGGAATCATCGACCGGCTGGAGGAACTGGGGATCCACGAGGGAGACACGGTGGATATTGATGGCTTTGAGTTTGAATTTGTTGTGTAAAAAAGGGAATCAATAATATGACCGAACAACACAAAGAGATTACAGCGCAGCTTTCCTTTTCCGCAGTGGAGCGGCCCGAGCTTTTGAGTCCCATCACCCTTGCTTTTGTGGGGGATGCGGTGTTTGAGCTTCTGACCCGCCAGTCCCTGGCGGCGGGAGGCACCCTCCCGGCGGATACCCTTCATAAGGAAAGCGTTGCAAGGGTCTGTGCGTCGGCGCAGTCGGCGGCGGCAGAGCGGATCGAGCCGCTTTTTACACCGGAGGAGGCGGAGATCTTCCGCAGAGGAAGAAACTGCACCGGTGTTCATGTGCCCAAAAGTGCCAGTAGCAGGGACTACCGCAGAGCTACCGCCCTGGAGGCGCTCTTCGGCTACCTTTGGCTCACCGGCCAATCAGAACGGATCACCCAGCTTTTTGCAGCAATAGGACAGTAAAGTATATCGGCATCCTGGAGCTTAAAAATCGGAAGGGATGCCTTTATGAACCGAACCTCTGACCCGACCGCCCGGCGGTACCGTGCCTGGGCGCTGAATATTGGCGCGGACCTTTTGGGTGGCCTTTTGGTTGCCCTGGGAATCCGGCTGTTCACCGCCCCCAATGAGATCGCTCCCGGGGGAGTGACCGGTCTTGCCACCATTTTCAACCATCTGTTCGGACTGCCCATCGGCGGACTGATTTTGGGACTGAATCTCCCGGTCTTTGCTCTGGGATGGAAATCGGAGGGGCGGACATATGTGCTCCGCTCCCTGCTGAGCACCGGGATCCTGACCCTGATGGTGGACGTTGTCTGTCGGCCTGTTCCGCCCTATGAGGGGAATCCTCTTTTGGCGGCGCTCTTTGGCGGTGTGCTGATGGGGGCGGGCGTTTCTTTGATCTTTTTGCGAAATTCCTCCACTGGAGGAACAGATATTCTCAGCCGGGCGCTGGTCAGAAGGTTTCCCCATATTTCCATAGGGAAATTTATGATGGGGATTGATCTGCTGGTGGTGCTGACCGGCATTATGGTTTACCGAAATATCGAAGCCGGGCTTTACGCGGTGATTACCATTTTTGTAGCAACCCGCGTGGTGGATGGCATCCTCTGCGGAGTGGAGGAGGGGCGGCTGGTGTTTGTCGTCTCTTCCAAGGCGGAGGAGATTGCCGGCGAGGTTCTTTCCCATCTGGCCCGGGGGGTGACCCTCTTCAAAACGGTGGGCGCTTATTCCGGCAGGGAAGGCCATACCCTCCTTTGCGGAGTGGGTAAGGTGGAGTATTTCCGGCTGAAGCAGATCGTTCACCGGGTTGACCCGGATGCTTTTATGATCTCCGCCACGGCGGGACAGATCTTGGGGGAGGGCTTTCGTCCCATTTTGGACCGGTCTGACCAAAGAAAGGAGCGAACCGATGGGTAAGAAAAAAGCGGCCCGCATTTGGAAACGAATCCGGGCCTTCCGGTATAAGCGGGTCTTCTTTCTGCTTTTAGCCCCCTTGGCGCTCCTTTGCAGTTGGCTTGCCTCCACAGACGAGGCCCTTTGCGAGTCGCTTTTCTCCTTGGGGATCTACCGTGTTGTTTCCCAGGTATTCAGCACGTTTTTCGGCGTCTTTCCCATTTCGGTGGGGGAACTTTTGGTGGTGACCCTTCCGGTGGTAACGGTGGCTTTGACCGTCAGGTGTATCGTGCGGGCGGTAAAGCAAAAAAAGGAGCGGAAGCAGATCCTCTTTCGGGGCGGTGCCACCCTTGCTGCGGCTGCCGCCTGTGTGTTCTTCGTTTTTACCATTTGCTGCGGTGTAAACTATTCCCGCAGACCCTTTACATATTATAGCGGACTGGAGCTGCGGGATTCCTCGGCCGCCGAGCTGAAAGCCCTCTGCGCTGACCTGATTGCTGATGCATCGGCCTTCCGCCGGGAGGTAAAGGAGGATCGGGCAGGGGTAATGCGGCTGTCCGAAAATGATTATAAAACCTCCCTTGCCACCCGGGATGCGTTTTCTGCCCTGGCGGAGGAGTACGATGTGCTGGGTGGCCTTTATGCCCGGCCAAAGCCGGTGATATTATCCCGGGGGATGTCCTACCTGAATATTACCGGGATCTTTTTTCCCTTCACCCTGGAGGCAAACGTCAATGTGGATGCCCCCGATTATACCGTCCCCGCCACAATGTGCCACGAGCAGACCCATCTGAGAGGGTTTATGCGGGAGGATGAGGCAAACTTTATCGCCTACCTTGCCTGTATGGCCAGCGGGAATGCTGACCTGCAGTATAGCGGGACGATGCTTGCCCTGACTTACAGTATGAACGCCCTTTACGATGCCGACCGGGAAGGCTTCCGGGAGCTTCGCAGCTCCTATTCGGAGGGGATGAACCGGGATATTTCTGCCAAATCGGAATACTGGAAGCAGTTTGAGACCCCGGTAGCCTCTGTGTCCACCTCGGTCAACAATTCCTACCTCCAGTCTCAAGGGCAGGAGGACGGCGTGAAAAGCTACGGTCGAATGGTAGATCTGATGCTTGCCTACCACCGCAAAACGGCGGAATAAAGGAGGAGAAACCATGAAGGAAAGCTATCGTGCGGCCTGTCCCGAGATTCTGCGGGATTTTCTCCTCTATTCGGAAACCATCCAGGGAAAGTCCGCAAAAACGGTGAATGAGTACTTCCTGGATCTGCGGAATTTCTTTCGGTTTGTTAAGGTCAGCCGCGGCCTGGTGGGGTCAGACACCCCCTTTGATGAAATTGACATTATGGATGTGGATCTCCCGCTGATCCGCACCGTTACCCTGATGGACTCCTACGAGTTTCTCAACTACGCAATGCGGGAGCGGGGGAATAACGCTTCCTCCCGCAGTCGGAAGGTTTCCAGCATCCGGGGTTTTTTCAAATATCTGACCTCCAAACGGGGGCTTTTGGAGCAAAACCCTATGATCGACCTGGAGCCGCCCAAGAAAAAATCCTCCCTTCCCAAGTATCTGACCCTGGAGGAGTCCTTGGGGCTGCTCAATGCAGTGCCTGCCGAGAGCAAGTTCCGGGAGCGGGATTACTGCATTCTGACCCTCTTTCTCAACTGCGGAATGCGCCTTTCTGAGCTGGTGGCACTGAACCTTTCGGATATCCGGGAGGACACCGTCACCGTTACCGGTAAGGGAAATAAAGAGCGGAGTATCTATCTCAACGAAGCTTGCATCGCGGCATTGAAGGACTATATTGCCGTCCGCCCCAACGACCGCGCCAAGGATAAAAAAGCCCTCTTCATCAGCCGGAACGGCAACCGTATCAGCGCCAAAACGGTGCAATGGACGGTGAAAAAATATCTGTCGGCCATTGGGCTGGAGGACTATTCCACCCATAAGCTTCGTCACACGGCGGCAACCCTGATGTACCAGCACGGGGACGTGGATATTCGTATTCTGAAGGATATTCTGGGCCATAAAAACCTCGGCACCACCGAGATTTATACCCATGTTTCGGATAAACAGAAAAAGCGCGCGGCAGATGCCTCTCCGTTGTCAAAAGTAAAGAAACGGAGGGGTGGATAAGGGGCTAAAAAATGATATATAATGTCGAACTTTGGTGATTTGTTTTCCTTGCTTTCGACTTTCAAAGACGATATAATGGAAAATAGTGCATCAATAGAGAGAAAAATGCAAAAAAGTGTCTGTTCAGCTCTTTGAATTTGATTTCGGGTGTCACGCAGGAGGGTTTCATTGTGTCGGATCGTATCAGAGTTGTAATTGCAGAGGAGCGGGAAGCGGCCGCCCTATGCCGCGAGATTTTAGAGGAAGAAGGCTTCGAGGTGGAGCTGATTCCCCGGGATGGCGGTAAGCTTTTGGAGCGGATCGCCGAAGATCGGGTGGATATTGTCATATGCAATATCAATCTCTCCAGGATGGATGCCATCGCAGTGATGCGGCAGGCCCTTGCAAAGGAAGGCCCCGCGCCGGTCTTTGCGGTGACCTCTGTCTGCGACCGTGCAGGGATTGAGCGGTCTGCGTTTGAGGCGGGAGCGTCCCTTTTCTTCATCAAGCCCTTCGATGCGAATATCCTGGCGGAGCGGGTGATCGGGTTGGTTCGGAAGACCCATCCCGAGGCGTTGCCCCAGCGGGAGGCAGAGCCGGAGTACGCGGCCACCATTTGCATTACCGAGGTGATGCACCGGATCGGCATCCCTGCCCACATCAAGGGGTATAAATACATTCGCGAGGCCGCCCTGCTGGTCCTCTCCGACCCCGATGAATACGATGCGGTCACCAAGACCCTTTACCCTGACATTGCTAAGAAATGCAAGACCACTGCCACCCGTGTGGAGCGGGCCATCCGCCACGCCATTGAGGTGGCCTGGGACCGTGGCGACTACGAGGCCTTCCGGGAATATTTCGGGAACGGCACCCGCAACCGCAACGGCCGTCCCACCAACAGCGAGTTTATCGCCATGCTGGCCGAGCACGTTCAAATGACCCTCTACCAGCGCCTTGGATAACCAACTTCGCTGGACCAATTTCATTGGATGTACCCCGGTTTTATGTTAGCGCAGTCATAAACTCCGTCCCCGGGCCAGCTTCGCTGGATATAAGCCGGTTTTACGTGGGCGGGAGGGCAAGCTCCGTCCCCGGGAGGGGAGGTGAGCGCAAGGGCGATTGAAAATCGCCCGGGAGTTTTTTAATATAACACAATAACACAACAAAAATGCCGCTCCTTTCGGAATCTCCGAGGGGAGCGGGTTTGTTTTTGCGGAAATGGTCGGAGAATTTTGCTGCCGGGAACGGCAGAGGGATAACAAATACAAACAGCGAAACAAAAAACCTGCGTAAGCTCGGGCTGTTTTTACCGTAGCGCAGGCTTTTAACTTTTTCCCGTTTTCATTGAGGAGATTGTTTTCAACTTTCTTTCCGCAAAGAAAGTTGAGCAAAGAAGGCGTACGGGAAGGGGGAGTTCCGATTCTCCCCCTTCCCGTAACCCAACCCCCTTAAAACGGCCGAGGGATTTCCTCCCTCGGACTCCCT
>JAFTTH010000032.1 GCA_017466885.1 Oscillospiraceae bacterium
ATGTTTGATATGGGGTGAGTGTGTGGCTATTAAAAGTGTTTCCATTCGGATTGAAGAAGAGATGTTGAACCAACTATCGTATATTGCTGATTATGAGGGAAGAAGCGTAAACAGTCAGGTTCTTGTGTTGATTCGGCAAAGCATAAAAGCATTTGAGGAATCCAACGGACCGATTGACGGTAACATTAAGCCCGCCGTCAACGTTAAACCCTCCCGAAAATAACAGAACCTCTCTGCTTCTTGGGCAGGGAGGTTTCTTTATAAAAATGTTGAGAAACGTCCCCGGTGGCAAAAAGAACAAGCCATTTTCTGCAAAAACAAATCCGCTCCCCTCGGAGGTTCCGAAAGGAGCGGCATTTTTGTTGTGTTATTGTGTTATATCAAAAAACTCCCGGGCGATTTTCAATCGCCCTTGCGCTCACCTCCCCACCCGGGGACGGAGCTTATTTTCCCGCCCACGTAAAACCGGTTTGCGTCCAGCGAAGCTGGTTTTATTCCTCCGATTGGTGATAAACCTCCCGGTAAAGGCAGGCCCGTGCCCGGTGGAAGGCCGCGGGGGAAAGCTCGTCCCCGGAGGAAAGAATCATCAGAGGAACGGGGTTTTTCCCCGCCGAAATGGGGGGCTGGCAGTAGGGGTAGGGGTTGACAAAAAAGCCGTTCCGGCGGTAAAAGCCCAGCCGGCGGCAGGCGATGGGGGTCTCGGGAAGCTCGGCCTCCAAAAGAATGGGACAGCCGGCCCACTCCTTCAGCATTGTCAGAAGCTTCCCGCCCAAACCGCCGTTGCGGTGCGCCTCTGCCACCGCAAAATGCTCCAGAAAGAGGAAGTCCTCCAGCCGCCAAACGCAGAGAAAAGCCATCAGCGCGCCGTCTGGGGCGCGGCATCCCAGAAGAGTGTACCGGGGATCGTCCAGCAGAGCAAGCTGTTCGGCGCGGGGGCGGTATTCGTCCGACGGGAAGCTTGCCTCCATAATGGCGTATGCCTCCTCAAAACCCTCCCGGCCCAGGGAAATCAGTTTCATTTTTCTCATCCTTTGAAAAAACCGGGCCGCTTTTGTGCGACCCGGTTCGGGGTAATTACTTCTTTTTGGACTTTTTCTTGGCCTTGGGAGCCTTGCCGTGCTTCTCACGGTATTCCAGCCAAAGAACCCACAGGGGCCCAGCCAAACCGATGGTGGAGTAAACACCACTAATCATACCGATGGAAATGGCAAAGGAGAACTGGAAGATGGTATCGATCCCGGCAATGAGGGAAACGATAGCAACTACCACCATAGCCGCAAGGGTGGTTGCGGTGGTGAAGACGGTTCTTCCAAGACTCTGGTTGATGCTCTTGTTGACCAGCTCACGGGTGGTCAGCTGGTTGCCGTAAAGGGTTTTGTTCTCACGGATCCGGTCGTAAACGACGATGGTATCGTTGATGGAGTAACCCAAAATGGTCAGCAACGCCGCCATAAAGACATCGTTAATGGGGAAACGGAAGATCAGATAAACGCCATACATAATGATAACGTCATGCAGCAGGCCGACAATGGCCATTGCACCGGCAGACCAGCCGCCGATCTTCTTAAACCGCAGGCCGATATAAAGAATGATCATCAAAGAAGCAACCAGCAGTGCCGCCAGGCACTTCAGAAGGAACTCGGTACCCATCGAAGCGCCAACGGTATTGCTCTTACCCTGCTCCATATTCTGGTCAGGGTAGGCCTCGGTCAGCGCCTTGGTCAGCGCCGCTACCTTTTCGGCGGTCACCGCCTTAGCGTCCACCAGGGAGACGGTCAGGGTGGTGGTCTGTCCGGTAACGCCCTGAGAGGACTGAATGGTCACATCCTCACCCAGCGCTTTTTCCACCAGCGCCTCAGCCTCGTCCGAGTCGATTACATCGCCGGTGTAAGAATAGTTGATGATGGTGCCGCCCTTGAACTGAATGCTCAGCTCAGGCCCAAAAATCAGGGTAATCAGCAGGATCAGCGCCATCAAAGCGCCGGAAATGATAAAATAGATCTTGCTTTTTCCGATGACATCCCAATTTCTCATTTTCATTGCGCGTCACCTCCGAAGAAGGATCTTTTCCGAAGCGGCTTGAACTTGGAAAGAGAGGTAAGCATCAGTCGGGAGGCAAAAACGCCCATAATGAAGTTGAAGATCAATCCGGTCAGAAGGGTAAAGCCGAAGGAGTAAATCGAGCCGGCCGCCGCCTTACCGAACATAAAGAAGACGGTGCTGAACAGCTGGGTCAGAATGCCGTCCGAGCCGAAGGCGCCCATCAGGATCAGCGCGATAATAATGGTGGTGATATTTCCGTCAAACACAGCGGTGAAGCCTCTCTTAAAGCCGATATCAATGGCTCCCTCCAGGGTCTTGCCCGAGGCAAGCTCCTCACGGATCCGCTCGGAGGTCAGAACGTTGGCATCAACACCCATACCGATGGACAGGATAATACCTGCCAGGCCCGGCAGGGTCAGGGTGCTGCCGTTGATAAAGGGGAAGAACCCCGAGATGCAGGCGAATGCGCCGGCAGTCTGGCCGATCAGGGCGATGGCCGCCGCAACACCGGGAACCCGATACCGGACAATCATCATCACGCAAACCACGGCCAGAGCGATCAGCAGTGCAAGAAGCATAGCGTCCTTGGCGTTCTCGCCCAGGGTGGGACTGATGGTATTGAAGGTCTCGGTGGTCAGCGCAAAGGGCAGCGCACCGGAGTTGATCTGGTTGGCAAGCTTGATAACCTCATCCCGGGTAAAGTTACCGGTGATGACACCCTTACCGTCTGCAAAGGTTGCATCCTTACTGACGGTGGGGGAGGAGATCATGGTATCGTCCATCCAGATGGAGATGGGAGTAGATGTGCCGGCCAACCGGGTGGCAACGGTATTAAAGGCCTTGGCGCCCTCGGCATCGAACTCGAAGGCGACCATAAAGTTGCCCTTTTCGTCTACCTGAGGCTCCGCCTTAACAATATATTTACCTTCGGTGATGAGCATCTTCTCATCTGTCCGGTCGGTACCCTCCCAGAAGGTCAGGCGGGCAGTCTCACCCAGCTCGGAGATGGCCGCGGTGGGGTCGAAATCCTCCTCATCCTCCTTCCAGGGGAAGCGGACGATGATCCGGTCTTTATTTTCGTCAGTATACACCTCGTAGTCCGAGATGCCCTGACCCAGCAGACGCTGGGTGATGGATGCAGTGGCGGCATTGAGCTCCTCCACCGTGGCGTCCACTCCCTCGGGGGGAGCAAACGTTACGTCCACACCGCCGCGGATATCAATACCCCAGCGGATATTGGACAGTCCCTTGACAATAACCGTCGTCTTATCACCGTAGGTGGTGTTGATCCCTGCCAGAGCGAGGAACGCAAAGGCGGCAATCAATACCAAAACGATGAAAAACACAGGTTTTCCAATACGTTTCATGAACCTGACCTCCATTTAATTTCATCCAGGAGTTCACCCAAACCGAACGGTCGGGCACAATATACCTATTATATATCGTATCAACCGGCTTGTCAATCCAAAAGTCCTCTGCAAGGGAGGGTTTTGGGGAGGAAGTCAGTCGTTTGTGCAGGTTTTTTTCAGTTCATAGAGAAGATTGAGGGCTTCCAGGGGGGTCACCGTCTCCAGATCCAGCTCCCGCAAGCGGTCGGCCACCCGTTCTCCCGCCGTGGCCTCTAAAGAAAGCTGACGGGCCTCCTGCTGTCCGAAAAGATCCACGTGATGGATGATGGGGTGGGGCTTTTTGGATTGCGGAGCAGCTCCCTCCAGGGATGCCAGAATCTCTCTTGCCCGCTCCACCACCGCCGAGGGGATCCCGGCCAGCTTTGCCACCTCAATGCCGAAGCTTTCATCCGCACCGCCCCGGACAATCCGCCGCAGGAAGGTGATCTCCTCTCCCCGCTTTTTGACTGCAATACTGTAATTCTTTACAGAGGGAATCTCCTCCTCTAAAGCAGTCAGCTCGTGGTAATGGGTGGCGAAAAGGGTCTTGCAGGAGAGCTTCTTGGTCTTGGCAAGATATTCAATTACCGCCCGGGCAATACTCATACCGTCATAGGTGGAGGTGCCCCGGCCGATCTCATCCAGAATCAGCAGGCTTTTGGGGGTAGCACTCCGGAGGATATGGGCAACCTCGTTCATCTCCACCATAAAGGTGGACTGGCCAGTGGAAAGATCGTCCGACGCGCCTACCCGGGTATAGATCCCGTCCACGATCCCAATATGGGCCGACTCAGCCGGAACAAAGCTGCCAATCTGGGCCATCAGGGTAATCAGCGCCACCTGACGCATATAGGTGGATTTACCTGCCATATTGGGGCCGGTGAGGATGACCACGTTATTCTGCCCGCAATCCAGCAGCGTGTCGTTGGGAACAAAGGGAGCATCCGTCAGAAGGGCTTCCACCACCGGATGCCGACCGCCCGAGATCCGGATCTCGTTTCCGGTATCCACCACCGGGCAACAGTACCCGTTCAGGGCGGCAACCTCCGCCAGGGAGACGAGCATATCCACCGTGGCGATGGCGGAGGCGGTCTTTTCGATCCGCTCCAGATTCTCTGCGAGGGTTTGGCGAAGCTCCTCAAAGAGGGCCTCCTCCAGCCGCATAGAGCGTTCCCCGGCGGTGAGGATCTTCTCCTCCAACTCTTTGAGCTCGGGGGTAATAAACCGCTCCGAGTTGACCAGGGTCTGCCGGCGGATATAGTCCTCCGGCACCTGCTCCAGGGCGGACTTTGTCACTTCAATATAATATCCGAATACCTTATTATAAGATACCCGGAGGTTTTTGATCCCGGTCCGTTCCCGCTCCCGCTGCTCGATCTCGGCAATAATGTTCTTTCCGCCCGAGAGGATCCGGCGGTATTCGTCCAGCTGCGGGTTATACCCCTCCCGGATGACGCCGCCATCCCGCATCACAAGGGGCGGCTCGGGAGAAATGGCCCGGTCGATCAGCTCAGCCAGGTCAGTCAGGTCATCCACCTGCGCCTGCAGCTCGGCAAGATATTTGCAGCCCTCAAACCGACCCAAGGCCGCTTTCAGACCGGGACAGGCCGCGGCGGTGAAATGGAGGGCCCGCATCTCCCGGGGGGTAATGGTCCGGTAGATGAGCTTGGTCATGATCCGTTCCAGGTCGTTCATATCCGAAAGGAGGGCAACCGCCTCGCTCCGGCCCATTCCGTCCGACTTCAGCGCACCCACAGCAGTCTGCCGCTTGGTGATCTCCAGACAGCTGACCAGCGGCTGCTCAATGGACCGGCGAAGCAACCGACGGCCCATGGGGGTGTGGGTCTTATCCAACACCCACAAAAGAGAGCCCCGCCGTTCCCCCCGAAGGGTTTCGGTCAGCTCAAGGTTTTTCCGGGCGGTCAGATCTAAGAGCATAAACTGGGTATCCGAATAAGGAGTCAGGTGGGAAAGCCGGTGGGCTCCTTCCTTCTGGGTCTGCAGAATGTAAGCCAAAAGGCAACCCAGCGCGCGGCAGGCCTCGACCTGGGTATCCATGGCAAATGCCTCCACCGAATGCTCAAACTGGGCCTTGATTAGACTCTTGGCAGACTGAAGGTCGGGCATCTGCTCCTCCTCGACCCGGCTGATCATCCGGCAGGTGGGAAGCTTTTCGGTAATCATGGTTTTCAGGCCGCGGAACTGGCGGTCATCTCCGGTGTAGATCAAAAGCTCGGAGGGGGTAAACCGGGCCAGTTCATTGAGGATCGCCAGGGAGATCTCCCCTGAGGAAACCTGCGTAACGTAAGCCTGACCGGTGGAGGTCTCGGCAAAAGCGATCCCCGCCGTCCGCCCTACCAATGTCGCCACGGCAATATAGTTATTTTTGGATTCGTCCAGCATTGCACCGTCCGTCACAGTGCCGGGGGTAATAACACGGGTCACCTCCCGGCGGACGATCCCTTTGGCCTCGGCGGGATTTTCCATCTGATCGCAGATGGCGATTTTATATCCTTTCTTGACCAGCCGGGCGATATAGGCATCCACACTATGGTAAGGGACGCCGCACATCGGCGCCCGCTCGGGAAGTCCGCAGTCCCGGGCAGTCAGGGTCAGCTCCAGCTCCTTGGAGACAGTCCTTGCATCCTCAAAAAACATTTCGTAGAAATCCCCGAGGCGAAACATCAGAATGTGGTCCCCGTGGTTTTCCTTGATCTCGCGGTACTGCCGCATCATGGGAGAAAGCTCCGCCATTGATCCATCCAGCTCCTTTTTTGGTGGGTTCATATCTGTCAATATCGGTACATAGAGGGGGTCAGCACGCCATCCTCCAGCGCCTCTGCCTGATCAAAGACCAGTCCGGCACCCCGGGCAACGCAGGCCACCGGATCCTCCGGACGGTGGGTTGGAAGCCCCGTCCTCTGGGTGACCGCTTCGGGGAGGCCACCCAAAAGGGCTCCTCCTCCCGCCAGCCAGATGCCATTCTGATAAATATCGCAGGCAAGCTCGGGCGGGGTCTCCTCCAGGGTCTGCTGGAGCAGATTCAGGATCTCCTCCAGGGGCTCGGAAAGCCAGGAGGCCAGCGCCTCGTGGGAGATCTCCCGCTTGGCAGGGAGACCGGTGCGAAGATCCCGGCCTTTGAGAGTGATCCGTCCCTCCGGGTCGGGGCTGACCACCGAGGAAAGTGCCTTTTTGGCCTCCTCCGCCATCCGCTCCCCGATCAGGAGGCCGGTGCTGCTCCGGACATACCGGATGATCTCCTGGTCAAAGGCGTTTCCTGCCCGCCGCACCGACCGGGCAATGGCAATTCCATTGAGGGTAAAGACGGCAATGTCGGTGGTGCCGCCTCCGATATCCAGAACGATCTGGCCGCAGGGCCGGGAAATATCCAGTCCCAGTCCCAGCACCGCCGCCATAGGCTCATCCACCAAAAACACCTTCCGGGCACCGGCGGAAATGGCCGCATCAATCACCGAACGGCGCTCTACCTGAGTAATTTCCGAAGGGATACAGATGGCCACCCGGGGCTTGAGGGTCTGTCCGCCGCAGGCCTTCCGGATAAAATATTTTAACATATATTCGCACAGATGAAAATCCGACACAACGCCGTCCGCCAACGGACGGACTGCCCGGATCCGGTCGGGGGTCTTCCCCACCATAGCCAGGGCATCCTCCCCCACGGCAATAACCTCCCCGGTCTTGGTGCTGACAGCCACCACCGAGGGCTCCCGCAGGATGATCCCCTTTTCCTTTGTATAGATCAGAACGCTGGTCGTTCCCAGGTCAATGCCGATATCTGCAACACCCATAGCCGTTCCTTTCCCCGGCGTTTTTCGCTGCCGGAGCGATCATTTTACTGCTTTTTGCAGCCTTACAAGCTATTATACCATATTTTTTCGCTTCGCAAAAGTATTTACTTGAATTATCCCGGAAAAAATTATATAATAAAAGGAAGATATTTCAGATTTCGGAGCAAAGGAGGTGTCACCGGGATGAAGCGGGTATTTATGGCGATCGTAGACTATCTTCGGGAGATGGATAAGCTCCTGGTTCTTCTGGCTTTTTGTCTGACCGGAGCGGGACTTCTGACCCTTTACGGCTGCCTGACCTACTTCAACAGCGGCCTCCGCTCCTTTGGGGTGCAGGTTGCGGCCTTTGCCGTGGGGATGGTTGCGGCGGTGGTTCTCTCCCTGATCGATTACCATACCCTTGCCCGGCTTTGGAAGTTCCATCTGCCGGTGGCGCTTTTTCTCGTTCTACTGACCTTCCTGATCGGTACCGGCCGGGAGGGGGCGGATGACCGGGCCTGGCTTGCCCTCCCGGGAGGAATGACCCTCCAGCCTACCGAGTTTCTCAAGCTTTCTTATATTCTGACCTTCGCCTGGCATATTGAACGCTCCAAGGAGGCGGGAAATTTCAACTCTCCGGTCTCCATCGGCCTGCTGTGTCTTCACGGGGCGGCCTACGTTCTGCTGATTCACTTCCAGGGGGATGACGGAACGGCCATCGTCTTCTTTATTATCTTCCTGGCAATGATGTTTGCCGGGGGACTGGACTGGAAATATTTCGCCGGCGGGGGCTTGGCGGCCATCCCGGTGGGAGTGCTTGCCTGGTTTTTCATCCTGGACGATACCCACCGCAACCGGATCATGGCCCTTTTTGATCCGACGATGAATGTCGAAACCACCGGCTGGCAACCCCTTTTGGGACGTCTCGCCATCGGCTCGGGGCAGCTCTTCGGCCGGGGACTGTTCGGCAAGCATCAAAGCGTCCCCGAGGTGCATAACGATTTTATCTTCGCCTTCTTTGCCGAGTCCTTTGGGTTTGTGGGCGCGATCCTGCTCCTTTCCGTCTTTGTGGCGTTCCTGATCCGGATCCTGCGGAATGGCTATGGCGCCCGGGATTCTTTGGGCACCGTTATCTGCGTGGGTGTGTTCGCCATGTATGCCGCGCAAATCATCATCAATATCGGGATGTGTATCAGCGTCCTGCCGGTCATTGGAGTGACCCTCCCCTTCTTCAGCTCGGGAGGCTCCTCCGCCCTGACGGTATGGACGGCGATCGGACTGGTTCTCAGTGTCGCCTCCCATCGGAGGGCATCCATTTTCGAGCAAAACAGCATCAGGATCGAGCGGGACTGACCCTCGTTCCGGAAAGGTAAGGTTGGGCTATGTCTGATTTCAGAAACGACTTCTCGGTGGATGACATTCTGGAAGAGATCCGCCGCAAAAAAGCGGGAGAAGCACCTCCTCCCCCTCCTGTGAGGGAGGAGCCCCCCCTCCGTCCCGCAGAGACACCCCCCGCTCCGGCGACCCCTGCGCCTCCGCCCCCCAAAAAGGCGGAGCCCCGGGAGGAGATTCTTCCTCCCCAGCCAAAAACGGAGCCGGAGGAGCTGGAGGCGACCCGGAGCTTTGTGCCGGTGGCACCGCCCCAGAAGCCGGCCCATATTCTGGAGCCTCCCGAGGATGAGGAAGAGTCTCCCCTTCGGGAACGGCGGAAGAGCAAGGTGCTGGATTTCGTCCTCAACGGAACAGAAGAGGAAAACGATTCCTCGGAGGAGCCGGAGGAAGAGCCGGGCGAGCCGGAGATCATTGACGATTATAATTCCCCTGAGGATGCCGAATCGGTGCAGGAGGAGATTGCCGGACTGTCCTCCCGGATGGTTATGCGGATGATCTCGGTTGCGCTGCCCCTTTTGGCGGCGGTCTACCTTTCCTTCGGGCCGATGGTGGGTCTGCCCCTCCCCGAGATTCTCACGGCTGCCGGAGATCCCTTTGTGCATATCTGCGTGCAGCTGGGTCTTTTGGTGGTGGCGGCACTGATCTGCCACGTGGCGGTCGGGGAAGGGATCATCTCCCTGGTGACCTTCAAGGCAGATAGTGACAGCCTTCTTTCGGTTGCCCTCATCGGCAATCTGTTTCAGCTGGTCTACCTCCTCTTTACCCCCGAGGCGCTGGCCTCCCCCAATTTGCATATTTATACTCCCATCGTCATTTTGGGGATGTTCCTCAACTCTCTTGGCAAGCTCTTTTTGGTCCGGCGGGTGGCAAAAAACTTTGCCCTCGTTTCCACCGACCGGCCCAAGTTTACCTTAAGCCCCCTCTCTCCCTCCCTGTCCAAGCCCTTGACGGCGGGGGCCCTTTCGGGTGAGCCCTTCGTTTTCACCCGGAAAAAGACCGGCTTTTTGAAAAGCTTCCTGGATGAATCCTATACCCCCGACCCCTGCGATGCCATTGCCCGGATTCTGGCGCCGGTCAGCGTGCTGGGGGCGATTGCCGTGGCGGTGGGGAGCTACGTTGTCACCCAGGATATTCCCAGTATGCTGACTGCGGCGGCGGCCACCGTCTGCGTTTGTTCTCCCCTTTCGGGACTCCTTGCGGCCAACCTTCCTCTCCTCCGGGCCACCTCGGCGGTCCATAAGGAGGGGGGCGTGATCAGCGGCTTTGCCGCCTGCGACCATCTTTACGATGCCAACGCCGTGGCCCTCCGCTCCTCCGACCTTCTCCCTGCAGGGAGTGTGCAGCTGATGGCCATCAAGACCTTCGGCAACGGCCGGATTGATGAAGTGATTATGGATGCGGCCAGCGTCCTCTGCAATAGTGACGATACCCTCAAAGCCCTTTTCATGGGGGTCATCAACGGGGATGAACGGCTTCTGAAGCCGGTGGACACCGTCCTTTACGAGGAAGGAATGGGGATCTCCGCCTGGGTCAACGGCAAACGGGTGCTGATCGGCAGCCGGGAGCTGATGCTCCACCACGGAGTGGACGTTCCCTCCCGGGATTACGAGGAGCGGTATCTGCGGAGTGGCGCCAACGCCATCTACCTTTCTAACGCCGGGGAGCTGATTGCGGCCTTTTTGGTCACCTACCAGCCGGATGAAGCCATCCGCAAACAGGTGGAGCGGTGCGCGGCGGCAGGAATCCTTCTCCTTATCTCCACCACCGACCCCAATATCACTACTGATAAATTCTGCCAGCTTTTTGACGTCCGTCCCGAGGCGGTCCGGATCGTTCCGGCCCACCTTCATCAGGCCCTTGACCGGGAATCGGCCGAAAGCGAGACCGAGCCGGTGGGGATCAGCGCTGTTGGCGGGCCGACCGGCTTGCTCCACACCCTTTTGGCGGCCATTTCGGCGCGGCGGATCTCCTTCTTCTCCGCCGTTCTGCAGACCGTTGCGGTGGTTTTGGGCTATGGGCTGATCGCCTTTTTAGCGTTCCTCTCGGGAATCTCCCAGCTGACCCTCCCCGCGCTGATGCTTTATGAGCTGTTCTGGCTGGCCGTTGTAACGGTAATTCCCCTGCTCCGTCGGTATTGACAGCTTTTGAAAGGAGTGCGTTGACAATGAAGTGGAAACAGACCTTATTATTCTTATTCTTCCTGATTGCCGGAATCATTCTGGGTGCTGTTTTGGGAGATGTGGGGGCAAATGTCGGCGGGGCGCTGGCCTGGCTGAACTTCGGTGAGACCTTTGCCATCGGGCCCTTTCCCATTGACCTTGCCATTCTGAAGTTTACCTTTGGGCTGGAAATGGGGATCAACGTGGCGCAGATCATCTGCATCACTATTTCCTTCTTCGTTTATATTGTTGTGAATAAAAAGCTCCGCTGATGCGGAAATCTGTGAAAGGGCGAGTGAAAAATATGCGTGAAAAAACAGAGATTATGGACGACCGCGCCATTGCCAGAGCGGTGGCCCGGATCGCTTATGAGGTCGTGGAAAAGAACCGCGGTGTGGAGGATGTGTGCGTGCTGGGGATTTTGACCCGGGGCGCCTGCCTTGCCGACCGGGTGGCCCAGAAGATCGCCGAGGTGGAGGGCCGGACGGTGCCGGTAGGGTATCTGGACATTGCCCCCTTCCGGGACGATGCCAAGCGCACCCCCGCCTCCTCTGACCGGAGCCAGATTCCCTTCTCGGTGGAGGGAAAGCGGGTCCTGCTGGTGGATGACGTTATTTACACCGGCCGGAGTATTCGTGCCGCCATTGATGCTGTGATGATGCGGGGCCGCCCCACCAATATTCAGCTGGCCTGCCTCATCGACCGGGGGCACCGGGAGGTTCCCATTCGCGCGGATTACATCGGAAAAAATCTCCCCACCTCCCGCAACGAAATGGTGCGTGTTCTGGTGATGGAGACGGACGGCTCTGACCGCGTGGTCATCTGCGCAGACGAATAACAAAAACAAATCCCGCTCCGGACTCCGGGGCGGGATGTTTGTATTTTGATAAAAGATCCTCTAACGGTGATAGGAGTGGCGAAAAATGGACAGTTTTTATCCTCGGCTTCGAGATTTGCGGGAAGATCACGATTTCACACAGCAACAGGTTGCAGAATATTTGAATATGAAGCAACCGCAATACAGCCGCTATGAGCGGGGTCTGCGGGATATTCCCACCGACATTCTGATCCGCCTTGCCCGGCTTTACAATACCTCGGTTGATTATATGCTTGGTCTGACCAACAAAACCGCCCCTTATCCCAAAACACAAAAATAACAGGCCGGCAAAACAACCAGGGGCGAATCCAGGTGTTTTTTGGCGGAAGGTTGGCAGGCGCATCCTTATGACTGGGGGGAGACTTGTCTGTCATCGTCCTCCACCTGGGGAAAGGGGATCACCGGCAACGGGGGGCGGTCCCGGTCCCCCAGCGCCTTTTCCATCCAGATCATATCGTACCAGCGGTGAAATTTATATCCGCACCGGTCAAACCGGGCAGTGACCCGGTAACCCATATGGGAGTGAAACTCCATACTTTGGTTGGTCAGATGGGGGTCGGGCAGCTCCGTCACGGCAATGCAGGCGTTCATCAGCAGAATATTCTGCCGCCGGAGAGCGTTTTCCAGCCCATCGTGAAGAAGGCGACCCAGGCCCTTTCCCTGGGCATCCCGCCGGAGATAAAGGGTGGTTTCCACCGCCCAGTCGTAAGCATCGCCGGCTTTGAAGGGGGAGGCGTAAGCATAGCCCAGAACCACCCCATCCTCCTCCGCCACCAGGCAGGGATACCGCTCCATCCGGCGGCAAAGGGCCTCCCGAAAGGTCTCAGGGGAGGGCGGCTCATAAGCAAAGGTTACGGCAGTATGCTCCACATAATATCGAAAGATCTCCAGCATTGCAGGGGCATCCTCCGGGGTGGCCCGCCGGAGGGTAATGTTCGGCATCCCAATGCACCTTCCTTTCGGCATTGCGGCGCGAGCCGCACCAAAAAGGGCTCCCGGCAAAAAGCACGGAAGCCCGGGGAATCGTTATCCCATCATCGGCAGAGCAATTCTTGCAAAGTTTTCCAGGAAATTGGCAATATCCCCGGCGCCGGCAAGGCCAACGCTGATGGCGGTAATGGCGGACAAAAGACCGGTTCCCAGGCTGGCAAGAAAGACGCCAACCGTCGCCAGCAGAGACATTCCGAGAATCACCAGCGCAACAATATTGACGATTTTAGAGATCTTGAGGAAGTTTGCCTCCTGCTCATCTGACTTGGTCTGGGTGGCCAAAATGGTAAACACCAGACCGACAATACCCAAAATCAGTCCAATACCGCTTCCGATGAAAACGATATTGATAATGGAAATAACCAGCCAAAGGGTGCTGAGCTTCCGCTTTTTGGGCGGGGCGGGAGTATACTGGGCGTAATAGGTTTGCCGGGCTGTGCCGCACTGGGGGCAATGGTTTGCGTTTTCGGGGAGAAGGGTGCCGCATTTGGAGCAGTTTGCCATGGTAGAAACCACCTTTCTTTATATCAAACCACCGGCAAAAGCGCCGGCAGCGAGAATGGACAGACGAAGCCTTTGCAACAGATCAGCCAATCCCCGGCTTCGGCCGGGAACTCCAACGATATTGTCCGCGTCAGCGAATCAGGAGCAGGGCAAGCTCGCCGAGCTCCTCCAATATCTGGGCAAAATCACCCATTCCGGCGATGCCGGCAACAATCCCGGCGATCAGCGCAATCAAGCCGGAGAGAATGCCCGCCGCCATCCGGGTAGCGAAAAATCCGATCAAAAACAGCAGACCAAGCACAAGGAATCCCAAGCCAATAATATTGAGGATCTTTGCGATCTTTAAGTAGAGCGCCTCCTGCTCGTCCGAGACAGCCTGGGAGGCGAGGATGGTAAACACCAGTCCGATGGCGCCCAAAACCAGACCGACACCGTTTCCAAGCAGAACGATATTCACAATGGACAGCACAAGCCATAAAACATTCAGCTTCCGCTTTTGAGGTGCCGCGGGTGCGTAATACACCTGCTGGGTCGCACCGCAGTTGGGACAGGGAGCCCCCTCCTGGGGAAGCGGTGTCGCGCAGTGTGTGCAGTAAGCCATATTCATTTACCACCTTTCCATACGTCAAACCACCGGCGGAGGCGCCAGCAGCGAGAAGGGATAGACCGGAATATTCCGAAGGATATAAAAGACCCCGAAGCCGATCAGGGCAACATACCAAAGCCAGTCGGGAAAGTGCAGGTCAGGAAATATCTCCCGCCGGAACAGATAATTGCAGAGAAGCCGCAAGCCGTAATAGGCGCCGAGAAAGAAGGCGACAATCACCCCGGGGTTTGCGTGGATCGCCCGGAGGATATCCAGATGCAGGAGGGCCTTCAGGCACCGCCCGCCGCCGCAGCCGGGACAATGCAGTCCGGTCAGCTGGTGGAAAACGCAGGGCATCGGACTGCCCACCAGAAAGGCAATCACCAGTCCGGCCAGCACCACCGCCACCACAAGGATGCAGACGGTCACCCGGACCGAGGTTTTCTTCCAAAAGGGCGGGAGGGTCGCAAAATAGGCAGGCTCTTTCATTTCTTACCTCCCCGGGAAAGAATCAGATTCAGGCCGATCACATTCAGCACCACCGAAAGGATCAGCATCAGCACCGAGTAAACGTCCGTCGTCAAGATAAAGAGGAGGAGAGAGCAGATTAGCGCCACCACGCCAAAGCCGACCAAAAGAAATCCAAAGGCGCGATAATCCATTCCGTTCCCCCTTCCCGGAACACCGTCCGTTTTCATACCCCTTATCATACACTATTTTGCGACACATTTCAAGGGGGAAATCCACCTGCCTTCCCCAAAACACCCTGCAACGGTCAAATCGGCCGATAAACATCGATTGCTTTCCCGATGGCGCGCGGAGGGTGACGGAGGGAGCCTTTTGCTTGATCCTTCCCGGTGGTTGGTTGTTAACGTTATGGCATTACCGTTATTAAACAGGCGTCCTCCCGGGAGATACGCAGTCAATAGCCTCCCTTTACATAAGGGAGACGGAAATGGTGTCCGCAGGGCAAACTGCCGGATTTGCCGACCGTGTTGGAGGTTCTTACTAAAAAGTCGGGAAAATTTTTTATAAACCGGTTTGTAAAAAACCTTGACAAAGCGAAAATAATGGTTTATATTATAGGTGTTGACAGGGATTTACCGTCCAAAAAACCGGTTTGTTATCCACCGATGGTTGCCCTGGCGGAGGGACAACGGCGCCCTCCATTTGCCCTTTTTCTGTTGACGGCAAGGGAAAATCGGATGGTTTCATCCCCTTTGGCTGAATCGAAAATACCCGCCGGAAAACAAAAAATTTCCCACAGCGGCGGGAATTTTCAGCAGAGACGGAAAAGATTTTTATTTTGCTTTTCCCAAACCGATTTGGTACATCAAACCAGCATTGACAGCTATGTTGGTTTTGTATATAATAAAAAAGATCTAACGTACAGGAGGAATGTCAAATGATTAAAAATGCGTATCTTTCCAAGGTGTATGCTGACGCCGAGAAGCGCAACCCCAACGAACCCGAGTTCCTGCAGGCTGTTTATGAGGTTCTGGAGTCCCTGGAGCCTGTAATTGAGCAGAACCCCAAGTTTGAGAAGTATGGCGTAATCGAGAGAATGGTCGAGCCGGAGCGCCAGATCAGCTTCCGTGTTTCCTGGGTGGATGACAATGGCCAGGTTCAGGTCAACCGCGGCTACCGCATCCAGTTCAACTCTGCCATCGGACCTTACAAGGGCGGCGTTCGGTTCCATCCTTCCGTTAACTATTCTATTATGAAGTTCCTTGGCTTTGAGCAGACCTTTAAGAATAGCCTCACCGGCCTCCCTATGGGCGGCGGTAAGGGCGGCTCCGACTTCGATCCCAGAGGCAAGAGCGAGGGCGAAGTAATGCGGTTCTGCCAGAGCTTTATGACCGAGCTTGCCAAGCACATCGGCCCCGATACTGACGTTCCCGCCGGTGATATCGGCGTTGGCGCCCGGGAGGTCGGCTTTATGTACGGCCAGTATAAGCGGATCCGGAATGAGTTCACCGGCGTTCTGACCGGTAAGGGCCGTTCCTTCGGCGGTTCTCTGATCCGTCCCGAGGCAACCGGCTTCGGCGCTGTTTATTATACTGTTGAGATGCTCAAGACCTTCGGCGAGGAGATCAAGGGTAAGACTGTTGCAGTTTCCGGCTTCGGTAATGTTGCCTGGGGTACTGTGAAAAAGGTTGCAGAGCTGGGCGGTAAGGTTGTTACCATCTCCGGCCCTGACGGATATGTCTACGATGCGGACGGTATCAACACCGAGGAGAAGATTGACTTCATGCTCGAGATGCGTGCCTCCGGTCGCGATAAGGTCCAGGATTATGCGGATAAGTTCGGTGTTCCCTTCTTCGCCGGCAAGCGTCCCTGGTGCGAGAAGGTTGACATTGTTATGCCTTGCGCCACCCAGAACGAGGTCGGTATTGACGATGCCAAGAACATTGTTGCCAACGGCGTAAAATATTACGTTGAGGTTGCCAATATGCCCACCACCGCTGAGGCTGTGGCTTACATGAAGGAGAACGGTCTGGTGATCGCTCCTGCTAAGGCTGTTAACGCCGGCGGCGTTGCAGTTTCCGGTTTGGAGATGAGCCAGAACTCCATGCGGTATAGCTGGACTGCAGAAGAGGTTGATGCCAAGCTCCACCAGATTATGGCTGACATTTACAAGAACTCCTACGACGCTGCCAAGAAGTACGGCATGGAGGGCGATCTGATCGCCGGTGCCAACATCTACGGCTTCGAGAAGGTTGCTGACGCGATGATCGCTGAGGGTATTGCGTACTAAGATCCCCCAAAGCGGAATCACCAACAGGGTGTGGAGAAATCCACGCCCTGTTTTTTGCCCTAATTGTTGCATTTTGCTCAAAAATAAATATTGTAAACTAAATTTACAGTTGACAATTACTCTGGCATATGATAAGATAATGGTGGGAAAAGTTCCCAAACGAAGCAGAAGGGGGATCGGCCAATGGGATGGGAAGACGCTACTGCACCGAGCCAATTATTTACATATAAAAACCCGGATGATGCTTCTGAAATGTGGTCCAACGATGCCTATAGTCCTGCTGCTGGGACGATTTATTTTGCTGTAAGCGCGGGGTGATTGCTTTGAAAAAATTAACGATTTTTCTTCTTGCCACTTTCTGTGCAATGATTTTGTTCTCCTCTTGTTCCCCCTCCTTTGTATCATTCAACGATCTTGCAGCCGACTATACCCTCCCAACCCCTGAAACAATTGACGGCGGGCTGGAGCAAGCCTACCTAAAACAACAAGAGCGCCGCACAAATATTGTCCTTCCCCCAGTAGATAACACCACTCCTTGGCAAGAACTTTGCACCCAGGAAATTGACGTTCATGCGTTATCAGAACCCTACCTTTCTTATCTTGCCATCGGAAGCTGGTGGCGAGAAGGGCTTTGGGATGTTGCGGCGAATGTTGGCGTGGAATGTCTTCGGGAAACGGAGAGTGGACTCCTTTATTCTATTCATCGGGTGAAACAGGGCGGACTCTTTTATATCTTCTATGATCAGGTTGTCGAAACTGGAAGATATGATGCGAATGCAAGAGAGTGGGGATATCCGATTGCCTTTTCCTTTTACTTGCAAAAGAAAGAGAACTCTACCGCTTTTGCTGCCCTAACCCCCGGAATCTCGTTGGAACGGGTAAAAGCCATCGCTCCCTCGGCACAACTGACCGAAAATATCTGCAAAACCCAGCCGGAGTATTCCAAAAAAGGGGAAATGATTATTGATCTATACTGCACAGACGGCATCCTCCGGGTGATTACACAAAAACAGGGGGAAGAGATTCTTGTTGTCCAGAAAGAGCTCATCCCCTTTGAGTCCCTTTTTGCAAAACGGTTGATCGTTCCAGATAAAAGCCTTTGTCCAAACGGTGAGATCCTCCCCATGGACTGGCCGGAGTAAAGGAGGTTGTAAAAATGAGAGCTCGGATTCGCAGTATGGTGGCAGTTGGACTGCTTGTCCTTCTCTTCTCCGCCTGTAGCCCGGCAATATCCCCGCCTACCGGAACGCCTGTCCCCGATGTGGATAACACCACCCCCTGGCAGGAACTTTGCACCACGACGATAACCCTGGAGCAGTTTATTGCCTCATTTGAGGAGCCATTTATAAGTGAAATCTCCCTTAAACCCACCATTGAGGATGTGGCCGGTTCGATTGGAATAGAGTGCCTCCGTTCGCCGCGGGAGGGTGTTTGGTATAGCGTGCATCCGGTTCGTGAGGGCGGGCTTGTGTACTGCTTCTACCACTCCTTTCTTTTTGAAGAGAAATACCTTCTTGCGTATTTTTGGGTGCCTAAAAAGGCATCGTTAGCGGACTGTCCCGAAATCCAAAAGGAAATGACCCTTTCCCAATTAAAGAGGTTGTTTCCCCAGGCGGAGCTTTGGGAGAAAAGCTGGAACGCTGATCCGGAGTTTTGGAAAGGTTCCACCCCTCCGCATTTCAGCGGCTCCGTTTATCTGACGGATGGGATTCTTCGGATCGCTTTTCAGGAAAATGACGGCCAAGCAACGGTTGCCGCCGTTTCCAAGAGGGATAACCATTTTATGAATTTGGGCATCTTAGATGCCCACTCCCCCTATAACGGTGAGATCCTCCCCCTTGACTGGCCGGAATAGGATAACCGGCGATTGCAAGCCTTTCAAATCAAATACCGCTCCTTTCGGGATCTCCGAGGGGAGCGGATTTGTTTTTGCGAAAAATGGTCGGATGCTTTTTTCTGCCGGGAACGGCAGAGGACGAAAGATCTTCCTTTCTTGAAACCAAGAAAGGAAGCAAAGAAGTTCCGGGGGAGCGTTACGCCTCCCGTTTGCGGTGCCCGAAATTTTCTATCCTCGCATAAGCTCGGGGGGGGGTAAAGGGAGAAATACCTTCCTTTCTTGGAGGCAAGAAAGGAAGCAAAGAACCTTTGGGGAAACGTTACGCCGTTTCCCCAAACCCCATTCACACACATAAGGGGCTCCGCCCCTTAAGAATCCCCCCGACGTGGCAACCAAATACCTGAATGCAGGTAATATTCACTCCCTCACGGGACGACTACTTCACACATGGTCAGTTAATATCAGCTTCGTCCTCGCAGATCCGTGTAAGACCCTAAAAGCGCCCTTTTTGCTTGCGGTTGTCAATGCAACCTAATGGACACACACGATGGAAAGCACAGTCTTTCGCCGCGCAGGAGACGGAGAAACCAGAGAACCTTATGGCACACCTTCTCCGGACTCCCCGGAGGGAGTCCGAGGGAGGAAATCCCTCGGCCGTTTTAAGGGGGTTGGGTTACGGGAAGGGGGAGAATCGGAACTCCCCCTTCCCGTACGCCTTCTTTGCTCAACTTTC
>JAFTTH010000044.1 GCA_017466885.1 Oscillospiraceae bacterium
CGATGGCCAGAACTGCAATCAAAAAAACAATTACCGGTTTTATAGCCGATTCCACCTTTCTCTTTTTCTTGATTCAACCTGCGAAAAGGGTCATATTTTTGCGAAGGATCCCCGAATGAGGTCGAGAAGTGCTGCCATGGTGGTAAGCGTAGCCGTGTAGCTCATGCGTATCCCATCGATATTCTTAAGATCCTGTTTTGGGGGAATGTACGCAAATTTATAGCTTGTGTGAAGCGCCAGCGTTAGTTCACCGTTGTGCAGACTGAGGGCGGCTACCCTGCTGTTGGCAGCGAAGGCCTCCAGCATGCCGATCAGCTCGCGAATCTGCGGTGTCACCGCGTCATCCGCCTCCGTACCGTCTGCAGTGCGGGCGGAATAATAATTAGTGAAGGCGACGGGATCGTCGAGACCGCCACCCTTTCGCGTTGGATACCCGGTATGCTTGGGAGTGCCGTTCAACCCCATGGCAAACTCAAACTCGGACCGGTCCCGTAGGTCAAGATCGGCAACGGGCCCGCAGATATCCTTGCATCGCAGCACAATGCCATAAAATGCGGCACGGGGATAGGTAAAATCATCATCCGGGTGATCCGACTCCACTCTGCGGCTCAAGGTCACGTTGGCGGCAGAGAACCGCATGCCATTGCGGGCACCCTCGTAGAAATTCGAGATCTCGCAATCCTCCCAGGGACTACGCACCGGATCGATACGCCTCAGGAACGCTTCGTCAATGGGCATCTCCGGCTTTTCCGGCGCGGGGCCGAACATACGCGCCAGTTCCCCGTAAAAGAAACTGCCGAGTTGCTGTGTCAGAAGGGCATTTTTCTTTCCTTCCGCCCGCATCGGGAGCAGGAACGAGAGCAGGACGATGAACGCGATCAAACCGAGATCGATCAGAATATTGTCCTGCAGGAACACCGTGAGAAATAATGCGATGATCATGACAATGATCAGCTTTTCCCCGATGCGCTCAATGTTCTCATAGTGTTTCACCTTTCGGGACAGCTCCTCATCGCTCATCTTTTCAAAACCGGTCTCGTCAGGTCTATTTTGTTTCATATATTTTTCTCCTTTTCTGTAATTCTTTTCGTCCATAAAGCCGCTGCTTCCGCGCCTTAACCTTCCCCATAGATTCCCCGGGCGTTTTCGATCCAGAATGCGTCATTCTGGAATTCCTCATACCAATAGTCCGCCTCGTCCGAATCGGTGCAATGCACCTCCACATTGGCGATAAAGCCGGGGTCGACGACGCAATACCATGCCATCGGAACGACATTGCCGTAGGCGTCTGTCCCCTCGCCGCAGGCGATGATCACATTTCCTTGCAACTCCATCCTCGCACGGGCATCAAAGGTCTCCAAGAATGCGTCAGTGGTCCACCCCGATTCGTTGGACTCGATCCAGAAGAGCATCCCGGTATCCCACAGGGTATAGAAATTCATTTTCCCGTTTTCATCCAAGGTGCCTTCCGAGGAAAACACATCGGGATACGTCAGCAGCAGGCCGGTGGATTCATCATAGTAAGTATTGTAGGAAGCCTCTCCGTCCTCGGTGGATCCCTCATCGCCTCGCACATCGTCATGGGCGGCATAGAAGCCAGACCCCATATAGGGAACGTCCGAGGGGAATGTGTTGATGGAAGAAGACAGGTTCTCCAAGACCAGCTCCTGGCCACCATCCATGGTGTAATAGATATTTTCGGCGTCCAGATTCTCGGTCAGGGTGCGCCAAAGGCTGTCCATCATGAACCAGCACTGGGAATCATAGTCAAAGAAGAAGAACTCCTCCTTCTGCTCCCGGTCGTCCAGCCCTGCAACCAGCGTAGAATCCGCAGCCCAGTCCACGATCCAGCCGTCCTCGGTCTGGCTGGCGGTGATGGTAAAGTCCAGCCCAGTCAGCTCGCTGAGTGATTGGGCCAGTTCCTCGGCAGTCTTTTGGGCACCGGTATATTCGATGGGGTATTCTTTGAC
>JAFTTH010000045.1 GCA_017466885.1 Oscillospiraceae bacterium
ACGGATATTGATTCAGAGGAGCATCTGATTGCTTGTCACCATTCGGTGGAGGAAATCACGGAGATGATCGGTGCGGACAGTCTCGGTTATCTGCCTGTGTCGGCACTGGATGCGCTTGTCGGTGGAAAGGATTATTGCAGAGCTTGCTTCTGCGGTGATTACCCAACAAGTGTGCCAATCGACGTAAGACGCGACAGATTTGAACAAAAGCTGTCGGAAAGAGGAAAGCAATGATGGAAAAGTATGACAGAAAAATTATCTTGGAGGATGGAGCGGAGTATTACGGATACGGATTTGGAGATACCTCGGATAAGGTGTGCGAGATCGTATTCAATACCTCAATGGTCGGCTACCAGGAGATCGTGTCCGATCCGTCCTATACCTATCAAGCCGTGGTTATGACCTATCCCCTCATCGGTAACTACGGTATTTGCGATGACGATTACGAAACGAACACACCGACGATCGGTGCGCTGATCGTTCGTGAATATAACAATGAGCCCTCAAATTTCCGAAGCGTGGCAACGCTTGACGAAATTATGAAGAAATACAGGATTCCCGGCGTATGGGGAGTTGACACAAGAAAGCTGACACGCTCCATTCGTGATCACGGTTCAAGAAAAGCACTGATCACGGATGCCGATACGCCGATAGAAAAAGGAATTGAGATACTGAGGACGAGCACGATTCCCACCGACGCGGTATCGAAGGTGAGTTGTAAAAATATATGGTACTCCCGCGTGCCCAAGGAACGGTATCACGTGGTTGCCATCGACTGCGGAATGAAGCAGAACATCGTTCGCTCACTTGGTAAGCGAGGATGTTCGGTAACCATCGTACCGTGGGATACAACGGCAGAGGAGATTGAGCATTTGTCACCCGATGGTATCTTCATTTCCAATGGTCCGGGTGACCCCACCGATGTGCAGCCCGTGATCGAAACCATTGGAACGCTTTGCGGTAAGTATCCTATTTTCGGGATCTGCCTTGGACATCAGATCATCTCTCTTGCCTACGGTGCAAAGACCTATAAGCTGAAATTCGGACACAGAGGCGGTAATCACCCCGTCAGGAACGTGGAAACGAACAAGATCGAGATCACCTCGCAGAATCATTCCTATGCGGTTGATACCGAAAGTCTCAAGGAAACCCGCCTTATTCCCACCCACATCAATATTCTCGATAACACCATTGAGGGCGTGGAGTGCCGTGAAGATCACGTGTTCAGCGTTCAATATCATCCGGAAAGCGCACCGGGACCACAGGACAGTGCATATCTGTTCGATAAATTTATTGAAATCATGCAGGAGGAGAAGAGCAATGCCTAAGAGAACCGATATTAAAAAGGTCCTTGTGATCGGCTCCGGTCCTATCGTTATCGGTCAAGCGGCAGAGTTTGACTACGCGGGAACGCAGGCGTGCCTTGCTCTTAAGGAAGAGGGCTACGAAGTCGTCCTTTGTAACTCCAACCCCGCAACGATTATGACGGATACCTCCATTGCGGATAAGGTCTATATGGAGCCGCTGACACTGGAATATATCGCAAAGATCATTCGTTATGAGCGCCCCGACGCGATCCTGCCCGGTATCGGCGGTCAAACGGGACTGAATCTTGCTATGCAGCTTGAGAAGAAGGGAATCCTTAAGGAATGCCGTGTTGAGCTTCTCGGAACGAGCAGTGAATCTAT
>JAFTTH010000033.1 GCA_017466885.1 Oscillospiraceae bacterium
CGGGGAGAGTCCGAGAGGGGAACACTCTCGGCCGTTTTAAGAGGGTGGGGTCAAGGGGCGGGGGAGAATCGGAACTTCCCCGCCCCTTGTGCCTTCTTTGCGCTACTTTCTTTGCAGAAAGAAAGTAGCAGAACTTTTACCTATAAGAGAACGCAACGAGATAAAAGCCTGCGCTACAGCAAAAACATCCCTGTGCCCCTGCGGCATTTCTTGTTTCATTGCTTGTGTCTGTTATCCTTCTGCCCTCCCCGGCAGGAAAAATGTTCCGACCATTTTCCACAAAAAACAAACCCGCTCCCCTCGGAGTTCCCGAAAGGAGCGGCATTTTTATCGTGTTATTGTGTTATATCAAAAAAACTCCCGGGCGATTTTTAATCGCCCCAGCACCCACCTCCCCACCCGGGGTTGGAGTTTTATAGCGCGCTATCTTATAATCGGATTACATCCAGCGAAGCTGGCCCGGGGACGGGGTTTATAATCGCGCTAACATAAAACCGGCTTACATCCAACGAAGTTGGCGGCTTACGTCCAGCGAAGCTGGTTATTTGGCGGAGTGAGCAAGGCCGGTAGCGGCACGGATCAGCTCGTTGGCCTGGGCCTCGTCCTCGCAGTTGATCCGGAGGAAGAGACCGTCGTGAGACAGCTCACGGAAAAGCCCCTCGGCCAGGTTGGGATCCACATCCAGCAGCACGAGTCCCTTGCCGGCCGCCTGGATCCGGCGGTAAAGATCAAACCATTGGGGATCGCCGGTGTTTGCCTTGCCGGCGCCGGCAATCCATTGAATGGCGTTGATGCCGGGGAGGGAGAGGATGGCGTCCAGATGCTTGATCTCGTCCACGCCGTCCAGATGGTAGATGGAGCGGGGTGTGTGCTCGGATAGATATTTCAGCTCGGGAAGGATAAACTCCCGGAACATATCGGGGGAGATCATCCCGCAGAAGTCGCATTGAATGGGGGAAAAGGGCACATCGCTGAGGACGGGCAGCCAGGAGGTCATCAGCCCGCTTTCCTTCATCAAAAGCTCGGTGAAATGACGGAAGGCCTCCACCCAAAGTACCTGAAGACGGCTGGTGTAAGCCATAAAGCCTTCGGGATCATCGTAAAGATCGGCCAGAAGATCCTGGGTCCCCCGCAGAGTGCAGAGCACGTCCGTGACGCCCCCCAGGTCGGGAATGGAGGGAACATACCCGTTGGTGCGGACGGTCTGAAGGATGTATTCCTCCGCCAGCCGGAAAAGGGTGCTCTCCTTATTGAGGGTGAGGGACTTCCCGCCCTCTGAAAGATCGGCCAAAAAGGGCTCCAGCTCAAACCAAACGGTCCGGTCGGAGAGAGCGAAGGGGCGGCCAATCGCCTCGGATAAGCTGCAGGGGCCGAGGTTGATGAAGGTGCAGGGGTAGGCGTCTGCGAAAAACTCGGTGCGCTCCGTCCGGAAGCGGTCCTGGCGGCACCGGAAGGGGATATCCAGCCATTGCTGCTCCAAGCTTTGGGGAGGCAGATCCTCGGTGTAAAGCTTGCGGATATAAAGACAGCATCGGTCGATGTGACTGTTGGCCCAAAAGGCATCGTGGTGGCGCTTGATTTCTTCAAAAGACTCCATCTTGGCTCGCCTCTCTTGTTGTGTGAATTTGTAAAGTCATTATATCAATAAGGAAGAATGCTGTCAAGGTGATTTTTTTGCGATCTTTGGAGGGGAGAAAAGTTGGGAAATGGACTTGTGTTTGTATCAAATTTTTGATATAATATAAAGTGAGAGAGATTTTTCGGCGCTTCGCGCTGAGGACAAGAAGGAAGGGGACTTGCATAAGATGTTGACAGACATTCAAATTGCCCAGCAATGTAAGATGAGACCCATTACAGAGGTTGCAGAGGAGCTCGGACTGACCCCCGAAGAGATCGAATTCTACGGACGATACAAGGCGAAGCTGACCGACGAGGTCTTTGCGCGGCTTGCTTCCCGTCCGGACGGAAAGCTGATCCTCGTGACCGCCATCAACCCCACCCCTGCCGGAGAGGGAAAAACCACCACTACTGTCGGTCTGGGGCAGGCGATGAAAAAGGCCGGTAAGAATGCCATTATTGCGTTGCGGGAGCCCTCCCTGGGGCCCGTGTTCGGTGTCAAGGGCGGTGCGGCCGGCGGCGGATACGCCCAGGTTGTTCCTATGGAGGATATTAACCTCCACTTCACCGGAGATTTCCACGCCATTACCGCGGCCAATAACCTTTTGAGCGCTATGATCGATAACCATCTTCAGCAGGGAAATGAGCTGAAGATCGATACCCGCCGGATCATCTTCCGCCGGTGCATGGATATGAATGACCGCGCCCTCCGTAACTGTGTGGTGGGAATGGGCGGAAAGATGAACGGTGTACCCCGTGAGGAGGGGTTTGTTATCACCGTTGCCACCGAGATTATGGCCATCCTCTGCCTGTCCGAGAATATTACCGACCTGAAGCGGCGGCTGGAGAAGATCCTTGTGGCTTATGATACCGACGGGAAACCCGTCTATGCCGGTCAGATCGGCTGCTGCGGCGCAATGGCCGCGTTGCTCCGGGATGCCCTCAAGCCCAACCTTGTCCAGACCCTGGAGGGAACTCCCGCCCTGGTCCACGGCGGACCCTTCGCCAATATTGCCCACGGCTGTAACTCTGTTCGCGCCACCAAGCTTGCGATGAAGATGGCGGACTACTGCATCACCGAGGCGGGCTTCGGCTCCGACCTGGGCGCAGAGAAGTTTTTGGATATCAAATGCCGTGCTGCAGGACTCAAGCCCTCCTGTATTGTGGTGGTTGCCACCGTCCGCGCCCTGAAGTATAATGGCGGCATTAAGCCGGCCGAGCTGGGCGGGGAAAATATTGAGGCGCTGAAAAAGGGTATCGTCAACCTGGGTGCCCATATTGAAAATATGCGGAAATACGGTGTGCCGGTGGTGGTTGCCATCAACCGCTTCCTGACCGATAGCGATGCCGAGCTTGCGCTGGTGGAGGAATACTGCAGGGAGAAGGGTGCAGACTTTGCCCTCTCGGAGGTTTTTGCCAAGGGCGGCGAGGGCGGACTTGCCCTGGCTGAGAAGGTTTGTGAGGCCTGCCAAAAGCCCTCCGACTTCGCCCCTGTTTACGATGCAAAGCTCCCCATCAAGGAGAAGATCGAGACCCTCGCCCGGGAGATCTACGGCGCGGAGGGTGTGGACTTCCTTCCTGCCGCTCTCAAGAATATTCAGGAGATCGAGGCGCTGGGCGCCGGCGACCTGCCTATCTGCGTGGCCAAGACCCAGTATTCCCTCTCGGATAATCCTGCCCTGTTGGGACGTCCCACCGGATTCCGGATCACCGTCCGGGAGTTGCGGCTTTCCTCGGGCGCCGGCTTTGTGGTGGTCTATACCGGTGATATTATGACTATGCCGGGTCTGCCCAAGGCGGCGGCTGCCCTCCGGATCGACGTGGATGAGGCAGGTCAGATCAGCGGCCTGTTCTGATCGCCCGAAAGGGGATATTACCGTGGACGAAACTGTGATTTTAACCTCCTCCCCGGCCCAAACAGAGGCGCTGGGGGAGGAGCTTGCCCGGACCCTCCCCGCCGGAAGCGTTTTGGCGCTCTTTGGCGGAATGGGGATGGGAAAGACCTGCTTTGCCCGGGGAATCGCCCGGGGGCTGGGTCTTGCAGATGAGGTTGCCAGCCCTACCTTTGCCATCGTCAGTGAGCATCGGCTGACGCCCGAGGGCGAGCCGGCACCCATTCCTCTATTTCATTTTGATATGTTCCGCATCTCCTCGGAGGAGGAGCTCTTCTTCACCGGGTTTTACGAATACCTGGAGGAGGGGGGCATTCTGCTCATCGAGTGGAGCGAAAATATCCAGCCGTGGCTCCCCGAGGGGACCCATCCCATTACCTTTGAGCGGCTTTCCCAGGAGGAGCGCCGCATTACCCTGCCCCAATCACTCCCATTTTCCCGAAAGGATGACCGGAAATGAAGCTGCTGGCAATGGAAGCCGCCTCGGTAAGCGGTTCTGCCGCCGTCCGGGAGGAGGATAAGCTTTTGGCCCTCTCCTTCCGCAACCGCGGTCTGACCCACAGTCAGACCCTCCTGCCTATGGTGGAGGAGGTGCTGGATGCCGCCGGAATGAAGATTACCGACCTGGACGGAATCGCCTTTACGGACGGTCCCGGCTCCTTTACCGGCCTTCGGATCGGCGGTGCGGCGGTCAAGGGCCTATTCTTCGGCAGAAAGGCCTGCTGCTATCCTGTTTCCTCTCTGTTGGCGGCCGCCTGCGGCGGGATCGCCTTTTCGGGGATCGTCTCCGCCTCGATGGATGCCCGTTGCGGCCAGGTGTATAACGCCCTCTTTCGTGGGGACGGCAAAACCCTGACCCGGCTGACTGCTGACCGGGCTCTGCCGGTGGCCGAGCTTTTGGAGGAGCTCCGCGCCCTGGAGGGAACACCCATTCTCCATTTGGGAGATGGGGGCCATATCGTTTTCGGGGAGGCGGTTGCCGCAGGGCAGACCGACCAGATTCTTGCCCCCGCGGGGATGCGGTATCCCACAGCGGCGGGAGTGGCGGAAGCGGTTTTTTCAGGTCTTGCCGCTGCAGACGCGGAACGGGAGGGGTACTCCTTCCCCCTTGACCCGGAGCAGCTGGAGCTGCGATACCTCCGCAAGCCCCAGGCGGAACGGGAGCGGGAAGCGCGGGAAGGCAGGACACCGGCCAAGCCGGAATAAGAAGAAAAACAGAAAGAACACCTATGGTGACACGACACGTGGGATCCATAGGTGTTCTTTTTTTGTGTAAAGACTGTTAAAAAACAGATAAACCATTAAAATGTTTGATTGTTTTGCAAAAGAATAGGGGGTATCATTATATCATCGGAGTTTTACTCTATAAGGAGCGGATGATATGAAAGCAAAAAGCGGAATGGGGATGCAAAAGATCCTCCACTCCATCAACCAGAATAAGATCCTATATCTGATGCTGATTCCCTGTGTGGTGTGGATTGTCCTGTTTGCCTATGTGCCGATGTATGGCCTACTGATGGCCTTTAAGGACTATAATCCGATGCTTGGCGTTTGGGATAGCCCCTGGGTGGGCCTGAAGCATTTTGAAGCGTTTTTTAATAAGGATTTTTGGCGGGTAATGCGGAATACCCTCCTAATCAGCGGAGGGAATCTGCTGATCGGATTTCCGGCTCCCGTATTTTTTGCCCTGCTAATCTCCAGCCTGGGTCAGAAGCATATCCGGAAAACGATGCAGTCTCTTTCTTACGTGCCCTATTTCGTTTCCTGGGTCGTGGTTTCCTCTATGTGCTTCCTCTTTTTTGCCCCCGAAAGCGGGTACATAAACGCCTTCCTCCGGACGGTGGGAATCACCGAGGGAATCGGATTTCTGGAGGATGGACCACTCTTTATTGTGATGATGGTGCTGACCAACGTCTGGAAAGGGACGGGCTTCTCGGCCATTATCTATTTCTCGGCCATCACCGGAGTGGATGCTCAGCTTTACGAGGCTGCAATGATTGACGGAGCCACTCCGATGCAACGGATCTGGCATATTACAATTCCTTCCATTATGCCAACCATTCTGGTAATGCTGGTTCTGGCCATTTCAGGTATCCTCAACGCCGGCTTTGAGCAACAGATGGTAATGGGCAACTCTATGGTCTGGGATTGGGCAGAGGTGATCGATACCTATTCCTACCGATTTGGCCTTTCCAAGCTTCGCTATTCCTACGGAACGGCCATCGGTCTTTTCAAATCGGTAGTGGCACTGATTCTGCTGCTGGGCTCCAATGCCATCGTCAAGAAAAAAACAGGCTATTCCCTGTATCGATAAGGAGGGTTGATCCCAATGGCATACGTTGCTGAAAAAAAGAATCCGCTGATCGTTTTTTTCAAATACGCAGTGGCCGTGATTTTGACACTGTTATTCGTTTTCCCCTTTTACAATATGCTGGTGATCTCCCTCAACGATTCTGCAGATCTGGTCAATGGCTACCCCTTTTTCTTCCCCCGGGTCTTCTCTCTGAAAAACTATGAGGCAGTTTTCCAAAGTCCCCTTTTGGGGAGGGCATTTCTTTTGAGCATTGCCCGGACAGTTCTGAGCACCATTCTCTGTCTGTTTTTCACCGGAATGCTGGCGTATGTTCTGACCCGGAGGAATCTGCTGGGCAAGCGGTTTTTCAATATGCTCTTTATTGCAACGATGTACGTAGGCGGTGGCCTTGTTCCGACTTATATCCAGTATCGGGATCTGGGGCTGGTAAATAACTTTTTGGTCTTTGTGATTCCATCGGCCTTGAGCGTTTACTATATGATCGTGATGAAGTCCTACTTTGCAGGGATTCCGGACAGCCTGGAGGATGCCGCCAAGATCGACGGCTGCAATGACTTTTCCATCTATGTCCGGATCTATATCCCGGTGTCTATCCCGGTCTTTGCCGCCATAGGGGTATACACTGCCGTGGGAAGCTGGAACTCCTGGTGGGATAACTATATCTTCGCAAACACCCAGGACCTGACCACCCTTCAGCTCCTGCTGGTGCGGATGATTAAGGAAGCAGACGTTGTAACCACGATGGGTGGCGGGAGCATGACAAACCCTGCCTTCGCAAACCCTATGGGTGTCCGGATGGCGACCACTATGGTGGCGACCGTCCCCATTCTGTTGGTCTACCCCTTCTTCCAGAGATATTTCATCTCAGGAATGACGATTGGCGCAGTCAAGGAGTAATCAAAGGAAAGCGCTTTCCTTTATATATGAGAAAGAAAGGATGTTTCGAATGATGAAAATGCAAAAACCCGGTCGAATGGTTGCCCTCCTGCTCAGCCTCTTGATGACAGGAATGGTGCTGGCTGGCTGCAGCGGGAACGGAGCCGGAGGGACCACCTCCATTGATCCGGAGGAGCCCGTCTCCACCGACCCCATCACCTTTGATCTGCTGATGGCGAGCTGGCCCCTTTGGGACGAGCCGATGACTGCCGATCCTTTGGGTCAGTGGCTGATTGAGCAAACCAATGTTACCATCAACGTTGAGCTGATCACCGGTGATATTGTAGAAAAATGCGCCCTTCTTCTTGCCACCCAGGATTACCCCGATCTGATGGTTTGGCCGGGAGACTCCATTGCCGGGCAGTTTATTGAGCAGAATGTTTTCGTTCCGCTGGATGAGCATTTTGACGATATTCCCAACGTTGTCAGCCGGTTTGGCAGCGATATTGGTGCCCTCTATGATGTCAACACCCAGCATATGTACCGGATTCCCCAGTGGTCCACCGGTAACGTGATTCAGATTGATACCGGCATCAGCGTGCGTCACGACATTATGAAAGAATATTTTGGTGACCGGGCCACGGAGGAAAGCGTGATTACCCTGGAGGAGCTGGAAAACTTCTATTTGGAATATAAAAAGGACCATCCCAAGAATGCTTCCGGCACAAATGTTTACCCCTTTACCGCAATGGCTCCCGCCGATTTGGTTTACAAAATGTGTCAGGTTTACGGAATTCCCGGCTACTATGAAACCGGTAAGGACTCGGTTGGACTGTACCTGGTTCACGAGAAAATGCCGGATCTGCTGGCGACCCTCAACCGTTGGTATAATAAAGGGATCCTTGACCCTGAGTTTGCCATCAATAAGCTGGAAAACGTCACCAATAAGCTGGCCACCCACTCCGCAATTTCCACCATGGTTCAGGAGTCGGGTCTTGTAGAGGCCAATAACTCCCTGCAGAATCAGGATCCCGAGAGCTATATGTTTTCTTATTATAAGGTTGCAGAAACTCCCGGAGAGGAAGCTTACGTGACCTACTCTACCGTCGGCAGCGGCGGACTTTGCCTGACTACCAGCTGTGAGGACCCCCGTCGTGCGCTGGCCTGGATGAACTTTATGAATGACCCCGAGGTAATGTTCTACCTCTGCAATGGTCTGCCCGGTACCTTCTGGGATTACGATGAGGCCGGAAAGGTTGCTCCCAAGCTGGATGCTGTCAGCGAGATTGCCGATCTTTGGCAGAGATTCCGCAAGGTTGGCGGATATAAGTACCAGTGGATGCTGAACGAAGGCCCGGACAGCCGCTTCGAAGCCTATGACGGCAGCTTCTATCAGATCATTCACGGGGAGGGCGGCGAGGCCTATATCCCCTCCAACAAGGGCCGGAAGACCTTCTGGACTGCTGAGAAGGACACCCTCATCAACCCGGCGCTCTTCCAGGGAATTGAGCCTGACTCCAACAGCGATGAGGGCATTATGATGTCTGAGGTCTATTCTTACTGGGAGTCCGCAGTGCCCAAGATCATTATGGCCAAGAATGAAGCTGAGGCCCGTAAGATGTATGATGATGTGAAAAAACAGATGCTGGATGCCGGCCTGGAGGAGTGTATGGAAAAGGTTGCTCCCCGGTATTTTGCAAAGAAAGAGATCATGGCCAAGGATTGATCCCACGGTGGGAAAGGATGGAAGAAGAATGGAACAGGAAATCAAAACCTATCGCAAGCTGAAAACCCTTCCGGCGGGAAGCGTCACAGCCCGGGGTTGGATTCGGGAGCAGCTGCTCCGGAATAAGGCCGGTATGGGCGGACACCTGGATGAACTGGAGCCCAATATGATCGCTCTGCCCTACATTAACTGCACCACCGATGAGGAATGGGGTGCCGTCAAGGCTGGATGGGGCGCTGAGATCTCAGGCAACTACTGGTATGGGCTGATCCTGCTGGCCTTTGCTCTGGATGATCCCGAGCTGAAGGCGAAGGCAGAGAAATGGGTCAACGGCGTTTTGAAAAATCAGCGTCCCAACGGTTATATGGGAACATATACCCCCGAGGACGATTGGTTCGATGATTATAACGCCTGGGGTACCCACTGCGGAATGAAGGCAATGCTCCTTTATTATGAAGCCACCGGCCGGAAGGATGTTTTGGATGCGGTGCACCGGTGTATGCTTTGGTTCTGCGAGAATTGGAAGGGTGACCGGAAGACCCGGTATGCCGGAGTAATTCTCATCGAGAGTATGGCCGTCTGCTATTTCCATACCGGAGATGAGCGGCTGGTCACCTTCATCGACGAATACGTGGACTTCCTTGACCGGAACGACCTTTACTTAAATTCAGCCACCGCAATGCTGGAGGAAAAACTCATCTACGCATCGATGCACGCCGCCGGCTACGCCTCCGACCTCTCTCTTTACGCTTTGGCATACGCCGCCGGCGGAAACGAGCGGAACCTGGCCGCCAACCTCAACGGTCTGAAAAAGGTCAAGCGGCAGGTGATGCAGAGGACGGGCGGAATGCCCTGCCACGCAGAATATCTCTCTCCCCGGAGTGCCAGCGTGGAGACCGAGTATTGCAACTTCTCTTTCCTGGAGGATAGCCTGATTCATGTCAATGCCATTACCGGGGATCCCCAGTGTGCGGATTGGATCGAGCGGATCGTCTTCAACGGTGCGCAGGGCGCCCGGAAGAAGGACGAAAAAGCCATTGCTTATATGAGCTCTCCCAACCAGATCTTTGCGAACGGCAACTCCTGCCTCTTTGAGCAGGATATGCAGCAGTATGCTCCGGTGTATCCGGTTTCCTGCTGCCCGGTTACCTCGGTTTGGGCTGTGCCTGACTACGTGCGGAGTATGGCGCTGACCGATGGCAAAAATCTTTATATCTCGGCCTACGGCCCTGCCCGGATCACCTTCGGCGACCTTGTGATCTCGGAGGAAACCTTCTATCCGTTTCGGGATCGGCTGACCTTCCGGGTGGAGGCGGCGTCGGAGGAGACGATAGCCATCAACTTCCGGATCCCCGGCTGGTGCGATGCGGCCACCTTTACCGTCAACGGAGTGTCCTTCCCCGGAGCAGTGAAGGGAAGCTATTTCCCGATCCGCCGGTGCTGGAAGGCGGGGGATGTGGTGGAGGTGGTTCTTCCCAGACAGGTGACCGTTGACCGGGTGGATGACAGCGATGCCTCGGGTAAATTTCCTCTCTGCGTGGAATACGGTCCACTGGTCTTTGCCCTTCCCATTCCGGAGGTCTGGGTGCCGGTCAAGGGCAACCCCCGTACCCCTCTGCCGGAGGGCTGGAGCTGGTGGGATGTTTATCCCAAGCTCCTGGAGAACGATACCCGCGGAAGCCTTTACGAACAGAACGGACTCCGCAAATATAATATCAGCTGGAATGTTGCCATCGACGAGAAGGTGGATTGCTCCAAGATCCGGGTGGAGGAGCGGGAGGATACCGGCTATGTGTGGGAGGATGCTCCCATCAAGCTCCGGGTTCCGGGCTATAAGGCGCTATTCTCCTATCCGCCCTATATCCGCAAGACGATGGACGTATGGCAGGCGCCGGCTGAGGTGCAGGAGGAGCTTGAGCTTGAGCTGGTTCCCTTTGGATGCACCAATCTGAGGATTACGTATTTCCCCAGAGCCAAAACAGAATAACAAAAACCGGGAATGGTGAACGGTGATGAAGATGATGCCAGCAAAGAAACCTTGCAAGGGGTCAAAGGGTTTTCGCCAGTTGATTGCGAATATGAAATTCCGCAATAAGCTGTTGGTTGCCTTTGTGCCTTTTACAATTCTGCCATTTTTGATTTTTTTGCTGATCAACGGACTGATTGTTTCCCCGTTGCTTATTCGGGATACGATGGAGCTGGAGAAAAATACCGTTGCGCAGTATTGTAATCATGTCAACAGCAGATGGGATCTTTACGAATCGGTGGCAGAGCGTCTTCTCACCGACCATCTCCTCTTTGAGGCGCTGACCAAGGAGTACCGGGATCCGGTAGAGGTGGTGGATGCCTATCAAACCGTCTTTGACCTCTCTACCTACCGGTACTCGGGAAGCATTCAGGACGTGACCGGCATCGCCTTCTTCACCGATAATCCTACCCTCCTTTATGACCAGGTCTACGTTTTTGAGTATTCTCCCGAGGCAATGGGGGAGTCGGCCTTTGACTACTTTTCAGAAAAGAAGGCCTCCAACTGTGTTTTCATCAGCGAAAAGGGCGAGATCAGCTTTTTCCAGCGGTTGAATTTTTACCAGGCAAAGAAATATCCCGTTGCCCGGATGACCATTAGCCGTGCTGGATTTTTAGGGGTTCTCCCCGAGGACTCTACCGGCGATTGGTATCTTTTGGATAACCAGGGCGGATATCTTATCATTCGGGGAGAGGAGAGCGCCGCCGCCAGCGTCCTCGCAATGGGGGAAGGCATCTCGGGAAAGGACCCTGTGATCTGCCAAAACCCCGAAACCAATGAAAATATTATCTATCAAAAAACAGATTTCGGCTGGACAATCGCAAAGGTGGTTCAGCCTACCGGCTATTTCACCAGTGCTCAGAATGTCAGCCATACTGTGTCGTTTTTAATTGTGGTATGTATGTTTGTGTTTCTGGGGATGATTCTGGTCATTTCCCGGCATCTAACCACCCGAATAGAGACTCTTTCGGGGAAGATTGACCGGATCAAGGCCGGAGAGTATGATGCCCTCCCGCCCGTTACCGGTACCGACGAGATCGGTCAAACAGGTCTGGCGCTGGACGAGCTGGCCGCTGAACTAAAACAAACTCTGGATACCGTTTATAACCTCCAGCTTCGCAACAGCAAGCTGCAGCTGGACGTAATGCAGGCAAAAATCAACCCGCACTTTTTATACAATACCCTATCGGCCATTGACTGGTCCTTGGAGAACCGCGAGATTGAAAAAACGCGGGAGTTACTCCAGTGGCTGGTGCAGTTTTACCGCCGAGCGCTGAATCCGGATGGGGATATCGTCCGGCTGAGCAAAGAGATTGAGCTGGCGCAGATGTATCTGAATATTGAGTCCCACCTTCGGGAGGATGTATCCTACGAGATAGAGATCCCGCCCTATCTGGAGGATGCTTACCTGCCCCATATGACCCTCCAGCCGATCGTGGAGAATGCCTTCAAGCACGCCTTCCAAAAGGGGAAGCATCTTCATATCCGGATTCGCGGCTGGCTGGAGAAAAATACCGCAGTTATTTCCGTGCAGGATGACGGCGTAGGCTTCTCTCCCCAGGTCGCTGCCCGATTTAATCAGGGGGAATCCTTCTCTTCCAACGGGAAAAGCTCCGGAATCGGGCTGACCAATGCAAAGCTGCGCCTGAAACTTACCTTTGGAGAACAATCGGGACTGACCATCCGGGAGGAGCCGGGGATCGGTGGAGAGATCCAGATCCGAGTGCCGATGGATGGAATCCCTGAACGCTTTATATAACCCAACCAGAAAGGATGCACCAAGATGAAAAGACGAGCAGCAGACTGGATGAAGATCGTTGCAGCGCTTGCCCTTGCGGTTTTATGCCCGCTGAGCGGATGCACCGGCAACGCCGGAAGCAGCACCGATTCCAGCGGAACGGAAAGCACCGGCGGGAAGAAGGAGCCCTCCATTTATAAAGGCCTGGCCGCCTCAGAATGGGATATTAACGTAGAGCCGGTGGGCGCTGATAAAACAGGCGAAAACACCGCCATCTACGACCAGGCCACCGGAATTACAACCTTCACCTATGTCCGAGAGGGCTGCTCTGTGACCTACACCGTCAACTGTGGGTCGGATGCCCTAAAGGCCGGCGTGCTGGAGATTGACGGCTCCCTCAACGGCGGCACTCCCATTCGTGTGGTGCAGGATGCCGGAACCCATTTTGCTATGGCAGACGGAACGGAGGTTCCTCCCGAGCAGTTCCTTGCCAAAGGCGGCACCACCCAGATGGAGGTCTCCTTCGCTGACAACACCCTGACGCTTAATTATACCGATACCTTTGACGGCATCACTGCCCAAAAAAGCTATACAATCCGGATTCTTAATACCTCCCTGATTATCCACGTCGGGAGTGAGAATATTACCGGCAAGCCGGGATACAGCGGATTTACCACCGGCTTCTGTCGGGCCAATACCTCCATCCGGGGAGATATGGTCGTTTATGCGGAGGATGTCTCGGTGCTGGTGGCGGACGGCAATGCCTTTGTGTCGGCATACCTGGATAAAACCCAGTCATATGCCACCCGAATGAATAACACTCACTATTCTCCGGCCTACGGCGACATTCCTGCCTGCGAGCACGGAATGCAGGCGGTCTACGAGCTCAACTCCGCAGAGGAGCGCAATCCCCTGGATGAGAAATATTACGTGACTCTCTCCAATGAGTTTTTGGATTGCACCTATTTGACCAATGCTGAAAAATCCAAGTACCGGGATAGCTTGACTGACCTTGTCGTTTATGATACCTGGAATGCCGAAAGCCAGTATGCCCGCCGCCGGATGAACTGCGAGTGGCTGGCAGAGGCCGGCGCAGAGGACGTGATGTATATCGAGCATATGTGGCAGAGAGACTGGTTGGATACCTCTAACCCAGCCTTCTACCCTGCTATGACCTCTTACGGCTCTGCCGAGAAGTTTGCTGAATATCTGGATACCGTCCTCAACAAACTGGGGTGGAAGTTTGCTCTCCACGAATGCTATTGGTTTATTCAGCCCTCTGAGCGGAACCAGTACTGGGTGGACGGCGTGGAAAATGAGCTTGCCCAGCTGGCCGACGGTTCTCTCCGGCCCGCCTGGTGGAAGCTGGAGACATATGCCTTCAAGGCGGACGAAATGACCAAGTACGCCGCCATTGAGTCGCAAAAAATCAAGGATAACTATAAGACCAACGCTACCTTCGTGGATGTAAACGGAAGCGTGGATATCAACGAGCTCAATCAGGTCACCCTTAACGCCGATTCTATTACCTCCCGGACGGTATCCTCGGTGGTTTCGGGGAATATCAACCTCTTCCGGAAGATGTCCGAGATCTATGACGGCCCGATCATGTCGGAGGGAGCCCGGGATATGCGGGATATGGGTTCGGTTTACGCCGGATATATGGATGCCGTGGAGCGGGAGATCACCGGTTATGTCAATTGCCGGATCATGCCCGACTATGAGTTGCATTATATCCGTCCGCTGATGGCCAATCAGGGAATGGGTTATCCCGATCGGTTTGAGCCGGACGTCCCCACCAGCACCTCCGTTTATAACTGGGATAAGTATAATGCTGCCTCCATTGCCTATGGGCATACCGGATTTATGTCCGTTTTGCCGGGCGGACCGGTGACCGGCGTCAAGGAGCAGAATATCAATATCTACTATATGTTCCGCGCGCTTCAGGCGCAGTATCTGGATACCTCCGTTACGGTGGATCAGATCGCCTACTTTGACGCCGCCGGCAACGAATATACCCTCAACGAGGCGGTCCTTGCCAATTATAACTTCCAGAAGGCCCGGCTTTATACCCGCTACTCCAACGGCCTGGAGGTTTACCTCAACTTTGACGATACGAATTGGGAGGTTACGCTCAACGGCAACAAATATCTCCTGGATAAAAACGCCTGGGCGACAGAGAACCCTTCCGAGGACTTTGTGGAGTTCAGCTGCCTGCTGAACGGCAACCGTGTGGATTACGTGGATTGTAAGGATTATACCTATATGAACGGCCGGGGCACCGCGACAACCTTCCCCAACGGCAAAACCTCTACCGACCAGACCTGGGAGCAGAAATAACGGATAAAACGGAGGGAAAATATGAAACAGGTTCTTGCGCTCCTTTTGGCAAGTGTTTTCTCTACCCTTTTTCTTTTGCCGGTGGGGGCGGAGGAGGTTGCACCTGCGGAGCTCCAGCCACGGGTTGGACTGGTCTACCGCTTAACCGGAACGGTAGTCGGAAAAGGAGACCATCCCGACAGCCGTTGTCTGCCGGTGGATTCCACCGGAGTTTGGGGCGATTACGGACTTTACTACTATGCCTGCTATCAGGGCGAGCTTTACCCTATGACCTATTTCCCGGAGGAAAAGGAATGGCGGTACACCCCGGAGGGGAGCAACACGCCCGTAGTAATCGCACCCTGGGCGTTTGCGGAAAAAGGCTCTGCAGCAACCAAAGCTATCTACACGAAAGATGCATACCCGGTCATCGGCTTTCGGTTTCCCGAAAAGGGAGTGGTTCGCTTCTACTTCAAAGGCAATAGCAACCCGAAAAACAGCGCCAGCCTTTTTGTCACCCGAAACGGCATCAAAGATTCCGACTGGCGGTTTGGGGAAGGAATTGACACCCTGGCTTACGTGGAGGAGGGGGAAATGTATTATTTCCACTGTAAGCCCGTTTCCTCCGGCACCGAAGGGTACGCTGCCCCGATTTCCTTCATTTCTTATGCAAAGAAAGCAACGATTCCACCCAAAAACTCCAAGCCATCTCAGCCAGAGACGGATTCTTCTTCCCAGCCGGAGGAGGCTCCTGCCAACCCCGGAAGCCTTTGGGGTTGGATCGGGGGAGGGGCGGCCGCAGTGGTGGCCGGCGGAGTTGTGGCGATTCTGATTCGAAAGAAAATCCGGAAGTGACCGGAATAATGATAGGAGGAAGATTATGAAAGCATTGTGCAAACGGTTGATACCCCTTCTCTGTGCGGTTGCTCTCCTGCTCCCCGGAATATCGCTGAAAAGCGATGCGGCAACGGTGGAGAGCCTGCTCCCTGTCCTTGGCACGACCTACACCCTCACCGGCTTTCACGAGGGGAACCTTCCCTTCCTCTCCCACGATGTGGCGGGGGATTACGGCTTATCCTACTACGCGGCGGAGTACGGATCTCTGAAGGAGATGACCTATAAGGAGGATGCCAACCAGTGGTTTTACTGGGACGGCAACGGGGATGTTGCGGTATCCTTCTATCCGGTTCAGTGGGAATGGTCAATGCAGGTCATCCCTGCCAATTACGCCTACCCCGTTCTCTGCTATGAGTTCCCCCGCTCGGGTACGGTTTCCTTCCTTTTCCGGGGAAGCTCCGACCCGGCCAATCAAATGGATTTTTACGTGACCAAAAACGGGATCTCCCCCACTCAAAAGCTGACCGGTGAGGATGGGATCTATACCGAGGAGGTCAAAAAGGGTGATAAATTCTATATGCATTGCAAATCGGACGCATCTGCCCCCAAGGGATTATACGGCGCGGTTTCTGCGCAGGTGACTTATACCGAGTTTGGCCAGGAGGAACCCGAAAAGGATCCCACCGAGGGACTGACCTTCCTTTCCGCCTTTGATGAGCGGCTCAACTATGAGGGGCGTTGGAAGGATGGGGAGGGTGCTCGTCTTTCCTACTGGACCTCTCCCAGCGTCAGCTTCTCCTTCACCGGAAAGAAGCTCTTTATTGAGCTGGCAAGGAAGTCGGATATTGCGGTGGAGCTGGACGGAAAGCTAACCGACTACCGCTTCTCTCAGGGCAAGGTTGAGATCCTCGTTCCCTCGGATGGGGAACACACCGTTAAGGTCTATGGCCCGGCAATGCAGCTGAAGGGCTTTTATCTGGAGCCGGAGGCAGCGGTTACCGCTATCCCCAAAAAGGATCGGTATATTATGTTCATCGGGGCTTCCTTTGAAGCATCCCGGGCAAGCTACTCCTTCCAATTGGGGAATATGTTGGGCTGGGATTGGCAGGTATTTGCCTTTGGCGGAATGTCCCTCTCGGATGGGTGCGGCTGGTATACCGCCGACTCGCAAAAGACCGAGGGTTGGGGATATTATTATAACGGATACGATAATACTGTGGATTTTGCTATGGAGGGCTGGACAACTGCCCATCGCGTGGGGATGGAAACTGCCTTTTTCAACTATGAGCGCCCCTGCGATAAGCTGGAAAACTTTACCCCCTACGATTTCTCCAATGACCGTCAGCCGGATGTGATCGTGATTAACCTTGCCGGCGGAAACGACTACCTCCACGATGCGGAGGAAGGCAGGATCGCCGAGTACGTAGAGGATTATGAGGGCTTTGTCAAAAAGCTCCGCCAGATCTATCCCGAGGCCATTGTCTATATCTTAGGCTCGGTCAAGAATCCCGCCGAAAGCAAAGCGCCCGAGGCAGTAACCCGGGCGGCGGAAAAGATTATGGCAGCGGATCAAAAGGTGAAATTCATCTCGGACATCAACACCTGGGGCGTTGAGATCTCCGGGGACGGCACCCATCCCACACCCAAGGGCTATCTAACCTATGCCGAGCACCTCAAGACCATTCTGCAAACGGATTTTCCCGCCGAGGAAACCTCTTCCCAGCCTCAGTCCTCTGTATCCCAGCCGGCTGGACAGAACGGAACAGATCGCATTCACCCTGCGGCCTGGATTGTTCCGATTGCGGTAGGCGTGCTGGCCATTGGCGCTGGGGTTGCGGTTTATCTCATTCGAAAAAAGAAAAAGGGAGCAATTGGATCCCTGGAAGAATAAAGGAGGAACCTTTTTATGCTTCGGAAATTAACCGGAATCTTTGTCGTAGCAGCACTCCTGGGGGGGATCCTTGGCGGATGTGCGGCAACCCCAGAAACAGAATCCTCTCAGCCGGACGGAACGCCTTCATCAGCGGTGTCCTCTCAGAGCAGCACTGCTCCTCCTGCAGAATCCACTGGCGAGCAGACCTCGGAATCCCCCATCTCCTCTGCCGATTCGACCTCCTCTGCCACCCCTCAGCCCACACCGGACTCGGATGATGTCCTGAAGATTCTTGCCGTTGGCAATAGCTTCTCGGACGATACGATGGAGTATGTCTGGCAGATCCTCAATAGCCTTGGATATCAAAAGGTGAAGCTTGGCACCCTCTATATTGGCGGATCAACGCTGGATATGCACGCCTCCAACGCCAAGGGAGATCTTCCCAACTACGAATATCGCACCAATATCAACGGCACCTGGCAAACTACCCCCAATTCCCGGATCTCGGACGCGCTCAAGGAGGAAAACTGGGATTACGTTACCTTTCAGCAACATAGCCCTGACGCTACCAAGGAATCCACCTTTGGCCGTCTCAAAGAGCTGACCGATTATGTTCGCAGCTATGAGCCGGAGGCGAAGTTTTACTGGCTGATGACCTGGGGCTACCAGAGCAGTTGCACTATGGAAAGTTTCAATCTGGTTAATCGGGATCAGATGAAGATGTATCAGGAGATCGTTTCTAATGTGGAGAAAAAGATCAAAGGAAATGCAGACTTTGCCGGCATTATCCCCAACGGTACTGCCATTCAGAATACCCGCACCTCCCTTGTGGGAGATATTCTGACCCGGGACGGCTATCACCTTTCCTTTGGCTTGGGCCGGTATATTGCCGGGCTGGGCCTTGTGAAGACCATCACCGGTAAGGATATTTCATCTCTGAGCTTTGCTCCCGCCGAGGTCACCCCTTACGAAAAGCAGGTTGCCATTGAAAGCGTGAATAACGCCGTCAAGACACCTTTCCAGGTGACCTCCTCCAAGCTCTTTGATACCGGAGCAAAGAAAGACACCCTTGCCAATCCCGTCGTGGGAACGACCTATACCCTTACTGGAAATCATCAAGGTAATACTCCGACCGATTCCGTCGACCTCCGGGGCAATTACGTTCTTTCCTATTATGCGATAGAGAATGGCCAGCTTCGGTCTATGACCCATAATCCGGATGCCAACCAATGGTATTACTGGGATCTGAAGGGAGATATTGCCGTTTCCCTCTTCCCGGTTCAGTGGGAGTGGTCAATGCTGACCATTCCTTCCGATTATGGCTACCCTGTGATCTGCTTTACTGCCCCGAAATCGGGAAAGCTAACCCTGATGTTTAAGGGCTCCTCCGAGCCAGCCAATAAAATGGAGTTCCCCGTTACCAAAAACGGTATCGCCGATGCCGATCGACTGACCGGTACAGATGGCGTTTATGAAGTGGAGGTCAAGGCGGGCGACCGGTTCTATCTCCACTGCAAGGCGAGCGGAACCCTTCCCACCAACCTTTACGGTGCGGTTTCATCCCAGGTGACCTATACCGAGATCACCGACTGAATCAGTCCCGAAAAGCAGCAGAAATGTTGTTTGAAATAAAAAGGAGGAAACAATATGAAACGAACCCCAAAATCCCTTTTGGCAATCCTTTGTTCCTTCGCGGTGCTCCTTTCCGGCCTGGCTCTTTGGAGTAGCGCGGCTGGCACCCCCGAGGTGCTCAATCCCGTGGTGGGAACGACCTATCAGCTCACCGGCTCCGCAGGCCTTCCCGGTCAGTCCTTTGACCAGCAGGGAGATTTCGGCATCTCTTACCTGGCGATGGATCAGGGAGTGCTGAAGGAAGCAACCTACAAAGCTGCTGACAACGGCTACTTCTACTGGGACGGCGCAGATTCCGTCTGCTCTTACATCTTCCCGGCTCAGTGGGAAAACGCTATGAGAGCCATCCCCACCGCCACTACCTACCCGGTGATCGCCTTTACCTTC
>JAFTTH010000046.1 GCA_017466885.1 Oscillospiraceae bacterium
CGTTATAGTTACGGCCGCCGTTTACTGGGGCTTCGGTTCTATGCTTCGGTTGCCCTAACATTTCCCCTTAACCTTCCAGCACCGGGCAGGTGTCAGCACCTATACGTCAGCTCTCGCTTTCGCAGATACCTGTGTTTTTGCTAAACAGTCGCTTGAGCCTATTCTCTGCGACCGATGTTTCCATCGGCACCCCTTCTCCCGAAGTTACGGGGTCATTTTGCCGAGTTCCTTAACAAGGATTCTCCCGTTCGTCTTAGAATTCTCATCTTGCCTACCTGCGTCGGATTGCGGTACGGGCGCCATTTCGATAAACCAGCAACTTTTCTCGCCAGCGTGAAGTCGCATGCTTCGCTACTTAATTTCGCTCCCTCTTCAGCTCAGGTTTAATGTTTGGTGTACTTCACTGCCAAACACCCTCGCAGTGGAAACCGAGTTGACCATCACCCGGCTCATGCTATCCTTCTGTGTCATTGCATCATTCTCATGGCGGTGCAGGAATCTCAACCTGCTGTCCATCGCCTACGACTTCCGTCCTCGGCTTAGGCCCCGACTAACCCTGGGCGGATGAACCTTCCCCAGGAAACCTTAGGCTATCGACGGGCATGTTTCTCGCATGCCTCTCGCTACTCATACCGGCATTCTCTCTCGGGTACAGTCCACTGGTGCTCTCGCTCCAGCTTCAGCCCGTACTCGATGCTCCTCTACCACTCGTTAAAAACGAATCCTATGCTTCGGTGTCACGTTTGAGCCCCGGTACATCTTCGGCGCATGACCACTCGACCAGTGAGCTATTACGCACTCTTTGAATGAATGGCTGCTTCTGAGCCAACATCCTGGTTGTCTGTGCAATCACACATCCTTCTCCACTTAACGTGAACTTGGGGACCTTAGCAGTAGGTCTGGGGTGTTTCCCTTTTGCCCGCGGAACTTATCTCTCGCGGACTGACTCCCGTACATCAATTATCTGGCATTCGAAGTTTGATAAGCTTCGGTAAGCTTTGGGCCCCCTAGGCTATTCAGTGCTCTACCTCCAGTAATCTAATACGAGGCTAGCCCTAAAGCTATTTCGAGGAGAACCAGCTATCTCCGGGTTCGATTGGAATTTCTCCGCTATCCACAGCTCATCCCCGCCTTTTTCAACAGACGTCTGGTTCGGTCCTCCATGGGATTGTACTCCCACTTCAACCTGGCCATGGATAGGTCACCCGGTTTCGGGTCTACGTCATGCAACTAAGCGCCCTATTCAGACTCGCTTTCGCTGCGGCTCCAGTCCTCAAGACCTTAACCTCGCTGCATAACGTAACTCGCCGGTCCGTTCTACAAAAAGTACAAGGTCGCACCTTAATTGTGCTTCCTCTGCTTGTAAACACAGGGTTTCAGGTTCTCTTTCACTCCCCTCCCGGGGTTCTTTTCACCTTTCCCTCACGGTACTATGCGCTATCGGTCACCATATCGTATTTAGGCTTGGAGGGTGGTCCCTCCGGCTTCCCGCCAGATTTCACGTGTCTTGCGGTACTCTGGTATCAGCTAGCCGTGTCTGTCTTTCGTCTACGGGGCTGTCACCCTCTTTGGCGGCGCTTTCCAACGCGCTTCCACTAGACGTTCACGATGCATGTTGCTGGCCCGCAACCCCGAAGAGCATGCTCTTCGGTTTGGCCTCTTTCCCGTTCGCTCGCCGCTACTTAGGAAATCGATGTTTCTTTCTTTTCCTGCGGGTACTTAGATGTTTCAGTTCCCCGCGTGCCCTCTGCTCAGCCTATGGATTCAGCTGAGAGTGACGGGACATTACTCCCGCCGGGTTCCCCCATTCGGATATCTCCGGATCAATGCCTGCTTGCGGCTCCCCGAAGCTTTTCGCAGCTTACCGCGTCCTTCATCGGCGTATGGTGCCAGGGCATCCACCCTGTGCTCTTGTAAGCTTGATTTTTTCGTCGATTCTCTCCTAAGACCAATCTTTTCTTTTGCCCAATGAACCATGTTCATTGTACTGAACAGAAATGACTAATCTTTTTAGATCTCGTCTAAATTACTCATATACAGTTGTCAAGGTACGGCAGGGGTTGAACCCCTGCACCCCAGTTCCCGTTCCGGTTGGCTGCTCTTTCGAGCATCTTCCGGGTGGAGCCTGAGGTGGGACTTGCGTCCGCTCTCTCAGAGCATCGAGCCCTGAAAACGATACAGATGAAACGCTGACGACGTCGGGATGCGCTTTCGCGCTGTGAACCCTCATGGGGTTCTTTCAAAGGACCGAGCAAAAATCTCGGTATCGACCTTGGAATGAGCTCTCCGGTTTCCCTTCAAGCTTTCTCCCTAGAAAGGAGGTGATCCAGCCGCA
>JAFTTH010000034.1 GCA_017466885.1 Oscillospiraceae bacterium
TCAACTTGTCGAATTTTTTTATCCAAGCCGCAGGCTTGGCATATCATCACCGCGCGAAGCGTGGTGCATATCATCAGCCCCTTTGGGGCTGTATCTCATCACGCTTTAGCGTGCATCTATCTGCGGCTTGATGATATACAAAACTTCGTTTTGATGATATGCAATTCCTGCGGAATTGATGATATACACGGCTTTCGCCGTGCTTTCTGTAAGTGTTCGAATTCATACGCAAAACTGCCGAAAACATTTTTCGTAGTCCATATCCAAATCATAACCGTCATTCTGATACAAGGGAATGACGGTTATTTTTATACCCAAAATCAGCTTTTTTAGTTTTTTGAGAGTTAGGTTTTTAAATCAACGGTTTTGTTCGATTTCAAATCATTAAAATACAAGCAATCGTTAAATTGCAGCCAGTAATCGTTGACTTATGCTTTGTTAAATGATAGAATGATTTTACAAAGGAGGCATCCAAATGAATTTGCCAAATACCGATTCAAAATTTGACGAGTTAGTGTTTTTCGCTCAAGTAAAAAAGAAACCCGGTCTTTTTTTCGGGGAGCCGTCTTTACTGTCTTTTCGAGATCTGTTGTTTGGTATGGAATACGCATTTTCTTTTTACTGCCAAGAAAGTCCATTTAAGTATTTCTCTTTATTTGTTACGTGGTATCACGAAGAAATTATCAAAGACCGAAACGGGTATGCATGTTGGTGGAATCATATTTTATACACCAGCGGCAACGACGATGCAGATGCCTTTGATTCTTTCTTTCATACATTTGAAAAGTATTTGCGTAATGTCCATAATGTATGCTTGCCTGAAGAAAACGAGTAGAGAGGGATTATAATGGAATTTTGGTGGTTTGCAATATTCTTTATTGTAATTGTCATCCCGCTGGTTCTGGGGATCATAATTCCCATATATAAGGATCACAATGACTCAACCGGTGGCATTATCAACTACGATTCCATTATGAGAAAATTCGTCTATAAAATCCACCTTTCACCACAACAGATCATTGACTTATTAAGTGCAAAAAACGCCGTGGATGAACTGTCTTGCAACTTTGATTTGGATAAATCAATCATACGCTTTTCAGATTATGGTTCTCATAGAAATTACTACTTTCAAATTCAGGAATGCGGTGACTTTTCGATTTTGAAGCTGGAACAAGTCGAGCCGATCGGTATGAGCAGTCATATCCCTTATAAGCTCAATCCGTTTTTTGTTCGCAAACTGCAAGCAGAGATCATCCCCTTTTCTCAATATAGTTTTTAAGTCCACTCCCCTACTGTGTGTTTTTGTTGAGGTTATGGGTTGTTCTTCAGAGACTAAAAGCAAAGGTCTTGTTTTCTTGACAAAAAATCCCCGTTATGGTAGACTTTTGGATAGGATTTTTTCACTACAGAAAAAATGAGGAGTTGGAACAAAGACAATGGCAGTAAAAAACAGCTTAAAAAAGTCATATACGCAATCTCCGGAGCAGATTATGGAGGTTCTGAGAAACCCCCGCTTTCCGCAGCTTCTGGATGTAGAAATGATTGAGGAAGCCAAGCTTGCGGACGGCATTGAATTCCGTTACGGAAGAAAAACCACCTGGCAGCGCTGGGGAAGAAACTATTTCCTTAAGGTTTCCCAGGCCGAAGGCGGAACTGTGATTACTGTGACGATCCAATCGAGGAAAAGAACTGTGCTGTTCGACCCCGCCTGGAAGCAGGAAGCGGAAAAGGCATTGAACCGTCTTGAGGTTTTGATGGAGTTGCTCGGCACCGAAAAATAAATTAAAAATGGAGGCAACTGCAATTTCAGCAATGAGTTGCGGTTGCTTTTTGTTCAGGAGGAACTCCTATGAAAATATTGATTATCCGCCACGGCGATCCCGACTATGACCATGATACTCTAACCCCAAAAGGCAAACGGGAGGCCGAACTACTTGCCCGCTCTCTTGCCGGTCAGGAAATTACCACCTTTTATTGCTCGATTCTCGGCAGAGCCCGGGATACCCTCCAGCCCCTTCTAGAGCTGACCGGTAAGGAGGCAGAGTATCTGGATTGGCTTCGGGAATTTAACTACGCTACCGTTGAGCACCCTTACGCGCCGGGACACCGATGGGGCGTGTGGGATTTTCTCCCCTCCTGGTGGACGCAATATCCCTCTTTGGCCGTTGCAGATGAGTGGCTGAACCATCCCATCATCCGGGATAGCGACGTTCCCCAGGCACACAAGGCTGTTTGCGATGGATTGGACGGGATCCTCGCCCGCCACGGATATCACCGGGAAGGGCGGATTTACCGGGTTACCCAAAGCAACCACGATACCATTGCCTTTGTCTGCCATTTGGGGATTGAAGCGGTGCTGATGGGGCATCTTCTTGGCACCTCTCCCCTGATCTTTTCTCAAGGCTTTGGAGTGGTCCCCACCTCGGTTACCACTCTGATCACAGAAGAACGGCAGGAAGGGATCGCGGCCTTCCGTTGCCAAACGATGGGTGGCGTGGACCATTTAACTGCCGCCGGTGAGGAGCTTTCCTTCCAGGGTCGGTTTTGTGAGTGCTTCTCGGATGACACCCGGCATTAACATCACATCATAAAAAGCGTATGGCGGGATCCCTTTGGGAAGTTCTCACCATACGCTTTTTCATTTATTATGTAATATCAATAAGTGGTCGGAGCGGACTTCCGGAAGTTCTGATAAAGGCCTGTTACATAATCCAGACGCTCTTTAAACTCGTTCCAATCGGTCTGTTTGTCCCGATTCCAAACATTCTCGGAGAAGCTGGGAGTGCGCTCCTCCACCAGCTTCTGCTCCAAAAGCACGCCTTCTTCCACCGTTTCAAACATACTGGCGATCCGGTCACCCCAGGCAAGAAGCTGCCCCCCTTCCACCTGCTGGGTGGGAGGGATTACCAAGGGAGTCTTCAGATAAGGAGATTGCGGATGAACCGCTCCCCAGGTATAAATATTCCAGTTGAAGATCTCCTCAGGAGACCAGCAGGGCTCCGGAGTAACGATATAGGTGGGGTTCCACGCAGCGTTAACCAGGCGGAAACCACCCTCCAAAAGATCAGGAGTCAGCTGATAATAATTCTCCCAACTGACCACAACCGCATCACGGGGAATCATATGGTTCATTTTTTTGCAGAAACCTTCCCAGATGACCGGTGTTTTGCCGCATTCGGAGATGACATCACAAACATCCTTGATGAAAGTGGCATACATCAGTTCGGCAAGCTCCCGCTTGGTTTCATCATTGACCATATACCGGTCAACATCCACGCCACGGCGGCGGAAGGCATCTATACACTTTTCGCATTCACACCATTTGGTGAGCGTCGCCTCATCCCCACCCATATGAATGTAAGTGGAGTCAGCAAACAGCTCACAAAGCTCCCGGAACAGGGTTGCAATTCCCTCCATAGACTCGTCCGACAGACAGATCACTCCATCTTTGCCAAACCGTTCTCCATATCCTTCCGCAAAGGAAACAGCATGGCCCGGAGTATCAATTTCCGGAATCAGTTCAACACCGCGAAGATTAGCATAAGCGATCAGGCTCTTGAGCTGCTCCTCCGTATAACTGCGACCCTCGGTGGAAAGCTTCGGAAACGCACGGGACGGAAGGGTATAGCTCTGATCGTCGGTAAAATGAAGGTGGAAATAGCGAATCTTATAGAACCGGCAAAGATCAACATATTCATAAAGCATACGGAACTCATGCCAGTTGCGCGCAAGGTCGACCATCACCGTGCGCCAGGTGCACTGGGGAGCATCCTCAATGGTGCCGATCGGAAGGGTGATTTTCTTCCCTGCCGGCTCCATCAGCTGGACAAGGGTGACCGCACCGTTATGCGCACCGAAAACATCGGATGCTTTCAAGGTTACGCCCGACTCGGAAACGGTTAGAACGTAACCCTCCTCAGGAACAGAGGAGTCATAAGAAAAAACAATGCCACCTTTTTGGGGTAGGACGGAAACGCCGTGCGTCCGATGGGCGAAGTCCACCAACGTCTGCGCTGCGTTGAGAAAAATGGGGTCTGCTTCGTATGCCGGCAGGAAGGCTGCCCGCGTCTGTGACATACTCATTTTTCTGGGGGTAGGAATCAAAGGAATCATCGTCATTCTGCCTTTCTGATTGTATTCTTGTTATTCGATCACAGTGCTCTCAAAAAGCTCCGCCAGTCTCCGGGCCTGAAGGGCCATCGTTTTGATTCCGTCAAAAACTGTTTCAGGGGTGCGATCATTGAGATATTTATCTGCCTCAAGGGTAAAATAACCCGAATAACCGATCTTTTTCAATGCGCTAACGATGGAGATAAAATCCATCTCCATTGAAAAAGGAATTTGGTGGGAGTCGTGCCACCGGTCGTTATCGTGAATATGGAGGGCTTGCAGACGGTCCCCCAGCGCCAGGATCATATTGACTGCACCAGATCCGGAGCCTCTCATTTCGGCATGGCCGAGATCAAGGCACGCCACAAAATCCGGATCATTCACAATGTCAATATGCTGAACAAAGCTCTCGGAGGTTGCACAGGCTGCAAAGGACGACTCATCCTTTTCCCTATCCCAATGCCACATATTTTCGGTGGCGATCTTAATGCCGTACCCCTTGGCAATGGGGAGAAGCTGCCGATAAATTTCCGCATTTTCTTCCGCTGTTCCGGCATTATTGGGATGGATCACGCAGATCTTCCCTCCCGCTTCAGCGGTGCACTCCATCGCCAGCTCCAGTTTGGGCCAGATATCCTCCCTGAGGATGGGAAAGGGAGCGTGCGACTGGTTGCAAACCAGGCCGTTATCCAATCCGATCTGCTTAAGCTTCCGAGCAAAACGCAGGGCCTCCCCGGTTGATAAGGGATGCGGCACCAGCCGGTTCGGGACGGTAGAATTACTATTGGGACAAATTTCAAAGAGAGAAAAGTCCCAGGCGTCAAATCCCGCCTTTCCAAGATATTCCAGCGTTTTTTCTTCACCGATATGCTTAGCGGCCGAAGCAATCTCTGTTGATATTTTCATATAAACACTCCATCATCCAAAATAGGGACACCTTTACACAAAAAGGTGTCCCTATTGCGCGCTATCAATCTGCCAGCATTGCAAGGATCTGCTCCTTGGGACGGACGCCTACTGCCCGCTGGACGATCTGACCATTCCGGATCACAACCAAAGTAGGAATACTCATCACGCCAAAGGCCTGAGCAAGCTCCGGCTCCTCATCAACGTTGACCTTTCCAACGGTGATCTGAGGGTTTTCCTCCGCAATTTCATCAATCACGGGAGAGACCATACGGCAGGGGCCGCACCAGCTGGCCCAAAAATCCAGAAGCACCGGCTGGGTGCTTTGGGTAACGATTGCATCAAAGGTATCTTTTGTAACATTCAGAACTGACATAGAATTCATCCTTTCTGCAGGAATCCATTGGGTAACTGTATTATACCATAGATTCCGGAGATTTCCAGCTGTTTTTTAAATTTTTTCATTCTGCCGGTGGATTTGTTCCTGGCGGATGAGGGGAAAATGCTTCAGAGTAGCATCATCAATTCGCTCCGCCTTCAGATCCAGGGCTGTGATCTGCCGGTTTTGGTAGGTGGTATAATAAAAAACGCCCTTTTTGGCATCACAGCAGGAGGTGTATACCGTATACTCCCAGCTCTCCCCCATTCGTGCACAGCCCTTTTGCTGCTCAACTGCCGACATCACCCGGAAAAAGCAGCTGACCGACTCCTCATCCTCCCGCAGATTTTCAGCTACAAAGGCCGCCCGGACAAACCGGGAGGGAGAAGAAAGATCTCCGGGGAGTCCCATTGCACCCATACCGTGTGAAAGGGGCTCCAGCTCCATCCGGGGAGAAAATCGGTTTTCCGCCGGCTGTGGAGACAGCCCAAGAAAGAGAGAAAGGTGGGTCATTTGTTGGGGAAAGGGCGGGTTATTGGTAAGAATTCCCAACGGGTTTGTGTAAAGGGATAAACCTTGCCCCCCTGGCTCGGCAGTAATCGATCGGTTCGGATCGGAAATCAGCCAATGCAGAGGGGAAAGAGGAAGAGAATCGCTGAAATGCTCCTCCAAAAGATTGATTCGGGCAAGGAGCTGCTCTGCCTCATCGCAGTCGGCACACTGCCCCAGAACCCAAGGGATGAACTCAAAGGGGGTGATGTTATCCGCCCCATTCTTCATGGGATGATAGACGGCATTTCCCGGGAAATTCAGTCCTGCTATGCTCAAGCCCTTTTCGTTTGTTGCCTCAAACAGCAAAGGAAATCCATCCCGTCGGATTCCCATTCCTACCATAGCATAATGATGCAAAACCGTTTCTTTATGACGAAAACACAAAGGAAACCCCTGCGGGATCAGTAAAATTTCTTCCCCGCAGGAGCGATTTAGGTCCAGCGTCCTCCCAAAAAGATGTTCTTTTCCCTTCCAGGATAACGCAGTACACATAGGCACACCTCATTTTATTCCTTCAGCAGTGCAAGGATACTTTCCCTCTCTCCCAAGCCTGCCGAAAATGCAGTGGCGCTTCCGGCGGCGCTTCCCAGGCGGAGGGCATACTCATATCCTTTCCCGCTTCCGGCCAAAAATCCAGCCACCATTGAGTCCCCTGCACCGACGGTATTCCGCACTGCCCCCCTATGAGCAGGACAGCGATGGGAATTTCCTCCCTCATCCAGCAGGAATGCACCCTCACCGCCCAGAGAGACCAGGACGTTTTTTGCACCAAACTTCTGCAGTTCTTTCGCCGCTTCCGCAATGGACGCATCGTCCGGCAGAGAGCGGTCGACCAGCTCCTCCAGCTCCTGCCGGTTGGGCTTGATTAAAAAAGGATGATATTTCAGCACATTTAACAGCAATTTCCCCGTTGCATCCACTACAAACCGGATCTGACGCCCAGCCAGACGGGAAAGGATCGTTTCATAGATATTTTCCGGAAGGGTTGCCGGTACACTTCCTGCCAAAACAAGGGTATCCCCCGTCTTAAGACCCTCCAGTTTCCCAAAAAGGAGCTCTGCTTCCTCCGGAGAGATGGCAGGACCCTGGGCATTGATCTCCGTTTCGCCCTCTCCTTTGAGCTTTACGTTGATTCGGGTACAACCGGTGGAAAGCCGAATAAAATCAGCCTTTACTCCCCAGCGCTCCACCTCTTTGACCAGAGCTTCCCCGGTAAAGCCTGCCACAAAGCCCAGGGCGGTAGTTTCCTCCCCCAGCTGTGCCAAAACGTAAGAGACATTAATTCCCTTTCCCCCAAAATAAAGCTCCTCTGATGCAGAACGGTTTGTCTGTCCAGCCTTGAGGGCGGAATTCATCCGCATAACATAGTCAATAGCGGGGTTAAAGGTCACGGTGTAAATCATCAGGAGATCATCCTTTCCGAGGGTCTTATTTCACCCTTCATTATACCTGATTCCAGTAAAAAAACAAGCAAAAAGTGACCGCGCACCTTTTTGGGGCACGCGATCACCATCCACCGTTATTTCAGATTATTCCGTTGACGGAATGCAGAATAAAGCTCTTCTGCCAGCTCCTTCATCTGCCCGGCATCCACCTTCAGCACCTGCCGATCATAAGTCAGCAGGCCGTTTGTTTCATCCTCAACGTCGCTGACCTGGGTCAAAACGGCGGCAGAAAGGCCATCCCCGATGGCAGGAAGGATCTCTTTGCGATAAAGCTCCAGCATCGCACTCCGGAAAGCCTCCGGGTCGGTGAAGAAGCGGTAGCCATAGGTTTCATCCAGGTTAAAGGAGTGGCCCTCCAGCTTGCAGGAATACCCGCCAAACTCCGAAAGGACCATCGGCCGACCCTCCACAGGAGTCAGTTTGACAGGCTTAAAGTAAACGTGATCGCTCTCCACGTCACTCTGGGCAGTCTTGAACCAGCCGGAGGTGGTGTCATAAATCCGGGTGGGATCCGTCGCCTTCAGGAGGCGATAGCATTCATCCGCTTCAAACTGGCCCCAACCCTCGTTAAAGATGGTATAATAACAAACACAGGGATGGTTATAAAGCAGCTCCATCATTCCCCGGGCGGTATCCAGAAAGATCTCCTTACGGCGGGGTGTTGCCCGATGGGTGATCCCTTTTTTGACGCCGGCGGTAGGCAAAGCGGTATCCACCAGGAAATGGTAAGGGCCGCTGTTGACCATATCCTGAAAGACAACCATTCCGTGAATATCACAATAATAGTAAAACAGCTCCGGCTCAACCTTAATGTGCTTTCGCAGCATATTAAAGCCGCAGGCCTTCATCTGCAGAATATCATTCTCAAAACCCCGGGGGGTGGCAGGCAGAAAGATTCCGTCCGGAAAATATCCCTGATCCAGCAGGCCGTGAAAAAGGGTCGGTTCACCGTTGAGGCAAATCAGGGAACGGCCCTCCCGCTCCTCAATGGAAAGGGTGCGAAGGGCAAAGTAGGAGGAAACCGTATCCTCACCGGATTGGAGAGTAAAGGAGTAGCAATGGGGATCGTCGGGAGTCCAAAGGTGAGGATTCTCCACCGCAACGGTAACGGCATCTCCTGTAAAGTGATAGACCTTTTCGCCAATGGTGAGCGTTTTTTCCTCCGCGCCACCGGAAACCTCCACCGTCACAGCAGAGCAAGTCGGGGTGATCCGCAGAGAACGGATATATTCCTCCGGGACAGACTCCATCCAGACCGTCTGCCAAATTCCGCTGACGGGAGTATACCACATTCCGCCCCGTCGGTAGGTCTGTTTACCGTAAGGCAGTTCAAGATCCAACGGGTCGGAAACAGCCACCGTCAGGGTGTTTTCGCCCGAAACCACCTGATCGGTAACATCAAAGGTGAAGGGCAGATATCCCCCTTCGTGTGTTCCCACCGATACACCGTTGACAAAAACCTCAGCATACTGGTCGGCGGCGCCAAAGTGGAGAAGCAAACGCCCTTTCCGAAACTCTTCCGGAAGGGAAATCTTACGGCTATAAAGGAGGGTTTCTTTCTTCCCGGTGATCCGGCCGATCCCTGAAAGTCGGCTTTCGGGAGGATACGGAAGAAGAATCTGGCCGAGTTGCTCCTCCCCTTTTGGAGATCGGACAGAAAGCGACCATTTCCCGTTCAAACAAAGGTAGGAATCACGCTTCATCTGCGGGCGGGGGTATTCGGCAAAGGGGATCTCCCCCATCTCCCCCTCAAAAGGGGTTGTCAGCTCTACCAAGCGAGGTTTTTTCAGCTTTTTGATCAGCGGAATGGCAATCAACGCAGGAATAACCGCCACCAACGCCGCCAAAAAGATATTGGCATTGGGAACAAAGGAGGTTGTTCCGTCATTATTTAAAATCGTTTCGGCGTCAGCCAGAACAAGACCGCCGATATACGGGCCAATGATTCCCGGGATCAGCACCTGGGAGAAAATCCGGACACCCTGCAGCATTCCGGCTTTGCCGGCGGGAGTATGATCCCGGATGGTTGCACCGAACACCGCCATTCCGGCCAAATAGCCGCTCATCATCAGCAGAGAGCCGATAAAGACCATTGCGGTATCCCGGAAGAAAAAGAGGAGCAGATAGCCTGCGATCAGGCCCAGCACAGCGATGCTCCCGGAGAAAGAAAATCCCTTTTTATCATAAAGCTTACCCCAAAATGCGGTGACCGCCGCCGCCACCAAAATGGCCGGAGCCATAATAAAAACGTAATCGGTCATGCCCAGGGAGACCTCATAATAGATAATCAGGTAGGGCATAAAGATCTGAATGGAGATATTAAAGAGGATGAAGCCGGCCAAAGCAGCATAAAGCACCCGGTTCTCCCGGACGGTGCGGGGTCGGAAACCGTAGAGGATGCTTTGGAGATACCCCTCCTTTGCCGGGGTCATAGGCGGTTCCTGAATGAGGAAAATACCCAAAACACCAATCAGCAAAGTCAGGCTTCCGATTACGGTAAAGATCACAGTCCAGCTATCCGCTACGGATAGATCAAAGAACATAAATCCGCCGAAAACCACCAAAATCGCCAGGAGAGGCATCATAGCGTTGATCCCCTCGGCGGCGCCCCGGTTGGTGTGGTCGGTGGAATCGGTCAGCCAGGCATTGAAGGCGGCATCGTTGGCGGTGGAACCGAAGAAGGTCATCAAACAATCCAAAAGGATGGTCAGGGACACCCCCACCGTGGCAACCGAAAGGGTCGCCGGGATGATCCCCTCCAGAATATCAGCGCGGAGGAGGACAAACCCAAAGATGGAAACACCCCAAAGGATATATCCGGCGCAGATAAAGAGCTTTCTTTTCCCGATCCGGTCGGAAAGAGATCCCATAAAAACGGTAGTCAACGTAGCCGCAACGGCAGATGCGGCAACCATCGCAGAAATATCGGTGGCGGAGGCCGCAAACATCTTATAAATAAAGACGTTGAAATACATATTCTCCACAACCCAGGCTATCTGCCCCATCAGACTGAAGATGGTCAGCGCCAGCCAAAAACGTCCCGAAAGCTTTGTTTTCATTCTATCCCCTCAATATCCGGCGGCAGTGGCGCCGCCTTTTTATGCTGCAAAACCGTTAACCGGTTATTTTAACGATTCCCGCTTCCCTGTACAGTTATTCTGCAGGATCCGAAAAATTCTTTGGATTATGCGCGTCGCGCTCTGCGGTTATGAACGATCATCTTAAAGCCGCGCATAATTGCCGTGACCAGGACAATCCCCATAGAAAGCGCCGCAGTCAGTTCCAAAGTATAGGCCGCACGGGCAAGAAAGCTCTCCATGCTCCCTTCCAGGGCGTAAGCCATCGAGTAGTATAAGCCGCTACCCGGAATCAGCGGAACAAGGGATACAATGCAAAAGGTGGTGGTTGGGGTTTTTATGATCCGCGCAAGGATCTCTGCGTAGACCGAGACCAGCGTGGAGACGATAAAATAGCGAATGACCTCATCCTCAATGACCAGTCCCAAAAGCAGAAAGATCACCCAGGCAAGCATTCCGCCCAAGGCACCGAAAAGGAGCTTTTTTCCCCGATGGTTAAAGAGGATCCCAAAACCCAGTGTTCCGCAGAAGGATACGAGCACCTGGACCAATTCATCCATTCCAAACATCACGCAACACCTCCGAAGATAAACGCACTGAGAATATAACCGAAGGCAATTGCCAGGGCCAAAAGGATCGCCTCAATGGAGCGAAGTGCCCCGGTAATAATATCTCCGGTGAAAAGATCCCGAAGGGAGTTGGTCAGACCGATTCCGGGGATCAGGCTCATAATATTACCGATAATAACATTATCTACCGATTCAATGACCCCAAGGCGAAGCAACACAAAGGCAGACATTGCCGACACAAAGGAGCAGGCAAACCGGGAAAGAATCTTATTCAAGCTCCGCCGCTCCAGCACCAGAGAAACAATCCCTATCAAAAATCCAATCACAAAAGAGGCGATAATCTCTTTATAATCCCGTCCTCCAAAGAAAATGCAGAAGGAAGCGGCAATCACCGCATTAAAAAGAATATAAAGGATCGCAGGATATTTTTTTGTCTTTTCAATCTCGGCAAGCTTTTCCCGGATAGTTGCGCAATCGGGCGTTGTGGCGGTGACGGTGCGAACAAGATCATTGAGCCGGTGGAGCTTTTCAATATCTGTTCCGCTGCCGGTGATCCGGCGGGTTTGGGTCAGAACCGTTCCGTCCGGCTTCTCTGCCGAAACGATTACGTTGGAGGTAGTGGCAAAAACATCCACCCGGACGGCTCCATAAGCCTTACAAATCCGGGTAACACTCTCCTCGATCCGGTAGATCTCCGCGCCGACCTCAATCATCTGCTGGGAGATCTCCATAATGCAAATAAGCAGCTTTTCTGTCATTCCGGGATGACTCCTTTTTTCGTATCATTCCTCTTGGGAATTTCCTATGTCATTATATCGAAAATTTCCTCCAGATTCAAGAGGCTGAGGCGATTATTCTGCCAAATCTCCCTTCTCCCCTTGCATTCGTCCCTTTTTTGTGGTTAAATAAAAGCGAATTACAAAAAGGAGTTATTCGTATGAGCATCCGGAAAGCCAACCTTGAGGATTACCCTGAAATCCGTCGGATTTATGACACTGCCAAGCAGTATATGAACGCCTCGGGCAACCCCAATCAATGGAAGGTTGGATATCCCCCCAAGGAGACACTGGAGGAGGATATTGCCAAAGGTCAGCTTTATATTGCGGAGGATGAGGGAATTTGGGGTGTTTTTGCCTTTATTCCCGGGATCGATCCCACCTATCTTCAGATTGAAGGAGCCTGGCTCCGGGATGCGCCCTACGCCGCCATTCACCGGATTGCCTCGGACGGCACCCATCCCGGACTGGTTCGCCTTGCGGCAGAATATTGCCGGGACAACATCCCCGCCGGTACTGATCTTCGGATCGACACCCATAAAGATAATAAAACCATGCAACACGTGCTGGAAAAGAACGGCTTTCTCCCCTGCGGGATCATTCATTTGGAAAACGGCGACCCCCGGATCGCTTATCAGTGGGTCAACCGGGAATAAATATACGATTTAGAACAAGGATAACCCCCTCTTTTGCCGCGGTGACAAAGGAGGGGGTTGTTGCTTGAAAATGGCTTATTCGTTGCTCTGTGCGGCTCAAAAAAGTAAACCAACGGTCGATTGTAATGTTTATTTCCGTGTGTTATACTGATTATGATACAATACCAACAAGGAGATCAGTCATGGATATTCGAAAATTTGCAGAGCTGATTACAGAACGAAGAAAAGAGCTCGGCCTTACCCAGGCTGATCTTGGCCGACAGCTGGGAGTGACAGATAAAGCTGTATCCAAGTGGGAAAGATCCATTTGTTATCCGGACATCAGCGTAATTCATCCTCTGTCTGCCGCATTGCACCTGAATATAGAAGAAATTCTGGGAGAGCACATCGGAGATATTGCGCAGAGCAGTAATATTCATAACCACGAGCCGATTCCTGAAATCGAAAATCTTTTGAATGCTCCTGTCACCTTAACAGAGGAACCAACTTCAATCCCCGTCTCTCCCTTGCTTTTTGGCTGCAATTTGGAGCATACCCGCTCCTGCATCTATACCGGTCTTTCTGCGCAGATGCTGAGGAATAGAAAATTCGCAGGCAAACCCTCCGCCTGTAGCGGCCACGCAGCAGAATGGTACCCCATTGGCAGCGATGCAATTTTCCTCTTTGATCAATCCTATACACAGCACCATAAGCAGTATCATATGAAGCGCAATCATGAGAGAAATTCACAGCGGATTGTTAATCCTTACGAAGGAGCCGTTTGCGGAATCGGACAGCATGAACTGCTGATTCAGCAAGATGTTTCCTACTCCTTTCGCATTGTTGCAAAGGCATCTGCCCCTGTGATACTTACTGTTTCTTTAACCTCCCGCCACGGTAAGGTGACTTACGCCAGCAATCAAATCACAATTCGCCACCCCGATTGGGCCGACTATTCCGTTTGTCTGACACCGACCGAATCCGATGAAGATGCAGATATCCGAATCACCTTTTCAGAGGAAAGCAGTCTCTGCATCGGAGCAATCTCCCTGATGCCCAGCGAGAACTTTCACGGAATGCGCTGGGATGTGATCGATACATTAAAAGAGATCGGGATCAAGCTTTTGCGTTGGCCTGGCGGAAACTTTGCCGGTGAATACAACTGGATGGACGGTCTGCTTCCCGTTGATATGCGGTCTCCCCTGGAATCATGTATGGGGATCGAAACCCAACCCCATACCCTTGGATATGATTTTCACGAGATAAACACCGATGATTTTATTGCTCTTTGTCGTGAAATCGGTGCAGAGCCCTTTATTACAATCAATCCTTGCTGGAACACCCCGGAAGAAACGGCCGCCTGGGTCGAGTACTGCAACGGCGACGAAACCACTTCCTACGGCAGCTTACGCGCGCAGAGAGGTTCACCGGAGCCCTATCGTGTTCGTTTTTGGTCTTTGGGTAATGAGATCGGCTTCGGACATATGGAAGGCGAAAACACTCCCGATGGCTACTGCAAAATCGCAAAGGAGCACGGCACGCAGATGCTTTCTGTTTCACCAGATCTGACGCTTTGCTCCTCCGGTCCTTACCCTAACTCCTTATGGACCAAAAACTCCGCCATTCCCCTGAGAGGAGTCTCAAATCTTATTTCGTATCATTTCTATGCACACAATCCGTCATACCCTGACACAGAAAATTTTTCCCAGGAGTATTATGCTTGCTTGTCCGGTGCTTTTCGGATGAAGGATCGACTCATCTTCACCCGTAAGAGCCTCCCGGATGACATCCATATTTCCCTGGACGAATGGAACGTATGGTATGCCTGGTACCGGCCCTCCAGTGTAACGGATGGAATCTTCTCTGCACTCGCTTTTCACGCCATTTTCGGTGAAGCCGATCCCTGCGGAATTGATTTAGCGTGTCATTTTGAAGCAATCAACGAAGGTCTTCTTTGCGTAACCCCTGACCGTGTTTTTCTGACAGCACAGGGACAGGTTTTTTCGATTATGAAAAACCATTTGGGTGGGCAGATATGTTATTACCGTCCGGATGCACTTTCCACCCGGCATAACAACAAAATCGTTTCTACAGTGGTCAATGGTTCCTATGACCGGACAAAAAAAGTGATCTTCCCAAAAGACAGGACCGTTTGTCAGCTAAAACTTCTTTTTAGTGAAACTGTTCTTCCCCCATCTTTCTTCGAAACCAGTGAGTTTTCAGAAGATTGCCTTGCTAATATGACCGAATTTACAATGCCGGCTCATAGTATTCTTCTAATCACCTGGGAAGGATGACAAAGCTGCCCTTTGCATCAAATGCAAAGGGCAGCTTTTGTAATTGCAGAGATTCAAGACCCGTTTTTCTAATCTTCAGTCTATTTTGAAACAAACCGGATCTTTGAAAGCATCAGGTTGCCGAATTCGGCGCCGTTTTCGGTCATACAAACCTCGCCAAAAAGATAAAGGCCGAGGCTTTTGACCGGGGTAAGCTCTCCGGTAATTCCCTTTAAGCCGGCACATCCGAATACAATCACATTTTCTGTATCATTATAGAAATCAAAAACAGCGGGGTAAACCTCCTCCGGCAGAACATAGCGGGCAATCATCTCCTCTTCCAGATCCCGTCCGCTGAGCACGTTTGTTCCGTCAAAGGAAAAATGGGCATTGATCCCCATTTCATCCGAAAGGGTAAGGTGTTCAAAATCCTCCCCGGAAAACCCGAGAGCTGCTTTCTTTTCATCCAGCCAGGCTTTTGCATCCATCCCGTCAATGGTGAGAAGCACGCGGGGTGCGACAGGATCAAAGCCAACCTTGACCCGTCCCAAAATATGACTGTGGATATTTTTTGTTTCTGTTACAATATAGAAAGCATCGTCCTCCAGCAAAAATAAGCAGGCATCCCCTTCTCCGGCGATTCGTCTGCCACGGTTGCCGTCCATAGCGGCACCGCCGCCCACAATGGGACAGGAAAGCCGCCGATTCAGCTCCTGCATAAACGCATTTTCGCCGCCTGCATTGCCGAAGAGCACTATCGCCGCGGCAGGCTTTGCGTCACCCAGTCTACTGAGGATTTCGTCATACGTTCCTGTAAGAACTCTCCCCCGGGGACGGATGGAAAAGTCAACCTTTTCCGGCGCGCCCTCCCCTGCCATACCTGCAAAGCCAAGGCTTCCGCCGCCGAAAGCACCCACATCAGCCATTTGGTTGGGAAGAAAGAATTGAAGTTTTGTCATATCGGTCACCTCTTGAGATAGAAAAAACTGATGCTCAGCAAAGAACCACTCCTGAGCATATTTTATCACAACGCAGGTAAAATTTCAATGATCGATCACCTGCGGAACAGAGATTACCGTGCTTGCGATATCACCCATCTGGTAAAGAACGGATATCATTAAAAAAGTCACCTTCTCCGGCAGATAAAGGTGACTTTTTTCGTGCGAAAGAGTAACCAAAGGTCGAAGAAATGAGGGAAAGTCAGTAAAAGCAGTGTAAATGCTCTACTCAATAAACAAGTATTTATTGAATATAAAATTTGAACATCTCTTTTGCCCAACCGAGCCAAGACGGAACGTTGCCGTCAAGCCATTCAACAACCTTCGGTATATCCACCGTTGTAAGATCTCCAATATGGCTGTAAACACTTCCGTCTGCCAAAGTTTGACCGATAGCAATCATAGCATGGGCGTGGTCGCCAACAGCAATATATTTACCGATAGCAAGCGCACCTGATGAGAAAAAGCCAACCGAGAGAGCTCCAAAGGATATGAATCCTACACTGATTGCTCCTGCGGCAAATAATCCGATAACAATCGAACCAACAGCAAGGAGTCCGGCTGAGAACACACCTGCAGCAATCAAACCAAGTGACAATAGGCCAATTGAAACGACTCCAAGAGAGAGCAGACCGAACGAGAAAACACCTTGTGAAAAGAGGCCAAGAGAAAATACTCCACGCGCCTTAAATCCTAATGCAAAAAATCCGTGTGCGTTTCTTCCAATATGATAAAGGGGCATACCAAAAACCATCTTTTCGCTCTTGCGTTCGTGAAGTTGCTTTATGAACTTATCCCAAATATTTTCATTTTCAACAGGTTGTAACCCTTGTTTTTCGGTAACATCCTTATTGAGAAGATAATCCATCGAACATTCAAAGAGCGTTCCCATTTTTATCAGTTTATCGGTTTCGGGATATGCAATATCCGACTCCCATTTGCTGATGGACTGACGGGAAACGCCAAGTACATCAGCAAGCTGTTCCTGTGTGTAGTTGTGTTCTTTTCGTAATTTTGATAGCTTTTCACCAAGTGTCATAATCATTTCTCCCTATGTTTTCTAACGCTGCGTTGCTTAAATTATAGAACACTCGGTAAAACATACCACCAATTCGCCGTTTCTAAATGTAAACTTCAGGTTGCATTGTTGAAATTGCGAAGATATATGAACTCATTGTCAAATTCCTCTTTGTCTATGGGGTGCTTTGAAAATAGGTAGATTCTATCGTATCAGAAAAAAGATAGCCCACATCACCTATATGCTCAATAAACACACCATTTTCGTCAAACACATAACAATCGCCACAGTATTCTTTTAAGGCAATCTGCAGTTTTGCAATAAAGTCAGGCTTTCCGTGGGCATAGTTTGCTTCGTGAATGTTTGCGCCAATAGAGGTTGCAGAACGCTCCAACTGATTAACGAGGGAATGATGTCCTTTGACCGTTTCACAGAGTTTAATTATCTTAATAGCGAAATCCATAGATAATTCAACGAGCTTATTTTCTTTCATTATCCGCACCTCTACAAATATTATAGCATATTTAATGAAATATTGCTACGCAATATGAAATAATCCTTTGGATTATGAAATATTTTGCCTTAGCGGCAAAATGTGAAATAAAATTTGCCCATATTCGCGCAAGCGAATATTTCACATTTGCGAAGCAAATATTTCATAGCGAAGCTATTTCACTTGCCCGCAAGGGCAAATTTCATTGAAAAGAACCCTCTTTTGTCTACGGACAAAAGAGGGTTCTTTTCTGGTGCCGGAAGCGGGGGTCGAACCCGCACGGTATCGCTACCACTGGATTTTGAGTCCAGCACGTCTGCCAATTCCATCATTCCGGCATATTTTTTTGAACAGGTACTATTATACATCCATTCTTTTGAAATTTCAAGTGTATTTTCGAGAAAAAGGAAAAAATATTTTAAAGAAATGCTTGCATTTGTCGTGGGGATATGTTATAATTTTCGGGCGAATGCAATTGCATTCCACTACACACGCCGCGGAACAGGCCGGCAGACCTGCCGTTTTATGCGGTCCTGTGGGCTTTCGCTGCGGAGGTAAAATTAAAAGGAGGCACTTATCAATGGCAGTAGTATCCATGAAGCAGCTTCTCGAAGCCGGTGTCCATTTCGGCCACCAGACGAGAAGATGGAACCCCAAAATGGCGCCCTATATTTTTATGGAGCGCAACGGCATCTATATCATCGACCTGCAGAAGACCGTTCGCAAGCTGGAGGAAGCGTATAACTTTATGCGCAGCGTAGCTGAGAGCGGAGAGACCGTTCTGTTTGTCGGCACCAAAAAGCAGGCTCAGGAGTCCATTAAGGAAGAGGCTCTCCGCGCCGGCGTTCATTATGTTAACGCTCGTTGGCTGGGCGGTATGATGACCAACTTCCGCACCATCCGTCGCCGGATCGACCGTCTGACCCAGCTCCGGAAGATGGAAGAGGACGGCACCTTTGATCTCCTCCCCAAGAAGGAAGTTGTCAAGCTTCGCCTGGAGATCGAGAAACTGGAGAAGTTCCTCGGCGGTATCAAGGATATGAAGAAGCTCCCCGGAGCCCTCTTTATCGTTGACCCCCGGAAGGAAAAAATCGCTGTCAGCGAAGCCAAGAAGCTCGGTATTCCCATCGTTGCGATCGTTGATACCAACTGTGATCCCGACGAGATCGACTATGTGATCCCCGGCAATGACGACGCGATCCGCGCCGTTAAGCTCATCTCTCAGACCATGGCAAACGCCATCCTGGAGGGCAATCAGGGTACTGATGCCGCCGAGGCTGAGGAAGAGGCCGCTGCGGAAGACGAGGCTGTCGAGGCGTAAAATCGCCCGATGCGGGGCGGATGCCATCAGCGCCCGCCCCGTTTTTTCATTGAATTTTATCCCATATACGATTTAAGGAGGATTTTATTATGGCTGCTTTTACCCCGAAAGATGTTGCTGCGCTCAGAGAGCGTACCGGCTGCGGCATGATGGCCTGCAAAAAGGCCCTGACCGACGCTGAAGGAGATATGGACAAGGCAATTGAGCTGCTCCGTGAGCAGGGCCTTGCCGCTTCCGCCAAAAAGGCCAGCAGAATTGCTGCTGAGGGAATCGTTGCTGCTGAGCTTTCTGCAGACGGCTCCAAGGGCGTTCTCATCGAGGTCAACTCTGAGACTGACTTCGTTGCCAAGAACGAGAAGTTCCAGGCTTTTGTTTCCACCATTGCCAAGACCGTTCTGGCTACCGGCGCTGCCGATGTTGAGACTCTTCTGACCCAGAAGGTTGTTGATTCCGATATGACCGTTCAGGAGCTCCTCAACGATAACATTCTCACCATCGGTGAGAACCTCAAGATCCGCCGCTTTGCTATTGCGGACGGCCCCTGTGTCCCCTACATTCACGCTGGCGGAAAGATCGGCGTTATGGTTATGTTCGATGCTGATGACGCCGTTGCCGCGAAGAGCGAGTTTGCAGTTTTCGGCAAGGACGTTGCAATGCAGGTTGCCGCTGCCAATCCCCTCTTCCTCTCCCGCGAGGATGTTCCCGCTGATGTGATCGAGAAGGAGAAGGAGATCCTTACTGCTCAGGCGATCAACGAGGGCAAGCCTGCCAACATCGCTGAGAAAATGGTTATGGGCCGGATCCAGAAGTACTACAAGGAAAACTGCCTGGTTGAGCAGGAGTTCGTTAAGGATCCTGACCTGACCATCCAGAAGTATACTGACAAGACCGCCAAAGAGCTGGGTGGAAACATCACCGTCAAGGGCTTTGTCCGCTTCGAGAGAGGCGAGGGTCTTGAGAAGAGATCTGACGACTTCGCTGCTGAAGTTGCCAATATGGTAAAATAAGTTTGCCATCACACCGTCACCGGATTGGGATTCCCAGTCCGGTGATTTTCTTTTTTATCCTATTGACATTTATATATGAATATGCTATCATATGAATATAAGTTCATATGAATGGAGGGTCAGGTTTGAGCCATAGCAAACATAACCACAGCGAAAAGCTGAATCTCGTCCTCTCTCACCTGCCGGAGGATTCCCTTCTCTGCGATTTGGGCGATCTTTTTAAGGTTTTTGGAGATACCACCCGAATGCGGATCCTTTTTGCTTTGTTCCAATCGGAGCTTTGTGTTTGTGCGATTGCCGAGGTGCTTCATATGGAGCAGTCAGCGATTTCCCATCAGCTTCGGATCCTGCGGGAGGCAAAGCTGGTATCCAGTCGACGGGAAGGAAAAACGAACATCTATTTTCTGGCAGATGACCACGTGCGGGCCATTATCGAGATGGGCTACGAGCATTTGACAGAAAAAGCATAACGGAGGAACTGAGATGAAACAAACATACAAGCTCGAGGAACTGGACTGCGCCAACTGCGCGGCAAAAATGGAGGCCGGAATCCGGAAAATTCCCGGGGTGGAAAGTGCTACTGTCAGCTTTCTGACACAAAAGTTGACCATCGAGGCCAACGAAGAAGACCTGGAGCAGATTCTTCGGGAAGCACAAAAGATCTGCAAAAAAATCGAACCCGACTGCAGAATCCTGGTGAAATAATATGACAAAAAAGCAGAAGAAAACTCTTTTCCGGATCATCCTTTCGGGATTGCTTTTGGGGACTGTATGGCTTCTCCCTTCTGACGGTTGGCTCCGGCTGATTCTGTTTTTGATTCCCTACCTTCTGATCGGATGGGATGTTTTATGGCGCGCAGTGCGCAATATCCTGCACGGACAGGTCTTTGACGAGAATTTTCTTATGGCTTTGGCAACGGTGGGAGCTTTTGTGATTGGTGAGTACCCAGAGGGGGTCGCCGTAATGCTGTTTTATCAGGTCGGTGAGCTTTTTCAAAAGATTGCTGTGGGAAAAAGCCGCCGCTCCATTGCGGCGCTGATGGATATTCGCCCCGACACGGCCCGTGTTTTGCGGGAGGGGGAAGAGTTCGTGCTCTCCCCTGAGGAGGTTGCCGTTGGCGAGGTGATTCTGATCCAGCCCGGCGAAAAAATCCCTTTGGACGGCCGGATTATTGAGGGGCATACCACCGCAAACACAGCTGCGTTAACCGGCGAAGCGCTACCCAAGGATCTCTCTCCCGGGGATGCAGTCATCAGCGGCACAGTCAATCTCAACGGCGTGATCCGGGTGGAGGTTACCAGCCTTTTTGAAGAGAGCACCGTGTCAAAGATTTTGGACCTGGTGGAAAATGCTTCTGAAAAGAAAGCACGCACTGAAAATTTCATCACCCGTTTTGCCCGGGTTTATACCCCCTGCGTGGTGGGCGGAGCCACGCTTTTGGCCCTCCTCCCTCCCCTGTTTTTGGACTGGAGCTGGTGGGATGGACTTAGCCGGGCGCTGATTTTCCTGGTAGTATCCTGTCCCTGCGCGCTGGTGATTTCCGTCCCGCTCTCCTTCTTCGGAGGGATCGGCGGGGCCTCCCGGCGGGGAATTCTTGTGAAGGGCTCAAACTTCCTGGAAACGCTTGCCGATGTTGACACCATTGTTTTTGATAAAACCGGGACGCTGACCAAAGGAAACTTCCGGGTTACCGGGATTGAATCGGTTGATCTTCCCAAGGAGAAGCTGTTAGAGCTTGCCGCCCATGCCGAAAGCCGCTCCAGCCACCCCATTGCAACCTCCATCCTGCAGGCTTACGGTGAGTCGATTGACTCTATCCGACTGGGAGAGGTCACCGAACTTCCCGGAATGGGAATCCGTGCAATAGTGGATGGATCGGAGATCCTTGCCGGAAATGAAACACTGCTCCGGTCCGAAGGAATCGCTCCCCTCCCCTCTCCGCACGTTGGGACGACGGTCCACCTCTCCGTTGACGGTCGGTATGGCGGGCAGATCCTGATTTCGGACGAGATCAAGCCGGACTCTCTGCAGACGGTTCAGGCGCTCCGCACTTTGGGGGTGAACAGAACCATCCTCCTCACCGGAGACAACCGGGTCGTTGGGCAGGCGGTGGGAGAGGCTTTGGGAATGGACGAAACCCACGCTGAGCTCCTACCTGATGGAAAGGTCGCGCTGGTAGAAACGCTTTTATCAAAGCAACCCAAAGGCTCTGCGCTTGCTTTCGTGGGAGATGGGATTAACGATGCGCCTGTTCTTTCCCGGGCAGACATCGGCATCGCTATGGGCGGTGTCGGGAGCGATGCAGCCATTGAAGCGGCCGATATCGTGCTGATGGATGATCGTCCCTCCCGTTTAGCTGAGGCAATCGCCATCTCCCGGAAAACGATGCGAATTGTTCGACAGAATATTGTTTTTGCTTTGGGTATCAAAGGGGTCGTTCTCCTGCTGGGTGCGCTGGGATTTGCAAATATGTGGATCGCCGTATTTGCAGATGTGGGCGTATCAGTATTGGCGATTCTGAACGCCATGCGAACAATGAAAAAGAAATAACACAAAACGGACCCGTCAGCGGAAGGAAACCGCCGGCGGGTCTTTTTTAGCATTTAGCAAATATAAATTGCAATCATCAGATAGTGGAAGAAGCTCCCTGCCATCACAAACAGGTGAAACACCTCGTGAAAACCGTATTTCAGAGAAAGATTCGGCTTCTTCAAAATATAGCAGACAGCGCCAACCGTATAGGATACTCCGCCCGCCAACAGAAGAGCAAGCGACCCTGATTCCAACCGCAAAAGCGCACCGGGATCCAGGATAATCACCCACCCCATCCCGATATACATGACCGTGTAAAGCCAACGGGGAACATTCAGGAAGCAAAGCTTCAAAACGATTCCGAAACAGGCGGCCACCCACATCCCAACCGTAAAGATAATTCCCTTTACAGGTTCAAAATAGTGAAGGCAGATAGGGGTATAGGTTCCGGCAATCAAAACATAAATCATAGAATGGTCCAGCTTCCGAAGCTGCTGCAGATGGCGTTCATCCCCGGTAAAGAAATGGTAGTGGGAGCTGGCAAGATAGAGCGCAATCAGGGAACATCCAAAAATCAGCCCGCCAATCACCCCAGCCGGTGTACTATAAGGGTCAATCACAGCTTGAAACAGGATGAAAAGCATACCGGCGGCAGAAAGAATCGCTCCGATAAAATGAGTATAGCTACTGACGGGATCCCGCGCCTTCAAAAATGCTTTTGGCATTTTCATCCCTCCATTCGTTACTGGCATATGTAGTATTTAATACTACATTATGTTATATATTATACACGATAAAATAATATTGTCAATAGTCTATTGCATTATTTTCGGAAATGGATTATAATATCATCAATGTTATCTATCGAAAGTATGCCCACATAAGGGCGGAACGATACCTTCATATCATTGAAAGGATGGTAATTATGAATCTATCCTCCAACGATTTTGCTGAGCTTTGCCAATCGGCCTTTCAAAACACTACGATTTCAGCCGATGCGATTCCTTCTATTGATCTTTACATGGATCAGATCATTACTCTGACGGAGGGAGCTTTGGTCAATCCTCATGAGCGCCCTTTGACCAAAACAATGGTCAATAATTACAGTAAGGATGGTCTGATTAAGCCGGTAAAGGGAAAAAAATATTCCAAAGAGCAGATCTTACAGATGCTTTTGATCTACAATCTCAAGCAAACCCTTGCCATAGCGGATATCAAGCGGGTTTTTCATGGGATTTATGAGAATAAGCCGGTAGCTGAATGGGAAGATAAACTGCCGGAATTTGAGCATCTTTATCAGCTTTTGCTACAAAAGCAGGAGGAAAACCGCCGGCTCATTCCAACGATTTACGATAAAATTATCTCACCGTCCTCGGAGGAAAAGAGCCTTCAGGAGCAGGCTGCGGCAGCAATCATTGCTCTTTGTGCCGTTTCTGCGGATGCGAAGCTTTTAGCCTCCACCTTGGCTGAAACCTATTTCCCCGACCCAGAGCCGGAGAAAAAGGAAAAAAACAAAGAGAAAAAGAAGAAAAATAAGGAACTCACCTCGGAGGAGGAACAGGAAAATGGAGCGGACTGAACGAAATCTCTCGATGCTGACCGATTTTTATGAGTTGACTATGGCGGGCGGCTATTTTGAAAACGGCCGGGCAGAGGAAACCGGAATTTTCGATATGTTTTACCGGAAAAACCCCGATAATGCCGGTTTTTCCATCTTTGCAGGACTGGAGCAGCTGATCGACTACCTCAATAACCTCTCTTTTTCGGATGAAGATATCGATTATCTTCGGGAGAAGAAGATTTTTTCGGAGGAATTTCTTCGATATCTGCGGGGCTTTCAGTTTTCCTGCGATGTTTGGGCAATGGAGGAAGGCACCCCTATGTTCCCCGGGGAGCCGATTGTGATTGTCAAAGGGCCGATGATCCAGGCGCAACTGGTGGAAACAATGGTTCTTTTAACGATTAACCACCAGTCTCTGGTCTGCACCAAAGCAAACCGGATTGTTCGCGCCGCGGCGGGACGGGCTGTTTTTGAGTTCGGCTCCCGGCGGGCGCAGAGCTATGATGCCGCCCTTTTGGGTGCGCGGGCCGCTTATATTGCCGGATGTGCCGGCACCGCCTGCGTAATGGCCGACCGGGATTATGGCATCCCCGCCCTGGGCACAATGGCCCATAGCTGGATCCAATTTTTTGACAGCGAATACGAAGCCTTTGCCGCCTATGCCCGGCTCTACCCTACAAGCTGCACCCTCTTGGTAGATACCTATAACGTTCTTTCCTCGGGTGTGCCCAATGCAATCCGGGTGTTTGACGAGGTGCTGAAGCCTATGGGCTACCGTCCCAACGGGATCCGGATTGACAGCGGTGACATTGCGTATCTTTCCAAAAAAGCCCGGAAAATGCTGGACGATGCCGGCTACCCCGATGTTAAAATCGTTGCATCCAATTCCCTGGACGAGTATATCATCCGGGATCTGTTGATCCAGAATGCCCCGGTTGATATTTTCGGTGTGGGTGAGAATTTGATTACCGCAAAAAGCTGTCCCGTTTTCGGGGGTGTTTATAAGCTGGTGGGTGTTGAGCGGGATGGAAGGATTATCCCTAAAATCAAACTTAGTGAATCCAGCGAAAAGATCACCACACCTCATTTCAAGTCCCTTTACCGATTCTTTTCCCAGGAAAGCGGCAAAGCGATCGCCGACTATATCACCCTTCACAGTGAGACAGTGGATGTTTCCGATGGGATCGAGATCTTTGATCCGGTTGCCACCTGGAAGCGGAGAACATTGGAAAACATCACCTGCAAGCCGATGCTGAAGCAAATTTTCCGGAAGGGGATCTGCATCTATCATTCTCCCAATATTTATACCATTCGGGCCAACTGCCTGGCCGGGGTGGAATCCCTTTGGGATGAGGAAAAGCGTTTTGAGTTTCCTCATGTTCATTACGTGGACTATTCCCAGGCACTTTGGAACGTTAAAAACGATCTTCTTTCCGCAAAACGGTAAAAAAGGCCCTCCCCAAGCAGTTCACAATGCATTGGGGAGGGCTCATTTTGTTATTTTAAGTAATCGGGGAGAAATTCCACATCCACGTAATCGGTGATGATCTTTTTCGCCCATTCAACGGTCACCGGCGCAGATTCCTGGGTATTGGAGAAATGAGCGGCGGCAAGCTCTGGGGTAAAATGCTCCAATGTCAGCAGGCGGTAATCCTTAAACCCCTGTCGGTGGAAACTGACGGTAGGGATACAGGAGGCATTTTCAATTCGGGGCGCCTCCCCCTCCCTCCAGCAAATATTGAAGGATGCGATAAGGCCGACCATATTCCGGAAACGAAGTTGAGAGTTCAGCATATTGCCGAGGGAATAGTAAACGAGTGTTTGATTGCCGCTCTCCCCTTCCACCCACTCAATGGGGTGGATCACGTGAGGGTGGTGGCCCAGCACCACCGCAACCCCTTCATCGGCCATCATTTGGGCAAGGGAACGCTGATGCTGGTTGACAGAAAAGCTGTCCTCGTCTCCCCAATGGACCGAAACGATCACCATATCAGAAAGTTCCTTCGCTGCGCGAATCTGTCGGGTCATAATATTTTTATCCGTCCAGGGAATGATCAGTTCCGACCCGGAAGGGAGAGAAAGGCCGTTGGTGGAAAAGGTGTAGGAAAGGACGGCAATCTTCAAACCATCTTTTTGGAAAATCCGGACAGTGTCGTAATCCTTCTGATTCCGATAGGCTCCCACGTGGAAAACGGAAAGAGAATCCAGAAAATCAATCTCCTCCGCCAGCCCGGATGCGCCCTGGTCGATCATATGGTTATTGGCTACGCTGATAATATCAAATCCCAGGGTCACGAGGTCTTTTCCCATCTGCTGGGGCGTATTAAACCGGGGATAGTTGGAAAAGCCGCGATGGTCACCGCACATCGGTGTCTCCTGATTGATAAAGGAGATATCCGCCCCGGCAATCAGCGGAGCAACATCCTCATAAAAAGGGAGGAAATCATGGCCAACCACCTTGCCGTTTTCCATCACTCGGGCGGCATGGTAAACTGCACCATGGATGATATTGTCCCCAAATCCAAGAAAGGAGAGCCTATGTTCCGGAGCCGGTTCGGAAGATACCGCTTCGGAGGACTCCTCCCCTCCGGAGGATATCACTGACGAGGCTTGGGAGGAAACGGAATCCTGCATTGAGGATGGATCTGCTTCAGTATTGCACCCGACAATGGAGACCGCAAAAATGAGCGGCAAAAGAATAGATAAGACTTTTTTCATTGTTTTCCTCCGAAATAAAAACTTCTCTTTTTCAAAAGCAACACCCGGCCTTGCCGAAAGGCAGACCGGGTGATTTTTACGCAACCGGAGACCTTTTATGATTCCGTTTCGGCGGCTGCTGCAACTGCTTCTTTTTGGTTTTCTTTGCGGGGTTGCGAATGATCTGGACGGTTTTTTCACCTTTTACGTAATCGCTGGTGATGATGACCCGCTCCACGGTAGGATCAGAGGGAATCTCAAACATAATGTTCCCCAGCAAATCCTCCATGATGGCACGGATGCCGCGGGCACCCGTTTTCCGCTCCAGAGCTTTTTGAGCAACCGCACGGATTGCATCATCGGTAAACTCAAGCTCCACATCATCTAGCTCGAAGAGCCGGCAATATTGCTTGGTAATGGCGTTTTTCGGTTCCCGCATAATCCGGATCATCGACTCCTCATCCAGCGGGCTCAGGGGGGTAATCACAGGGAGACGGCCCACCAACTCCGGAATCAAGCCAAACTTAATAATATCATGTGGAACAACTTTCTTGAGGACTTCCTCCTCCATCAAGGTCTGTTTGCCCTTAATATTGGAGCCAAAGCCCAATGTTGCAGGGGTTTCCCGCTTGGAGATGATCTTTTCCAAACCATCAAATGCGCCACCGCAGATGAAGAGAATATTGGAGGTATCAATCCGGATAAACTCCGCCTGGGGATGCTTCCGACCACCCTGGGGCGGGACATTTGCAACCGTTCCCTCAATGATCTTCAAAAGCGCCTGCTGGACACCTTCACCGCTGACATCCCGGGTGATGGAGGTGTTTTCCGACTTGCGGGAGATCTTATCAATCTCATCAATATAAATAATTCCCCGCTCGGCCCGCTCAATATCATAATCGGCGGCCTGGATCAAACGGAGGAGGATATTCTCAACATCCTCACCCACATAGCCAGCCTCGGTAAGGGTGGTTGCATCGGTAATGGCGAAGGGAACGTCCAGAATCCGGGCGAGAGTTTGGGCAAGCATTGTTTTTCCAACGCCGGTGGGACCGATCAACAGGACATTACTCTTGCTGATCTCCACCCCATCCTCCCGGGCGGCAAACATCCGCTTATAGTGGTTATACACCGCGACGGACAAGGAAACCTTCGCGGCATCCTGCCCGATCACGTACTGATCCAACTGCGCCTTGATTTCCTTGGGGGAAAGAAGGACGAAATCCTCCTTCATCTCCGGATAATCCGGCTCTGCATCCAGGAACTTTTCCTCCGTAGCAAATGCACTGACGCAAAGCTCCACACAATCACTGCAGATGGAAGCATTGGGACCGGTAAAGAGAGTCTTGACCTTATCCTGCGACCTGCCGCAGAAGGAACAGCACAGCATATCTTTTTCGTTTTTCGACATGGGGCGAACGCTCTCCTATTCTTTAGCGCTTTTCAATGACCTTATCCACAAGGCCATACTCCATTGCTTCCTGCGCAGTCATAAAATTATCCCGTTCGGTATCCAACTCAATCCGCTCCAGCGGCTGGCCGGTTGCCTCGGAAAGCATCTTATTCAGACGGTCCCTGGTGCGGAGAATGTGATCGGCGTGGATCTTAATATCCGTTGCCTGGCCTCTTGTTCCGCCCAAGGGCTGGTGGATCATAATCTCACTATTGGGAAGGGCGTACCGCTTGCCCTTTGTGCCGGCGGAGAGGAGGAAAGCGCCCATACTTGCCGCCATACCGATACAGATGGTGGAAACATCGCATTTAATGTATTTCATCGTATCATAAATGGCAAGACCTGCGGTAACAGAACCGCCGGGGCTATTGATATAAAGGCTGATATCCTTCTCGGAATCCTGGCCTTCCAGATAAAGCAACTGGGCAACAACGAGACTTGCGGTAGCATCATTCACTTCATCGGAAAGCATGATGATCCGGTCATTCAGTAAACGGGAGAAAATATCATACGCCCGCTCCCCTCTTCCGGTTTGTTCAATTACGGTTGGCACTAAACTCATTTCCGATCATCCTTTCCAAATTCGGTTATTTTACATTGCCCTGCCCGCCAACAACATTCAGTTTTGACAGACAGGGCAATCATTATTCAGATTCCCGAAGCTTATTCAGCGGGGGTCTCTTCTGTTTTTTTGGTGGTGCGCTTCCGGGTTGCGGGCTTCTTCTCAGCAGCCTCCTCCGCGGGAGCAGCCACGGCAGCCTCAGCCTTGGGGGCAGCCTTCTTGGCAGTAGTTTTCTTTGCGGTGGTGGTCTTCTTGGCGGCGGGCTTCTTCTCGGCAGTCTCCTCTGCGGAAGCCTCCTCAGCAGCCTCGGCCTTGGGAGCAGCCTTCTTGGTGGTCTTCTTGGCGGCGGCCTTCTTGGGCTTGCCAACCTTGGCATTTTCCTTAATCAGGTCGATGGCCTTCTTTGCAGCCAGATCCTTGGCGATATCCTCAGCGGGGATCAGCTCCTTGGCCTTCTCAACATCCACACCATAATTCTCGGCGAGGCGGGCAAACTCCTCGTTCAGCTCGTCCTCGGTAGGATTGAGGGCTTCGATCTGGGCAATCTTCTCCAGAGCAAGACGAATCTTGACCTGCTTCTCAGCCTGGGGACGAAGAGTCTTAAGGAAGGACTCGGTATTCATACCGATATAAGAAAGGTAAGTATTGAAATCAAGGCCCTGCATCTGCACCCGGTACTGATAATCCCGGAGGAGATCGTTGGCAGCGTTATCATACATTACCTCGGGAATCTCAGCCTCCAGCTTCTCGATCACCTGGTCGATCAGGCTATTCTCAAACTCAGCATCCGCATTGGCGGTCTTCTGCTCGGTCAGCTTGGCAAGGATATCAGCCTTCAGCTCATCCAGAGTGTTGAACTCGCTGACGTCCTGAGCAAAATCATCATCCAGTGCAGGAAGCTCCTTGGCTTTCAGCTCGCAGAGCTTAACCTTGAAGACGGCAGGCTTGGCTTTCAGATCTTCCGCGTGGTAATCCTCGGGGAAGGTGACATTTACATCAAACTCCTCGCCGGCATTTTTGCCAACGATCTGATCCTCAAAGCCGGGGATAAACTGGCCACTGCCAAGAGTCAGCTCATGGCCCTCCGCCTCGCCACCCTCGAAAGCAACGTCATCCACGAAGCCCTTGAAGTTGATCACGGCAATATCGCCATTCTGGGCAGCACGATCCTCAACGGTGATGATCCGGGCATTCCGGTCCTGCAGGTCGGTCAGACGGGCGGTAACCTCCTCGTCAGACACGGCAACCTCTGCTTTCTCAGCAGACAAGCCCTTATAGCCATCAATTGCAACCTCAGGCTTAACAATCACGATAGCCTTGAAGGAGACACCGGTCTCTTTATCCACCGAAAGAACCTCAACATCTGCAGGAGCAACCGGCTCAATTCCGGCTTCCTTCACCGCGCTCATATAAGCCTCGGGGTACAGATCGTTCACAGCATCCTCGAAGAAAACGCCTTCACCGTAATATCTTTCGATGAAGCTCTTGGGGGCCTTGCCCTTCCGGAACCCAGGGATGGTGATCTTTTTGACATTCTTGCGGTAGACTTTATCTACTGCTGCGAGGAACGCTTCTTTATCGACAGCGATCTCCAGCTCGTATTTGTTTGTTTCTACCTTTTTGGACGAAGTAAGACTCATTTTTAATTATCCTCCCAAACTGATAATCATTATCTTATGAATTATATCATAAAATTTTCGGAATTTCCAGTATTCTTCCAAGTTTTACAGTTTGCACATCTTATAATATTTTAACAGGATCAAACTGGATAGAATCACCGGATATCAACCGAAAATCAATCCCCATATAATTGCCCTGGATGGCTTTTTTAACGGCAGAACTATGGAGATGGCCGTAATAACACCGGGTAATGCCATACCGGAGTAAAACATCCATAATTTCCTCTGCAACATAATCCCCATACACCGGCGGATAATGAAGGAAAACAATGGGGGGCTTTCCGGATTTTGCCGCGTGGTCCAAGGAAAGAACAAGCCGCCCCGCCTCACGGGCAAGAACAAGCTTATCGGGGGCAGAGCCACCCTCATAGACCCATCCCCTGCTCCCGCAGATGGAAATATCCTCATATTCATAGGAATCGTTGAAGAGGATATTCAGGGTGGAAAGCTCCTTTTCCGCCAAAAACGCATCCAGCTTTTTCCGGGTAGACCACCAATAATCGTGATTTCCCTTCAAAAGAATTTTCCGGCCCGGCAAGCGATGGAGATACGCAAGGTCGGGATACGCATCCTCCAAAGTCATTCCCCAGGAAATATCCCCGGCGATCACAACGGTATCCTCCGGGCGGATCTTTGCCTGCCAGTTGGCGGTCAGACGGTCTACATATCCGCTCCAGCCGCCAAAAATATCCATCGGCTTATCTGTTCCAAAGGAAAGATGGGGATCTGCAATAGCATACAGCGACATCTGCCGCCTCCTTCCCTTTTATTTCCCGCTCTGCTGACGGGCAAAACTCATCAGGGCATCCTCCATCCGGTCCTTTTCACAGCTCTCCGCAAACCGGACAGGCTTTGCAAAAAGGTTGGCCAACCGTTCCGGAATGGCAAGTCCCGAGCGCTCAGCAAGGCCCTTGAGCATCTCTTCCTCTGACCGATTCAAAAGCTCGGGAGCGATTGCTTCGGCAACGCTCGCGGCAAACTTATAAGGGCTGGCGGTAGAGGCGATGAGAACGGGAGTCTCATCGCCGCTGGCCTCCCGGTACTCCCGGTACACCCGCAAAGCAACGGCGGTATGGGGGTCGGCAAGGTAGCCATACTCCTCAAACACCCGACGGATCTCTTCCTTGGTAGCCGTATCATCGCAGCAGCCGCCGCAGAACACCTCGCCAATCTTACCCTGCAACTCCTCGCTGACACGGTAAGCACCATCCTTGGAGAGAGCATCCATCCACTCCTTCACAAGCTGATCGTTTTCCCCGGAAACCAGATACAAAAGACGCTCCAGATTGCTGGAAATCAGAATATCCATAGAGGGAGAAATGGTGGTATGGAAGGGACGCTTCTTATCATATGTTCCGGTGGCAAAGAAGTCCGTCAGAACATTATTGGCATTGGATGCACAGACCAGCTTATTCACCGGCAGGCCCATACACCGGGCAAAATATGCTGCAAGAATATTTCCAAAGTTTCCGGTAGGAACGCAAACATTGATGGGATCACCGAACGAAACAGTCCCCTGGGCCACCATATCGCAGTATCCGCTGAAATAGTAGACGATCTGAGGCAGGAGCCGTCCCCAGTTGATGGAGTTAGCGCTGGAGAAGGCAATTCCCATCTCTGCCAGCTTTTTGGCAAGAACAGGGTCGGTAAACATCTTTTTGACACCGCTTTGCGCGTCATCAAAGTTTCCTTCAATGGCACAAACGGAAACGTTCTTTCCTTCCTGGGTGGTCATCTGCCGCTTCTGCATGGGACTGACGCCATCCTGAGGATAGAACACCTGAATGGAGACGCCATCCACATCTGCAAAGCCCTCCAGGGCCGCCTTACCGGTATCACCGGAGGTGGCAACAAGGATCATGATCTGCTTGCTGTCCGGCTGCTTGGAGGCAGAAATTGTCAGCAAATAAGGCAGAATCTGCAGGGCCATATCCTTAAACGCGGAGGTGGGGCCATGCCAAAGCTCCAGAATGTTCAGTCCGCCACCGGGGCAAACCACCGGGGCAATCCGGGGATCGGCAAAACCGGTACCGTAAGCCCCTTCCACGCTCCGACGGATCTCCTCCGGAGTAAAATCAGTCAGATACAGAGAGAGAATCCGCTCTGCCCGCTGGCAATAGGTCAAAGGAACCAGCTCCTTGATCTGCTCTGCCGTAAGGGCAGGGATCGCGCTGGGAAGATAAAGTCCCCCATCCGCAGAGATTCCTTCCGAGATCGCCTGGGAAGCGGTCTTTTGAAGGGAGCTGTTCCGTGTGCTTTTGTAGTCCATTGATGATCCTTTCCTTTCCCATTCAGGATAATTGAGAGGAGAAAAACCGATTGGCATTGTCAAAGAAGATTCCATCGGCAAGCTCCTTATTTTCGTGTATACAAATCGCCTCATAAAGGGCGGCAAGACCGGCGGCATTGGGGTACACCGTTTGATCCGAGCCGTCAAAATCGCCTCCGAGGCAAAGCTGCTTTTCCCCGCCCAGCCGACAGATATGCCGGATATGGGCAAGAAGCCGCTCTGTTCCCTCCCCTTCGCCCACAAAAGGACGATGGAAGTTCAACCCGATCAAACCACCGGCATTGAGAATGGCGCGGAGCTGATCGTCCGTTAAATTGCGGGGATGTGGACAGATGGCATCCGCATTGGAGTGGGTTGCAACGAAGGGCTTTGTAGCCCGCTCCGCAACCGACCAAAATCCCGCCCGGGACAGATGAGAAACATCAGCAATGATCCCCTCCCTTTCGCAGGCAGAAAGGACCTCCAATCCGAAGGGCTTCAAAGGCAGATCGGGAGAAAGAGCACCATACCCCAACTCACACTCGCCATTCCAGGTAAAGGTTAGAAGCTTTACACCGAGTGAAGCAATCCTTCCGACCCGTTCTATCCTGCCGTCTAGAGCAGCACCGCCCTCCACCGAGAGAAATCCGGCAATCTTCCGCTCTGAAAAGGCCTTTTCCGCATCCTCCATTGAGGTGCACAAGGAGATCCATTTCTGCTGGGAAAGAAGTGTTTCCCGCTGGGCAAGAAAATGGCGGTAGGCGGCCTCTCCCCGGAGTTCATCAGGGATAAAGGTAGCGAAAACCTGGGCCCGTCGGGGAAAATCATCCCCCGGAACCGGGTAAATCCCCAAGGTGGGATCGCTGGCGGGAATCGACCGGGCAAGACACTCGGTCAGGGTATCACAATGCAGATCAAAAAGCTCCATACAACCGCCCCTTTGTCAAGGATTTTCCTTTACAGCGGAATATTCTCCATTGGTTCTGCATCAAAGGCACCCTCCGTATGGCGGAGGAGGAGTTTCCCCTCCTCTTTTGCCGGACGGATGATCTCAACCAGATCAAACCGGGGCTGGAGCTGGGTTGGATTTTCCAAAAGATAGACCCACGCTGTTTGGGTCAGCCGAAGCCGTTTTTTCCGGTCCACAGCCTCCGCAGGAGAACAGAGATACCCCTCTGTGCGGAGCTTTACCTCCGCAAATACAATAAATTCCTCCCACTGGGCGATTATGTCTATCTCCCCGAAGCGGCTATGAAAATTCCGGTCGAGGATTTGGTAGCCCTTCCGGGCAAGATACCGGGCGGCAAGCTCTTCTCCGGCGTACCCTCGCTTTTTATTGGCTTCGGTATCGGCACCTGCCATCCTCTTCCCTGCTTTCATCGGCCGAGATCGGCTTTTTTCAGGAAGCTCATCCGGTGAATCGGAGAAGGTCCAAACTCCCGGAGACGCTCATAATGCAGCTTGGTTCCGTAGCCCTTGTGTTTTTCAAAGGCATATTGGGGGTAGGCTTCGGCCATCCGGAGCATATACCGGTCCCGGGCGACCTTGGCCAAAATAGAGGCCGCCGCCACGCTCTGGCACCGGGCATCCCCCTTGATGATCCATTCCGCTGGGATGGAAAGCTCGGGAAGGCGGTTTCCGTCAATTAATGCGTAATCCGCCGGGGGGTCCAGCTGCTCCACGCTCCGGCGCATGGCAAGCATTGCCGCATTGAGAATATTGATCTGCTCAATCTCAGCAACGTCCGCCGCCGCAATGGCAAAGGCCACCGCTTGCTCCCGAATCAGGTCAAACAGCACTTCGCGTTTCTTTTCAGTCAGCTTTTTGGAATCATCCAGCCCGGGAATCTCGATCCCCTCCGGCAGAATAACAGCAGCCGCAAAAACCGGGCCGGCCAAGGGGCCGCGTCCCGCTTCGTCCACACCGCAGATCAGGCGTTTTCCCTGACGGCGGAGGGTATCTTCAAAGGGTTCAAAGGCAGCCATAGGTGCCTCCTTTCAAGGATTGTCCCACATTCATTCCGGTTTGACTGCACGGGTCGCCCAAAAGGTGGGGGCGCCCATCTCGTGCAGACGGCCGGTACCGTTGGTATCCTCGTAAATATCCGTCAGGCGAAAGCCGGCCTTCAGTTGGCCTCCGATCTGCTCCTCAACGGTATGGGAAAACTGGATTCCCCAGTCATGCTCCACGCTTTTGCGGAACAGCTCCTCATCAGAAAGAGGATCAAAGGGCAGGCGGTTGACAACAGTCAGCTCATCGTCATCAAACAGATAGTTAAAGCCATTATCCAGACCGCTCAGGAGGATTCCGCCGGGTCGAAGCACCCGAAAGCACTCCTTCCACACCGATAAAACATCCTTAATATAACAATTCGAGACGGGGTGGAAAATCAAATCAAAGACAGCGTCGGCAAAGGGAAGCGGTTTTGTCATATCCGCCCGGACAAGCTCGATGGAATAACCTTCTCTGCCGGCAATCTCTTCCTCCCGCTTCAGCTGGCTCTCCGAATAATCCAGCACCGTGCACTTTCCGCCAAGGATAGAAAAGACAGGCATCTGCTGGCCTCCTCCGGAGGCAAGTCCCAGGATTTTCGCCCCCGAAAGAGGACAAAACCAATCCTTCGGGACAGGCTTGGTGGGTGTTAGCAAAACGCTCCACTCCCCTTTTCGAACCAGTTCGGCCGCCTGGGGAGAGATGGGAATTCCCCACTCCCAGCCTTCTTCATTCCACCGGTCAAAGACTTTGGAATTGATTTCTGTATAATTTTGGTCAGCCATCCCGTCACACTCCTTTGGGAGGTGTTTCCAGGGTGATCCGTCCCAACATTCCGCCCCGGAACTCATCCAGAACGGCGCCGGCGGCACGCTCGGTATTGAGCCGCCCACCCGACATCAGCATTCCTCGCGCCCGGGCAACCCCCTCCAGAAGATCATAGCCATCGGCATATTCCTCCGGATCAATCCGGTATCGCTCGGTCAACCGCTGAGGATATTCTTCCTTCAACAGCTCCAAAAGACGCATTGCAAGATATTCCACATCCAGGATCTGGTCTTTTACCGCGCCGGTAAAGGCCAGCCGTTCCCCGATGGTTTGATCGTCAAACTTATGCCACAAAATGCCCGGCATATCCAAAAGCTCAAAGCCGGTTCCGGCATCCACCCACTGGATCCCCCGGGTAACGCCCGGACGGTCCTCTGTACGGGTTCGTTTTCCCGAGGCAACCCGATTGATAAAGGAGGATTTCCCCACATTGGGGATCCCCACTACCATCATCCGGATGGGCTGGCCTGCCATTCCCTTGGCTTTCCGCCGTTCCAGCTCGTCCGATAGGGCAGCGGTTACTGCGGCAAACAATTTATTCAGGCCCTTCCCGCTTTTACAGTCTGCGGCAAATGCCTGGGTTCCCCGTCCTGCAAAATATTCGATCCACCGGGCGGTGATATTTTCATCCGCGTAATCGGCTTTATTAAGGAGGATAACCCTCTTTTTTCTGCCGCAGAGACGGGAAATATCCGGGTTTGCGCTGGAAAAAGGGATCCGTGCATCCCGCAGCTCAATGACCACGTCCACCAGCGGCAGGTATTTGGAGATCATCCGTTCTGTTTTTGCCATATGGCCGGGAAACCATTGGATATTATTCTGATTCTGCTGCCCCATTTCAGCGCCCCCCTTTTCTCGTCTTTGTCATTTCACATTACCGCAAAACGGAAATATCCGAAATCGGGAAGATTCGAAGCACCGCCTTGCCCAAAATATACCGTTCATCAATAATGCCGATCATAGAATCCCGGCTATCGCTGGAGTTATTCCGGTTATCCCCCATCACGAATACCTCCCCATCCTTCAATGTAAGAGGGTATTTCATGTCTCCGATCTTGGAGGGGTTGATCTTTTCCATAATGTAGGGCTCGGTGAGGACTTTGCCATCCACCGAAACGTCCCCTGTTTCCGGGTCAATAAAAACAGTCTGTCCCTCCACCGCGATCACCCGCTTGATCAGAGAGTGGTTCATCGCATTGGGTTGGGTCACAACAACAATATCCCCGGGGGCAGGCTTGTAAAAGAGGCTGACGGTAATGACCCGATCCTGATCCTGCAGGGTCGGCTGCATAGAGCGGCCATCCACCATTACAATACGAAACAAAAAGGTGAAGATCAGCACCACGACTGTCAGGGCAAACACGCCCGACTCCAGCCACTCATAAATCTCATTCTTTAAGGAAAAGGGTTTTTCCTGAGGCTCCTTCTTTTGAAGCTCCGGCTCAGTCATCCTTCCGATTCCTCCCATCCCAAAAATCCAAAACCGCTGATCGGAAAGAGGCGGAACACAGCCTTCCCAAGGATATATTCCTCCTTGATGATTCCGATTCCGCTATACCGGCTATCCAGCGAGTTATTCCGGTTATCTCCCAGCACGAAAACCTCCCCTTCCCCCAGGGTCAGAGGAAACTCCATATCCCCACGGTGGGCAGGGTCGATGGGCTCGGAAATATAGGTTTCCAAAAGCTCTACACCGTCCACATAAACGACGCCGGTCTCAAAGTCAATATCCACCGTTTGGTACTCGGTGGCGATGATGCGCTTGATAATGGGCTTATGGACTGAATTCGGCTGCGTGATAACAACAATATCCCGCGGGGCAGGCTCATAAAAAAAACTGGAGAGAATGACCCGATCCTGGTGATGGAGGGTGGGGAGCATCGAATCACCGTCCACCCCGACGATCCGGAAGATAAAGGTGAATATAAGGATCACAACCACAAGAGAGATCACAATCGATTCAGACCACTCATAAATCTCATAAGTAGCCTTACCGACATTGATCTTCTTTTTCTTCTGCGGCTTCTCCATTCTGCTCCCCCTTCCGGAAAAACTTTTTTCCAAAAAAGCAAAAAGGGACTTGGTTAGAGTCCCTTTCAGAATCGCTTCAGCGAATTTGCTCCTTGACTTTGGCGGCCTTACCGACTCTATCACGCAGATAATACAGCTTGCTTCTGCGGACGCGACCCTTCCGGACAACCTCGACCTTCTCAACGTTGGGAGAATGGACCGGGAAGACTCTTTCAACACCGACACCGTAAGACACACGGCGGACGGTAAAGGTCTCAGCGATTCCACCGTGCTTGCGGGCAATAACAGTTCCCTCAAACATCTGGATTCTCTCACGATCGCCTTCCTTGATTCGAACAGACACTCTGACGGTATCTCCGACAGAGAATTCGGGCAGCTCTGCTTTCAGCTGACCGTCGATGATTTGCTTCAATGCATCCATCGTATTTCCTCCTTTTTATTTCAGACATTCATACCCGGTGCATCAGCAAAACCGGCAGAGGACTATCCGCTTTGATTCTTTGCGGTATTTCCGCAGCATCAAACCCCACCGAAAGGGCGGCGGTACACAAATGCTAAATGATTATACCATAGGACAATAAAAAATGCAAGTGTTTTTTGAAAGTTTTTCTCTTTTAATTTACACCAGAAAAAACATAGAATAAGAAGATAATCTATCGTTTAAAAAAAAGACAAATTATTCCTATAAATCGCAACTTATTTCCCTTGACAATCGCTAATCAATTATATATGATATTATCACGCAATAATATATCACGTGATAATATAATATTTAGAAAGGATTTTTTATTATGCATATTTTCAAAAGATCCCTATCCCTTCTTGTTGCGATCCTTCTTCTCTCAGTTTGTTTTAGCAGTTGCGCAACTCCGCCCGATCTTTCTTCCCTTCTTCTTCCCACATTCGATGCCGGAAATGTTACGATTCTGCAAACCTCTGCCAGCCAACTGGAAAGCGGTTTTCGGGTCACCGCTACCTTTACCCTTTCCGACCAGAAGGCATCTGCTGGTATTCTGCTCAGCGAACCGGCTAATGAAGAGGGAAAATTCAATGGTTTTTCCGCCCTCCTTTCCACCTCAACCCTTTCTCTATATACCATTTCCAACGGAGATTGGAAAGTAACTGCCACCCGAGATATTCCCGGAATTGCGCTTTCAACCCCTCTTTCCATCCGGTTAGAGCGTACCGGAAGAAACCTTCGCCTTTATTTTTTAGACGATATGGAAGGAATCAGTCCCTGGCCAGAGATTGAAATTGCCGTCCCCCCCGCCGAAACGATTATGCATACCTCCTTTGTCGACTGTTCAAAAAAAGCTTCCTCCTGCCAGGCGCTGGATGTTGAAACCTTTGCGGCAGAAGAAAGCGAGAATACTTTCCGCAATCCGGTGGATCTCTTCTTTGCAGACCCCGAAGTATTATACCATGATGGGACCTATTACCTTTACGGAACTGGCGGCGCCGGATATACTGTAAAAACCTCCACTGATTTAGTGAACTGGAGCGCCGGCACACTATGTATGGAGCAAGGGGCCTGGGGATTCCAGCATAATTACTGGGCACCCGATATTGAATACATAGACGGTAAGTTCTATATGGTCTGCTCAATTAACGAGCATTTGGGCTTTGCTGTTGCCGACTCCCCTCTTGGGCCCTTTATCCCCATGGAAAACTATCTTTTTGAAAAGACCATTGACGGACACATTTTTGTGGATGACAACGGAGAAATTTATTTGTATTACGTTTCCTGGCGAGAGGGACATTCCTACGGAATCTACGGATGCAAGATAGACCGCGAAACAATGGCCCCCGACCTTTCCACCGAAAAACTTATTATTGAGCCGGAAGAAACCTGGGAAAAATATGACAAAAACGAAAATCAATACTATGGTGTAACCGAAGGCCCTTATATGATCAAACACAAAGGCAAATATTATCTGACCTACTCCGGCAGTGATTATAGAAGCAAAAATTACGCCGTTGGATATGCAGTATCCGACTCTCCTTTGGGAGATTTCCAAAAGCATGACGGGAACCCCATTATGATTGGAAATAGCACCATCGCTGGAACGGCGCACCACTCTTTTGTGACAATGCCCTCCGGTAATCTTTACATCGTCTACCATTGCCACGATAATCCCTGGGCAATGACGACCCGTTTTACCTGCATTGGCCCGGCCCGCTTCGCCCCCACCGAATCTGGTATCGACCGGTTGGAAGCCTGGCCTCCCTCCTTTGTATTTCAGGAAATTCCGAAATAATTTTATAGCAAAAAAGGTGTCACTTAGGAATAGACGTGACACCTTTTTTCTGTATCTTTCGGCATTTTATGCTCTTCACTTGACAAGACAGGGCAATTTCCGATATAATGAAACGTGGAGCGTTTATCGACATTCTTTTGAGGAGGCTTGTTATGCAGTATTGTCCTCATTGTACCAGTCCGGCGGAAGACGATGAAAAGTTCTGCGCCACCTGCGGCAATATACTTCCCCCAACTGACCACGTTACCCGACGATATGCGAACGATTCCCGTCCTCATGATTCCACCAACCGGATGGATCCGGAGGATATCGCCCGGCATAAGAGTCTGGCGGCCATCGCTTATCTGATTCCCTTCTTCCCGCTGCTGGCCGAGCCCAACTCCGGGTATGTCCGCTACCATGTCAACCAGGGATTGCTTCTGTTTTTCACTTTTTTGATTTCTTCTCTCTGCGTTTTGGTGGTCTCTGCCCTTTTGGCACTGATCCCCGTCTTTGGATGGCTGATGCTCGCTCTGCTTCTGATGGGCCATGCTGTCGGATTTTTGGTAGCGTTTCTTTTGGGGATCTCCCATGCTATCCGGGGCAAAGCGCTGGGCCTTCCGCTGATCGGCAAGCGACGGATCATCCACGAGGAGCCCTATTATCCCAATCGATAAAACCTGACTGACGATAGAAATGAGAAAAGGAAGGGCAAGCTGAATGAGATATGTTTTCATCCTCAACCCCAAGGCCGGCAAGGGAGCCGCTGAACAGATCCTTTATCCCCGTCTGACGGAATATCTTGAAAAAAGCGGTTTGGAATGGGCCATTCATCGCACCGAATACCGGGGACACGCTGAGGCGCTGGCCCGGGAGGAGGCAATGAAGGGCGACCCTGTCCGGATCTATGCCTGCGGTGGAGACGGCACCCTTAACGAGGTCTGTTCCGGCGCATTTCCCCACCCCAATGCGGCTGTGGGCGTGATTCCCTGCGGCTCTGGAAACGATTACATCAAAAGCTTTCCCGGCAATTATGATGATTTGGATGCACAGATCAACGCCCAAGAAGTGCAGGCGGATATGATTGCCACAGATAAAGGCTATTCTGCCGGCGTTGCCTCGGTGGGATTTGATGCCGAGGTCGGCTTCAATATGACCAAGTTCAAGCGGTTTGTTCCCGGAAATACGGCTTACTATCTTTCCGTTCTCTACTGCCTGATCTCAAAAACAAAGAACCGTTATACCTTAAATATTGACGGAGAACGCTTCCAGGAGGTCTTCCTTCTGACTGCCATTGGAAACACCTCCTATTACGGCGGACAGTTCAAGGCCCTCCCCTATGCTGTTACAGATGATGGGAAGCTGGAGGTTGTTGCCGTCCGGAAGCTATCCCGGATCAAGTTTTTGAAATTCCTTAAAATCTATACTGCCGGACACCATCTGGAGGATGAGGCCCTCAAGCCTTACATTATTTACCGGCAGGCTACAGAGGTCACCGTTTCGGGCGAGGATCCCCTTGCCATCAACCGGGACGGCGAGATCACCCGTTCCCGGGAGGCCACCTTCCGAATCCTTCCCCTTGCATTCCGGTTCCTCCAGCCTACCGGCGGCAGCTCCGCACCGGTTTGCGCAGAGGAAGAGAAGGAACCTGCTCTGCAACATTGACCACTTTTCCCGGACGGGTTTGACCGTCCGGGTTTTTCTTTGGGACAACCTCGAAAAACTCATAAAAGGTCTTCATCCATATCCGGGGCGTTTGTTGCAATTACCGAAATTTGTTAAATAATTTCTGCGTCCCTTGCTTTTTGCATATTTTTTGGTAAAATGATATTAGCACTCAAGGCACGAGAGTGCCAAAAATATCAAACCAACGCACTGGAGGAATCATTATGACTATTAAACCTCTCGCCGATCGCGTCGTAACCAAAATGATCGAAGCAGAAGAGACCACCAAAAGCGGCATCATCCTGACCGGTACTGCCAAGGAGAAGCCCCAGATCGCAGAAGTGATCGCTGTGGGCCCCGGCGGAAACGTGGACGGAAAAGAGATCACCATGTACCTCAAAAAGGGTGATCGCGTGATCGCCAGCAAATATGCCGGCACCGAAGTGAAGATCGATGGCGAGGAATACACCATCCTCCGTCAGTCTGATATTCTCGCAGTTGTTGAATAATCCATTGGAGGTAGTTTGAAATGGCAAAAGAAATCATTTACGGCGAAGAAGCCAGAAAAGCTCTGCAGGCCGGTATTGACCAGCTTGCGGATACCGTTAAGATCACCCTCGGCCCCAAGGGCCGGAACGTTGTTCTGGATAAGAAGTTCGGTGCTCCCCTGATCACCAATGACGGTGTGACCATCGCCAAGGAGATCGAGCTGGACAATGCCTTTGAAAATATGGGCGCTCAGCTGGTCAAAGAGGTCGCTACCCGCACCAACGATGCCGCCGGTGACGGCACCACCACCGCTACCCTGCTGGCTCAGGCCCTCGTTCGGGAAGGAATGAAGAACGTTGCCGCCGGTGCAAACCCCATGATCGTCCGGAGAGGTATTGCCAAGGCTGTTGAGGCTGCGGTTGCTTCTATCGTTGCCAACTCCAAGAAGGTTTCCGGCAAGGAGGATATTCTCCGGGTTGCTACCATCTCTGCCGGGGATATTGAAATCGGTAAGTGGGTTGCTGACGCAATGGAGAAGGTCTCTGCTGACGGTGTTATCACCATTGAAGAGTCCAAGACTGCCGAGACCTATAACGATATCGTTGAGGGTATGCAGTTTGACCGGGGCTATATCACCCCCTATATGGTTACCGATTCTGAGAAGATGGAAGCTGTGATCGACGATGCTTTCATTCTCATCACTGATAAGAAGATCTCTTCTCTCCAGGAGATCCTTCCCCTGCTGGAGCAGATCGTTTCCTCCGGCAAGAAGTTGGTAATCATCGCTGAGGACGTTGAGGGTGAGGCTCTTGCTTCCCTGATCGTCAACAAGATCCGGAATGTCTTCACCTGCGTTGCCGTCAAGGCTCCCGGCTTTGGCGATCGCCGCAAGGAGATGCTTCAGGATATCGCCGTTTTGGTTGGCGGCCAGGTTGTCAGCGAGGAGCTGGGCTTCGAGCTGAAGGATGCCACTGTGGAGATGCTGGGCCGTGCCCGTCAGGTCAAGGTTCAGAAGGAAGCCACCATTATCGTCAACGGTATGGGCGATGCGGATAAGATCGGCGCCCGGATCAACCAGATCAAGGCTCAGCTTGAGACCACCACCTCCGATTATGACAGAGAGAAGCTCCAGGAGCGTCTCGCAAAGCTTTCCGGCGGTGTTGCTGTCATCCGTGTCGGTGCTGCAACCGAGGTTGAGATGAAGGAGAAGAAGCTCCGGATGGAGGATGCTCTTTCTGCTACCAAGGCTGCCGTTGAAGAAGGTATTGTTGCCGGCGGCGGTGTTGCTCTGCTGAACGTTATCCCCGCCGTGGAGAAGGTTGTTGCCGCTTGCGACGGTGATGAGAAGACCGGTGCCAAGATCGTTATGAAGGCTCTGGAGGAGCCCATCCGTCAGATCGCTGCCAACGCCGGACTGGAGGGCTCTGTAATCATCGAGAAGATCCGCCGCTCCCGCAAGGCCGGTTACGGCTTCAATGCCGCTACCGAAGAGTACTGCGATATGCTGACTGCCGGTATCGTTGATCCGACCAAGGTTACCAGAAGTGCTCTGCAGAATGCGGCTTCCGTTGCTTCTATGGTGCTGACCACCGAGTCTTTGGTTGCCGATAAGAAGGAAGAGAATCCTGCTCCCGCCGCTGCCGCTGCTGCCGGCATGGGCGGAATGTATTGATCTGCCATAAGTGACGCACACCCCCCGACAGGGCTTCGGTTCTGCCGGGGGTTCTTTTTTTCAGATGCTCTTGACAATTGCAGACTATTGTGATAGTATGTACGACAAGAACAGTCTATATGGAGGAAACGGATATGGAACAGAAGCTTTTCGAAAGCGAATGGAAGGTGATGGAGCTGGTTTGGGAGATGGAGCCGGTCAGTGCAAAACGGGTCAGCGTTGTGGCGGCAGAACGGATCGGCTGGAACAAAAACACCACCTACACCATTCTAAAAAAGCTTGTGGATAAAGGTGTGATTCGGCGGGAGGAGCCGGGCTTTCTTTGCACTGCGCTCCTTTCAAAGAAGGACGCCCGCCGGACGGAAACAGCAGACCTGATTAACCGCATCTTTCAAGGCTCAAAAAAAGCATTTCTCGCTGAATTCCTTTCCGATGAAAACCTTTCCCGGGAGGAACTGGAGGAAATCCGTCAGCTGATTGAAAGGGAGTGATCGGGTGGCATCTCTTTTTTACTGGGTGCTGAATATAAGCATTCTCGGCGGAGTCACCGGGACAGTCATCGTCCTGCTTCGGCTGATAAAAAAGATTCCCCGTAGGGTCATCTTTCTACTCTGGAGCATTCCTCTGCTCCGTTTTTGGATTCCTTTCGGCTTGCGGAATGAGTTCAGTCTTCTTGCGATCCTTTCGGTCTTTTGGGGACGGCCTGTTTCCTCATTTCCCTCCAGGGAACATTTTGCAGCACACAATTTTTTATCCATTGCGGAAAGGTACTTTCCTCTGACCTTACCGGAGGGCGGATGGCAGGATTTTTTCCTGGTTGCAGGGATTATTTGGATCTGCGGAGCGGCGGTCCTGTTCATTGGAATGGTGGGACATTATTGGGGCATCCGGCGGCAGTTACGGAATGCCCTTCCCCTGGGGGATCACTGCTTTTCCACCGAGCACCTTCTCTCCCCTGCGGTGTTTGGAATTCTGCATCCCAAAATATATTTCCCAAAGGACAATACCGAAAGGGAGAAAAAATGGGTCCTCCTCCACGAGAAGGAACATATTCGCCGCAGGGATCATTTTTGGCGGTTTTTGGGAATTGTTACCTGCTGTATCCATTGGTTCAATCCCCTGGCATGGTTCTTTCTTTCCTGCGCCATAGATGACATGGAATACGCTTGCGACGAAGGAGTTGTCCGCAGGTGCGGTCCTGCCTGCAAAAAAGAGTATGCTCTTGCGTTGGCCCAATACCACTCCAGCGCGTCTTCGGGACTTTCCTTCCGAGGCGGAAAGCTCCGAAAAAGAGTGGTCCGGATTCTGCAATTCCGCAAACTTCCCCTCTATTCCGGAGTGGCGATGCTGGTATTTCTGGTTGCTATTTTTATTTTCCTGCTGACAAATGCAGGATAATATCAGGGAGGTAATCTGAATGAAGCGAGTTCTTGCAGTTTTTCTTGCAGTGATCCTGCTGGGAGGATGCGTCAATGCCGGCAAAAGCTACACCGAAGCCCAGCTTTTCGGGATGATCCGGGAAATGACCCAAGCCACCGATGAAAACCCAATGCTCGGCATCAGCAGCAACCCCTATGAATATATCCGCGCGCACCGGGAAACGTACCAATCGCTGGTAGAAGGCGGTATGCCGGTAGCGCAGGTCTTTATCCGGCACTTAGAGCAAACCGGTAAAAACGGGCTGGAGGAATATCTTATGGCCATTGTCTGTGCAGAGATCACCGGAGTGGATGTTGAAAAAGAAATCGGATGGTCCACGGCACAGGAGTGGCTTACATTATATAAAAGGAATCACCAGGAGTAATTTCATACCCGGAATCTTGACAAAGCAACAAAAGAGTGATACAATCGCGATGTGTGCGCATTGCGCAGAATAACTACGTAAAGATTCCAGGTGATTGCCATTTTTCGATTCCGCAAGCTTGCCCCGGATATGACCAACGGCCCTATTCTTCCCCAGCTTCTGCTCTATGCTCTGCCCCTGGCCGCCTCGGGCATCCTTCAGCTACTTTATAATGCCGCCGACATTATCGTTGTCGGTCAATATGCAGACGAGACCGCCCTTGCCGCTGTTACCTCTACCGGCTCGCTGATCAACCTGATCGTCAACCTATTCATTGGGTTGGCGGTGGGTGCGATTGCGCTGACCGCCCGGTATTGCGGTGCGCAGGATAGCGCCGGGATTCATCGCGCCGTTCATACGGCAATCTCCTTGAGCTTGATCGGTGGCGTTTTGATCGGGGTGCTCGGTTTTTTTGCCGCAAATCCGTTGCTTCAGCTGATGGATTCCCCCGACGGTGTTATCGATCAAGCCACCCTCTATGTTCAGCTTTATTTTCTTGGAATGCCGGCAATTATGGTTTATAACTTCGGTGCGGGCATTCTGAACGCTACCGGTGATACCCGCCGCCCGCTGGTCATCCTCGCCTGCTCGGGTTTGGTGAATGTAGGACTAAACCTGCTGCTGGTGATTGTATTTGATCTGGATGTCGCCGGTGTTGCCATTGCAACCAGCGTTTCCCAGTATATTTCGGCGGTCGCCGTTACAATACTGCTCCTTCGTTCTAACAGCGCTACCCGCCTCTACCCCTCCCAGCTCCGAATTTACAAAAAGGAGCTTCTGGAGATTATTCGGATCGGCATCCCTTCGGGACTGCAAGGCTTTGTATTCTCTCTTTCCAACGTTTTGATCCAGTCTACCATCAATAGCTTTGGCGCGGTTGCGATTGCCGGAAGCGGTGCCGCTGCCAACATTGAAGGCTTTGCTTACACGGCGATGAATGCCTTTTCGTCGGCCACACTTTCCTTTACCAGTCAGAATGTAGGGGCAAGAAAACCGCATCGGATCAATCGGATCTATCTTGTTTGTTTGAGTTGTGTTTTTGTTGCCGGGTCATTGATGGTCCTGCTGATTCAAATCTTCAAGGAGCCGCTTTTGGGAATCTATTCTCCCGAGCCTGAGGTCATTGCCAAGGGGATCATCCGGATCGAATATATGATGACCCTCTACTTTACAGTTGGAATGATGGAGGTTGGGGCCGGTATGCTACGGGGACTGGGATTTTCCATCACCCCGATGATCATCTCCCTTTTGGGCGCGTGCGGACTGCGCATTTTGTGGATTTACACTGTCTTTCCCCTGAATCCTACGCTGGAGTGCCTGTTCATTTCCTACCCTGTTTCCTGGATTCTTACCTTCCTGACTCACCTGGTCGCCTTCCTGATCGTTCGTCCCCGGGTATTCCGGAGGCTGACCCGGGAAGCAGAGACTCTTGCCGCAACCGATTCATAACAAAAACCCGATCACAGAGCAAAACCTCTGCGACCGGGTTTTCTTTTTATCCAAGAGTGCGGAGATATTCTTTTTGTTCCGGTGTGATCCGATTGCTTTCAATGGCTTTACGGATCGTCTTTTTATGCACCCAAGGCTCCAACCGCTTCTCCTCCAGCCAAGGCACTGTTTCATCCCATTGGAAGGCCAGGGCTGTGGCAAAATACCAGGCAATCATCATTCGGACGTAATACTCCTCCGACCGGGGACTTGCCGCCAACGCAAGGTACTCCGGCCGAAAGTAAGGCTCCTCCAGATACCACCGCATCAGCTGGCCAATACCGTACCGGATCGTGTACGTCTTTTCTGATCCGATCCACCGCCGGATCACCGGAAGCAACTCCTCCCGATGCTTTCCAAACACCTTGGGAGACATTCCGTCGCAGGTGGCCCAATTATCCACATAGGGCAAAAACCGCTCCACCTCTTCCACCGCCAGAGAAAAATCGGAGATCCGCTCCAGCAGGAATGCGTGGAGGTTATTCTCTTCGTAATAATCGTGAGGAAGCTCCTGCAAAAATGCATCCTTCCGGGGAGATGCTGCAAACTCTTTGGCATACTTCCGGAGCAAAGGCACCCGCACACCAATGATCCGTTCCGGGTCAACGGTAGGCATCAATCGGCTGTGAAAGGCCCGGTAGGCCGGATCCTTCATAGAAAAAAGCTCATTCTGCAAAGGTGTCATATCCCATGCCCCTTTCCCGCTGTTTTGCTTTTATAGTAGCTTTTAGAAAATGATTTGTCAAGGAAAATGTTTGTCCCATCATAAACATCTTCTCATTTTCTCCTGCATATCATTTCCAGAGAGGATTTCCACAAAATACACTTGCGAAGGATGGGATTTGGGTGTATAATAAATTGATACACCGGTTGAGAAAGGGGCGTATTCCTGTGATCGGAGATCTCCACTGTCACACCAGACTATCCGACGGCTCACTCGGGATTGAAGAAGTGATTGCGCTTGCCAAAAAAAGCGGTCTTGACTTCCTTTCCATTACTGACCACGATACTCTGGACGGCAACACTCGCGCCGAGGTGCTCGGCAATCGTTACGGCATCGGGATCATTCACGGTGTCGAGCTTTCCGCCTATGATTACACCCGCGGAAGAAAGGTCCATATCCTCTGCTACCGAAGCAAAAAACCGGCCCGCCTGGAAGGGCTTTGCACCAAAACCCGGGAAAACCGGAAACGGGCCGGAAATGAAATGGCCCGGAAGGTGATGCGGTACTATCCTATCACCCCCGAAATGCTGGCAAAATACGCTTCGGGAAGCAAGTGCATCTTCAAGCAACATATTATGAATGCGCTATACGACATTGGCTATGCCGACGGCTTTTTCGGTGAGGTCTATCACACTCTTTTTGCCGAGGAAGGGGGAAGCTGCCTGGTTCAGCCGGAATATCCCGACGTGCGGGAGGTCCTTTCCCTGGTTCGGGATTCGGGAGGAATTTCTGTTTTGGCGCATCCCGGTGTTTATGACAGTTTAGACCTGCTGGAGGAGCTTGCCAAAAAGGGTCTGATTGACGGTGCAGAGCAATCCCACCCTCGGAATACTCCCGAGGTTTCCCGGCAGGTGGAGGATATTTGCCGGCAGTATCAACTGATCGCTACCGGCGGCACCGATTTTCACGGTATGTATACTCCCCGCCCCAATCCCTTGGGGAGCCATATTACTACTCAGGAGTCCCTGGATCGGATCTTTTCCCATCAGGCTGAGAATCTCGGCTGACGGTCGTTTCGAAAATGGAGGATGTTTCAATGTTCAGCTACAAAACAAAGGGTGTTTGTTCCACAAAAATTGAGCTTCAGCTTTCGGAGGATGGTACTGTTGAATCGGTGGCCTTTACCGGCGGCTGCAACGGCAACACGCAGGGTGTTTCCCGACTGGTTGTTGGGATGAAGGCTGAGGAGGCCATTTCGCGGCTGAAGGGAATCAAATGCGGCTTCAAAACTACCTCCTGCCCCGACCAGCTTTCCAAAGCATTGGAGTTGGCGCTGGCAGAACAGAAAAAATAAGCACACAAAAAGCGGGCACTTCACTTTGACGTGAGGCGCCCGCCTTTTTTATTTTCCGAAGCAGGCCCGGAAAAAGGCCTCCCGACTGCGTTCCTCACAGGGAATGCTATAATACCGTTCTGACATATCCCACAGATAGTGGGCATCCGAATCAGTCAGGATCTGACATTCCTTCAAAGCAGGATACTTTTCCAGAAGCTGGTCAATTTTCGCAGGATTTGCGATTTCTGCCGCAGTCACCCCCGGAAGCTCGGGATACTCTGAAAGGACGGAGATGACACTATAAGAATTTTTATCAATATGGGCACAGAAAACGTGACCGCCAAACTCCGCCGCAAAGCCCGGAAGCTCCGAAATAGAAAGATCGCATCCGGTAATCAGAAGAGTGGAAAACTCCCCGACAGGCTGATCCTCCCCATTCAGGATGGTTTGATGGCCAAAGGCATCCGGTTGGTTTTCAATGGGAGGAAGATGCTTTTCCAATGCAGCATCAAAGGCCATTGCCCCTTCCAGCGTTTCAAACAGACAGACTGCGTGAATCTCCTCGCAGGTGCAGACCTCCGCCCCTGCAATGACGATCAGATCCGTTCCCTCCGCCGCTTCAAAGAGGCCAGGACAGTTTTTGCAGGAATTATGATCGGTCAGGGCGATCACATCCAGCTCCTTCAACTGCGCCATATTCAGGATATTGTTGGGGGTCATATCGTCATCCCCGCAGGGCGAAAGAGCGGAATGGATATGCAGATCGTAATAGAGCCGTTCCGTTGCGACCCCCTCCTTCCTGTTAATGTTATCGGTTCAGAAGCTGTTTGAGTTCATCCTTGGAGAAGCGATAGTTTTTATTGCAGAAGTGGCATTTCACTTCGGTCTTTTCGGGGGAATCGATCATATCCTGCAGCTCAGCTCTGCCCATACTCAAAAGGGCCTTTTCCACCCGGGCACGGGAGCAGCTGCACCGATATTCCACCGGAAATTCGTCCAAAAGCTGGGGGGCAAATCCGTCCATCACCCGCTGGCAGATATCCTCAGGGGTCATATGATCGGAAAGCATTTGTGTAACCGAAGGAATGCCGTTGATATTCTGCTCCAGTCGGGAGATTTCCTCCTCCGTTGCACCGGGCAGAAGCTGAAGAATATAGCCGCCGGCGCAAAGCACGGTCAGATCGGTATTGACCAGGACGCCCAGCCCGCAAACGGTGGGAATCTGCTCACTTTGGGCAAAATATGCGGCGATATCCTCCGCGATCTCTCCCGACACAATGGGAATCTGCCCCGAATAAGGCTCCTTCATTCCCATATCACGAATGACATTAAGAAGGCCATCCTTCCCCACTGCGCCGCCAACATCCAGCTTGCCGTACTGATTCAGCGGGATCTCTACGATAGGGTTCTCCACGTACCCCCGGACATTTCCCAGGTGGTCCGAAACGGCAATCACCGAGCCGGCCGGTCCTTTTCCGTTGATCCGGAGGGTCAGACTACAATCCTCATTCTTCAAAGAAAGCCCCATCAGGGAGGCGGCGGTCAAAAGCCGGCCCAAAGCCGCAGTGACCACAGCAGAGGTCTGATGAATCCGCTCTGCGCGGTAGACAATATCGGTCGTGTCAGCGCAGGTCATTACCACGCCGCCGTTTTCTGAAATATAGCGTACTGCTTTTCCCATTTGAATCGTTACCTTTCTGTTTCCTTTTGCGAAAGCTCCTCCAACTTATCCCGCAGTTTTGCAAAATCGTCAAAGGCAAGGGGCTTATGATTGGGGTTGCGAAGAATGGCGGCAGGGTGGAATGTGCCCATAATCAACCGACCGTCCTTCTCATAAAAAACGCCGTGCTCCACCGAGACCCGAAAATTATCCCGGATCATTACCTGGGCCGCAATCCGCCCCAGGCAGACGATCACCTTGGGGTCGATCAACTCAATCTGACGGTAGAGCCACCCAATACACTGCTCCTGCTCATAGGGGGTCGGATCCCGGTTTTCGGGCGGACGGCACTTGACGATATTGGCTATGTAAACGTTCTTGCCCCGGGCAAGATCGAAGCAGTCCAAAAACTGATCCAAAAGCTTTCCGCTTCGACCCACGAAGGGCAGGCCCTGCTCATCCTCCTGGGCCCCCGGGCCCTCTCCGATCAGCAGAATGTCCGCATGGGGGTCTCCCATGCCGAAAACAACGTTTTTTCTCGTTTGACAGAGGTCACACCGCCGACACTCCATGACCTCTCTTCTGAAATCATCCATATTGACCTCCGAAGGATATTATTTCATCAACTGCTCCGCTAAGATAAGGTCTGATTCATAGTCCTCATAAACGCCGCGAACCTTCTGATAAAGCTCCTCACTCTTCCCCAAAAGGATGACAACATCCCCAGGCTTTGCCTCGGTAATGGAGCGGACCACCGCTTCCTTCCGGTCAGGGATGATAGTATAAGGAGTATGATAGGGCTTCAGATACTCTGCGATTTCCTCACAGATGGTGGTAACATCCTCAAACTGGGGATCCTCTGCCGTCAGGTAGACAAAATCGGCATTCTGCCCCGAGAGAACACCCAGATCTCTCCGGCGAAGATATGCTTTTCCGCCCGGGCAACCGAAGACCGGCACAAGCCGTCTTCCGGGGAAATCCTGCTTTAAGGATTCATAAAGCCGGGAAAAGCTGAGAAAATTATGGGCATAGTCAACGATCACCGTGACTCCGTTTTTCTCAAAAACGTTCATCCGGCCTTCCACCGTCGTCCGCTCCAAACCGGCGCGGATGGTATCCCGGTCCACACCCAATGCCTTACAGACCGCGGCGGCAGCCAGGGCGTTCTCCACGTTAAACCGACCCAAAACGTTGATCCGGTACTCCTCTCTCCCCTCTTTGGTACAGAGATCAAAGATCAGAGAACCGTTTTCGTGGCGGACGTTCTCCGACCAATAGTCCTCTTCCCCGGTCACACCATAGGTATAAACCTTCTCACAATGGTTTTTGGCAACTTCATAAAACCGCTCAAACTCTCTGGCCTGGCGATTCATTACCGCGATCCGGCAATTCCGGAAAAGCTCCAGCTTGCAGGAAAGATAATCCTCGAAGTCGGGGTGCTCGATCTCGCTGATATGATCCTCGTCCAGATTCAAAAAAACGCCAACGTCAAAGGTCATTCCGTAAACACGGCTCATTTTGTACCCCTGGGAGGAGACCTCCATAGTCAAAAAGGGAATCTCGCTCTCCTTCGTTTCCGCAAAGAAGCGGTGCAGATCGGGGGCTTCGGGGGTCGTCAGATGAGCCTGCTCGGCCGTTTTTCCGGTATAGACCTCCACTGTGGAAAGGACCGCCGTTTTCTTTCCGGCAAAACGGTCCAGAATATTTTTCACAAAATAGGTAGTGGTGGTTTTCCCCTTGGTGCCGGTGATGCCCACCGTTTTGAAGGCGCGGTACGCATGCTGGTAAAACAGCAGGGATGCCACCGCCATCCCCTTCCGGACGTCATTGACGATGATGGCCGATGCCGGCTGGTCGGGATAATCCGTTTCAGACATATAAATCGGAGCGCCCTTCTCCACAGCGCCGGTCAAAAACTCGGGACGGAACCCAAAGCCCTTGCAAATAAAGAGGGATTCCCCATTGGCCTGGCGGGAATCATAGCAAAGATTTCCCACCGAGAGGGAGGCATCTCCCCGGAAGGAGGAAAGGACCCCGTGATCCTTGAGGGCATCAATCAACGTTTGGATAACCATCTCACTACACTCCTATTATTGATACATCATAGCCGCACGAAGGGCGTCCGCTTTTTCTTTTCCTGCCAGGCATTCCGCCAAAACAAAGCCAAATTCCAGCGCATTTCCCGCACCGTTGGCAGTGATGATCTTTCCATCCTTACAAACAGGAAAGCCGGGGAGCTCAGCACCCAAAAGCTCCTGTTCAAAGCCGGGATAGCAGGTGGCGTTTTTTCCCTCCAGAAGGCCCATATGCCCCAAAACGGAGGGTGCAGCACAGATCGCACCCACATACCGATCCCGGTCGGCGCAGAACTGCACCGCCGCCTTCACCGCAAAGGATGCCTCAAGATTCAGCGTTCCGGGCATTCCACCGGGAAGAACTACCATTTCCAGCTCGCGGGAAAGAGAGATTTCCCCTTCGGTCAGATCAGCGGTGACGGTGATTCCGTGCGCCCCGGTGATCTCTTTTCCACCCACGCCTACTGTTTTTACTTCAAGCTCCGCCCGGCGGAGAATATCGATCGGGGCAATTGCCTCGGTTTCCTCAAAGCCATTGGCCAAAAAAACATAGATCATTTTTCTTTTCTCCTTTTTGCGCACTCAGTCCAGCATCAGATTCATATATCCGCCACCCGAAGAAAACGCTTCATCGGCAGCTGCTGTAAAGGTTTTTACCATTCCATAAGGGGTTCCGGTTCGATCAAAAGTGGGGCGGGTCAGCAAGCCCTGCTCCGCGCCTGCATACGATAAAACTGCATCAATTCCCGACTGCTCATCCTCAAAAGTGAGCTCCCGGATCCGGAGAATGCCATCCATCCGATCCCAAAGGGCGTAACCGCACCGGTCATTCTGCCGGAGGAAAAGTCCTCCGCCGCCGGAAAGCTCCAGCCCTTTTATGATCAGGCTTTCCCGTCCCTCCAAAAAAGGGACATATCCGCCATTCCGCTGGACAGAGGAACGTATTCTGCACAGCTCCTCCGGTAAAAGGGCTGACACATCGATTTTTATGTTGTGACAAGTATTTTCCCTTGCCACCAAACAGTTTTCTTGATAAAAAGCCGGCTGATAGCCAAAGCGACCATAATACCGGAAAAGGCCTTCCTCCTGAGGGACAAGGATCATACCGTCCGCCCCTTCCTCCCGGGCAAGGTCTTCCGCGTAATCCAGCAGGTCGGCCATCAGGCCTTTACCGCGGTATTCCGGGGCAGTTGCCGCTGCATAAATATATCGCAGATCGAGGTTATTTTCCGGTTGCCGGTAGCTCCCTTTCAGCGAAAAGAGCGCCGAGATCACCCTACCCTCCTCTAAGGAGCAGATCCGGTCCTCCCGACGCATCAGCCGCAAAAACTCTGCGATATATGCAGGGTCATCTCCAAACACCTGCTCCCAAAGTGCCGCGACCTCAGAAAACCGTTCCGCCGGTAACGTGCGCGGCCCGGTCAATTCTTTTTCTCTCCCTGGTTTCCGGAGCGATTGGGGCGGTGGTGACGGCGGCGATCCCGTCCCCCGCGGGAGCGTTCCTTGTTGGGCGAGGAGTCCTTTTTCTCCTCCGACACCGCATCAACAGGCTTGGGTTGCTCTGCTTTGGGTTGCTCGGTCTTTTTCGGCTCCTCCTGCTTCTTTTGCTCCTTTGACTCCTGCGGCTCCGGACGGGGCGCAGGCATTCTGGTGCCGGTCAGGTCACTCCGTTGGAACACAGCCGGAGCAGCATCAGGGCGGGAATCCAACCGGACCTTCATCACACCGGTCAGAAGGTTCGCTTCCACAACAACGCCCTTTCCCTCAGGGGTGTTTACCGTGGCACCGACCTTGGGAGTGATCTTAATGAGGGATTCGTAAGCATCCTGCTCGTATTTTAAGCAGCACATCAGCCGACCGCAGGAGCCGGAAATTTTCACCGGGTTCAGGGACAAGCCCTGCTCCTTTGCCATTTTGATGGAAACCGGCTGGAACTCATCCAGAAAGTCTGAACAGCAAAAGGGTCGGCCACAGATTCCGATTCCGCCCAGCATTTTCGCCTCATCCCGGACACCAATCTGACGCAACTCAATCCGGGTACGGAATACCGAAGCAAGGTCTTTGACCAGCTCCCGGAAATCCACCCGTCCCTCTGCGGTGAAGTAAAAGACGATCTTGGAGCCATCAAAGGTATACTCCACATCCACCAGCTTCATATCCAACTGGTGCTCCTGCACTTTTTTGGCGCAGGTTTCCAGGGCGGCGGCCTCTTTTTCTCTGATCTTTTTCAGCTGACGAAGGTCCTCCTCCGTGGCTCTGCGGATCACCGGCTTAAGCGGATTGGTCAAAGACTCATCGGGGACATTTTTATTGGCAATCGCCACTTCCCCGCACTCCATTCCTCTCGCCGTTTCCACAACGACATAATCCCCCGCCGCAAATTGGTTTGCCTCGGGAGCAAAATAGTAGACCTTTCCGGCCTCTTTGAAACGTACGCCGATAATTTCAGCCATTGAATCTATGCGCAATAAGAGCTTGCGCGCCTCCTTTTTGATTCCTCAATCCTCGACTGCCGAAAACAGCCGGGAGGACATTTGGGTTAACAATAATGTATAATTGGCGTTCCGGTCCACCCCTTCGCGGAACAGCACCGACGCATCGTACAATGCCAGGAGCTTTTTCCGGGAAAAACGGGATGCCAAACGGACCGCCTGCTCCTGCTTACCCCCGACGCTTCCGCTTTTGATCCGGATTGCATCCGAAATGGCTTCGCTGAGCAGCTCAAAGGTAACCAGCGCCGCAGTTTTTCCATCCTCCAGGGTGGAGAACGCCTCCAGCAGAGCATATTCATCGCCGGAGCAAAGGGCCGAAACACCGCCTTCAAAGGCCGTTACCCCCACCCGGCTGACCTCATCCGATAAAAATGCCTTTCCCCGCCCGAGATTCCCCCGGCAGAGGGTCACAACACGGCAAAGCTCCTCCTCCGGCAGGTCGGGATATTCCCGGCGCAACGCCGCAACACAATCCCCCTCACCAATCTCGCGGACCGGCAACTCCACCACCCGGGAGCGGATGGTGGAAAGAAGATGCTCTGCAGAATCCGCCGTCAGGATAAAATATACCCCTGTGGGCGGCTCCTCCAGGATCTTCAGAAGGGCATTTTGGGCTTCCACTGTCATTTCCTGGGCATTTTCCAGGATATAGACCTTCTTATCCCCCGAAACGGGAGCGAGGTTTGCATCCTCCTTGATCTCCCTGATCTGGGAAATGGAAAAGGAACGGGCAGTTCCCTTTCCCGCCTTTCGGATGATATCCGGGTTGCTTTCCTTCCGGGCAGAATGACAGCTCCGGCACTCCCCGCAGGGTGGATTCTCCCCCCGGCAAAGGATTCCGCAACCAATCAGGCCTGCCAGAGTCCGCTTTCCCAAACCGGGCTGACCGGTAAGAAGAAGGGCATGAGGCAAGCTCCCGCCGATAAGGCTTCGGGCAAGGTATTCTTTTCCCTGTTCATTTCCGAGGAAATGGGAAAACATATTCATCACAACTTCTCAAACCGCTCCACGTCGATGACAAATACGGTCGCGCCGCCCACCGAGACCTCGACCGGCATAGCGCTGTATGTTCCGACGCCGTAAGGCATAGTGGAGGGAAGCACCTGGGACCGTTTTTTGCAGTGACGGCGAATCAGCTCAATGGCACCGTCCACCCGGTCGTCTTCCGTACCGATGATGAAGGTGGTGTTCCCTGTCATCAGGAATCCGCCGGTGGTTGCAAGCTTTGTCGCCTGGTAGCCCGCCTTGGTCAGTCCCGAAAGAACTGCCGAGCTATCATCATTGGAGACGATGGAGATGATCATTTTCATAATTATGTCCTCCTATATAAATATAATGAAAATTCATTGTTACAGGATATTATACCACATCCACGTGGGAAATTCCATAATATTGGAGCAATTCACAGATATTTTTATCCAACACCTCCCCCGGCACCGTTAAAGGTACACAGGGTGGGCAGGGACAGTTGACGCTTGCCGCAATCCTTCCCTCCGCTTGGTTCACAGGGATTCGTTCCGAGCAGGAGAAAACCGCGTCCTGCACCCTCATACCCCGATTGGGAATCGGTAGAGGCGGGGGCGGAGAAACGGCTTTTGCGGGGCGTTTTTCCAGACTCTGGAAGACCTCACTCAAGCGACGGAAATCCTCCCGGCAATTGGCCGGAGATGGAAGAAAAACCAAGTGATCGGGGGTAACCATTTCCGGCTCAATTCCCTTTGCCCGGACAATTTCTCCCAGCTCCTCCCCCTCATATCCCGCAGAGGGGCAATAAAGGGCGATCCGGGAGGGATCGGAAAGAGGGCCATCCGGGAAGAAAAAGCCTTTTTCCCGGGCAAGGCTACGAATCCGGTCATTTTCCTCAATGAGAGCGGCATATTCCCCGCCGCCCTCTTCCAGGAAGGGGATGCAACCATCCAGAGAGGCTACCGTCAGATAAGAAGGGCTTGTGGATGCGAATAACCGGCGAAACTGCCGGGCCTTCGGCAGATAGCATTCCTCTGCGAGGTGGAGATAAGCACCTCCGGTCAGGGCTGGAAGGGTTTTGTGGGCGGAATCCGCCGTCATTGCGGCGCCGAGACGAATCGGATGCTCGGGCAGACGGTCTGCACCCCGCTCCTTCAGGCAGAGATGCGCCCCGTGAGCGTTATCACATAGAAGGGGAACCCCATACTCCCGACAGACGGCGGCAATCCCCGCAACGTCGCTCAGGATTCCGAAGTAGTCCGGGGAGGTAATATAAACGGCAGAGGCCTCCGGGTGCTCCTGCAAGGCCCTACGCACTCCCTGGGGGGTCGTCCGCCCGGCAAAGCCCTCCTCCCCGCCCTCCTGGGCAACAAAAACAGGAGTAAGATCCAAAAGAGCCATTCCGTTGACGCAGGCTGCATGGCAATTCCGACCGGCAATCAGCGTTCCCCCTCTGGGGACGGCCGCTGCAATCATTGCAAGGATCGCAAGGGTAGATCCCTGGGTGGAATAGAGGGTATGAGCCGCACCGTAAAGAGAGGCGGTCAGCGACTCCGACCGGGCAATGATCCCTTCCGAGGCCAACAGAAAATCCGCGCCCTCAATCTCGGTAATATCAAAGGAGGCAGAAAGCTCCAACCGGCCTTTATGTCCCGGCATAAAGAAGCGGGATGTACCCGAATCGGAAAACCGACGAAGAAAATCAATCACTGGGGTTTCCATCCGGAGTCCTCCCTTCTTTGCGGATTAAAGCCGTTCCAGATCGTAAGGTGTTTGCTGATAAACGCAATAGTTGAGCCAGTTGGTAAAGAGCAGGTGCGCGTGTGCCCGCCAAACGTGGGGGGGCGTTTTTCCGGGATCGTCGTCCGGGAAATAGTTCTTGGGGATGGAAATGGGCAGTCCCTTATCCAGATCCCGGAAATACTCGCTGGCCAAAGTCATCGGATCGTATTCCGAATGGCCGGTAACATAAAAATTCCGGTGGGCCTTATCCCCAATGATATAGGCGCCGGCCTCCTCCGAGTCGGAGAGGATCTCCAGCTGGGGATGCTTGAGAATATCCTCGGCCAGGACCTCGGTATGACGGGAATGAGGGGCATAAAACACCTCATCAAACCCGCGGAGAAGCGGATGGGAGGGGATTCTGTTATAATGGCGGAAAATGCCAAACAGCTTTTCATCCAGCGGATATTTTTCAATGCCATAACCATAATAGAGGGCCGCCTGGGCCGCCCAGCAGATAAACAGGCAGGAAAATACGTTCTTGGACGCCCAATCAAAGATCTGGCAAAGCTCCGGCCAATAGTCCACCTCTTCAAAGGGCATCTGCTCTACCGGTGCACCGGTAACGATCAGACCGTCAAACCGCTCGTTCTTGATCTCATCAAAGGTACGGTAAAATTTAATCAGGTGCTCCTGCGGGGTATTTTTGGAAGAATAAGACGCCGTTTGCAACAGCTCAATATCCACCTGAATGGGAGTATTCCCCAGTACGCGAAGAAGTTGGGTTTCCGTTTCGATCTTTTTGGGCATCAGATTCAGGATGGCAATCCGAAGCGGACGGATATCCTGACTTTGCGCCCGCTGCTCTGTCATCACAAAGATATTTTCCTTTTCCAAAGTGGCAAGTGCGGGCAAGGTATCGGGAATATTGATGGGCATATCGGTAGGTAACCTCCGTTTTAACACGTTTCACAGGCAGAACGCAATGAGATTCGCAGAAAACTGCCTATTCTAATTTATTATACCAAATTTCATCTCTCTTGGCAATAAAAAAATCTTTCCTCCAAAAAAGAAAAACAAGTCCGCACCGATCCTGCAATCTGCGCGGACTTGTATCATCCTGTTAGTTTTCTGACGTTTTTTTCTCTTTGGGGAGAGGATGCTTCTTTTCCCGGTGCAGCAATGCCCGGATCCCCCGCAATATGTGGCCGTTTGCCAGCTCTACCAGTCCCACCGCAACGGTATAGGAAAGGAGCCCACCCGAGGAGGTACAAAGGGCACGGATGGTATTGGAGGGCAGAAGCTTGAGAACAAAATAGGAGTTTTTGACTCGGGAATCCCTCTCCAGGGAGTCAGGCATTCTGACTGCCTTTTTCAGATCTCTGCTTAAATACCAGAAGATCGCGCGGTAGATCAAAGTTCCCATTCCGGTCAGGGGGAAATCCCGCAAGGGGGACTCCATTGTGAGGGGGATGGGTCCCTCCTCCACCGGAAGAGGATATCCCAGCCGTTCCGGGAAGGAAGCCGGCACCTCCTTGGGCGGGCTTGCATAGTCCCGGAGAAGGGCTTGGGAAAACGCAAGGGGCTTCTCCCCGGAAAGATACAGCGGCGCACTGAGCCGGATCTCCCGGCAGGAGCTCCCCACCAGAACCCGGTACTCCCCTTCCTCGATCATCCAGCGGTGGTTGACCGAATCCCACCGGTGGAGGTCATCCCGTTCAAAGGTGAGGGTGACCTCCTTTTCTTCTCCGGGGGATATACAGACCTTGCAAAAGGCCCGCAATTCTTTTTCCGGACGAATCCGGCTTCTCCCCGGGGGGGAAACATAGAGCTGGACAACCTCTTTTCCTTCCCGCTTTCCGGTATTCTTCACTGCAAGAGTGCACCGGATCCGGTCCCCCTCCTCCGAAATGCGAAGGGCGGAATACTCAAATTCTGTATAGGACAAGCCAAAGCCAAAGGGAAAACGCAAGGCCGTTCCGGCTTTATCGTAAAAACGGTAGCCCACATAGATACTTTCATAATACCGGGCGGCGGCAGAACGGTCATAATCCGCTGCACAGGAGCTATCCTGCGCCGTCAGCGGCCAGCTTTCCGCCAGCTTTCCGGAGGTTGTTTCCTCCCCAAAAAGGAGAGCGGCGGCGGCCTCTCCCCCGTGCATTCCCGAAAGGTGCATCAAAAGAAGCGCAGAAAGTCCGTCATAAAAGGGCAGTTCCACCGGCGCGCCGGTGCAAAGCACCAACACGACCTGCTTGCCCATTTTACACAGAGCAGTCAGCAAGGCAAGCTGATTCTCCCCCAGCTTCATATTCTCCCGGTCAAACCCCTCCGACTCCTCAAAGTCATTGAGACCGCCAAAAACGAGGATCGGACCCTTCCACTCCTCTGCCGCGGTAAGAGCTTCTTTCTCCCAATCCTCTTTCCGCTGAGAAGAAAAGGCGGAAAATCCTTTACAATACCGGAAAGATATCCCTCTTTTTTCAAAGGCGGCTTTCGGAGGAATCACCTCAGGCGGATTGATTAGAGACGATCCCGCCCCCTGAAACCGCAATTTTTCAAACATCTCGCCGATAATCAGGAGCTCCTCTTCCCTATTTAATGGAAGGGAGCCCTCATTTTTCAGGAGCACAGCACTTTCCTTTGCAATCCGGCAGGAAAGCTTAGCATTTTTCTCCCGGTCTGCCCTGACCCCTAAGGGACGATGGCTGGCATACTCCACCAGATTCAGCACCCGTTCCACGCAAAGATCCAGCTCCGACTCCTGCAGGGATCCGTCCGCAAGGGCGGAAAGGAGGGCATTCCGATTGTAAACCACGCCGCCCGGCATTTCCAGGTCGCATCCGGCCCGGATGCCCTTGACCCGGTCGCGGGTGGCACCCCAATCGGTCATCACCAGGCCCTCAAAGCCCCACTCATCCCGCAAAAGCTCGGTCAGAAGCCACCGGTTTTCCGAAGCAGCAGAGCCGTTAATCTCATTATAGGAGCACATTACAGTGGCAGGATGGGCTTTTTTCACCACCCGTTCAAAGGCAGAAAGATAAATTTCCCGCAGAGCCGACTCATCCACCAGACTATTTCCTACAAACCGGTCATTTTCACAGGAGTTAGCGGCAAAGTGCTTAACACTCGCTCCTACCCCCCGGCTCTGAACTCCTTCCACAAAGGCGGCACCCATCTCCCCCGAAAGGAGAGGATCCTCTGAAAAATATTCAAAATTCCGACCGCAAAGAGGGCTTCTCTTAATATTGATCCCGGGAGCAAGGAGAACATCCACCCCCTCCTCCACACACTCCTCCGCAATGGCCTCTCCCATTTGGCGGGCGAGGGAGATATCCCAGGAGGATGCAACGGCGGAGGCGGTGGGAAATGCGGTGGAATGGCAGTTATCCGAGATAGCAAATCCGCCCCCAACATTCCGCACCTTTCGGAGGCCGTGAGGGCCGTCTGTCAGCAGGAGGGACGGAATATTGTGCTCCGGGACGGCATTTGTACTCCAGGAATCCACCCCTTCCACAAGGGCAGTCTTTTCCTCCCAGGTCAACTTCGAAACAAGCTCCCGGTTTTCAGACCCCATAGCAATCCCTCCTTCATAAATTCTTATTATCATTTTAATGGATTCTTTCGAAAGGTCAAGAGATTTCCTGAAATTTCGGCGTTTTCCCGAAAAGAAAATCCGGGACACCTAAAAAGATGTCCCGGAATAGGAAGTAGAATTACCGATTCTTCCGACGGCGGATCGCAAGGATCGCACCGGTAGAAGCTACTGCCGCAACTGCGAGAGCCATACCGGAACCGGTCATATCGCCGGTATCAGGAGACTCATCATCATTGCCGGTGTTGTCATCGCCGGTGTTGTCATCGCCGGTGTTGTCATCGCCGGTATTGTCGTCGCCAGTATTGTCATCGCCAGTATTGTCACCATTTTCGTCGTCATCATCGGGGATCACAGGAGAAACAAAGGTCATATCCTCCTCCACAGAAGTCCAGGTGAAGTCGAAGGATGCGCCGGCAGTCCAGGGATAGAAATTCATAATTCCATAGCCCTCAGCCAAGTCAGCCTTTATAAACTGCGCCGCAGATTCAACCAAACCGGTGGTATCGGTGGAGATGGCATAGTCGATCAGCACAGCAGGAATCTTATAGTATACGCCGTCATTGATGCAGATGATATATTCGTCACCCTGCTTATTGAACTGGATGGTGAAATCATCTGCGGTACCGAACATATAGCCAAAGGGCTCTGCACCCTCATTCACATGATACGGCTCAATGATATTGATGCCGGCCGCCCACTCACCGTCCTCACCGGGGTATTCGGCCATTGCGCCAAGGTAAACGATCAGATCGTTACTCCCGAAGAAGCCGGTCGCAGGAATGAAGAGAACGCCCTTAATGCTATAGGGATCGGCATTGGTGGTCTTGCCGTCCGTGTAAGGAGTGAAGCCAACGCCAAGACGGGGGCTGGTAGCAGGAGTATCATCCTTGCTTACCATATTGATGCTGTCAAACTCAAGGCGCAGACCGTCAATTTTATAATTCCGGACACCATAATCGGTGCCGATGAACTCATAACCGGTCAGGTTGGAGTCCTTATTGATCCGGATACCGCCCTCAACGTCAGTCAGGGTAAATCCGCCGGTCGATGCAAAATAGGGATGCAAAAGGCCTGCATAGGGAAGGGTGGGATCGGTAGGCACGGAGGGGGTATCCTCTCCCTCATCGCCTTCGCCGCCTTCGGGAGGGGGATTCTCTCCGCCGCCTTCACCTTCACCGCCGGCAGGAGGATTCTCTCCGCCTTCGGGAGGAAGGTCGCCGCCGTCATCGGGAGTTGCGGGAGCTTTATTGATTACCTTGCTCCAGGTAAATTCATAAGAGCCGCCAGGGATCCAGGGAGTAAAGCCGATCACGCAGTTTCCTGCAGGAAGATCTTTATAGATAAAGTTTGCACCTTCAACCGCCTCGGTGGAGAGGGCCTGGTCAACAACCTTCGCAGGA
>JAFTTH010000001.1 GCA_017466885.1 Oscillospiraceae bacterium
CATTTCGGCTACGAACCGATTTGTTATCTCTTTCTGTCGTTATAAGGGTTTGGGCTTAGCCCATATTTGCGTTTGACTCGTCAAATGCGATGCTTGCACTTTGCTCAAAGCATAAATTCTCCGCTAAGAACATCACCCATTTCCCGGGGGCGGTTTTTACTGCTCCAAAGCATTGGGAGAGAGGGAGAAGTTTCCCTCGGGGGTATCCTCCCCCGAAAGATACCGGGGAAAGGCGACGGGGCGGTGGCTGGAAAAATAGGACTCCGCCGCCCGGAGGATCTTCTGATAATCGGTGGCGGAGATCCCCGTCTGGGAGCGGTCCAGAAACTCCGAAAGGGCGGTGCGGAACAGCTCTGCATTTTTGGGGATGGCCGCCGAGTTGAGGGCCGCAACCGTCAGGTCGGTGATCTGCCGCCGGTGGTATTCTCCGGGGAGAAGGCTGTGGTGAAACAGGAGAGCGGTCAGCTCGCTCCCCGAAAGGACCCGCAGACCGTCCCCGATATAAAGAGTCTTTCCTCCCCGATGGATGGAGACCGACTCGGGCAGCTCCGCTGTCACTCCGCCAAAGCGGTCGATTACCTCGATCAGGTCTGCCTCCCGCAGGACGAGATATTCCCCCTCTCCCTTCCCCAAAGCGGCGGCCGCCGCCCGGCAGGCGTATTCAGCTCCGCCGTATTCCTTCAGCCGGGCAAGGGTGGTGGGGGAGCCGTTTTGGTAAAGAAGGGTCCGCCCGGGAAGGAAGGCCACCACCGCCTCGGTGCGGGCGGGAGCAAAATCCAGCGAAAAGAAGAGGGGCGGCTCACTTTCCCGGGAAATCACCGCAAGGGTAAGGGAGGTCTCCTCACCTGCCTCCGGCTGGATGGGAGCAGAGGAGACGTCCGGCAGGTTGCCGATGGGTGCATCGTAGGCTACGGCCAGCAGCAGAAAGGCAAATACGCAGGTCAGACAAAAGGCCGAGAGAAAAAATGCGCGGAAAAAAAGCCCGTGCCGGGAATGCTTTTTCATAGAAGGCCTCCTTTAGCCGGTGTAATCCTCCAGAATGCGGCGCAGCTCCTCGGGGGTCTTGGCAGGAATCCCCTGGGCAAGCAGCTCCTGGTCCAGCTGGGGCAGGTGCCGGACATAAATATCGTAGACCCGGTCGGGTAGCTCCTGCCCCTCCGCAAAGACGGCCAGCTTCCCGCCGTACTCCGAAACGATCCACCCTACCGACCCTCCCTGGGCGGCGGTCTGCCCCTCCTCCCGGACAAAGGCAGTCACCGAAAGAACCGCAATGGATAAAACCACCGCCGCGGCCATTCCGCAGAGGGTTGCAAATAAGGAACGCCAAGAATGGTCTGTGCGCATTTTTTGCCCTCCCAAATTGTATTTTTTCGCAGATAGTCTGCCCCTTTTTGGGGGTAAATATGCCGAAATAGTTAAGAATGGTTACAATTCGGTAAAAATGGTTAACAAATCGATTTTTCTGTGGTATAATAAATGGTGTGTGCGGATACGCCGCAACGCAGTCCATTTTCGGGCGCTTTCAGCGTTCCGGTCCGACCGGGCAGACTCTGCCCCTCCCTTCCCTTCCGGAGGGAGATCTTGCAGCGTTCAAGGAAAGGATCAACATGAAAAAGAAGACAGCGAATCAACCGAAACGAAATTTCAGCCCGGGAGTCCGCAGACTTCTGAAGGTGCTGAATATCCTCTGGCGGGTGGTACTTTCCACCTTTTTGGTCGTGGTCATTACCGGATGTATTGTCATCACGGCGCTGACTGTTTACGTGATGAAGTTTATGGATGATGATACCGGCGGAATCGACCTGAGCAACCCCTCTCTGGCCTTTACTACCATCCTGTATTCCACCGATTATGAAAATAATGAATACGTGGAGATGCAGCGGCTTTATGAGGACGAAAACCGCGTTTGGGTCGGGATTGAGGATATCCCCAACCATGTTAAATACGCGGCGATCGCCATTGAAGACCAGCGCTTTGAAAAGCACGACGGTGTTGACTGGTGGCGAACCTTCGGCGCCTTCGGTAACCTCTTCCTCCATTACTGGGATACCCGCCAGGGTGCATCGACCATCACCCAGCAGGTCGTCCGAAGCCTTTCGGGGGATGATGACGTCCGGATCGACCGAAAAATCCGGGAGATCTTCCGGGCAATGAATCTGGAAAAGCTTTATACCAAGGATGAGATCCTGGAGGCCTACCTCAATGTGGTCAACTACGGTGGCCGGATCCAGGGAATCCAGGCGGCCTCCAAGGCCTATTTCAATAAGGATGTTTGGGATTTAACGGTGGCCGAGGCGGCCTCTATCGTGGGAATTACCCGAAGCCCCACCTCCTATAATCCTTACGTCAATCCCGAGCGGAACAAAGAGCGCCGGGAGCGGGTAATGCGGGCGATGTTTGACCAGGGGTATCTGACCCAGGAGGAATACGACGCCGCTATGGCGGAGGAGCTGGTCTTCCAGAAGGAGCAGTATACCCAGATGACCTCCCAGGTCAATAGCTGGTATGTTGACCAGGTCATTGACGATGTAATCAAGGGCCTGGTGGAGGAGTACGGCTGGACCGAAGAGGTTGCCACCAGCAAGTTCTATAACGCCGGCTACCAGATCTATACTCCGATGGATGCCCGGGTTCAGAAGGTTCTGGAGGATGTTTATTCCGGAACGGTCGAAAAATACGATGGGGTCTTCCCCACCGTTTCGGGTGCAGTCCAGCCCCAGTCCTCTATGGTCATTATGGGATATGACGGCCGGGTTTACGGCGTTGCGGGCGGTATCGGTGAAAAGAAGGAGGCCCGGCTGTTTAACCGTGCCTTCTCGGCCGTTCGTCAGCCGGGATCTACCATCAAGCCTTTGGCCACTTATGCCCCCGCCATTGAGTCGGATCTGATTACTTGGTCCACCAAAATGAACGATGCTTATAAGCTTAACTCCACCACCTGGACTGCAGAGGGTACCTTGAACTGGCCGGGGAACAGCGGCCGTGCCCGCCGGGGAATGCTGACCGTCTGTGAGGCGCTTAAAACCTCTTTGAATACCATCCCGGTGGAGCTGGTTATGACCATGACCCCCAAGACCAGCTTTGATTATCTGGAGACCTTCTTCGGAATCACCACCCTGGTTAAGTCGGAAAATATTAACGGCAAGGTTATGACGGATAACGCTCTGGCACCTATGGCCATCGGCGCTATGACCTACGGCTTTACCACCGTGGAGGAGGCAGCGGCTTACGCCACCTTCGGTAACGGCGGCCTTTACTATGAGCCTTACACCTACGATCTGGTCCTCGACTCCAACGGAAATACCATTCTGGAGAAGGATTCCAAGGGCAAGCGCGCCATCAGCAAGGAGACTGCCGGCGTGATGGTCCGTCTGCTGCAGCAGGTTGTTAAAACCAAGGATCCCGGCGGCTGGAACGGTACTGCCACCGTGGTCAACTTCAACTCCAAGCTGGAGATTGCCGCCAAGACCGGTACCACCAACGATAACCGTGATTCTGTTTTCGTTGGTATGACCCCCAATTATGTCGGTGTTGTATGGTATGGTTATGACGAGGAAAAGGTTCTTGCCGAGAGCCTTCTGAATGTTCCCAAATACGTTTGGAAGTCTGTTATGCAGAATATTCCCCAGCCCAAGCAGAAGTTTGATAACTTCGGCGGAATCGTTGAGCTGGAGTACTGCACCGCCACCGGCGATATTGCTCACGAGGGCTGTAAGTCCAAGTTGAAGGGCTGGTATAAGGAGAGCAATATTCCCCAGGAATGCACCGAGTGCAAGCGACCTGACCCCAAGCCGGAAGAGGAGGTCTCCTCCGAGCCTGCATCTTCCCAGGCGAGCAGTGAAGTTTCTTCCGTTCCGGTCACTCCGGAACAGTAACCGAAAGGACGGGTAAGCTATGGTCATTCTCGGGATCGATCCCGGCTATGCAACGGTGGGTTACGGCGTTGTTCAGTATGATAACGTCCGGTTCACCCCCCTTGCCTATGGCGCGATCACAACGCCGGCCTCCCTCCCTTTTCCCCAGCGGCTGGAGATGATCTACCGGGATATGACCACCCTTTTAGAAAAATTCCACCCTGACTGTATGGCGGTGGAAAAGCTCTATTTCAATACCAATACCACCACCGCCATTGACGTGGCGCAGGCCAGGGGGATCGTTCTCCTCTGTGCCCGCCTGGCGGAGGTGCCCATCTTTGAATATACTCCCCTGCAGGTGAAAATGTCGGTGACCGGATACGGTCAGGCGGAAAAATCCCAGGTGATGGAAATGACCCGGATCCTCCTTCGGTTGGATAAAATCCCCCGCCCGGACGATGCCGCCGACGCTCTTGCCATTGCCATCTGCCAGGGGCATACCGGGCTTTCCCGGATGCGGGGTTGACCGATCGTCTGCCCCGCTCTTTGCGGTCATATACCCTTTTTTGATTCAGAAAAGAGGAACGGAACATGATCTACTCTGTCAATGGAATCCTTGTCCATATGGAGCAGGGGCTTGCGGTGGTGGAGTGCGCCGGTGTGGGCTATGCCTGCCAAACCACCTCTGAAACCCTCTCCCAGATTGCCCTGGGGGAACAGGTCCGGCTCTTTACCCATCTTTATGTCCGGGAGGATAATGTGGAGCTGTTCGGCTTCGTTTCCCGGGAGGAGCTTTCGGCCTTTCGGCTGCTCCTTTCGGTCAGCGGCGTCGGGCCCAAGGTTGCATTGGGCGTCCTTTCGGAGATGAATCCCCAAAGGCTGGCTCTCAATATTGCCGCCGGCGACCATAAGGCGCTTCAGAGAGCGCCGGGCGTTGGAGCGAAGGTGGCCCAGCGGATCATCCTGGAGCTGAAGGATAAGCTGGGCAAGGGGGCGGTGGACTTTACCGTTCCCGCATCGGTGGAGCGGGTAGCCGAGGCCGCGGCGAACAGTGCCGCCTCCGAGGCGATCAACGCCCTCTGCGTTTTGGGCTATTCCCGGGCGGATGCGGCCGCGGCAGTAGCCACACTCCCGCCGGATACCTCTGTGGAGGATATGATCCGGATGTCTCTGAAAAAACTGGCAAGCTTCAAATAATCGGCCGCTGTCTGCGGCAAAGGAGGGCTTTTCTTGATCGAAGGCTTCGAAACAGATTTTGAAAACCGGATCAGTGCCCCGGAATATCAGCCGGGGGATCTGGATTTTGACCCCTCGCTCCGCCCCAAGACCCTGGAGGAGTATGTGGGCCAGGAAAAAGCCAAGGAAAACCTGACGGTATATATCGAGGCGGCCCGCCAGCGGAAGGAATCGCTGGATCACGTCCTTCTTTACGGCCCTCCCGGCCTGGGAAAGACCACCCTTGCCGCCATTATTGCCAATGAAATGAATGTCAATATCCGGATCACCAGCGGCCCGGCCATTGAAAAGCCGGGAGATCTTGCGGCGTTGCTGACCAATCTTTCCCCTGGGGATATCCTCTTTATTGACGAGATCCATCGGCTCTCCCGGAGTGTGGAGGAGGTCCTCTACCCCGCAATGGAGGATTATGCCCTGGATATTATCATCGGAAAGGGGCCCTCGGCCCGGTCCATCCGGATCGACCTGCCCCATTTTACCCTGATCGGTGCAACGACCCGTGCCGGCCAGCTGACCGCACCTCTCCGGGATCGGTTCGGTGTGATTTTGCGGCTGGAGCTTTATACTCCTGAGGAACTTGCCCGGATTGTGACCCGTTCAGCGAAGATTCTGGAGATCCCCTGCTCGGAGGAGGGGGCCGCGGCCCTTGCCTGCCGTTCCCGGGGAACTCCCCGTATTGCCAACCGCCTGCTGAAGCGGGCCCGGGATTTTGCCCAGGTGATGGGGGACGGAACCATCACCCCCGCCATTGCGGATACTGCCCTGTCCCGGATGGAGATTGACGAACTGGGGCTGGATGCCACCGACCGCCGGATGCTCCACGCCATCATCGAGCATTATCGGGGTGGCCCGGTGGGACTGGAGACCCTTGCCGCCAATATCGGTGAGGAGGCTGTGACCCTGGAGGATGTTTACGAGCCTTATCTGATGCAGATCGGCTTTTTGAGCCGCACTCCCCGGGGCCGTTGCGTGACCCAGTCGGCCTACCGGCATTTGGGGATCGAGCCGCCTGCGGCCGAGACGTCGGAGCAGCCACCCCTTTACTGACGAACCTTTCACTGCATTTTCTCATATCATAAAACGCGGGAATCCGCAGAATCCTATTGTTGTGTTTGAAAAAAGGAGAAACGCTTATGGGTCGTTTATTCGGAACGGACGGCGCCCGGGGCATTGCCGGGACGGAGCTGACCTGCGAGCTTGCTATGCAGATCGGCCGCGCCGCGGCGATCGTCCTTGCCAGTCATAGCCACAAAAAGCCTACCATTATCATCGGAAAGGATACCCGCTTATCCTCCGATATGCTGGAGTCGGCGATGGTAGCGGGAATCTGCTCGGTGGGTGCCAATGTTATGCTTTTGGGAGTGCTCCCCACTCCGGCGGTGGCGCACCTTGTTTCCGCCTACCACGCGGACGCAGGGGTGATGATCTCCGCCTCCCATAATCCTATGGAATATAACGGAATTAAGCTCTTTTCCTCCTCGGGCTATAAGCTCTCAGATGAGATCGAGGCCGAGATCGAGGAGCTGATCCTGGACACCCCCGAAAAGCTTCAGGTTCGGCAGGGAGACGAGCTGGGGCGGGTTACCCACTCTGCAACCGCTGAACGGGATTACATAAACCATATTATCACCGCCGCAGAATGCGACCTTTCGGGAATGAAGGTGGTGGTGGACTGCGCCAACGGTTCTGCCAGTCAAACGGCGGAAAAGATCTTCTCGGCGCTGGGTGTTTCGGCGGTTTACCTCAACCGGGAGCCGGACGGCACCAATATCAACCGCGCCTGCGGTTCTACCGATACTGCCGCTCTGGAGGAATACTGCCGGACCCATCCGGTGGAGCTGGGCGTTGCCTTTGACGGGGATGCTGACCGCTGCCTGGCGGTGGACGGAGAGGGAAATTTGGTGGATGGGGATAAGATGATCGCCATCCTTGCCAAGCATATGAAAAAAGAAGGCGCCCTTGCAAAGGATACTGCCGTTGTCACGGTGATGTCCAACCTGGGTTTTTTCCGGTTCTGCGAGGAAAACGGAATCTCCGCCTGCAGCACAAAGGTGGGCGACCGGTACGTTCTGGAACAGATGCTGGCCGGAGGATATAATCTGGGCGGCGAGCAGTCGGGCCATATTATTCTGTCCGATTTTTGCCCCACCGGGGACGGGCAGCTTTCTGCCGTCCGTCTGATGGGTGTTATGCGTGCGGAGGGCCGCTCTTTGGCCGCTTTGGCCGCCGAGATGGAGCGATTCCCTCAGGTGGTGGCCAATATTCGTGTGGAAAATGAGAAAAAACCGCTCGTTGCGGAAAATGAGAGCTTCAAAGCGCTGATCGCAGAGGGCGAGGCAGAGCTGGGGAAGGAGGGGCGGATTCTGGTCCGTCCTTCGGGAACTGAGCCGCTGGTCCGGGTGATGGTGGAAGGAAAAGACTTCAACCGGATCAATGACATTGCGCTGAAGCTGGGCAAGGCGGTAAAGGAGATCGCAAAAGGATGAGAACGGCGGACTTTCCAGCCTATCGGCTGATGGATACCTCCTGCGGGGAAAAGCTGGAGCGGTGGGGGGATGTTACCCTGATTCGCCCTGATCCGCAGATTATTTGGAAGACCCCCAGAGACCCTGCCCTTTGGAAGCAGGCGGATGCCCGGTATCTCCGGTCCAATTCGGGAGGGGGCCATTGGGAAAACTTGAAAAATCCACCCACCGAGTGGACGGTGGATTGGCAGGATCTGACCTTCCGGATCCGTCCCACCGGATTTAAGCATACGGGGCTTTTTCCCGAGCAGGCGGCCAACTGGGCCCTCCTGCGGAAGATGATCTCCGAGGCCGGCCGGCCCATTCGGGTGCTGAATCTCTTTGCTTATACCGGCGGAGCAACCCTTGCCTGTGCATCGGCGGGAGCTGAGGTCTGCCATGTGGATGCTTCCAAGGGAATGGTGGCCTGGGCCAGAGAGAATGCCGCCCTTTCGGGGCTTTCGGAGAAGCCCGTCCGGTGGATCGTGGATGATTGCGGAAAGTTTATTGAGCGGGAGATCCGTCGCGGCCGCCGGTATGACGGCATCATTATGGATCCCCCCTCTTATGGGCGCGGCCCCGGCGGGGAGCTTTGGAAGCTGGAGGATAGCATCTATTCTTTGGTGGAGCTGGCGGCCGGAGTGCTGTCAGACGATCCCCTCTTTTTCCTGATTAACAGTTACACAACCGGCCTTCCCCCCTCTGTTATGACCTACCTTTTGGGAACAACGGTGGGGAAACGGTTCGGCGGCAAGGTTTGGGGAGACGAGATCGGTCTCCTTTGCGAAAGCACAGGCTATGCACTGCCCTGCGGCAATACCGCCGTATGGCAGGGGAAATAAATAATTTTGGAGGATGAGCAAAATGAAGCGGATTCTTTTATGCATAATGGCGGCGGCTCTTGTGGCGAGCTCCTTGAGCGGCTGCATGGTTTTGGGCGGTGTGGGTGCCGTGCTGGGTCAGATGCAGGCAGGGGAGAAGCAGCCTGCGCAGAATGCCTCGGCGGGCGATCCGGGGGCAAGCTCCCAGTCGGGAACCACCTCCCGGGTAGAGGATTTTGCCCCGAACGGAACCAGCCCGGATAACGGCAAAGAGGAGCTTTCTCCCACTCAGCCTGCACCGGAACAAGACAAGAATGAAAATCACGAAAATAACACCAATGACGATAGAAACGATCAGTGGACAGAGGATGAGGACGCTGGATGGCGTCCGGAAGAGGAGCCCCCTGCGGTGGAGATTCCTTCCCGGCAGAATGAGTTGGTAGCTTATGACAATACCTTTTCCGTTGAAGGGTTTCCCGGATGGTATCGGGAGAGCGCCAGCCTCAATGCGGCCTCTGATCTGACCATTAGCGATGAGACTGGGAATTTCGGTATGATGTTCATCACCGAGAGAAAATCCGACTTTGGCGGCACCTTCACTCCGGAAGAGGTTGTCGGCTTTATGGCCAACAACATCCGGAACGCAGATCCCGAGGCAAGCGTGGGGAGAATCCGTATGACTAAGGTGGACGGCTATCTCGGCGCAACCTGCACCGTGGAGGCTACCGTTTCGGGGATGAATCTGACCTACCAGCTGACGGCGGTGGATCGGGATGACTATTTCCTGGAGATTTCCTCCTGGTCAAAGAACTCTATGGCCAATCAGGGTCAGAAATATTTCCTGGAGATTATGGAAAGCTATAAGGAACGATAATATAGGAGGCGACCGGAATGAAACGAATTTTTGCCTGTGTGCTTGCAGGAATTTTGCTCCTCCTTTCCGCCAGCGGCTGCGGAATTTTGGATCAGCTGGGTGAGGTCATCAAGGATGAGCCGGTTACGGTGACAGCTTATGATGAGACCTTTTCGGTTGAGATGCCTGCCAGCTGGCAGAAGAAGGACCGGGATCTCAATCCGGTCTCTCAGCTGACGGTGTCCGACCTGACCGAAAATGTATTTATGATCTTTGTGACCGAGGCGAAGATGGACTTTGCCGAGGGAGTTACCAAGCGGGACGTGGTGGAGGCAATGTCCGGAAACGTTGCCAAGGCCGGAACGGATACCACCACCGGAACGCCGATTGAAGAGGTCATCTGCGGAAGAAACGGCATCAAGCTCCGGGTGGAAACCACCATCGGCCAGACCCGGTTGGTCTACCATCTGTTTGTCATTGAGTTTGAGGATTACTACCTGGAGGTCACCGGCTGGTCCATCCCCTCCAAGGAAAACAGCGCCCTGGCAAGCTTTGCCGCAATTATGGATACCTATCAGGAACTGTAAAATAAGCACACAGAGCCCTGCGGAGTGACCGATTCCGCAGGGCTTTTCTTTTCCCTCCTGCCAAAGGGTTGGGGGTTGCGTTTTTGGGAGAATTAGAGTAAAATAAAGATGTATGTCAAATCAATGGGAAGGGAGGCTTTCTGCGTGAGAGAAAGCATCTATACAATACCGGTCAACGAAGTGTTTGTCCCTGAAAATGGCTGCCCCATCTGCCGGATGCGGGATATGCTGGAGGAGCGTTGCCTGGAATATATTATGGGCGCGGCTATGATGGAGCCGGACGTCCGGATCGAGACCAACCGTCTGGGCTTCTGCACCGACCACTATTTTGCTATGCTCAAGCGGCGGAACAGACTCTCCATCGGCCTGATGCTGGAAAGCCATCTGGAGGAAGTGGAGAAGAATATCCTCAAAGGGGATTTTACCGCCCTCTTTGATAAGCAGTCCCGGGCAAAAAAGGCCAAAGCCCTGGGAGAAAGCTGCTATGTTTGCTCCAAGATCGACTGGGCGATGGAGCGGATGCTCTCCACCGTCTTCCGGCTTTATACCAACGAAAAAGCCTTCCGGGAAGCCTTCCGGGAGTGCGATTACCTCTGTCTGCCCCATTATGAGCTACTTGTTTCCCGGGGAGCAAACGAGATCCCCAAAAAATCCTTCTCCGATTTTCATAAGGATGCGTTGAAGCTGACCACCGATCATCTGGCCGAGCTGCGGGGGGATGTTTCCCATTTCTGCAAAATGTTTGACTATCGCAATAGCGGGGAGGACGCCGATTGGGGCAACTCCAAGGACGCTGTGGAGCGTGCGGTGGAATATCTGACCACCCGCCGTCCAAAATAAAAGAAAGCCAAAAACAGGAGGGACTTACCCCTCCGAAGGGATCACACACTATGAGCATTGATAAAATCATTATCAAGGGTGCCAGGGAAAATAACCTGAAGAATATTGACCTGACCATTCCCCGGGATCAACTGGTGGTTTTCACCGGCCTTTCGGGGTCGGGAAAATCCTCTCTGGCCTTCAATACCCTTTATGCGGACGGTCAGCGCCGCTATATGGAGAGCCTTTCCTCTTATGCCCGGATGTTTTTGGGTCAGATGGAAAAGCCGGACGTAGATTATATTGAGGGGCTTTCCCCCGCCATTTCCATCGACCAGAAGACCACCTCCAAAAACCCCCGCTCCACGGTGGGAACGGTGACTGAGATCTATGATTATCTCCGGCTGCTTTATGCTCGGATCGGAATCCCCCATTGTCCCGTTTGCGGCCGGGAGATCTCCCAGCAGACGGTGGATCAGATCGCCGACCGGATTATGGCCTACCCGGAGGGAACACGGCTGCAGATCCTTGCCCCGGTGGTTCGGGGACGGAAGGGCGAGCACGTGAAGGAGCTGGATTCCGCCCGCCGGAGCGGTTATGTCCGTGTCCGGGTGGATGGAAATCTTTATGATCTGTCTGAGGAAATCAAGCTGGAGAAGAATAAAAAGCATACCATTGAGATCGTGGTGGACCGGCTGGTGCTCAAGCCGGAGATCCGTTCCCGGCTGACCGATTCGGTGGAAACAGCCCTTTCCCTGACGGGGAGCCTTGTCCTGTTTGACATTGCGGGGGAGGAGCTGCTCTTTTCCCAGAGCTTTTCCTGCCCGGATCACGATGTGAGCATCGAGGAGCTGACGCCCCGGATGTTCTCCTTCAATAATCCCTTCGGTGCCTGCGAAAAATGCACCGGACTGGGAACCTTCCTCCACGTTGACCCCGATCTGATCCTCCCCAACCGGGCGCTTTCCATCCGGGAGGGAGCCATCAAGGCCAGCGGCTGGGGGTACAGTGAGGGCGGCACCATTGCCCAGATGTATTACGAGGGATTGGCCGCGCATTACGGTTTTTCTTTGGATACTCCGGTGGAAAAGCTTCCTGCCGAGATCGTCAATATTCTTCTTTACGGATCGGGCGAGCCGATTTTGCTGACCCGGGTGGCGGAGCATGGCTCCGGCACCTATCGGGCCCCCTTTGAGGGGATTGTCCGGAATCTGGAACGCCGGTATAAGGAGACCAACAGCGACTTTATGCGGGCCGAGATTGAAGGCTGTATGAGCAACGAGCTTTGCCCCGATTGCCATGGAGAACGGCTCAAGCCCATTTCCCTTGCGGTAACGGTGGGTGGAATCAACATCAGCGACTTCTGCAAAATGTCGGTGTCGGGGGCGCTGGAATTTCTGGACCGGCTGGTCTTGACCGAGCGGGAAGGGATGATTGCCGACCGGATCATCAAGGAGATCCGCTCCCGGCTGGGGTTTTTGCAGAGCGTGGGACTGGATTATCTGACGTTGTCCCGCAGTGCGGGGACTCTTTCGGGCGGAGAAAGCCAGCGGATTCGTCTGGCGACCCAGATCGGCTCTTCTTTGGTGGGAGTGCTCTATATTCTGGATGAGCCCAGCATCGGTCTCCACCAGCGGGATAATGATAAGCTGATCGCAACCCTCCGCCGCCTCCGGGATCTGGGGAATACGGTGATCGTTGTGGAGCATGATGAGGATACCATGCGCGCCGCCGACTTTGTGGTGGATATTGGCCCCGGTGCGGGAATCCACGGCGGCCGGGTGGTGGCTTCCGGCACCCCCGAGGAGATTGCCGCCTGTCCCGATTCCATTACCGGAGCGTACCTTGCCGGGCGGAAGAGTATTCCCGTGCCGGTTAGCCGGAGAAAAGGAAACGGGGCCTTCCTTACCGTCCGGGGTGCGGCAGAAAATAACCTGAAGCAGATCGATGTTGCCTTCCCCCTTGGGGTATTCACCGCAGTAACGGGGGTCAGCGGCTCGGGGAAATCCTCCCTGGTCAATGAGATCCTCTATAAGCAGCTGGCGGCTTCTTTGAACCGGGCCCGGGTCAAGGCCGGAAAGCACGATGCCATTGAAGGGTTGGAGGCGGTGGATAAGGTCATCTGTATTGACCAGTCTCCCATTGGGCGGACGCCCCGCTCCAATCCGGCGACCTATACCGGTGTTTTCACCGATATCCGGGATCTCTTTGCCCAGACGGCGGATGCCAAACGCCGGGGCTACGGACAGGGCCGGTTTTCCTTTAACGTCAAGGGTGGTCGGTGTGAGGCCTGCCAGGGGGACGGAATTGTCAAGATTGAAATGCACTTCCTCCCGGATGTTTATGTTCCCTGCGAGGTTTGCAAGGGACGGCGGTATAACCGGGAGACCCTGGAGGTAAAATATAAAGGAAAAAGCATTTATGATGTTCTGGAGATGACGGTGGAGGAGGGGCTGGAGTTTTTCTCAGCCATCCCCAAAATTGCCCGCAAGCTTCAGACCCTTTACGATGTGGGACTTTCCTATATTAAGATCGGTCAGCCTGCCACCACCCTCTCGGGAGGTGAGGCACAGCGGGTCAAGCTGGCCACCGAGCTTTCCAAGCGCGCCACCGGGAAAACGGTCTATATCCTGGATGAGCCCACCACCGGCCTCCATACCGATGACGTCAAAAAGCTGATCGAGGTTCTGCAGACTCTGGCGGACACCGGTAATACCATCATCGTCATTGAGCATAACCTGGACCTGATCAAAACGGCGGACCACATCATTGACCTCGGCCCCGGCGGTGGTGACCGGGGAGGCCGGGTAGTGGCTTCCGGCACCCCCGAGGAGGTTGCCCAAAACCCCGATTCGGTCACAGGGGAATACCTCGCCCGGGCGCTTGGATGAACGAAAACCGCTCATTTTGCAGCGCGGGATCTGAAATAACAAGGAAGATTTCGGCTGAGCTTTGACGGAATTGCGCATATTTGCAACAAAAATCCATATCCCAGAGATTCTTATATCTTGACAATGATATTGGGTTGGGTGTAGAATAAAATCGATTTTTAAATTTTCTATTTTATTCCGGAGAATGCGATTTTTTGAGAGCTTCTTTGGAGTGGAGGGTTTAGCAATGGAGTCTAAAGTTAAAACAATTGGTGTTCTCACCAGCGGTGGAGATGCCCCCGGTATGAATGCGGCGGTCCGTGCGGTTGTCCGTTCTGCTTTGAGAAAGGGGATTCGCGTTCTGGGAATTCGCAGAGGCTATAACGGTCTGATGAACTGCGATATGATGGAGATGGATGAGCGGAGCGTATCCAATATCATCAACCAGGGCGGTACCGCTCTTTATACAGCCCGCTGCCCCGAATTCAAGGGCGAGGAGGGCATTGCCCGTGGCGTTGCCACCTGTAAGGAGGCCGGCATTGAGGGCCTGGTTGTTATCGGGGGAGACGGTTCCTTCCGCGGCGCGCGGGATCTTTCCCTTGCGGGGATTCCCTGCATCGGCATTCCCGGCACCATTGATAATGATATCGTCTGCACTGACTATACCCTTGGTTACGATACCGCGCTTAACACCGCGATGGAAGCCATTGATAAGCTGCGGGATACCTGCCAGTCTCACGATCGCTGCAGTGTTGTTGAGGTAATGGGTCACCATTGCGGAGATATTGCGCTGAATATCGGCATTGCCTGCGGCGCAACCGCCGTTCTTCTCCCCGAGAAGAGCTATGACGTGGATGCGGATATCATCACCCGGATTGAAAACACCCGCAAGACCGGCAAAAAGCATTTTATCATCATCGTTTCCGAGCTGATGATGGATGTTCACGCTCTGGCAAAAGAGATCGAGGCCAAAACCGGAATTGAGACCCGTGCCACCGTGCTGGGCCATATCCTCCGGGGCGGTGCTCCCTCGGTTCGGGATCGCGTGACTGCGACCAAGATGGGTCACCACGCTGTGGAACTGCTCTCCCAGGGAATCGGCAACCGGGTTGTGGTTGAGGAAAATAGCAAGATCACCGATTATGATATTCTTGAGGGCCTGAAAATGCCCCGCAAGTTTGACGAGGAGACTTACCAGATCCTCCGGGAAGTCAATATCTAAACCAACGGACTACCCAAGCCCTTTGCGGAGGGCTTGGGTGGTTTTTGTTTCTCCGGAGCAAAAAGGGAAAGATTTTATCGGGAGAACGATTGACAGGGATCGACATTTTGTGGTATACTAATACAAACAAATGGCCATATCTTTAAGGGCGGTACCGAGAGACCGACAAGATGGTGGATCAGATCCCGGGCGTTTTTGCAGGGGTGCTGCGAAATACCCGGAGCCGATGAAACTCTTGCCGGTAGGCAGGAGCTTTTTTTCTGTCCGCCGTTGGGGATGGGCTAAAAAACAGGAGGAAAAAAGATGCAACTTGTTTACAACGTTCAGGACAAGCCCAAGTTCAACCAGCTGCTCGTTTTCGCCTTCCAGCAGCTTCTTGCCATTATGGCGGCGACCATTGCGGTTCCCAATATCATCGGGAACGGAATGTCCCCTGCGGCAGCTCTGGTGGGTGCCGGTGTTGGTACCATCGTTTACTTGCTCTTTACCCGGTTTAAGAGCCCCGTTTTCCTGGGATCTTCCTTCGCCTTCATCGGTTCGATGCTCTCTGCGTTTGCCGGTGGTGTCAGCATGGCGCTGGGCTACCTGGGAATGATCGTCGGTGCGGTGTTTGCCGGCCTTGTTTACGTTATTATCGCTGTTATTGTTAAGCTTGCAGGAACCAAATGGATCGCCAAGATCATGCCTGCAGTTGTTATCGGACCGACCGTTGCCATCATCGGTCTGTCTCTGTCGGGCAGCGCGATCGGTCAGCTGGTCAGCGGCCCCCTCAATGCCGGCGGCGACGCTTACATGATGACCCTCAACTCCGGTCTCTGCCTGATCTGCGGTTTGACCACCCTTGCGGTGACCATGCTCTGCTCCACCTTCGGAAAGAAGATGGTCTCCCTGATTCCCTTCATCATCGGTATCCTGGGCGGTTACGCTCTGGCCGCTATCTTTACTGCGATCGGTCTGGCTGCGGGAATCCCCGATATGGTCATCATCAACTTTGACCTCTTTGCTCAGAATATGCTGGTGGATGGAAATGTTGGCCTCCAGACCTTCGTTTCTCTGCCTGAGTTTACTTTCCTGACCGCCATTGAGGGCGTTAAGGAGTTCGAGCCCTCTTACCTGGCGACCATCGCTGTTGCGTACGTTCCGGTTGCCTTCGTTGTTTTCGCGGAGCATCTGGCTGACCATAAGAACCTTTCCACCATCATTGAGAAGGATCTGCTGGAGGAGCCCGGTCTGCACCGCACTCTGCTGGGTGACGGCGTTGGCTCTATGGTCGGCGCATTCTTCGGCGGCTGCCCCAACACCACCTACGGTGAGTCTGTCGGTTGCGTAGCCATCACCCGGAACGCTTCTGTCCGCACCATCTTCGCCGCTGCGATTATGGCGATCGTCGTTGCCTTCGTTACTCCCTTTGTTACCTTCCTGGAGACCATTCCTGCCTGCGTAATGGGCGGTGTTTGTGTGGCGCTTTACGGCTTCATCGCTGTCTCCGGTCTGAAGATGATTCAGAAGGTCGACCTGGAGCAGAATAGCAACCTCTTTGTTGTGTCGGTGATCCTGATCACCGGTATCGGCAACCTGGCCCTCCAGTTCGGAGATGTTACCCTCCGAACCGTTGCCTGCTCGCTGATCCTCGGTATCATCACCAACGCTGTTCTCAACCGCAAGAAGAAGGACGCAGAATAATCCTTCCAAAATAAAGAATGAGCCCCCGGCAGATTTCTGCCGGGGGCTTTTTGTTGGCAAAGGATATATGTTGCGGAGAGAAGCTGTCACTGCGCAAACTTTTCAAAGTTCCACTCTCTTTCCAGAAAGGCGATGCGTTCCTCCGGGTCAAGGAGAGAGTAGGCCAGCACCAGTTTGGCGTAGGTCATTTCAAAGGTCTGGCCAAAGGAGAAGCGGATCTGATGACCGTCCGGGCAATGTGCCCCGATGATCCCTACCGTTTCGTATACCTCACCGCTCTGCTTGGAGGGGGCAAGATAGCAGTCCACCGGAGGCTGAAGAGCGGCGCACCGGTCAAGCATATAAAGGATAGAGCCGGAGCCGTATTCAGCGGAGCCCCGGGTCATCTCTGCGCAGGCGGTGCCGGAGTGGAAGGTGCCGTGCAGCACCGCGGCAAACCGGCTGAAATCGTAAGCACCGTAGTCAATCCCAACGTAAGGCCGGAGGGCCAGCACCGGCGCCGAAAGCTCCCAATCCTCCATGGGGTCAAGCATCGACCCCATCTGGTCAGGGGGATAGAGGGTATTGAGCCGGGCGAAATATTCTCCCCGGTTGTCCTCGTTCAGATCGGTGATATCGGTCATCCCAACGCTGAAAAAGTCCTCCGAATAATTGTCACACTGCTCCAGCCGGGAGGCAAGATGGAGGTAGGTCCGCTCGTCGGTAATATTGCGGTAAACCGCATAAATATTTGGGACGATTCCCTGACAGATGCACTCCACCGCCGCCCGGAAGTTTGCATTTCCGTTGGAACGGGGGGAGGAAAGCCGCTCGTTTGCCGAAACGAAGAAGACAGGGATCCTGGTGCCGCTGAGGGCGATGGAGAACAGAGCGGCGGAGTAGGCCAAAGTATCCGTTCCGTGGGCAAAGATCACCCCGTCATACTCCTGATCCCGAACCGCCTCCCGGTAGGCCCGGAGCATCCGGTTCCAGTTTTTCAGAGTCATATTCTCTGAGAGAATGCAGAGATTTTGGGTCATCTCCAGCTCCACCTGACCCACGTAAGGCGAGCCGGAGGCTTCAAAGCCGGACTGCAGCCAGGTGCCTGCCTGATTGCTGACCGAGAGAGTGCCCTCCTCGTTGAGGGCGGTGCAGATGGTGCCACCCACCAAAATTACAAGAATCTTTTTCATACCTGCCCCCCTATGGAACAACGGTGGGAGTGGCAATGACCTCTCCCGCCGGACTTTTTTCCTTTATGCGTTTTTCAGCTTCTCCTCCAGGAGTTCCTTGATCACAGCCGGATCGCCTGCTCCCTTCAGCTCCTTCATGCAAGCGCCGAAGAGGGCCTGAGCCGCCTTGGTCTTGCCGTTTTTATAATCCTCAATGGCCTGGGGATGGTCTGCCATCACCCGGTCGATGATCTGTTCGATCATAGAGGTATCCACCTTCCGGTCCAGACCCTGCTGGGCACAGAAGGCAACCGGGTCAACATCCTCCTCGATCACGGCAATCAGGATCTTCTTGCCGGCGCCCCGGTTGATCTTGCCCTCATCCACCATTTTGATGATGGCAGAAAGCTTTTCGGGGGTAATGGCCAGCTCGCCCAGAGTTTTTCCGTCCTTCCGGAGGATTCCGGCGCAGTCGGTCAGAATCCAGGCCGCACCGTCCTTGGCGTCGCAGCCCAGGGCAACAATATCATCCAGCAGCTTTGCGATCTTATGGCTGGCAAGGAGCATATCAATCTCCTTATCGAAGATTCCGGCCTCCCGGTACTCCTCTGCCTTTTCGTCCACTGCAACCGGTTTATTGGCTTTGATCTGCTCCAGCCATTCATCGTCAATGATGATGGGCATCAGGTTCGCATCGGGGAAATAGCGGTAGTCAGCCTCGGTCTCTTTATTCCGCATAGCGAAGGTCTTGCCGCTGACATCGTCAAACCGGCGGGTCTCCTGCACCAGCTCCTCGGTGCCGAAATCCAGCGCGTCCATATGGCGCTGGGCTTCATAGCGGATGGCCTTTTCGATCGCCTCAAAGGAGGCCATATTCTTGATCTCGGTGCGGACGCCGAACTCGGTGCTCCCCTCCGGACGGATGGAGATATTAACGTCACACCGCATTGCGCCCTCCTCGCATTCGGAGATCCCGCCCAGGCGGAACATGGATTTGAGCTTGTTGAGGTAGGTCACGACCTCCTCTGCACTGCGGAAATCCGGCTGGGTCACGATCTCGATCAGAGGAACGCTGGTACGGTTGAAATCCACGAAGGACGATTTGCCGCCATGCACCAGCTTGCCGGCATCCTCCTCCATATGAATCTGCTTGATCCGGATATCCCGGTTGCCGCCCGAGGTTTTGATGGTCACACACCCGTTGGTGCAGATGGGGTGGTTCAGCTGGGTAATCTGATAGGCACAGGGCAGGTCGGGGTAATAGTAGTTTTTCTTATCAAAGGTGGTATAACGGCTGATCTCGCAGTTGAGCATCAGTCCGGCGGTCACCGCCAGCTCCACCACCCGCTTATTCATTACGGGGAGCATACCCGGCATTCCGCTGCAGGCCGGGCAAACACAGTCGTTGGGTTCCTTTGCGGCAGAATGCCCGCCGCAGGAACAGAAGATCTTGGACTCGGTGCTCAGCTCCACGTGAGTCTCCAGACCAATTACCAATTCGTAGCTCATCTTCAGTTCCCCTCCTTTTCCACACCGGCTGCAAGGGAAAGCAAGGTTCCCTCGCTAAACTGCTTGCCCATCAACTGAACACCGCCGCAGGAAAGAGCGGGGGTGCCGATCAGATTGGGGATGGCAGTGAAAACACTTTCTTCAAATACCTTCCCAAAGGCCTGCCGGATCTCATAAGGCTGGTAGGAAGTATTTTTGCAGACTGGGGTAAGGATGGCATCGTATTCCGCCATCAGCTTTTCAAACCGCTCTGCGATGACCCGGCGCACCCGGAGAGATTTATCGTAGCAATCCTTATAACGGTTTTTGGAAAGAACATCCGAGCCGTAAAGGATAACGGATTTGGTCAGGAAGTTGAAGCCCTCGGTTCTGGTGTTGACGTAAAGCTCATCAATGTTTTTATATTCCGCGGCGCGGTGACCGAACTTCACACCGTCATACCGGGAGACGTTATTGCAGGTCTCGGCAGTCATCAGGATCTGCCAGGCAGTGTTGGCGTGGTCTGTCCAATCCAGGGAGATCTCCTCCACCGAAACGCCCTGCTTTTTGAGTGCATCGGCAAAGGCAAGCACCCGGGCGCGGGTAGCGTCGTCCGCCAAAGCGAGAAGCTCCTTGACCAAGGCAACCCGCTTGCCATTGATATTTTTCTCGATGGAATAATCATATTCCTTTTGACGGAGGCTGGTGCCATCCTTCTCATCGTGGCCGGCGATCACTCCCATAATCTCGCTGATTCCGGCGGCGGTTGCGGCGTAAACACCCAACTGCTCCCCTGATGCGGCACAGGAGATGACCCCATACCGGGAGACGGTACCGTAGGTCGGCTTGAGGAAGCTGACGCCCGAAAGTGCCGCGGCCCGCCGGGGCGCACCGTTCATATCAACGCCCAAAGCGGCCTGCACAGCTCCCGAAGCAACCAGCTCCGCGGCGGCGCCCTTCAGCTCGCCCTCTGCCGGCTGGTAGTAAGAAAACTCGCCCACCAGGTCCAGCCCGAACTCACCCACGTGGGTCTTCCCGGAAACGGAATATCCCTTTTCCTCCAGCCGGGTCACAGCCTCGGCACTAAAGAGGGGGGTAAAGCCCTCCAGAATCCGGGATCCGGCGGTTGCCGGAGCATCCTTGACAAGGACCATATCATCAACGGCGACCGTTCCCCGGTCGCATAGCTCTGCTGCGTAGTATTTCATCCTTCACACCTCACTTTACAAGTCTGGGCACCTGCCAGCTATCCTCGCTCCGCTCGGGAGCTCCCGCCAGCAGACTTTCCCGGGTAAAGGGCTGCTTCCGCTCGTCCTCCCGGAGAACATTGGTCATGGGCATCACGTGGACCATTTCCTCCACATTCTCGGTATCGATCTCCTTCAGAAGAGCCTCTTTTCCGCTCATCTCCTTGAAGATTCCCTGCATCACTTCCTCCTCTTCCTCGGTCAGGGAGAGTTGGTTGAGCTGCTGGGCATTGGAGAAGGTGGCCCGCTTGCCCCGGGACTGCTTGGCAGAGCCGGAGGCCGCGGCGCGGGTGGCAAGAGCGTTTCCGTTCCCCAGAAGATGAACGTCCTCCAACTGCTGGTTGGTGACCTCGCTGGGCGCACCCAACAGCAGATCCTGGGCATTTCCGTTCAAGGGGAAGGCGATAACATCAAGGATTTTCTCTTCGTCTGTCAGAAGCATAACCATCCGGTCGATGCCGGGGGCCATACCGGCGTGGGGGGGCGCACCGTACTGGAAGGCGGTGTAAAGAGCGTTGAAGCGGGATTTCAGCTCCTCCTCCGAATATCCTGCAATATCGAAGGCCTTTTTCATAATGTCAATATCGTGGTTACGGACGGCGCCCGAGGCAAGCTCAATGCCGTTGCAGACCAGATCGTACTGATAAGCCAAAACCTCGGTGGGATCCTTGGTCAGAAGGGCCTCCATTCCGCCCTGGGGCATGGAGAAGGGGTTATGGGTGAAGATGGTATCTCCCGTTTCCTCATCCAGCTCGTACATAGGGAAGTCCACCACGAAGCAGAATTCAAAGGCATCGTCCCGAATCAGATCCAGCTGCTCCTTCCGGGCCAGCCAGTTGCGGATATGTCCCGCTTTTTTCTCAGTATCGTTTTTCTTATCGTCACAGATAAAGAAGAGGGTCTCTCCCTCCTTGACCCCGGTCAGGGCGGTGATCTCTTCCTTCTGCGCCTCGGTCAGGAACTTTGCGATGGGGCCGGCAAAAATGCCATCCTTCAGGGTGATATATCCCAGACCGCCCAGCCCCACTTCGGCGGAGGTGGCAAACTTCAGAGAATCCTCAAAGAACTTCTTGGATTTTCCCCGGCAGTCGGCAACGATGCCCCGCACTGGTCTGCCCCGGAAGGCAGGGAAGCTGACATTCTCAAAAAACGCGGTCAGGTCGCAGATCAGCAGAGGGTTGCGGAGGTCGGGCTTATCCGAGCCGTAGGTCATCATTGCGTCAGCATAGGTGATCCGGCGGAAGGGCTTGGGAGTGATCTTTTTATCCGAGAAGGTCTTGAAGGTATCGTAAATAACATCCTCGCAGACATCCAGAACCTCCTCCTGGGTGGCGAAGGCCATTTCATAGTCCAGCTGATAAAACTCACCGGGAGACCGGTCAGCACGGGCATCCTCATCCCGGAAGCAGGGGGCTACCTGGAAATACCGGTCAAAGCCGGAGACCATCAAAAGCTGCTTAAACTGCTGGGGCGCCTGGGGAAGGGCATAAAACTTTCCGGGATGCTTCCGGCTGGGGACAAGGAAGTCCCGGGCACCCTCCGGGGAGGACGCAGTCAGAATGGGGGTCTGCATATCCAGGAAGTTTTTCTCCTCCATCTTATTCCGGAGATGACGGATGATTTTGGAGCGGATCACGAGATTTTCATGGTTTTTGGGGTTGCGCAGGTCAAGGTAGCGGTACTTCAGCCGAAGCTCGTCCTTGCTGGCCCGGGAGGCTCTGACCTCAAAGGGGAGCATATTTTTGCTCTTGCCCAGCACCTGCAGATTGGTGGCCACCAGCTCCACATAACCGGTACCGATCTTTTCGTTGACCGTATCCGGGTCGCGCTTCTCCACCGTTCCGGTAACGGAGATGACCGTCTCCCGGTTGACATTTTTCAAAAACGCCTCATCGTGGACGACCACCTGGGTCACGCCGGTATAATCCCGCAGGTCCACGAAAATAACGCCGCCATGGTCACGCACAACATCGACCCAGCCCGCAAGCTGAACCGTCTGCCCGATATGCTCATCGCGAATATCGTTACAGAATAGTGTCCTATACATGATTGTTACCTCCTGCACTCCTTGAAAAATAAAAAGCCCCGGGAATATCGAAAGAATATTCCCGGGACGAGTAAATGAAATCTACCCGCGGTGCCACCCGCATTGACGCGCCAAAAACGCATCCTCTTTTGATTCAGTTTTGGGGATCCTTCGGAGTGTTCCCGGGCTTACTACTCATCTCAAACGCGCTTTCAGTCGGTGACGCATTCTCCCTGACAGACTTTCCACAAAAGCCGAGTCTCCGAAAATATTATAGCAAACCCACCTTTTTTTGTCAACCGTATTTTTTCCGGGAAGGGGTGGGAATATGCGAAAGGATTCCCTTATTTCATCAGAGAAATGATCTCTTGGCGGGTCAGACCGCCGAACTTTTCTGCGAACTGATCAAATGTGGTATCCTCATTCAGACCAAGGCAAGCGAAAATTTCGTTGCGCATTTCGCGGTTTTGGGGATTTAGAAGATTATTCCGGTAGAAGGGATATTTGCGCTGTTTTTCATTGGGAACCAAATTTTCCGGGAGAATACAGAGACGAACTCCCCCATGAGGAGAGCTATATTCAGCCAAGAAGGATTTTAGCCGATCGGATAACTGATCATAACGCAGACTGGTCTGAGCAAAGCCCCACTCAATGTAGAGGGAATATTCCTGCTGGGGAATCAGACCGTCACGCATCAACATATCCTGTGTAAACAGCGTGTTGTGTGGGGAGCGGGATTTGATCTTGGTGCAGACAAAATCAAACTCCAGGTCATCCGGGGTAAGCGGCTTGTGGTCAACGATGGTGTGCGTACCCCAAATAATATCATTATCCCCTGCAATATCCAAACGTCCAAGGGGAATCTGACGCAGGTCTGCCGCTGTCAGGTTCGGATCCTCGGTAATCAGCTGGTAGGCGCGCACCATAATGGGGACCATCATCAGTTGCCGTAAGCTATGCTTTTTGGGCAATTCCGGCATAGCCAGCATTTGTTTTACCGTGCCGGTGATGATTCCATAGCAGTAATGTGTCCGATCAAGTTCCATGCGGAAAATATCGCCCGGCTGATATTTAACGGTAACCTTTTTTGCCTCCTTGAATGCTTGAAGTTTCGAAAAATAATCTTCGCGACAGGTGGAGATATAATATTCCATAAATGCGTGAAAGTCGGCATCGGATCGAATCGCTGCAGTGGCATCTTTTTCGCCGATGGGAAAGTACTTGTTGGCACGGGGGTGATTCAACCACATCCCCGTATCTTCACCGACCCAATACGACAAAGCGAAACTGCATCCGAATGGTGTGACTGCGTTGATGTTGGATGCGGATAAGGGTTTGGGCTTTCCCCGGGAGGTCAAAGGTAGCAATTGCTTTCGGTCGACTGTTTCCAACTTTGTATCATCTTCTACGTAGCTGCTGTAATTAACAGTGCCATCATCTGAAGCTTTCTTGGTTTCGCTAATGACCTTGATAATGGTGTTGCCGTCAAAAAAAGCGGTTACCCTGGTGTAAGTCACGTTGGTCTTGCTACAAAATATTAAAGCATCCCAATCGGGAGAAAGATTGGAAAGACCAAGGCATTTTCGCTCCTCGTTTGTCAGGGTGATCAAAAATTGTTTGCCAAATTTCTTTTCCCAATCAGCGTTCGTCATCGCACAACACCTCCATATTCATATTATAACAGGAGTGAATGGGAGAAGCAAGGAGAAAGAAAAATCCCGCCGACGAAAGCCGGCAGGATGGATATTCAGCAATCCCTTCAAAAATGATATTTCGCTATTTTGCAGAGCAAATATTTCATAGCGAAGCTATTTCACTCGTTCGTGCCAAGGAACGAATTTCATTGAATATAAATCTCCGTATAGAATCCTTGATACAATGATTCTATACGGAGTTGGCTTGACTTATATTTATTGATACAAAACGGAAATTTGAACCACCCTTATAACAAGCACCTCCCGGAGCAATCAAAATGATTCTTCCGGGAGGCATCGTAACTACCAATCAAGTGATAAGTAATACGGTTGGTCTACGCCATTTTCAAGACTGTCGCACAAAATGTATCGCACGATTAAATTGGCTTCGTCATAGGCGAAAATGTAATAAGTATAATTATCGGTCACCGATTCAAAAGGTGGATCCCCATTATATGCAATGAGACAAGTATAGTCACCTTTGTGTATGATTTCATACGCCCTATTATGTTCTGCTGCCTGGCTTTCGTACAACGCTTGCACACGGGAAACCTCTTTGTCGAACGCTTCCTTTCCCAAAGGCCATTGGGCATAAATATCATATGTATAATCAAAAGACAAGATATAGCGGTAGTAATAATGAGCATCTAAATATACAGTTTTATAATTGCCATCCGGTTGTTGCTCGTTGACAAAATAGTGCGGTGAAACAGGGAAAAGTTCTGAGAAAAAAGGATCTTTGTTGGCCGAGCAATCAGCATCAACGTCGCGGTATTCTATAATATCCGTTGTTTCTGACTTTGCTATAAATCCTATAGGGATAATGAAAACAACGTAAGAACACAGTAAGCTCACCGCACATAATACAAGCAAAGCAGTTCTTGCAATCTTTTTTTGTTCCCATTTGGTTTTACTCAGAAAAACCACAAGCAATGATGGCAGCACAGACAGCAGCATATACACCACGGTTTCGGGGTAAAACTTAGGGTATGCATACACCACAAGTGTTACCAAAAAGAAAAGGATCTGAGCAGCAACGGGCAGCCAAACGACAAGGAAAGTAAATGCTGTCTTTATTACAGAAAGAAGTGTTTTGGCAAAACCCTTCCTGATTTTTTCTTCTGCTTTTGGCAAACCCTCACATACTGTGGACAACTTCCGGGCCAGTTCGGCTACAGTATATATTCTGTTGTCTTCTATTTGTGATAGTATAGATTGGCGGAACTGTTTTTCGGCAAGCGCTTGGCTATTTCTGTTTTTCACATCTTGAATGATTGTTTTGCTTTTTTCGGCATCATTGAGAATTCCTCTAATTTCTTCTATTGTAAAGTCAAACCTGCGTAGAATCGAGATGTTTTTCAGCAAGTCAATATCTTCCTGTGAAAAGTCAAAAGATTTCCGCCCTAAATAGTTTTCGGTGTATGTAGGATATATAAGCTGCTCCTCAATGTAATAGCGGATTGTGCGGTCGGACAGTTCTGTCAGCTCGCATACGGCTTTGATTTTCATAATAATCCCTCCTTTGATACAGAAAGTATACTTTTTAACGCAGCGTAAAAGTCAAGTGTTTTTAGAGAGCAGATACATTTTATCATGAAAAACAGGATTTTGAAAGCGGCAAAATAAAAACCCCGTCATGATAACCACTGATTTTTATTGATTAATACTTTTCACGGTGATAAAATAAAACTAATATAGATGTAAAAATCTTATTTATTTGAGAGGGTTATAATTATGTCATATGTTTTGCCGTTAAAGATAACTATTGATAATCAAGGTCTTTTAATTTGTTGCGAAAATAGCTCGATCCGTTTTAACGGAACGATTTTTAGAGCAAATTCCAATGCACCCGTGCAAAGCAATGTTTTTGTAAAGAATAATACAACGCTTGTTGCACAATGCACCTCTCAAACAGACTGCGTTATTGATGACTATTACTATTTTGACGGACATTGGCAAGGCGTTGAGCAAATCGTGGTTGCAAAAACAAACCTTACGGGTATTGGAGCTTTCCTTCGTACAAAGGATATTTCTTTTTTTCTTTCGCTTGACTTTCCCTACAGTAAAATTGAGTTAGACGATATGCGTGTTACTATCGGCTGTGACCCCAAAGACAATGTGGAAAAACAAACGCAATATTCCGCTCATACACTCACAGTGGGTGCCGCCCGATTGCAAGGGGAAAAAATCGGTGATTACTATAGCGATGAAATTGAAGCTTTCAGTGAATACGTTGTTAGCCGTATGCCTAAAAATTTCAGAGGCGAACGCCCTATTTTTACTTCAACCTGCATCACTAACCGAATGACCGACGTGCGTGACGGACGCATTTTTTACTCAATGTATGACAATCCTACTCTCACGCTCGATATCGAAACTCTCAAAGATGAGGTTTGTCTTTGTGCTGAACTTGGAATTGAGTATTATCAGGTGTTTGAAGATTATTTCAACTGGCAGGAAGATGGCTCATCAGAGAATAATTTACAGCAATTAATTAGCCTTGGAGAACAACTTGGTGTACGTATAGGCGATTATATGACCGCTATTGAGGGTTGCTGTTGGCACTATAATTATCATGAACGCAAAATCGGTGATCCGTCTATGTACGCATTGGAAAAAAACGGAAAAAGGCAAAAACTGTGTTACGGTCACAAGCGTGTTTTGCCGCTTTTGCGTGAAACGATTTTAGAATCCATCAAGCGTAACCGGGAACAACTGATATGCTTTGACGGCAATGCGGCAGTTGTATGTTATGATGAAAGCCACGGACACAACCCCGGTTCTCTGTATGCCCATATCCGCGCTCTTACAACATTTATGCAAGAACTCAACGACACGTCGCCATATTTTATGACGTGGTCAAATGCGGGAAATTGGATTGAATTTATGCCTAAGTTGCTGTGGTATAATCCAAACGTTTACCTTACCGACCCGCACCCGCGTAATTACAGTTCATCTCTAAATATGTTAAAGTATTACGGCGACTGCCGACGTGAACAAATGGTGTCTGTACATAATCAATACTTTGTGCCGTATACCGCCTTTACCAACTGCGAATACTATGCCTTTAAGCATTCACGTGTAAGTGATATGTCATTTTTTGAATATAGTTTTTTACAAGGACTTGCGGTCACACCAAATATATGCCTTGGCGAACTGCGTACTTTTTTAGAACGTGTTCCCGCAGGCAAACTTAACTATGTAAAATCCTTTATTAAAAAATGGTTATCCTTTATACGCGATAATATTGACTGCTGGCGATATACAAAAAGACTGGGCGATTTGGCGGGAGCAGGCGCAAACGAAGCATATTCACATATCAATAATGACCGTGGTTTTATATGCTTTGTAAACCAAAATCCATATTCACAAAAATTTACTTTCCGTCTTAACGAATCAATTGGACTTTGTCAAACTGCTCAAAATCGTTGGCTTTTAAGCGAGGTGTACCCAAGTGAATTTCCGCTTGCAGAGCAGTCGTTGCCGGCTGCTTTGTATAATGAGCAAATCACTCTTACAATCCCTGCATATTCGGTTCGCTTTATAAAAATTGAACCGTATGATGACTCTGCTCAAGGAATACACCTGTACGGAGTAAAAGGCGATTTGAAAAATACCGATTACTATATAACCGCCGAATGCGGCAAACCCATCAATGCTGCACTTTGGGATAATGACGGGAATGTTAAAGACGTATCGGTCGAAACGATAAAAACAGTTCCGAAATACTTTTTTGAATCTTCGCTTTCACAAAAACGGCTATCGCCAAACAGCGCACGTTTTACTATCAATATGCCGCGCGATAACTTTAACAGAGAACTGTCTTTTTGGAAGTTGGACGAAGAAAAAGAATATTGTTTCCTCAGTCATATTAATTCCGATTTTTGCGGCGGATATATTCATAATCTTTATAAAGAGAATCAGACCGTAATATTACATACGTCAACCGATACAACAACCGAATTATGCGAAGATTTAACAACCCAATGTGTAAAAACACCTAAAAAACGGCGCGCTTCGGTTTATGAATGTGTGCTTGATATCCCGTTTATTGAATGGCCTGCAATGTCTAATGAATACGGCTATGATGAAGTGATAGAGTTGGTTTTTACTGACAATCTAATTGTCAAATCAATAAAGGCGTTTATCAACGAAAACGAGGTCTTCGTTTTTCAGTACCGCTATCCGCCAAAACCCGATGATATGAAAACATTTTATATTGAACTGGTAAACGAGGTTAAATCAGGCACTTCATCAAATCTTCGTTTGGAAATTGAATGGAACGAAACGGAGTGCCGTGACGGTTATTGCGATAAATCGTCAGGCGATGATTCTCAGGTTTTAGGTTCTTCTAAAGAGTAAAAATGTGGTATACATTTTCTCTGCTTGTTATGTCATAAGACAAAAGTAAAAGATGCACGAATTTTTTCGTGCATCTTTTTTACTATCTTTAAGAGGACGGCTCTTTACGAAGCGTCTCCCTACGCAAGTCCTTTTTTCTGCAAAAGAGTAACCAAACGGAGCAGAATTGAGGTAAGAGTAAGTAAAAGTAGTGTGTTCACTCATTGGTATCCCAATATGCTTGCAGCACTTCTTCCACATCCTTCTCATCAATTTCATAACCGTCGCTGATCTCATTGCAAATCCATGCGAAATAGTCTGTGATGGCTTCAATGAATGAGCCAAGGATTTCGTCCATTGTACTGTATTCGGTTCGAACAGGTAATCTGATTTTCGGAATATCCTCTTTGTTCGAGAATACAGGATAAGTTGGGAAATCCGCCCAATAAAACAGATAACCGACCCTTTTTCCATCGTTTCTGAGAAGATAATGTTTGTATTCGAAATCAACCCATAATGCAATTGGTATGTTGAAATTATCTTCGACCCATTTTACAAATTTACGCAATTCATTTTGTGTTTCCTCGGGAATTTTGTTATCAAAACCAATATTAAAACCCGGCACGATATCCGCAGGTGTCTGAATATGAATGCTTTTGGCTCGAAGCCACAGATTACTATCTCTCATTTTGCCTTCTCCTTTGCGGTATTGATGGAAGCAATGAGAATCCGTCGAATCGTACCGCATTGATTGTAAAGGTTGGTGGCCACATCTCTATTCAAAATCTCGGATTTCACAAACAGTTCTATCCAGTATTCCGTTTCGTAACATTCCTTCAAGGCAATCTGTAATTTTGCGATAAAATCAGGTTTGCCGTGAGCGTAGTTTGCTTCGTGGATATTGGCACCGATGGAGGTTGCAGAACGCTCCAACTGATTTACAAGGGAATAATGTCCTTTGATATTTTTGGCAGTTTTGCAATAAGGATTCGAACTCAAACACAAAATCACGCCAAAGCCGTGTATATCATCAATTCCGAAGGAATTGCATATCATCAAAGCGGAACGCTTTGTATATCATCATTGCGAAAGAGAATACAGCCTGCGGCTGATGATATGCACCTTCGGTGATGAGATACACGCTAACGCGTGATGATATACCATTGCTTTCGCAATGGATA
>JAFTTH010000002.1 GCA_017466885.1 Oscillospiraceae bacterium
GAAGAAGAAACAGGATTCGTTGTCGAGCCTTCCGATTGCGTATTGCAAATCAATGAGTACTATGAGGATACAAAGTATATTGACCGTTATTTTTTGTGTAATATCATAGGTACATCGGAATTGCATTTGACACAGCGGGAACAGGCGGTAGGTATGGAACCAAGATGGATGCCGATAGAAACAATTCGCACTATTTTTTCAAAACATGCAGATTACACTGAATCCGATGAAATGCGACGTGGAATATATTTGCGTGAATATTTGGCCTTAAATAAAATACTCCGCTAAATAACACTAATCAAAAAATATTGAACATATAAAGAAAAAGGGCTATGACATTTCGTGTGTCATAGCCCTTTTAAAATAATTTGCACCAAGTTTGCACCAAAGCATAAATCAAGGCATAAAGAAACCCCCGAAACCGCGATGGCTTCGGGGGTTTGTTGTCTTCGAAAGATAACAAATTATCTCTTGGAGAACTGGGGTGCACGACGTGCAGCTTTGAGTCCGTACTTTTTCCGCTCCTTCATACGAGGGTCGCGGGTCAGGAAGCCGGCCTTCTTCAGCTCGGGGCGAAGCTCGGCATTGAACTCCAGCAGAGCGCGGGCAACACCGTGACGGATAGCACCGGCCTGGCCGGTAACGCCGCCGCCTGCAACGGTGACAACAACATCAAACTGGGAGGTGGTGCCGGTCAGGTCAAGAGCCTGGCGGGCGATGAGCTTCAGGGTCTCCAGGCCGAAATACTCGCTGATATCTCTGCCGTTAATGGTGAAGCTTCCGGTTCCCTCATAGAGGCGAACTCTCGCAACAGAAGACTTTCTTCTGCCGGTTCCGTAGAAAAAGGGTTTAGATTCGTACATCGTTGTTTACCTCCCTTCGATTAAAGCGCAAAGGCTTCCGGCTTCTGGGCTGCATGGGGATGAGCCTCGCCCTTGTAAACACGCAGACGGGTCATTGCAGCACGGCCGATGGTGGTGTCGGGAACCATTCCCTTGACGGCGAGGGTCATCGCCTTCTCGGGAGTGTTGGCCATCAGAGTCTTATACTGGACTTCCTTCAGGCCACCAACCCAACCGGTATGATGGCGATAGTACTTCTGCTCCAGCTTCTTGCCGGTCAGAACAGCTTTGTCAGCATTGACAATGATGACATGATCGCCACAATCCATATGGGGGACGAAAGTGGTCTTTTGCTTACCGCGGAGCAGCACTGCAGCCGCCGCCGCAACACGGCCCATCGGCTTGCCGGCAGCGTCGATAACGTACCATTTGCGCTCGATGTCCGCAGCCTTAGGCATATAAGTGGACATAAGGAAAACCTCCTTGTATTTTATCGTTTCCAAACGATCTCTCGCCGACGGAACGGGGCAGAACCGCCGGACAGCTTACATATTATACCGCGGCTTTCCCCCTCTGTCAACACTTTTTTGGAAAAATTTTTATCTGTTTTTCATATACTCCTTTTTTCTCTATTTTTCTCTTGTTTCCTCTTGTTTTCTCATCTTTTATTTTTTAAAAAGTTTTTTTCCAACCCAAAATATCGGTAATTTGGGGTTGTGGAGGGTTGCGGTTCTATGTTATAATGTAAGAAATATCGTCTGATAAAAAGGAGCTGCGTTTGATTATGCTGACAAAAGACCAGATTACTGATATTCTGAAGGAAGCCGGTGTCCTTCTGGAGGGTCATTTCCTCCTCACCTCCGGCAAGCACAGTAATAAATATCTCCAGTGCGCCAAAATCTTCCGGAACACCAAATATAGTGAGACCCTTTGCGGCGAGCTGGCCGAGCAGTTTGCCGATGCCGGCATTGAGCTGGTAATCGGGCCGGCCCTGGGCGCCGTTCAGATGGCTTACGAGGTCAGCCGTCAGCTGAAGGTGGAAAACTTCTTTGCTGAGCGGGTCAACGGCAAAATGGAGCTGCGGAGAGGGTTTGTGATTCCCCAGGGGGCCAAGGTCCTGGTGGTTGAGGACGTTGTGACCACCGGCGGCTCTGTCCGGGAGGTCATTGATCTTGTCCGGGAGGCCGGCGGCGTTGTGGCAGGAGTTGGCTCGATCGTTGACCGCACCGGCGGAGAGATCGATTTCGGCGTTCCCTACCGCTCTGTGATCTCCTTCAAGGTAGATGCCTGGGAGGCCGAGGATTGCCCCCTCTGCAAGGAGTTGGGCACTGCCCCCATCAAGCCGGGTAGCCGCGGAAACTGATCCGCATCCCCTTATTTTGAGGATAAAAAAGAAAATTTTAAAAAACACTTGATTTTCTGTTTTGATTCCAGTATAATATTACCGTTGCCCTAAAAAATAGCAAGGTTTTTATCGTCCGGACTCCTCCGGATTATGAAGATAACCCTGAAAAAAGGAGGTGCAGACAAAATGGCAAAATGCGATATCTGCGGAAAGGGTGTTACCTTTGGTATTAAGGTTTCTCACTCCCACCGTCGGTCCAACAGAAGTTGGAAGCCCAATGTGAAGCGTGTGAAGGTCATCATCAACGGCACTCCCAAGCATATTCATGCCTGCACCGCTTGCCTGCGTTCCGATAAGGTTCAGCGCGCAATCTAACAACGGATGTTTTCCAGCAAAAAGGAGAATCGCGTCGGCGGTTCTCTTTTTTTGTCCAAACCCCCGAAAATAGGGCGTTCAAAGCGGTTTTTCACCATTTTTTGTCACTTCTTAACAAAAAAATGATAGGTAATTTTGCATAGTATCAATTGACTTCCGCAAAATATTGTTGTATTATATAGGAAACCCTCTTAACGGGCAACTCTTTGACCGTATCCCAAGGCGCCTGCATATGTCTTACATCTCTCCCCGATCCAGTGTTTCGTTCTTGCAATTGCCCTTGGCACCATTCCCCTCCACCTGTGATCACCAGACGTGAAACATCATGCTCCGGCTGTCCCCGGTTTGATACCGGCCCACGCAGCACGTTCGGAGGAAAAATCACTAAAGTGAGGTAAAAAAGAAATGTACGAAGACAAGAACCTGATCTGCAAGGAATGCGGCGCTGAATTTGTATTCACTGCCGGCGAGCAGGAGTTTTATGCATCCAAGGGCTTTGTGAATGAGCCCCAGCGTTGCAAGGCCTGCCGTGACGCTCGGAAGGCTGCATCCCGTCCCGAGAGAGAGATGTTCGTTGCTGAGTGTGCTTCCTGCGGCCAGCCTGCGAAAGTACCCTTCCGTCCCAGAGAGGACCGTCCCGTTTACTGCAGCGAGTGCTTCGCCAAAATGAAGGAAGCTGAGTAATCCATCGTCAAACCAAAACCCCGGCAGAGCGAATCTGCCGGGGTTTTATCATTTTCTTATCCTTTTTACTTTGCCGCAGAGGAAGCAGAGGGGTCAATATCCTTGAAGATGAAGTTATAGATCTTTTCCTGGGTGATGGCCTTATCATAATTGATTACGCTGCCCAGTCCGCTGATACTCTCCCCCCAAAGGTCCTTATCCATAGGAAAGCGGGCCTCATCAAAGGTTGCCACGCCGCTGATCATTACGTCCTTGCCGATCCCGACGATCTCCGTCGCTGTCAGGGAGGTCTCCACGTATCCGGCAAGCTCATTGGCGAGGGTCAGATAGGAGGTGGGACTGAGCTTAAGCACCTTATTGAAGACCTGCTCAATGACATCCCGCTGGCGCTGAGTCCGTTGGCGGTCATCCATCCCCACATACCGGATCCGGGCGTAGCCGCACGCCTGCATACCGTTCAGGGTCTGTAACCCCGGCTTGGTCACGTAAATCCGCTCCGATTTGGGGATTTTATAAATATCGCAGTATTCATCCATATTGTGGTTGAGGTTTTCGATCTCCGCCTGCTTGACGTCGATCTCTACTCCTCCGATCTCTTCCATATCAATAATCTTTGCCATACCGTCAAAATTCACGGTTACGTAGTCCCTGATATTCAACCCGAAGTTCTGGTTGATGGTCTTGATTGCCAGAGTCGGGCCACCCTTGGCGTAAGCATAGTTGAGCTTCCGCTGGCCGTAACCCTCCACCTCCACCAGGGAATCCCGGAGCAGGGAGGTAACCTTCATTTTATTATGCACCCGGTCTACTGTCAGAACCATAATGGCGTCCGCCAGGCCTTTGCTGGAGGCACCTTTTTCCCGGTTATCCACCCCAAAGAGAACAATATTGATATAATCATCATATTTTTCGTGGGCCATTTCCGAGTTGATTCCGATAGACTCGGCATTATCAGGGATTTCCTCCCCCTGGAACTGCCCAAAAACGCTCATTCCATAAGCAAGAAACGCCCCGCCGGCCACCAGCACCGCAAAGGCAAAGGCAAATAAGCCGATGGCAATTTTCGTTCCCTTTGCCATCTTCTTTTTTTTCGGAGTTTTGGTTACTTGTTCGGACATTTCATCAAATCCTATCCTTTTTAGATTGACGAGGTTTTGAAGGAAATCTCTGCAAATCTGACAAAATTCGCAGAGATATTTTTATTATATCAAATAACAGGGTAAAACGCAAGTTTTCCTTTGAAAAATCCACCACCCGGCAGGACAAAAGAAAACCCACGCCATCAAAGCCGGAGGCTCCAAGGACGTGGGCTGTTTCATTTCCTACTCCAATCAGACAATAAAGCGGCTGATCTTATCCAGGAAGGCAGAATCATCGTCAGTATGAGCCTCCATACGGATGGGCTTGGAAAGATCCAGGCTGAAGATACCCATGATGGACTTTGCATCGATGGCATAACGGCCGGAGATCAGATCAACGTCAAATTCGAATCCGCAAACGATGTTTACGAAATCTTTCACGTCGTTAATGGTGTTGAGCATGATATTGTAGGTCTTCATAAAGCATTCCTCCATCTTATTATAAATAGCAATAGCGAAAATATTACTATATTTAAATAATAACAGATAGGAGCTTTTTCGTCAACTGCTTATTGCGTTTTTCTGAAAATTTTACTATAATATATAGTGAGAGAACATTGCCACAGATATTTGGCAGAAAGGAGCGTTTGGATGAAGAAGGTCGCCTTCCATACACTGGGCTGCAAGGTCAATCAATATGAAACGGAAGTGCTCCGGCAAACGTTCCTGGGGAATGGATTTTCTGCTGCCTCCTGTGACGAAGAGGCAGAGATCCATATTGTCAATTCCTGCACCGTGACCGCCACCGGAGATAAAAAAGTCCGCCAGCTTCTGCGGCGGCTCCGCCGGCTTTGTCCGGACGGGGTGATCGGTCTGACCGGGTGCTTTCCCCAAGCCTATCCCGATGCTGCGGCAGCCCTTCCCGAAGCGGACGTGATTACCGGCTCCGCCAACCGGGGGGAGCTTTTTGCCGGGGTGGTGGAGTTTCTGGCCACCGGCAAGCGGATCGTCCGGGTCGGGCAATTTACTGCCGATACCCCCTTCGAGCCAATGAGTCTTACCGCCTTTTCGGAGCGGACAAGGGCCGCCATCAAAATCCAGGACGGGTGCAACTGCCGCTGCTCCTACTGCATCATCCCCACAGCGCGGGGCCCGGTGCGTTCCAAGCCACCGGAGGATATCCTCAAGGAAGCGGAAGCCCTCGCCGCCAATGGGTATACTGAGCTGGTTCCGGTGGGAATCAACCTCTCCTTTTACGGCTCCGATCTGGGTCTTACCCTGGCAGAAGGCATTGCCGCTGTCTGCAAGCCGGAGGGGGTCCGCCGGATTCGGTTGGGTTCCCTGGAGCCGGAGCTGCTGACCGAGGAACGGATTGCCGCTCTTGCCGGATTTAAAAAGCTTTGTCCCCAGTTTCATCTTTCCCTTCAAAGCGGATCGGACCGGGTCCTGGCCGCTATGCGCCGCCGGTATCGCGCCGGGCAGTATTTGAAGATCTTAGAGGATCTTCGCCGGGCCTTCCCTAATTGCGCCATCACCACCGATATTATTGCCGGCTTCCCCGGAGAGACGGAGGAGGACCACGCCCAAACCCTCTCCTTCATTGAGGCGGCCGGGTTTGCCAAGGTTCACGTTTTCCCCTACTCCAAGCGCCCCGGAACGGATGCCGCTTCCCTTCCCCACCAGGTCTCCCCGCAGGTTAAGGCCCGCCGGGCGGCTGAGCTTTCCCAGCGGGCAGCCGCTGTCCGCAACCGGTTTATGGAGAAAATGGTGGGAAAAGAATTTCCCGTCCTCTTTGAGCAATGCCGGGACGGCCTCTGGCAGGGATACACCCCCAACTATTCCCCCGTCGCCCTCTCCTCGGAGGAGGATTTGAGCGGCCAATGCCGAACTGTGCGGATCACCGGCTGGATTCCCGGCCAGGATCACTGCACCGGAACCCTTGTCTGATCCGGGATTCTCCCGTAATGATATAATGGAAAGGATACCAACCCCATGACCTATGACCAATTGAATCTGTCTCAAGAGGTGCTGCAGGCAACCCGTGTGATGGGCTTTTCCGAGATGACCGAGATCCAGGAAAAGGTCATCCCGCTGATCTGCTCGGGGCGGGAAGTGATTGCCAAGGCTCCCACCGGAACGGGTAAAACCTGCGCCTTCGGTGTTCCGATCATTGAGGGGATTGACCCCAATGAGCAGGCGGTGCAGGCCATTATCCTCTGCCCCACCCGGGAGCTTGCCACCCAAATCCGGGATGAGTTGACTGCCTTGGCCCGATTCCTGCCCCAGATCTCAATTATCGCCGTTTACGGCGGGCAGCCCATCGGCAAGCAGCTTTCCGTCCTCTCCCGCCAGCATCCCCAGATTGTTGTGGCCACTCCCGGCCGGATGCTGGATCACCTCAGCCGCGGCTCCATTAGGCTAGGCAAGGTCAAATATGCCGTCCTGGACGAAGCGGACGAAATGCTGAATATGGGCTTTATCCGGGATGTGAGAAAGATCCTCGACCGACTTCCCAAGGAGCGGAATATCTCTATGTTTTCCGCCACCATCTCCCGGGAGGTAATGGATATCGGCTGGCTTTACCAGCGGGATGCAGAGGAAGTGATCGTCCGGCCGGTAGAGGCAAGTCAGCCAAAAATCACCCAGTATGCGCTGAAAACCACCGGGCGCCGGAAGGCGGATGACCTGATTGCCATCATCCGGCAGAAGGGCTACCAAAAAGCTATCGTTTTCTGTAATACAAAATATTCCACCATCAGTCTTTGCCGGGAGCTTTGCGAAAAGGGCGTTCCTGCCAAAGCGCTGAACGGCGATATGGAGCAGCGGGAACGAAACCGAATTATGGCAGAGTTTAAAAGCGATGCCATTCATATTCTTGTGGCGACGGATGTTGCCGCCCGCGGCATTGATGTTTCAGGGATCGGCGTTGTGTTCAATCACGACGTTCCGCAGGATAATGAATATTACATTCACCGCATCGGGCGGACGGGCCGTGCTAAGGCCGAAGGGGTCTCCTACCTCTTCTTCACCGAGGACGAAGCCGCCCGGGTACGAACGCTTCTGCGCTGTACCCGTTCCCACGCAACCCTCCTGCGGTTTGACGCTGAGGGCAATTTAACGGAAGACACATCCGGTCTGCTGGGTTGACCTGCGGATCGTTTCAAAAAAAGAGAAGGGGCTGTGAAAATGTCAGTTTACCGCGTTTATGCCGAAAAAAAGCCGGGCTTTGATGCCGCGGCGCAGGGGGTCCTTTCTGACCTCAAAACCGCTCTCCACATCGATGCGCTCAAGGGAGTCCGTCTCCTCAACCGTTATGACGTTGAGGGAATCTCCCGGGAGGTATTTGAAAGAGCACTCAATATCGTTTTCTCCGAGCCGCAGGCGGATACCGTGACCTTCACCCTGGATGCAGGGGAGGATCGCGTTTTTGCAGTGGAATATCTGCCCGGCCAGTTTGACCAGCGGGCCGACTCCTGCGAGCAGTGCATCCAGCTGATGGCCGGAGGGGAGCGTCCCCGGGTGCGGACCGCCCGGTGCTATCTGCTTCAGGGCAAGCTGACCGATGAGGAGTTTGCCAAGATTAAGGCCTACCTGATTAACCCCGTTGAGGCCAGAGAGGCCACCCTTGCCGAGTGCGATACCCTCGCCTCCGTTTATGAAGTTCCCGGCGAGACTGCCGTTCTGACCGGCTTCTGCCAGCTCTCCGAGGAAGAGCTGGCCAAGATGGTCGCCGAGTACGGTCTTGCTATGGACCGGGATGACCTCGCCTTCCTGCAGGCTTATTTCCGGGATACCGAGAAGCGGGACCCCTTTATCACCGAGCTTCGGATCATCGATACCTACTGGTCTGACCATTGCCGTCACACCACCTTCGGCACACATATCACCTCCGTGGAGCTTCCCGAGGGCGACTCTCCCCTCAAGAAGGGCTATGAGGAATATCTTGCCATCCGCAAGGAGCTTTACGGCGAGAACACCACCCGCCCCATCACTCTGATGGATGCCGCCACCATCGGCGCAAAATATCAGAAACGGAAGGGAATCCTCAAGAATCTGGATGAATCGGAGGAGATTAACGCCTGCTCCGTTAAGGTTCAGGTCAAGGACGAGGAGGGCGGCTCCACTGACGCTCTTCTGATGTTCAAAAACGAAACCCATAACCATCCCACCGAGATTGAGCCCTTCGGTGGTGCGGCAACCTGCTTGGGCGGCGCCATCCGGGATCCCCTTTCCGGCCGTAGCTACGTTTACCAGGCAATGCGGATCACCGGCGCTGCCGATCCCACCGTCCCTGTCAGTCAGACGATGGCCGGCAAGCTCCCCCAGCGGAAGCTCTGCGTGACCGCCGCCAACGGTTATAGCTCTTACGGCAACCAGATTGGTCTGGCCACCGGATATGTCAAGGAAATCTATCATCCCGGCTATGCCGCAAAACGGATGGAGATCGGTGCTGTTCTCGGTGCGGCTTACGCCGAAAACGTCAAGCGGATCCGTCCCGAGGCGGGAGATATCGTCATCCTCCTGGGTGGCCGTACCGGCCGGGATGGCTGTGGCGGTGCCACCGGCTCCTCCAAGTCCCATACCCTGGAATCCATTGATACCTGTGGTGCAGAGGTTCAGAAGGGTAACCCTCCCGAGGAGCGGAAGCTTCAGCGTCTGTTCCGGAATCCTGCCGCTGCCCGTCTCATTAAGCGGTGCAACGATTTCGGCGCCGGCGGTGTTTCGGTTGCCATCGGCGAGCTGGCCGAGGGGCTGGACATTAACCTGGATGCCGTCCCCAAGAAGTATGACGGTCTGGATGCTACCGAGCTTGCCATCTCCGAGTCTCAGGAGCGTATGGCTGTTGTCGTCGCGGCAGAGGATGTTGATACCTTCCGCGCCATTGCCGATACCGAAAACCTGGAGGCGACCGTCGTTGCCAAGGTAACCGATACCGGCCGTCTGAGAATGTTCCGGAACGATAAGACCGTTGTGGATATTGCCCGCAGCTTCCTGGATACCAACGGTACCGTCAAAAAGACCACCGTTTCCCTGAAGGCTGCACCCTTCACCTTCAGAGCTCCCTGTGCCGCCGAAAGCAAGGACGCTATTCTTTCCCTGATGCAGGATCTCAACGTCTGCTCCCAGAGAGGTCTGGTGGAGCGGTTTGACGCCACCATCGGCTCCGGCTCGGTGCTGATGCCTTACGGCGGTGCCCGCCAGCTGACCGAAACTCAGGCGATGGCCGCAAAAATTCCTCTGGAGGGCAAACGGACCACCACCGCCTCCCTGATGGCTTACGGCTTCCGCCCCGAGGTTTCGGAAAAGAGCCCCTACCACGGCGCCCTTTGCGCCGTTGTGGATTCTGCCGCGAAGGTTATCGCCGCCGGCGGAACACTGGAGGGAATGTATCTGACCTTCCAGGAATACTTTGAGCGGACCAAGACCGATCCCACCCGCTGGGGCAAGCCCTTCTCCGCCCTTCTTGGCGCTCTGAAAGCGCAGAACGAGCTGGGAATCGCCGCCATCGGCGGTAAGGACTCTATGTCAGGCACCTTTGAGGATCTGGATGTTCCTCCCACCCTTGTTTCCTTTGCTGTCAGCACCTGTGAGACCAGCGCCGTCCTCTCCCCCGAGTTCAAGGCCGCCGGCGACCGGGTGGTGCTGATTGCCCCCCAATATACCGCTGAAAATCTCCCCGATTTTGATAGCCTCCGCGCTGTTTTCGCCCAGGTTCAGGGCCTGATCGCCGCCGGCAAGGTCCGGGCCGCCTGGGTCCCGGTTTACGGTGGCATTACCGAGGGTCTCTGCAAAATGACCATGGGCAACCATATCGGCTTTGCCGCAGCGGAAAATGCTGATCTTTCTCTCTCCCTCCCCGGCAGCTTTATTCTGGAGCTTGCTCCCGAGGCAGAGGATGCCGGTATTCTCCTGGGTCATACCACCGAGGCCGCAACCTTCGTTAAAGGAGCGGTTTCCCTCACTATTGACGAGCTGACTGCCGCTTACGCTTCCACCCTTGAGCCCATCTTCCCGGTTCACGCGGTGGAGGGCGAGGTCAAGGAGCTGACCTTCCCCAAAAAGAGCCCCATTCTCACCTCTGCATCCATCAAAGCGGCCCGTCCCAAGGTGGTCATTCCAGTCTTCCCCGGCACCAACTGCGAGGATGATACCCGCCGGGCCTTTGAGGCCGCCGGCGCAGACGCGGAAGTAATCGTCATCCGCAACCTGACCTCTGCTGCCATCGGCGAATCGGTCGAGGCACTTGCCAAAGCCCTTTCCCAGGCAAATATCCTGATGATTCCCGGCGGCTTCTCGGGCGGTGACGAGCCCGAAGGCTCCGGAAAGTTCATCAACGCTTTCCTTCGTAACCCCCGCCTGACCGATGCTGTTCATGAGCTTCTCTTCCAGCGGGACGGTCTGGCCCTGGGAATCTGCAACGGCTTCCAGGCGCTCATCAAACTGGGTCTTGTTCCCTTCGGAAAGATCACTGAGCCTGCCGCCGATGCCCCCACCCTTACCTTCAACTCCATCGGCCGGCACCAGTCCCGGCTGGTTTCCACCAAGGTGGTTTCCCGGATCTCCCCCTGGCTCCGCCTTTGTGACGATGATAGCATTTACAGCGTTCCCATCTCCCATGGTGAGGGCCGCTTCATCGCCCCTGCGGACGTAATGGAGCAGTTGATTGCCAACGGCCAGGTCGCCACCGTTTACGCTGATGCCGCCGGTCTCCCCACCTCCGATATTGACTTCAACCCCAATAACTCTCTCTGCGCGGTTGAGGGCATCACCTCGGCAGATGGCCGTGTCCTGGGCAAGATGGCTCACTGCGAGCGGGCAGGCCTTGACCTGTATAAGAACGTTCCCGGAAACCATACCATGCGGCTGTTTGAGTCGGGTGTTTCCTACTTTAAGTAATCTTTCATCATCAAGGGGTGTGTCACCGTGTCCCGTTTCACTGAAACGGTCAAGGAAAAGCGTTCCCTGATCGTCAACATTGTTTCGATTCTCATCCTTGTCGGTCTGATGGCGGCGGTCGCAATCTGGCTTTGGCCCTGGTTTGCGTCCCTCGCCACCGTCGAAGGGCGGGAGGCCTTCAAAGAATATATTCTGTCCCAGGGATTTGTGGGATGGCTGATCCTTTTGGGAATCCAGGTGCTTCAGGTCATCATCGCGGTCATCCCCGGCGAACCGGTGGAGGTTATGGCCGGCGTTGTGGCCGGAACCTGGGGCGGCCTGGCCGTCTGTTTGGTGGGTGTTGCCATCGGCTCCTGCATTGTGTTCCTGGCGACCCGTCTTTTGGGCTACCCCCTGGTCACCGCCTTTGTTTCAGAGGAAAAGCTCTCCAAGCTGAAGTTCCTGCAGGATGCAAAAAAGCTGGATATGCTGGTCTTTCTCCTCTTTTTCATTCCCGGAACACCCAAGGATTGGCTGACTTATTTCGTGGGACTGACCAAAATGCGCCTTTCCCGCTTTCTTGTGATCGCCACCCTCGCCCGGATTCCCTCCATCATCACCTCCACCTATGCAGGCGCATCGCTGATTGAGGGCGACCTTGTGCGGACAGTGATCATCTTCCTGATTACCGGTGCCATCGGCATTGCCGGTATTCTTGCCAATAATAAAATTATGGCATGGATGGAGCGGAGAAAAAACGGTGGGGAAGCCGAGTCTGCCCCCGAAGCCGCCCCGGAAGAATAATGAAAACGAGGTGATCTGCTTTGAGCCGGTCCCAAAAAGAATACCTCTGGATCCTCGGGCTGATCCCTGCAACGGCAGCGATGGGGTGTTTCACCGTCGGCTGCTATGCCACCCTGTTTTTCCCCAAAAAGCTTCGCCCTCAGGGAATGGATGGCTTTTCCGCCTTTTTTGAGTGCCTTTTTGGGGCCTACGCCTCGGAATGGCGGCTCCTCTGCTTTCTTGCCATCCCTCTTTTGATTGCGTTACCGGCGGCGTATGCCGTCCATCGGGCTTTGCGGACGCGCCCCGCGGAAAAGCGGGTCCTTTGGGTAGGGATTCCCACCGCCTGCTCTGCCCTGCCGATGCTTGCGCTGGAGCTCCTCAACGCCAAGGGAATCCTCCCGGAATTTTTGGCGGAGCATCCCCAGTTTCACCCGATGCAGATCTCTCCCGGAATTGCCGCCGGAATGATCACTTTTTATGCCGTTGCGGCCTTTAGTGCCGCCCTCTTTTGTCTGACCTTGGGCGACCGCGCCTACCGGAAATATTCCCCCAAGCTCTTTCCTCTTTTCTTTTACGGCGGGATTTTCCCTGCGGTGTTTTTGGCCTTTCAGCCCCTTTATTTGCTTGATTCGACTTATGGACTGCTGCAACTCGGAGAGGAGTTTCCCGTTCCCTATATCCGTCAAAAGGTCATCCTCTTTTTGGGATGGATCTTTGCCGAAATCCTCTTTTCTCTCCTGCTGGCGCTGGGCCTGCGGATCCTCCGGAGTATTGTTCGGGGAGTGGGAGGCCGTCGTCCCCGAAAGGAGAACGCATAATGGCAACCTTAAATATCGTTCTGATCGAGCCACAAATTCCTCAAAATACCGGAAATATCGCCCGCACCTGTGCCGCCACCGGAGCAAGACTCCATCTGGTAGGCCCAATGGGCTTCCGGATTGAGGATAAAAAACTCAAACGGGCAGGGCTGGACTATTGGGAGCATTTGGATATTACCCATTACGCTTCCTCCGAGGAGTTTTTTGCCAAAAACTCCGGTCCCTTCTTTTTCTTTACCACCAAGGCCCGGAACTGCTTCAGCGAGGTTTCCTATCCGGACGGTGCATATCTCCTCTTCGGCCGGGAGGATGCGGGACTTCCCGAAGAACTTCTGGTCCAAAACGGTGAGCATTGTGTCCGCCTGCCTATGTCGGGCGGGATCCGGAGTCTGAACCTTTCCAATACGGTAGCCGTAGGAGTTTATGAAGTGCTCCGTCAGTGGGGGTATCCCTCTCTCTGCAATCAGGGGAGCCTGACCCGTTTCGATTGGGATGCCTATACCCCATCCACCTGACCGTTCGTAAATTTTTATCGAACAAATTCCCTTTTACCCTTGCATAATGCGCTGAAATCATTTATAATGTATCTGTTATGTTCCCTGTATATCAACGAAAGGATTGACAAGACCAATGAATTTTTTCCTGCTTGACACAGCATCTGCCGTTGCCTCAGCAGCTTCCGGCACATCTTCTGTCGAAATGACTCCCGAGGGCGGCATTATTTCGATGCTTACCATGTTCCTCCCCATCATTCTGATGGTGGTTGTGATGTACTTCCTGATTCTCCGTCCCCAGAGAAAGAAGGAAAAAGAGACCCAGAAAATGCGGAGCAATATGCAGATTGGTGACGAAGTCGTGACCATCGGCGGCATCATCGGCCGTGTTGTCAGCATGAAGGAAGATACCATTGTGATCGAGACCGGAAGTGACCGGAGCAAGATCCGGATCCTCCGCACCGCCGTCAACCAGAATAACACCATTCACGACGACGTGGAGGGCTGATCCGGCATACTTTCCCCTTCTGCCGCATATTCTTTGGTATCAGAGAATTGTGTGAGGAGGCGGTTTTGTTGGAAAAGCCTGAGGGAATGGTGATCCTCCGGTCGGTGCTGATCAGCGTCGGGGTGGGATTGGCGGTCTCGGCAGGACTTCTGCTGGGGATCAGCGGTGCCGCCACCGCCGGCGAGCTATCTGATCCGGTGATTCCGATTCTTTCCTTTCTCCCGGTGGGGTTGGGCAGTTTTCTTTCGGGATTTCTCTGCGCCCGCCTTCTGCGAAACCGGGGCTTGCTCTTTGGCGCGCTCTGCGGAGCGGTCATATTTCTCCCCTTGTTCATTGCAGGCTATTTCCTCTCGGGCGGCGTTACCGCTGTTGCGGCCATTAAACTGGCGGTAACAGTCTGTGCCGCAGCCATCGGAGGGGTTGCCGGTGTGAATCTTAAAAAGAAATCAATATAAAGGAGTGCTCTAAAAATGAAACACGTTCTGACTCTCAACAAAAAGAACCTCAAGGAAACTGCAGCGAAGGGTGGCTGCGGCGAGTGCCAGGCTTCCTGCCAGTCCGCCTGCAAGACCTCTTGCACCGTTGCCAACCAGAAGTGTGAGAAGAAAAACTGACCCTTTCAGGGCAGGATAGGAAACCGAAACTGCCGGGGGATCTCCTCCGGCAGTTTTTCAGACTGGAAAAACGGAAAGGCACGAATTATGGTACATTGTTACGAGCTGAATGGCTACTACATTGCGCTGGACGTCAATAGCGGCGGCGTACATATTCTGGATAAGGTAAGCTTTGATCTGCTCAAAACCTTATCTGCTCCTATGGCGGAGGAATGTCCTGCGGAAAGCATTTCCGCCCTCTCCTCTCTCTATTCGGAGGAAGCGCTCCGGGAAGCCTACGCCGAGCTTTACGATCTTTACCGGCAGGATATGCTCTTCTCTGCCGATACCTACGAAAAATTCTCCGGGATGATGACCAACTCCCCCATCAAGGCAATGTGTCTGCATATTGCGCACGATTGCAACCTCCGGTGCGATTACTGCTTTGCCTCCACCGGAGACTTCGGCGGCGGACGGAAGCTGATGCCTCTGGAGGTCGGCAAAGCCGCCATTGACTTTCTGCTGACCCATTCGGGAAGCCGGCGGAATCTGGAGCTGGACTTCTTTGGCGGCGAGCCGCTGATGAATATGGGTGTGGTTAAGGAGATCGTCGCCTATGCCCGGGAGCGGGAAAAGGAGTTTGGCAAAAACTTCCGCTTTACTCTCACCACCAACGGTCTGCTCCTCAATGATGATTATATTGATTTCATCAACAAGGAAATGTCCAATATCGTTCTGAGTATTGACGGTCGAAAGGAAGTCAACGATCAGCTTCGCCGCCGGGTGGATGGCCGTGGCTGTTACGATACCATCGTTCCCAAGTACCAAAAGCTGGTAGACCGGCGGGGTCACGATAATTATTACGTCCGGGGCACCTTCACCGCCAAAAATCTGGATTTCTCAGAGGATGTCCTTCACCTGAACGCCCTGGGCTTTGACCAGATTTCGGTGGAGCCGGTGGTTTCCGATCCCAACCTGGATTACTCTATCAAGGAAAAGGATCTCCCCGCCGTTTTTGCCGAGTATGACCGGCTTGCCGCCAAGATCGCCGAAATGAAGAAGGCAGGAAGCGGCATCAACTTCTTCCACTTTATGATCGACCTGGAGCAGGGTCCCTGCGCCATCAAGCGGTTGCGCGGTTGCGGCTGCGGAAACGAGTATGTTGCGGTCACCCCCGAGGGAGATATTTATCCCTGCCACCAGTTTGTTGGTCAGCCGGAATGGAAGATGGGCAGCGTTCTGGACGATACGCTGAATCTGGAAATGAAGAATACCTTTGCCGCCGCCAATATTTACACCAAGGAAGGCTGCCGGGATTGCTTCGCCAAATTCTACTGCAGCGGTGGCTGCAACGCCAACAACGCCACCTACGAAGGCAACATTCTCAAGCCTCATAAGATCGGATGTGAGCTGGAGCGGAAACGTGTAGAATGTGCGATTATGATCCAGGCCGCTTTAGCGGAGTCTGAGGAATAAAAAAAGGACGGAGAGCGCACCTAAACTCTTCGTCCTTTTTTATTTTTAGTAATATTGTTATATAAATAATACAATTTGTATTATATCATCTCCGGAGGGTTACCGCCACTCAATCTGCGCCATTCCCACACCTGTTCCTCCCGGGAGGGTTGCGAGAAGGTATTCCCCCGTTTCATCCACCATAGGACGGGGACACTTTGCTGACAGAACCGTCAAGGGCGGAGCGCCCTCAAAGGCATTCAGCTCCTCCGCCGCAAAAACCAGGGCGCGGTCATCCGGAATTCCATCCTCGGCAATATTCCAGAAGAGGTAGAAAATCCCGTTCCGGCGGATCAGTGCCGGGTAAGCGCAGGTGGTATTCCGGAAAGGGGAGGTCTGAAGGGTATATACCGGGGAAAACTGGCGCATATCCTCGGTGATCCGATATTTGATGGCATTCCCCTCGCAGAAGATCAGAAGCATCCGATCCTCGGTCATAGGAAAGAGGAAGGGGTAATCCACCGGCGCCTGACTGGAAAACAGCGGGACACCGCCGTAAGGGAACTGCGGCTGGCCGGCTGAAACCTCCCGCAGAACACGAGGACCGTATAGCAGGTGCCATTTTCCCCGGAAGGTTCCGCAGAATGGATGGTGGATCTCGGAGGGCTCATCGGGGCGGGCAATGGGATAAAGGAGCTTCTCCCGATCCAGAAAAACGCCCCCCTGAATCAGCTTTTTCAGAGAGTCCGCCGGGGACTCCGCCCGAAAAAGCTGCCAGTAAAAATCCTCCCCATCCTCAGCAGTAATCGGCTGAGTCATTCCAAATAAGACGAAGCCATCCTCAAAGCGGGCGGCAGAAAAACCTCCCACTCCCCAATGGGGATAATATTTCCGCGGTTGGAGCTTTTCGGTCTCCTCCCCGCGGTAAAGATCTCCGCTGGGACGGTATACCGGGGTCAGCTCACCCCGCAGCTTCGGAATCGGGATTCCGGAATGGGTCATCTGCCAGGCCCTCCTTTCCTGTTTGGATTTTTTGACTCACCCTGCCTCGTTTTCTTTTTTATCATAGGGCAAGGGCCGCCCATCTCTCTTTCGGAAGACCGGCAGCCCCTAAGACACTCAGATTCTCTTGGCAATCTCCCGAAGGAAGGTCTCCGAATCCACCGCCCGCTTATTGGGCAGGGTGGAGAGGATCTCCAGATCCTTGGTCATCACACCCTCTTCAATGGTGCGGATGGTGGCGCTCTCCAGCCGGTCAGCGAAGTCGCAAAGATCCTTCAGACCGTCCATCTCGCCTCTCTTCCGGAGGGCACCGGTCCATGCAAAGATGGTCGCAACCGAGTTGGTGGAGGTGGTCTCCCCCTTCAGGTGCTTGTAATAGTGGCGCTGCACCGTGCCGTGTGCCGCCTCGTACTCAAAGACGCCGTCCGGAGAAACAAGGACAGAGGTCATCATCGCAAGGCTGCCGAAGGCGGTGGCAACCATATCGGACATTACGTCACCGTCATAGTTCTTGCAGGCCCAGATAAAGCCACCCTCTGACCGAACCACACGGGCAACCGCATCGTCAATCAGGGTGTAGAAATATTCAATTCCGGCCGCCTCAAACTTCGTCTTGTATTCCTTCTCATAAATCTCGGCAAAAATATCCTTAAAGCGATGGTCGTACTTTTTGGAAATGGTATCCTTGGTTGCAAACCAAAGGTCCTCATTGAGCTCCAGCGCATAGTTAAAGCAGGCGCGGGCAAAGCTCTCAATGCTGGCATCCACATTATGCATTCCCTGGACAATTCCGGCGGAATCGCCAAAGGCGTGGATCTGGGTGCGGGTCTCGGTGCCGTCCTCCGCAGTGACAACAATCTCCGCCTTGGCATTTGCAGGAACGGTGGTCTCCACGCCCTTATAAACATCACCGTAAGCGTGTCTGGCAATGGAGATGGGCTTCTTCCAGCTCCGGACAAAGGGCTCGATCCCCTTGACCAGAATGGGGGTGCGGAACACCGTGCCGTCCAGGATGGCGCGGATGGTGCCGTTGGGGCTCTTCCACATTTCCTTGAGGTTATACTCGCTCATCCGGGCAGCGTTGGGGGTGATGGTGGCGCATTTTACCGCAACGCCGTACTTCTTGGTGGCATACGCCGAATCAAAGGTGACCTGATCGTTTGTTTCGTTCCGGTATTCCAGGCCCAGATCGTAGTACTCGGTTTTCAGATCCACGTAAGGAAGGATCAGGATCTCCTTGATCATCTTCCAAAGGATTCGGGTCATTTCATCCCCGTCCATCTCGACGAGGGGAGTTGTCATTTGAATTTTATCAGCCATTGGTAGGCTCCTTTCCATTCCATCCGCCGGGGATGAAGTAACTCAGAGATTTCCCTCACGGGTATAATTGAGCAGGCCTCCGGCCAGCAGAATATCCTTCTGGCGCTCCGAGAATTCTGCAACCAGCTCAAACTCGGCGCCGCTGGTCTTATTCCGCAGGATCACCGGCTCCCCTCTTGCGATCCGGCCTGCAACGTCAGGCAGGCGGAGATGGTCGCCCTCGGCGATCTTATCGTAATCCTCTGGGTTTTTGAAGGTCAGGGGGATGATACCGGCGTTAATGAGGTTTGCGCAATGGATCCGGGCAAAGCTCTTAACCACCACCGCCTTGATCCCCAAATAGAGGGGAACGAGGGCCGCGTGCTCACGGGAAGAGCCCTGGCCATAGTTGCTTCCGCCAACGATGATTCCCTTGCCTGCGGCCTTGGCGCGCTCGGGGAAGGCTTCGTCACAAACGGCAAAGCAGAACTTGGAAAGATAGGGGATATTGGAGCGGTAGGGGAGAATCTTTGCACCTGCCGGCATAATATGGTCGGTGGTGATATTATCTCCAACCTTCAGCACACAATCCGCCTTGATGGACTCCTCCATGGCCTCGGTAACGGGGAAGGGCTTGATATTGGGACCCCGCACAACGCTGAGGCTCTCTGCCTCGGCTTCGGTTGCGGGAGGAACGATCATATTGTCATTCACAGAGAAGACAGCCGGCATCTCAATGGCAGGATCTGCACCCAGATCCCGGGGATCAGTTAGAACGCCGGTGATGGCAGAGGCCGCCGCCGTTTCGGGGCTGACCAGATAAACGCCGGCATCCTTGGTGCCGCTTCTTCCCTCAAAGTTGCGGTTAAAGGTGCGGAGGCTGACTGCGCCGGAGTTGGGGGACTGACCCATACCGATGCAGGGACCGCAGGCACACTCCAGAACACGGGCTCCGCTGAGAATAATATCAGTCAAAGCGCCGCTGTCGGCCAGCATAGAAAATACCTGCCGGGAGCCGGGAGCCACCGCGAGACTCACCTGAGGATGGGCAACCTTTCCCTTCAGAATGGCCGCCACCCGGAGCATATCCCGGAGGGAGGAGTTGGTGCAGGAGCCAATGCAGACCTGATCCACCTTCAACCCGGCCAGCTCACGGACAGTTTTGACATTATCAGGGCTATGAGGGCAGGCAACCAGCGGCTCAAGGGCAGAAAGGTCGATCTCAAGAATCTCATCGTACTGCGCGTCCGCGTCAGGCGCAACGGGAACGAAGTCCTTCTCTCTCCCCTGGGCGGCCATAAACTCCCGGGTAATCTCATCCGCCGGGAACACAGAGGTAGTGGCACCCAGCTCAGCACCCATATTGGTGATGGTAGCACGCTCCGGCACAGAAAGAGTCTTGACACCCTCTCCGCCGTACTCAATGATCTTGCCCACGCCGCCCTTAACGCTCATCCGGCGGAGAACCTCCAGGATCACATCCTTGGCGGAAACATAAGGAGAAAGCTTGCCGGAAAGCTTGACCAACACCATCTTCGGCATGGTAATGTAATAAGCACCGCCGCCCATTGCAACGGCAACGTCCAGACCGCCGGCACCGAAGGCCAGCATACCGATGCCGCCGCCGGTGGGAGTATGGCTATCCGACCCGATAAGAGTCTTTCCGGGAATCCCGAACCGCTCCAGATGCACCTGATGGCAGATGCCGTTTCCGGGACGGGAATAGAAAAGTCCGTGCTTCTTGGCAACCGTCTGAATATAGCGGTGATCGTCAGCATTTTCAAATCCCGACTGGAGGGTATTATGATCGATGTAAGCCACCGAAAGCTCGGTGCGAACGCGGGGAACGCCCATTGCCTCAAACTCAAGGTAGGCCATCGTACCGGTGGCATCCTGGGTCAGAGTCTGGTCGATCCGCAGGCCGATCTCACTGCCGGGAACCATTTCTCCCGAAAGCAGATGGGCTGCAATAATTTTTTGCGCAATTGTTTTTCCCATGAAAAGAGCTCCTTTCAAAGCGGACTGATACAGTATAATTGTATCAAATTCTCCCCCCGCTGTCAACGAAACCCGACCCTCTCCCGGCAAGATATGTCTCATTTCACAAAAAAATATTTTTTCCGCCCATAGAAAAATACGGTTGCATTTCAAAACGGGATATGATATGATACGTATATATCGTTCCAATGCAATGCGCGGAGAAGAGTAGGCGTTCCGCTGCGGCAAAAGAGAGGGTCGTCACCGGCTGAAAGCGACCCGCCGCTGCTACCGTCCGAAGTGCACTCCGCGGGCAGAGTGGGGGAAGCCGCAAGGTGTGTATCTCACTTCGTAACCTCTGCGTTAAAGGGGATGGCGGGATTCTCCCGCCGGTAAGTGATAAATCGAAGTGGAACCGCGGATAAACCCGCCTTCGGAACGCAATACTGCATTCCGGGGCGTTTTTTTATTGCCCCCGAATGAGAGAGGACGGTGACATGATGCACCTTTTAAAAGACCTTCGCTCCATCAAGGAGCGAGACCCTGCCGCACGTTCATCCCTGGAGATTTTTCTCCTTTATTCCGGCTTTCACGCCCTCTGTTTTTACCGGATCGCCAACTGGTTTTACCGCCATCACCTTTTCTTCCTGGCCCGAATGATCTCCCAGCTGGGCCGGTTCTTCACCGGCATTGAGATCCACCCCGGTGCAACCATCGGAAGAGGCTTGTTTATTGACCACGGAACCGGGGTAGTGATCGGTGAGACCACCATCATCGGAGATAATTGCACCATCTATCAGGGGGTGACCCTGGGCGGTACCGGAAAGGATAAAGGCAAGCGCCATCCCACTCTGGGAGATAATGTCCTTGTGGGGAGCGGTGCCAAGATCCTCGGCCCCTTTAAGGTTGGAAACAACGCCAAGGTCGCCGCCAACGCAGTAGTGCTGGAGGAGATCCCCGACGATGCCACCGCCGTAGGTGTGCCGGCGCGGGTGGTCCGCAGAAAAGGCCAGCGGCCGGCCGACCTGGATCAGATCCATATCCCCGACCCCATTGCGCAGGAGTTCTGCCGACTCCGGCTGCAGGTTGAAGCGCTGGAACGGAAGCTGGCAGAGCAGGAAAGGAAGGAAAACTGAATGCAGATCTATAATACCTTATCGAGAAAAAAGGAGACCTTTGTCCCTATGGAGCCGGGGAAGGTCAAGATGTATACCTGCGGCCCCACCGTTTACCATTTTGCCCACATTGGAAACCTCCGCAGCTACATTATGGAGGATGTTCTGGAAAAGCATTTCCGCTATTCCGGGTATGACGTGACTCGTGTAATGAACATCACCGATGTCGGCCACCTCTCCTCGGACGGAGATACCGGCGAGGATAAAATGCTTAAAGGTGCCAAGCGGGAGCAGAAATCGGTCATGGATATTGCCCGGTTTTATACCGATGCCTTTTTCGCTGACTGCCAGGCCCTGAATATCAAGCGTCCCGACGTGGTTGAGCCCGCCACCAACTGCATTGACGATTATATCCACATCATCCAGACCCTCATTGAGAAGGGGTACGCCTACCGCGCCGGCGGGAACATCTACTTTGATACCGCCAAGCTGGACCAGTATTATGTATTCAACGATTTTGACGCGGAAGATCTGGCTGTAGGTGTCCGGGAGGGGGTCGAGGAGGACTCCAATAAGCGGAATAAAAATGACTTTGTTCTTTGGTTTACTCAGTCCAAATTTGAGGATCAGGCGCTGAAATGGGATTCCCCCTGGGGAGTCGGCTATCCCGGCTGGCATATTGAGTGCTCCGGAATTTCCATGAAATACCTGGGAGAAGGGCTGGATATCCACTGCGGCGGAATTGACAACGCCTTCCCCCACCATACCAACGAAATCGCCCAATCAGAAGCCTTCCTGGGGCATAAATGGTGCAATTACTGGTTTCATATTCTCCACCTGAATACCTCCTCCGGCAAAATGAGCAAGTCCAAGGGGGAGTTCCTCACCGTTTCGCTTCTGAAGGAGAAGGGCTACGATCCTCTGGTCTACCGGTTCTTCTGCCTCCAGAGTCACTACCGGAAGAGCCTTGTCTTTTCCTGGGAGAATCTGGATAATGCCGCCGCTGCTTTCCATAAGCTGATTGCCCGGATCGCCGGTCTGAAGGAGGGCGGAGCAGTGGAGGAGGATGCCTTTGCCGCCCTGAAGGAGAAATTCCTCGCCGCCCTGGATAATGATTTGAATACCTCCATGGCCGTTACGGTGCTTTACGATGTTCTCAAGGCCGGTTGCTCTGATGCCACCAAGCTTGCCGCCATTGCCTCCTTTGACGAGGTTTTGGGGCTGGATCTGATTCAAAAGGCCGCCGAACTCCGGAAGAAGAACGCCTCCCAGTCGGCATCCTCCGCAGGGGGATATACCGTCACCGGAGAAGGTGATCCCGCCATTGATGCCCTGTTGCTCCAGCGGTATGAGGCCAAGAAGGCCCGGAACTTTGCAGAGGCCGACCGCATCCGGGACGAGCTGAAGGCCCAGGGGATCGAGATTGCCGACGCTAGGGACGGCGTTTCCTGGAAACGGGTCTGACCGAAAGGAGATTACTTCGATGGCCATTCAATCCACTACTGTATATACCAAGGAGCGGCTGCTCCGCTTCAACGACTATATCGTTCTTACCAAAAGGGCGCTCCACTGGATCCCCCTCTTGGTTGCAAGTCTGGTCGTGTTCGCTTCGGCGTTCTTGGGTGGCTTCTCTGATTTCCTGTCTTTATGCGCGCTGATTGCCGTGGTTTGTGACGTTGCCGTCCTGTTTGCTTATTTGATCCTCCCCCGGATCACGGTGGGAAAGGCCAAAAGCCTTAATAGCATCTGCCGGTTTACCTTCGAGGAGAATCAACTCATCCTCACCACCCAAAATGACCAAATGGAGGATACCTCCACCTTCCGGTATTCCTTCTTCACCGCCGCGGATAAAAATGGGGATGTGCTTTATCTGTTTATCTCCCGGTATCAGGGGTTCATCGTAGATCTTTCAGGCCTCTCCCCGGAGGAGCAAAGCAATCTCCGCACCCTCCTTTCCCAGAAATTCCCGCAAAAGCAGCTAAAATGGAAGGACTGACACCCAAACAAAAAAAAGCAAGTCTCACCCGAGACTTGCTTTTTATTTTACCGTTTTTTCCAGACCGCCGGTGAAAAGAGCATCAGAATGGGGAACAGCTCAAGCCGGCCGATCAGCATATCTACGCAGAGCACAAGCTTCGAGAGGTCCGAAAAGCCCGCAAAGTTTCCGGAGGGACCAACCGCCTCCAGGCCCGGTCCGACATTGTTAATGCAGGTGAGAACCGCCGTTATGGTGGTGGTGACATCATATCCGTCAAAGCTGATGACCAGGCAGGAAAGGGCGATCATCGCAAAAAGGAGGATAAAGAAGGCCGCACAGCCCCGAAGGACCTTTTCCTCCACCGGCTTTTTTTCCAGCCTGACCGTTACAATCTCCCGGGGGCGAAGCATCTGCCGCATTTCCCGGATCCCCATTTTCACCAGAAGAATCACCCGGGATATCTTGATTCCTCCCGCTGTGGAGCCGGCACAACCGCCAAAGAACATCAGCAACACCAGTATGATCTTGGAAAAAGTAGGCCATAGATTAAAATCGGCGGTGGTGTAGCCGGTGGTACTGATAACTGCCGCTACCTGGAAGCCCGCATAACGGAGCGCCTCTAAAAAATCTCCTTCCTGCATTCCCAGAATATTTAAAGCAATCAGCAGAATCGCACCCGCGATAATTCCCAAATACCACCGCAGCTCCTCACTTTTCAAGGCAGCTGCCACATTTCCGGTGATAATGAGGAAAAAGAGGTTAAAGTTGATCCCGAAAAGGATCATAAAAACTGTGACGACCACGTCAATATACACGCTGTTATAATAAGCAATGCTGGCGTTTTTGACCCCAAAGCCACCTGTTCCGGCGGTGCCGAAGGCGGTAACAATGCTGTCAAAAAGGGGCATCCCGCCGCAAAGGAGGAAAACCATCATAACAACAGTCAGAATAAAGTAGATCACATAAAGGATCCTCGCCGTATGCCGGATGCGGGAAACGAGCTTGCCCACCGTCGGACCCGGCATCTCCGCCCGCATCAGGTGCATCGAATCAGTATCCGACCGGGGGATAACCGCCAGCACGAACACCAGCACTCCCATTCCGCCGATCCAATGGGTAAAGCTCCGCCAGAACAAAAGGCTCTGGGGAAGCGCTTCCACATCCCGGAGGATACTGGCTCCGGTGGTGGAAAAGCCGGAAACTGTTTCAAAAAAGCTATCCACAAAGGAGGGGATGTATCCGCTCAAAAAGAAGGGCAGACACCCGAAAAGGGAAAGAAGGATCCAGGAGCAGGAGACTACCACAAACCCTTCCTTGGCAAAGATTGCCCGTTTTTCAGGACGACGGAAGGAGAACAAAAGCCCTGCCACCGCCACCGCCCCAATGGTAATGAAGAAGGCGGGCAGAATATCGTACTCCCCGTAAATGAGGGCAACACTCAAAGGCAGAAGCAGCACTGCCGCCTCCACCTTCAGAATCTGTCCGATGATATATAGCACCATTTTATAATTCATAATGCCATTCCATTTCTCCGCACAGGCGGATGTTTATTCCAAAATCTCGCTGAGGTTACTCATAAACCGCCCCGCCGTTACGACGATGACGCTATCCCCCTCCTCCAGGCAGTCATTGCCTCGGGGGAAGATGATCTTATTCTGACGGATAATGCCCGCAATCAGAAGGTTTTTCTTCAGCCGCATATCCTTTAGAGGAACGCCGGTCACACCCGCTTCCTCCGTCACAATAAATTCCAAAGCCTCGGCTTTGTTATTGAGGAACTTATAAAGGGTCTGCATGCTCCGCCCTTCCGAATTATGGAGGGCGCGGACATACCGGACGATCTTATTGGCGCTGATGCTCTTGGGGGAGATGACCGTTTCCAGACCGATGCTCCCCAGCATATCGTAGGAAATCCGGTTGATCTTGGTCACAACCTTATTGACCTGCAGAGACTGCGCATACATGGAAATAATAATATTTTCCTCATCGATCCCGGTCAGTGCCACACAGGCATCGCATTTATCAATCCCCTGCTCCGCCAGAACCTCCTGGTCGGTGCCGTCCCCATTGATGATGCTTGCCTTGGGAAGGAGCTCGCTCAGCTCCTGGCAACGCTCCTCATCCTGTTCGATGACCGTCACATCCCGGCCGCTCTCCAAAAGCTGCTGGGCCAGATAATACCCGATCTTTCCGCCACCCACAACGATTACATCCTTGACCCGGTGCTTATAGATTCCCAAAAGCTTAAAGAAGGCCGCAAGCTCGCTCCGCGCTCCCGAAACGTGGATCTTATCCCCCTCCCGGAGAATAAAATCACCGGACGGGATAAAAACGTTATCCTCCCGGAGAACGGCGCAGACCAGCACGTTGACCTTAAATTTATCGTGCAACGCATAAAGGGGAGTGCCGTCCAGAATGCCGTCCTCCCCGATATTGACCTCCGCAAGATCCAGCATCCCCTTGGCAAAGGTATCCAGCTTAATGGCGGAGGGGAACCGCAGCACCCGGAAAATCTCGGTTGCAGCCTCGTATTCGGGATTGACGGTCATAGAAAGGCCCAGTTCTTCCCGCATAAAGGTCAGCTGGCGGGTATACTCCGGATTCCGGACCCGGGCAATGGTATGGCGGGCACCGATCCTCTGTGCCGTCAGGCAGGCAAGGATATTCAACTCGTCCGACGATGTAACCGCAATAAAGAGCCGGGCTTTCTGCACCCCCGCCTCCTTCTGCACCTGATAGGAGGCGCCGTTGCCGCAGATCCCCATCACGTCATAGCTATTGACAGCGCTTTCCACAACCTTGGGATTGCTGTCGATAACGACCACATCGTGTCCCTCACCTGAGAGGTATTCGGTCAGAAGTGCGCCGACTTTTCCGTCTCCAACGATTACAATATACATATCCCGCTCCTTTCCGCCTCCCTTAAAGGGAAGCCTCCTTGATCCAATCATCCAAATGCTCAATCAAATACGCAATGCCGTTTTGGTCATTGGTGGGAAGAACACCGTCCGCCAACCCCTTCAGCTGATCCAGCCCATTCCCCATAGCAAAGCCCAGATCGCAATATTCCATCATAGAAAGATCATTTTCGTGGTCCCCCACGCCGATCACCAGACGGATCTCTCCGACCAGCTCCGCCGCCCGCCGGGCACTTTTTCCTTTGCAGACACCCTTCCGGACGATCTCAATCAGCTGATCGGCACTCCGGAAAATATCCAGCTCTCCAAAGGCCGGATCGGCCTGCAGACTGCGGATCACTTCCTCCGAAGCTCCGCCGGTCACCGCCGGCAAAACAATCTTGCATAAGGGATACCCTGCCACTCCGTCCAGCATCCCTTCTCCATCTGCGGGAGAGAAATAGTACCGCTCATCTGCGGTGCAGAAAATCACCTGCTGAATGGATTCCCCCACCCGACCGAAGCCGGCAGTCATTCCACCGTTAACGCAAAAGGTTTCAGACCGATAGTGAACACCCTCCGCCGAGCAAAGATCCGCTCCGTTCAAGCAGACCAGCGGGGCATTGCAGGTAAGCTCAGGAAAGTTTTGCAGATGCGTCCAGGTGCGGCCGGTGGCCACGGTAAACCGTCCTCCCGCCTGTTGAAACCGCCGGATGGCTGCGGCGTTGACCGCCGAGAGAGCGCCGTCGCTGCCAATGAGGGTTCCGTCCATATCCGAGCAGATTAAAATTCCCCGGCAGTCCTCTCTCACCGTCCTGTCATCCCTTTCCGCAGATTCCTGTTCCCATCATTATAGTACACTCACAAAAAATAGTCAACTGATCGCCGACCCGTTTTCCCTCTTTTTCCTTTCTCATCCTTCAAAAAATGAATTTTTTCCGTACTTTTTTCAAACCTTCTTCTCTTTTTCTGCAAATACACTTGAAAAAAGGGGGGGATTCCGTTATAATTGGCATATGCAGCTTTCTGCAGTATCTTATATTAAGGAGTCTGATTTTTTACAATGAATCCCGAAGGCCCTCGATGGTTTATCTCAATGCTATCTCTGGAAGCAACCCCTCCGGAGGGAAACCTTGGTTTATCCCTTCTTCTGCTGGTCGTTCTGATCCTGGTCAATGCGTTTTTTGCTATGAGCGAGATCGCCGTCATCTCCCTGAATGATAATAAGCTCCGCAAGGATGCCGCCGCAGGAGATAAGCGCGCCAATATTCTCGTCCGGCTGACCAGCGACCCCTCCCGCTTTCTTGCCACCATTCAGGTGGGCGTTACCCTTTCCGGGTTGCTTTCCTCGGCTGTCGCGGCAGATACCTTCGCCGACTATATTGTTTTTGCTTTTTCCTCTACCCCCATTCCTCCGGAGGTCGTCCGGATTGTTTCCCTGTTTGTGATCACCATTATCCTTTCCTGCTTTACCCTGATTTTCGGCGAGCTCGTTCCCAAGCGGATCGCTATGAATAACTGCGAGAAGATCTCCTATTCCGTCGCCCGGTTTTTGAAGGTGATCTATGCCTTTGAGCGTCCCTTCGTCGCCTTCCTTTCTGCCGCAACCAACGGTGTCGTCAAGCTGTTCGGTGTGAAGGAAGAGGGGGAGGACGGTGAATCCACCGAGGAAGAGATCCGGATGATGGTGGATGCCGGAAGTGAAAAGGGCTTTATCCCCCAATCTGAGAAGGATATGATCCTCAATATCTTCGAGTTTGACGATAAAACGGCGGATGAGCTGATGACCCACCGCACCGATATGATCGCCCTTGAGCTGGGCACTCCGTTGGAGGAGGTCATCGCCCTTTCCGAGGCGGAGGGCTTCTCCCGCATCCCGGTTTACGAGGGCTCTCTGGACCATATTGTGGGCATCCTTTATGTTAAAGACCTGCTCCGGTTTGTTTCCGGCACCTCTGCCAAGGATTTTGACCTTTCCAAACTGATGCGCAAACCCCTTTATGTTCCCGAAACCAACCATTGTAAGGAGCTTTTGGAGCAACTCAAGGCCAAGAAAACACAGATGGCCATTGTAGTGGATGAATATGGCGGCACCTCGGGCTTGATCACTATGGAAGACCTTTTGGAATCCATCGTCGGCAGTATTCAGGATGAGTATGATAACGAAGAGGAAGAGATCTCCCGCCAGTCGGATACCGTCTTTTCTATGGATGGTACTGCATCTTTGGAGGAGGTCGAGCGCCTTCTGAAGATCACCTTCCCGGAGGACGCCGATTGCGATACTCTGGGCGGATACATCATTTATATCCTTGGCACCATTCCCCAGCCGGATCAAAACGTATCCATCACCGTGGGGAACGTAGAATTTACTGTGACTGAATCGGATGAGCGCCGGATCAATAAGATCCGTGCCGTAATCCTGCCTCCCAACGAAAAATCCGGGGAGGAATAATTCCAAAAGGAGGAGCGCCCGATGTGCAAAGCGGAAGCCTGCGGCCAGGGCGTGATGCTCCGGGAGCTGACCCATTTTTCCGCTGACCGTACCCTGGATTGCGGCCAAGCCTTTCGCTTCACTCGGGTGGAGGGCGGCTGGGCCGGGATCGTTGGGGGGAGGCGGATCGGCGTATTCCAAACGGAGGATTCCCTCCTGCTTTCCGGGATCACCCTCCCGGAATATCAAACATTCTGGGCAGACTATTTCGATCTCCGGCGGGATTACCAACCGCTGATGGACCGTTTTTCAGAGGATCCGACCTTGAAAGAGGCTTGTCGGTGCTGCCCGGGAATCCGGGTGCTCCGCCAGGAGCCTTGGGAGGCCCTTTGCAGTTTTATTATCTCGCAAAATAATAATATCCCACGAATCAAAAAAATCATCGAGGCCCTTTGCGGCGCCTTCGGCTCTCCCCTGGCGGATGGCTCGGGCTACGCATTCCCCACCCCCGAGCAGCTTGCCTCCCAGGATGTAGAGGAGATCTTTTCCAAAACCCGATGCGGCTTCCGGGCAAAATATCTTTCCGATGCCGCCCTCCGTGTGGCGGACGGTCAGCTTCCCCTGGAGCAGATTCCCCTTCTTCCTTTGGAGGAAGGCCGCAGACTGCTGATGGAGGTCAAGGGCGTCGGTCCGAAGGTCGCCGATTGCGTTCTGCTTTACGGTATGGGCCGGGTGGATGCTTTCCCGGTGGACGTTTGGATCGGACGGATCCTGGAGCAGTATTATCCGGAGGGTTTCCCCTCTGAGCTTTTCCCCTGGCGCGGCATTGCCCAGCAGTATCTTTTTCATTACATTCGCACCCTTCCCCACCAACCTATCACGGGTTAACTCCGCATTTGCGGATATACTATTCTCATCGGGAGGTATCCACTATGCATGATAAGACCATTTCCTTCTCCATCCGGGACGATAAGGAACGGGAGATGAAGGAGATCCTCACCACCGTTTACGATGCTCTTCGCGAAAAAGGGTATAACCCCATCAATCAGATCGTCGGGTATCTGCTTTCGGAGGATCCCACCTATATTACCACCCATAACAATGCACGCGGGCTCGTCCGTCGCCTGGATCGGGATGAGTTGCTTCAGGTGCTGGTTAAGGCCTATCTGACCGAATAACATCCCCCTGAAAGACTGCACGCCGGAAAGCCTCTTGCGGGGTTTTCTTGGCGTGTTTATTTTTCAGCGTCAGCTGGAACCGTCTCCCTTTTTTTACGCTTTTTAACAACATATTTACAGTTTGGTAACGCAAAATCATCCCCTTGTGCGGTACAATAGGATTGACAAATTCCGACGGTGCAAAAACTCCAACGGAAAGATAGGAGAAGGCAATGTTTGGGTATGTTACCCCCTTCAAGCCGGAGCTGAAGATCCGGGAATATGAGACCTACCAGGCCGTTTACTGCGGACTCTGCCGCCAGCTTGGCCGGGTGTTCGGCTTTTTGGGCCGGGCAACCCTCAGCTATGATTTTACCTTTTTGGCGCTGATGCAGCTGGGACTGTCCGACCGGTGCACCGGATTTACCAAATGCCATTGCTTTCTCTGCCCGGCCAAGAAGGTTGGCCGCTGTGCGGACGGGGATGCCCTGACCTATCCGGCTTCCGCCGCTATGCTGATGCTCTGCCATAAGCTCCGGGATGATCTTTCCGACCAGCGGGGGCTCAAAAAGCTTCCGCCCGCTCTTCTTCTCCCCTTCGCCAAACGTCACGCCAAAAAAGCCGCCCGTCTTTACCCTGCCCTTGCCGCAGAGCTGGAGTGTCATCTTTCCCGTCAGCGGGAGATCGAGGCCTCCAACCCCTCCGCCGATCTTGCCGCCGATCCCTCTGCCCAGGCAGTCGCCGCCCTGTTTGAACAGATCGGCACCTTCGGGGAAGAAAAGCGCACCCTTCGCCGGTTGGGCTACCTCCTTGGCCGGTGGATCTACTTTATGGATGCGGCGGACGATCTGGAAAAGGATCTTCGCTCGGGGAGCTTCAACCCCCTTGCCCTCCGTGCCGGTCTTTCTGTCGGCGCATCCCCTCAGGAGCTTGCCGCCGTCCGAAAAGAAGCGGAAGCAACCTTGAATCTGACCGCCGGAGAGATCTCCAATCTCTTTGAGGAGCTGGAGCTGAAGCGGTTCAAGCCAATCCTTGCCAACTGCATCTACCTGGGACTGCCCGCCCGAAAGGACGAGGTCCTTCAAAATAAAAAACGAGGAGCCAAACATGACAGATCCATATAAAGTACTGGGAATCTCCCCTTCCGCCACTGACGATCAGGTCAAAGCCGCCTACCGGGAGCTTGCCCGGAAATACCACCCCGATGTTCACGCCGGGAGCGACCTGGCCTATCTGGCCGCAGAAAAAATGAAAGAGGTCAACGAAGCCTACGATACCATTATGTCCCAACGGCGGAACGGCGGCGGAAGGAGCTATTCCGGCTCCCAATACCCCGATATCCGACGGATGGTCCAGCAGGAGCGGTATTATGAGGCAGAGGAGCTGCTCAACGGCATCCCCCAGGACCGGCGGGATGCAGAATGGTATTTCCTCCGGGGCAGCGTTTATTACGGCCGGGGCTGGCTGGACGAAGCCGCCCGCAATTTCCGTCAAGCGGCCAATATGAACCCCTCCAATCCCGAATACCGCGCCGCCCTCAACCGGATGATGTACCAGCAGTCGGGCGGAATGCATTCCGGCGGTCAGCCCTATCATACCACCCAAACCGGCAGCTGTTCGGCCTGCGATATCTGTCAGGGTCTGATCTGCGCAGACTGTTGCTGTGAAATGTGCGGTGGGAATCTGATCCCCTGCTGTGGCTGTAGATAAAAAATAAAACTCCCCGTACCCTTCGCAAAATGGGTACGGGGATTGCTTTTTGTAAGCGATTACATATTGTCGCTTCCGGCCTCGCAGGATGCGATCTTAACTGCCAGACAGAAGATTTCCATCGCCTTCTGCAGCTCCTCCACACAGGGGAAGGAGGGGGCAAGCCGGATATTGGAGTCATCCGGGTCAATTCCGTAAGGATAGGTGGCGCCGGCAGGAGTCAGCACCACACCGGCCTCCCGGCAAAGGCGGACAACCCGTCTGGCCGAACAGCCCTTCAGAAATACGCTGATAAAGTACCCGCCCCGGGGACGGTTCCACTCGGCAAGTCCGGTCAGCTCTTTTTCCAGCATATTCAAAACGGTATTGAACTTAGGGCGAAGGATGGCTGCGTGCTTTTCCATATGGGCACGGATTCCCTCAGGAGAGCCGAAGAACCGCACGTGGCGAAGCTGGTTGAGCTTATCGGGGCCGATGGTCTGCACCGTGATCTGCTTTTTGATCAGCTCAACGTTATTTTTGGAAGCCGCCATCAGCGCAACGCCGGCACCCGGGAAGGTGATCTTGGAGGTTGAGGCAAAGATATAAACCATATCCTCATTCCCAAGCTTTTCCGCCTCATGGAGAAGGTTGAGAAGAGTATCCCCTTCCTCGTCCAGATCGTGAACGCAGTAAGCATCATCCCAGAAAATCCGGAAATCCTTGGCCGCCGGACGAAGGGCCGCAAACCGCCGCACCGTTTCATCCGAATAGGTGATTCCATCGGGATTGGAGTACTTGGGCACACACCAGATTCCCTTGATGGAGGGGTTGGAGGAAACCAAAGCCTCCACCTTATCCATATCGGGGCCGGTGGGAGTCATAGGAACAGAGATCATCTTGATTCCCAACTGCTCGCAGATGGCAAAATGACGGTCATAACCGGGGGCGGGGCAGAGAAACGCCACGTCCTCACAGTGGATCCAGGGATGGCCGCCGTAAACGCCCAACAGCATCGCCCGGACAACGGTATCATACATAATATTCAGGCTGGAGTTTCCCCCGATGATAATATTCTCCGGCGCGACCTCCAGCATATCAGCAAAAAGCTTTTTGGCCTCGGGCAGACCGTCCAGACCGCCGTAATTCCGGCAATCTACGCCGCTGGCGGCAATCAGCTTTTCGTGACACTCATCCCCCGAAAACAATCCAGAGGAAAGCTCCAGCTGGTCCACACCCGGCTTCCCCCGGGACATATCCAGCTTCAGGCCCTTCGACGCGATCTCGCGGTATTCTTCCATCAATTCTGCAAGTGCTTTTGACAACGCAAGCCCCTCCCAATCTAACATCCTGCATATTGTATCAAATTCCCTTCATTTTTGCAAGATGGCAATTTTCATCCTGCAAATTTTCGGTATATAAACCAAATGAACGGGATAATACGGTATATTTTTGAATTGATTTCGTCCTGTTTCGTTCATTTTTGAAGGAATGAATCCTTCTTGCAGGACAAAAGAAGGGCCGCCGGACATCCTGCTTCGAGGCAGGAGGCCCAACGGCCGGTTATTTCATCATTGTTCAGCGGAAAAGAGAGCCGATCCACTCCACAAAGGACATCGACTTCTGGGTAAACTCCAGGTCGGTCGCCACCACATAGGTGGAAAGATCTGCCTCCCCGTCCTCCACGTATTCTGCCGTGTATTCCAAGCACCAGGGCCGAGATTCCTTATGACCCAGCTGGCCGAAATCCTCTTCCTCAAAGGTAAAGTAAGCGCTGGCAATCACATCGTCATTCTTTTTGATCTCCACCGTTCCCCGGATATCGTAGATGATCTTTCCGGTATAGTTGCGGAGGAAGCCGTAGACCCGAAGGGTACCATCCTCATCATATTCGGTATAATAACCGGTGAAGCAGACCCCGCTTTCCGGTGCATCCATTTTATTCAGCCGGTCCTGGAAGGACTGAAGATCCTCCGCCGAATAGTTGCTGATATCCTCCTTGGGGCCGAAGGACCATGCCGCCCCCGCAGAGGAGCAGCCCGCCAGGGAAAGGGTCAGAAGAAGGGTTGCGATCAGAAGGAAGATGACTCGTTTTGTCATAAGAAGTTCCTCTCTTTACTGTCAGTTCTGGGCAACAAATCGCGCGTGATATTCGTCAAAGGTAATGCCGTTCTCATAGATATAGGTCGCCGCCTCTACGCCGACATACCGCAGGTGCCATGCTTCGGCCGAATAGCCGGTGATGGATACGTCTTCCTCCGTATACCGAATGATAAAACCGTAAGTATGGGCGTTTTTCTTGACCCATTTGGCCTCCTCGGTTTTATAAAACTGGAGATAGCCGTGCGTATCGGTGCAGACGTCCATAGCAAGACCCGTCTGATGCTCCGAGTAACCGGGACGGGCACTGTAAGTATCCGCCTTCTCCCGGCCGTCCATGGAAACATAGTTATTGTAGATCCGCTTCTGGAAGGCATAATCCCGGAAGCCCGACCGGGCAAGGATGGTCATTCCCTCCGCCAGACCGCCCTCGCAGAGGCTTTCAAAGGCCAGCTTTGCCTCCATCTGCATATAAAGAGGAACCGGGAAACCAACGCTCCAGTATTTTTTATCCACCAGCTCCATATTCTCCGGCTGATAATCCTCCGGCAGATAATGGTATTTATTGACCACCATCAGGATGCCGTCCGAAAGATCGGTAGGGGTCGCTCCGGTATAATAGGGCTGGTCTAACCCGATATTGACCCGGGTAACGATCTGCTCATTGGTCAGCTTGGGGTTCTTGGCTTTATAGGTTGCGTAACGCTTGGTCAGCTCCTCCCGATAATGGGGCTGATCCTTCAGATCGGTCACGTCCGGCAAAACAAGGGAGGTTGTTTCCGAAGAAACAAACTGAGAAGGATTTCCCTGGGATACCACCGGCTTGGAGGACACCGTCTGGGAGGGTGCCTCCTGAGAGGACTCCGCCTGAGACTGGATCTCCTCCGAGGATACCGCCTCAGATGCAGAGGAGGTGATCTCCTCCGGCGAAGAAGTTCCCGGATCCTGCACCGGATCGGGAGTACAGCCGGTAAGAATGCAGGTAGTAACCGCAAATCCTGCCAGCAACGCAATGATTCGCTTCATAAGTAAGCCTCCAAATGTCATATTTTCAGAAGAGCTGCCCCATTCTTCCAGCAGATCTTCTCCATTTCTTCCTCTGTCAAAGACAGCTCCTTCAAAAATGCCAGAGCAACATCGGAAGGCTGCCAGGGGCAATCGCTCCCGAACAGAATCCTGTCTGCGGAATGGATCTGAATCAGCTCTTCCGCCAAACAGGGAGAAAGTCTTCCTCCCGAGAAGGAGGTATCAAAGTAAAAGGGAACCTTTCCGGCCAACCGCTCTTTGACCTCCTCCCAGCAGTCCCAGCCGCCGAAATGGGCCAGAACCGCCTTCAGATCGGGCAATGCCTGCGCCAAAGAGGCAAAGTCCTCTGCCGGGGCATTAAAGGTATCGGGGAAGCCAATATCCTTCCCTGCGTGAAACATCACAATCAGTCCCAGATCCCGGCACTTCCGGTAGAGGGGGAGCATTCTCGGCTCCCACACCCGAAACTCCTGATACTCCGGGTGGAGCTTGATTCCTTTCAGTCCCCCCTCGGCGATTTCCTCCAGGGCCTTTTCCCACTCGGGAGAGTCTGGATGGACCGAGCCAAAGGCGCAGAATCGGGGATTTTGATCCGTTTCCACCGCAAAGGCATTGACCTTTGCCTGCTGGCGGGGATTGGTGGCAATATTCATAATGCAGCCCAGATCCACTCCCCACACATCCATCTGCTCCAGGGTGCTTTGGGGAGTACCCTGGGTATGGTAGGGGAGTCCGTCCGCTTTTTGAGAGAGGCTCTCCAACGCCGGCAGCGCGATTCTCTGGGGAAAGGCATGCATATGAAAGTCGATTAACAAAAGGGGTCTTCCTTTCAGGGAAAAATTACCGTTTCAGCGCTTCAATGATCTCCAGGGCTTTTTTGATCTGGGGGTCGGTATCGTCCGTCAGACTGTCAGCATTATTCTGCTCCTCCGCAGACAGCACAACCTCATAGTCCGGCTTCACGCCCACACCGTCATAGTTGGGGGAGGTGGGGGGATCGTAGTAGGCAACGGTCAGACTCACGGCGGAGCCGTCCGTCAGCTTAAAGGTCTCCTGCATCACGCCCTTGCCGTAGGTGGTCGTGCCGATCAGCACCGCCTGGGACTTCCGGATATCCTTCAGTGCCTGGGCAAACAGCTCTGCACCGCTGGCGGAGGAGCCGTTGATCAACACCGTCATGGGCAACTTGACCGAATCGGCATCCGAGCGGATGGTTTTGGTGGTGCCATCCTTATACCGAAGGGTAACGACCGTTCCCTCCGGGCAGAGATAATCCAGCATTTCGGTCACCGCATCCAGCACTCCGCCGGGATTATTCCGGACGTCAAAAACCAGTCCGGTAGCACCCTGGTTGATGCAGTCCGAAACCGCTGCGCGGAACTGGGTGGGGGTGTTTGTGTTAAACTCTGTGATCTGAATGATTCCGTTGGTACCGTTCATCCGGTATTTGACGGTGGGAACCTCTACTACCCGGCGGGTGATGGTATAGTCGGTCTCCACACCCTCCCGGCGCACTGTCAGCTTGGCGGAGGTGCCGGCCTCACCGGTAATCCGGGAGATAGCCTTTTCATACCCGAGGGTGACAACGTCCTCCCCCTCAACTTTAACGATCAGATCTCCCACAACAAGCCCCTCTGCTGCAGCAGGGGAACCGTCGTAGATCTCATCCACGCGGATATAGCCGCTTTCATCCTTGGAAGCCGCCACACCGATTCCGGTGATCTTTCCGTTATATTCATTGAGCATATCGGCGTATTCCTCGGCGGTATAATACCGGGCATATTTATCCCCGATCCCCGAAAGATAGCCCTCGCTGAGGCTATCCAGAAGCTTTTCTTCTTCGATGGTGCCGTTGAACCGATCCCGGACAAGGGTATCGATCTCCTCCACCTTTTCCATCAGATTATCCCGGGCCTGAAGATCTGCCATCAGACCGTTAAAGACCTGCATGGAGAACACCATGGTAATGGAAACGGTGATTGACGCCACAACAAACATCAGCGCGATTGCCGCACCCAGTGAAATCTTCTTATTCATACCATTCAGCGGAGCAAAGTCCGCTCCTCCCGTCTGTCAATGTCCGGCGATGCCGGCGGGGTCAGTTGCCGTACTGTACGTATGTTTTCCAGGGGTTGACTGCAACGCCGTTTTCCCGGATCTCAAAATGGAGATGGTAACCGGTGGAGAATCCGGTGGTACCCACCTTGGCAATGGTTTGTCCCTTCTTGACCACGTCCCCCACCTTTACCAGGAGCTGATTGCAGTGGCCGTAAACACTCAGGACGCGGACACCCTTTTCATTATAACCGTGATCGATCATTACATGGTAGCCATATCCGGTGGTCTGATACTTGGCCACACTCACCACACCGTCATTGGAGGCGATGATCGGCTGATCCTTGATCCATATCCCGGTCACAGCGTGAGTTCCGGCAATATCAATACCGGTATGGTAGTCCTTCTTGCCCAAAAGCCATCTCCAGCCAAACTGGGAGGAAATCCGGGAGTAGTTGGGGACCGGCCAGAGCCATTTTCCGTAGGCATACTGCCCGGGGTTTTTGTTGCTGTTAGCGGCGGCAAGGATCTCCTTGATCTGCTCTTCTTTATCAATGATGGACTGCTCAATTTCTTTCAGATCGTCCGAGATCTCCTGCTTATCATTTCCGATTTGGGCAATAAGATCCTCCGCCGTTTTTTGCTGGGTCTGAAGCTCTTTTTTCTTGGCCTCCGCCGTCTTTTTGGAAAGCTCCAGGGCTTGCTTCTGGTTTTCCAGGCCGGTGGTGATCCGGTCGATCTCCGTCCGCTCCTTTTCCATCTGCTCAATCAGCCGGTTATCGTGCTCCACCACGGCGCTGGTCAGCTCCACCCGGGACAGAAACTCCGAAAAACTTCCCGAAGAAAAAAGCACCGAGAGGATCGATTCGGTCCCCGCAATATACATCGCCCGCATCCGCTGACGGAAGAGCTCCTCCGTTTCCGCAGCCTGGGCCTCCAAATCGCCCAGACGGGCCTCCTGCTGGGCAACCATATTTTCCGCACTGATGATCTGCTGCTCCAGCTTTTCCACCTGCTGCTCGGTAACGTCAATTTGCTTGGTCACCAGGTTGAGCCGCTCTCTTGCTGACTTCTGATCCTTTTCCGCCTGGGCAAGTTGCTTTTTCAGCTCAGCCTGCTGATTCTCCAGATCGTTGATCTGCTGCTGCAGCTCCGACTGGGTGGCCGCCGATACCTCCGCCGTCTGACCGAACAGAGAAATGGAGCCGGCGAAAAGGATCGCCGCCAAAAGAGCGGAATAGAGTCTGATATGCTTGATTTTTTTCATTCGATCCACGCAGAGAAGGGTCCTCTGCGAAACCTCCTTTCGAATCATCAGCCTTTCCCTTTACACTTTCAGATGCTTGCGAAGGGAAAGGAGGCTTCCGATCATTCCGGTTACAATCCCCGCTCCGCCAAAGGAGACAAGGAGGGGCAACCATATTGTTTCAAAGGGAATAATGCTGGCCGCCGCCTGGGCAATCCAGGGGGAGCCATTCTGGGCAAGAAGCGCGTAAATAAAGCTATATCCCGCCCAAACAACGAAGAAGGCGATCAGGGCCGAAAGGATTCCGAAGAATACTCCCTGAATCACAAAGGGCAACCGGATAAAGGAATCCCGCGCACCCACGTACTTCATAATATTGACTTCTCTGCGGCGGTTAAACACCGCAATGCGAATCGTATTGGAAATAATCACCAGGGAGACCACTGCCAGCACGATCACCACCAGCGCGCCCATCACCGTGACCATCTTCTCAATGCTCACCAGCACATCGGCAAATTCCTCGGGGGAACGAACCTGCTCCACCTCCGGCATTTCGGCCAAGGTCTGGCTGACCCGCTCCACATCCCCGATATTCTTCACCGTCACCGAATACATATCAGGATAGGGGTTATCCTCTTCAAAGCCGGCCAAAAGACTCTCCCCGTAAATCTCGATCTGGGAGATCAGGGCCTGCTCCTTGGAGGTAAACTTCACCGAGGCCAGCTCCTCCATCCCCTTGATGGTATCATCCAGCTCGGCAAGCTGGGCATCCGTCACAGAATCGCTGACGACGACAATAATCTCATTCTGCTGCCCCACAAACCCAACCATACTCTTGACGTTTGCCGCCAGCAGCACCGCACTTCCGATCAACATCAGACACGCCGACAAAACACCCACCGACGCGGCGGACATCAACCGGTTGACCCAAACACTCCGGACACCTTCCCGGAATAAATACCGCAAGCTTCCGCTTCTCATACCAGCGATGCCTCCCCTCTGTAAATCCCGGCGGGATCCGCCTGGAAGGGGGTGCCCCTCCGCCCCGTATCCGAGGCGATGGTTCCGTTTTCAATGGTAATGACCCGCTTGGGAAACCGGGTGACCAGCTCATGCTGATGGGTGACCATCAGAATGGTGGTGCCACACCGGTTGATCTCATTGAGCAGCTCCACGATCTCATAAGAAAGGGCCGGGTCAATATTTCCGGTGGGCTCATCCGCAATAATAAATGCGGGATTATTGACCAAAGCTCTTGCCAAAGCAACCCGCTGCTGCTCACCGCCCGAAAGCTCCCGGGGCATACATTTTGCCTTATCCGAAAGCTCCACCAGTCCCAGTATGTAAGGCACACGGCGGCGGATCATTTTGCTGCTGGTATCGGTCACCCGCAGCGCAAAGGCCACATTTTCATAAACATTCATACTGTCAATCAGGCGGAAATCCTGGAAAACAACGCCCAGCGTTCTCCGCAGATCGGGAATCTTCCGGCGCTTGAGGGTGGTAAGATCAAAGCCATTGACCTGAATATTTCCGGATGTCGGTGTCAGCTCGCACATCAGGAGCTTCATCAAGGTGCTTTTTCCCGCACCCGACGCCCCAACGATGAATGCAAACTCCCCCTTATCAATATGGAGGTTGATGTCCTTGAGGGCAACGGCACCATTATCATAGATCATGGTAACGTGCTCAAAATTGACCATAGAACAAATCATCCTTTCCGAATTTTCGCCGGAGGCGCTGTCATTCCGCCGACACATTTTTAGCCGAAAGGGGAATCCCCGTTCGCACTGCAAACAGAAATTCCCCCCGTTGTGTCTTCAAAAACGCCGCATCCCGCCGCCCCGAGGAGCGGTCTGCTGTCTGATTCTATCGCAGGGAACGGCTTAATATTTGACAGGATTGGAAACCAGGTAACGCTTAACCATCAACGCAACCTTAAAGATGATGGCGTGGTCAAACTCACGCAGGTCCAGTCCGGTCAGCTTTTTGATCTTCTCCAGCCGGTAAACCAGAGTGTTCCGGTGCACGAAGAGCTTCCGGGAAGTCTCTGAAACGTTCAGGTTATTCTCAAAGAACCGCTGGATGGTAAAGAGGGTCTCGTGGTCAAGACTCTCAATGGAGCCCTTCTTGAAGACCTCCTTGAGGAACATCTCGCAAAGGGTGGTGGGCAGCTGATAGATCAGCCGGGCAATGCCCAGGTTATCATAGCTGACGATGATCTTCTCGGTATCAAATACCTTGCCGACCTCCAGAGCGACCTGCGCCTCCTTAAAGGAACGGGCAAGCTCCTTGATTCCGGTCACGGCAGTACCGATACCCACGGTAGACTGGGTATAGAACTCAGAGCTGAGGGTATCCACAATGGAGCGGGCCAGCTTGGCAAGATCCTTGCTGTCGATCCCGGCGCGGATCTCCTTAACCAGAACAATATCCTTCTCGCTGATATTGAAGATGAAATCCTTCTGCTTATCAGGGAAGAGGTTCTGAACCACTTCGTAAGCGGAAACATCATTATCCGAGAGGACGCGGATCAGCAGAACCACGCGGCTGACGTCAGTATTGAAGTGCAGCTCCCGGGCTTTGATATAAATATCTCCGGGGAGAATATTATCCAGAATCACGTTCTTGATGAAGTTATTCCGATCATACTTCTCATCATAGTACTGCTTGATATTGGAGAAGGACACAGAAAGGAGGTTTGCATACCGGGCGGCAGTCTCGTCAATTCCCTCGACGAACACGGCAAACTCCGGCTTGCTCTCCGAACCGAAGGGCTTATAAGTATATCCGTCCCGGACAAATCCGCCGGTGGCCTCGTTGATATCAAGAGAAACATACTCATTGATCTCACCGATCTTGGAAATATCGCTGCAGGAGATGATGGTTGCGGTCTCATCCACCACGCCGAATACCCGATCCAGAGAATCCCGCATCTGATGAACTACGCTTTGGAATAACTTGTTTGACATAAAAGAAACCCCTTTATTTTAAAATCTTTCGTCTGTCCGCACAGACAAGGGAACATACCGTATCCAATTATTGATATTTTACATAATTTTGAGGGAAAATGCAACTGTTCCTCGACTTTTTTTGAAAAAATCAAAAATATGCACAATCAGTCGCCTTTATTTTTTGTATTTTTTATCATTATCACTAAATGCGTTGGTTTTTTTGGCAACTCCGACTAAAATTCCCATCTGATTTTCAGCAGATTCATCAGTAAATTTTATTGATTTAAAGGTTTGAAAGGAGTATAATTTAAGATATTATGGGATATTGTCCGTCGAAACCTGTCAAAAAGGAGGAAACAAGGATGCCGATGGGATTTTTGAGCGATTCCGACCGGATCACCGTTATCACCGGTCATTACGGCTCGGGTAAAACAAACCTTGCCGCAAACCTTGCATTCCGCCTGCGGGAGGAAGGGAAAGAGGTCACGGTGGTGGATTTGGATATTGTCAACCCCTATTTCCGGACAGCCGACTTCTCCCGCTCCTTTGCCGAGGCAGGGATCCGGCTGATCGCCCCGGTTTATGCCCGCACCAACGTGGATGCCCCGGTTCTCCCTCCTGAGATCGATTCGGTCTTTTTCTCCACCGATCACGTAATCATCGACGTGGGCGGGGATGATGCTGGAGCCTTTGCTCTGGGTCGGTATTCCGCCAAGCTCAAGGCCGCCGGTTACCGGATGCTTTATGTTCTCAACCGTTTCCGCTATCTGAACGGAGAGGAGCAGGAGGAGCAGGAGCTGATTCCCCTGATTGAGGCCGCCTCCCGGCTGAAGGTCACCGCGCTGGTCAATAACTCCCATTTATGTAATGAAACCACCGCCGGTCATCTGGCGGAGGGGCTGGAGTTTGCCCGGGAGATTTCCCGCAAGACCGGACTGCCCCTGCAGTTTTCCACCGCACCCAAAGGAATTCCTTTTCCGGAGGATGAGCCCTGTCTCCCGGTGGATATTCTGGTCAAGGCCCCCTTTTAAGGTACATCCATCCTCTGCCTGAAGCTGCAACCCGCCGGCGCGGCTTCTTTCCACGGCAGTGAATTCCCCGGCGGAGAAAAGAGGTCAACCTATGGCAAAAATGACTGTTGATGAATCGGTATGTAAGGGCTGCGGCCTTTGCGTGGAGGTCTGCCCCAAAAAGATCGTCACCCTGGATCAGAGCCACCTCAACGCCAAAGGCTATCATCCCGCGTCGGTCACCGATCAGGCACTCTGCATCGGCTGCGCAATGTGCGCAAAGATGTGCCCTGACTGCGCAATTACCGTCGAGCGCTGACAAATCAGTCCAATCATAAGGAAAGGAGCAGTCCCGGCAAGGCACACTTCCCCTCCGGGACAACGGAACAATGGCAGAAAGAATTTTAATGAAGGGCAATGAAGCTCTTGCGGAAGCCGCCATCCGTGCAGGCTGCCGCCATTTCTTCGGATATCCCATCACTCCCCAAACAGAAATCTCCGCCTATATGGCAAAAAAGATGCCCAAGGTGGGAGGACTTTATCTCCAGGCAGAATCGGAGGTTGCCGCCATCAATATGGTGCTGGGTGCCGCTTCGGCGGGTGTTCGCACCATGACCTCCTCTTCTTCCCCCGGAATCAGCCTGAAAACGGAAGGAATCTCTTACATCGCCGGTTCGGATCTTCCCTGCGTAATTATTGATATTCAGCGGGGCGGCCCCGGTCTGGGCGGCATTCAGCCCTCCCAGGCAGACTACTGGCAGGCCACCAAGGCCACCGGCCACGGCGACTTCCAGCTTCTGGTATTTGCCCCCTCCACCGTTCAGGAGATGGCCAACACCGTATTTGATGCCTTTGAGCTGGCCGAGAAATACCGGATGCCCGCAATGATCTTTGCGGACGGTATGCTGGGCCAGATGATGGAGCCGGTCACCTTCCCCGAGCGGGAGCCCGAGATCTCCGAAAAACCCTGGGCGGCAGACGGCCATAAGGGTCAGCGCACCCATAACATCATCAACTCCCTCTACCTCCAGCCCCAGGATTTGGAGCGGTTGGTCAGAGAGCGGTTTGAGCGGTATGACGTAATCAAAAAGACCGAGGTTCGGTACGATGAGTTTATGACCGAGGATGCGGATATCCTTTTGGTGGCTTACGGTGCTACCGCCCGAATCGTCAAGAGTGCGGTGGTGGAAGCCCGTTCCAAGGGAATCAAGGCGGGTCTGCTCCGTCCCATTACCCTTTGGCCCTTCCCCTCCGAGGCCATTGCTGCCGCGGCGGCCAACACCAAAGCAATCCTCTGCGTTGAGATGAGTATGGGCCAGATGGTGGACGACGTCCGCCTGGCTGTGGGCGGAAAGCAGGTCGATTTCTTCGGCCGCACCGGCGGTATCATCCCCACCCCCGCAGAAGTTCTTGCACAGATCGAGGAACTGGCCCGCCGCTGACCCGGGGCCGATAATCTATGGAAAGGAACGATCTATGGAAAACCCATAGATCATGGTAATTGAATATGGCTACTGTATTTCAAAAGCCCTCCACCCTCACCGATGCCAAGCTCCATTACTGCCCCGGCTGCACCCACGGTATTATCCACCGCCTGGTTGCAGAGGCAATTGAGAGCCTGGGGATTGACGGAATCACCGTCGGCGTTGCACCGGTAGGCTGCTCTGTTATGGCTTACGATTATTTCACCTGCGATATGGTCCAGGCGCCCCACGGCCGTGCGCCGGCGGTTGCCACCGGACTCAAGCGCGCCCGCCCCGAGAATATTGTCTTCACCTATCAGGGAGACGGCGACCTGGCCGCCATCGGCACCGCCGAAACGGTCCACTCCGCCACCCGGGGAGAGAATATCACCATCATCTTTGTTAATAATGCTATTTACGGTATGACCGGCGGTCAGATGGCTCCCACTACCCTTCCCGGTCAGGTAACCCAGACCACCCCTTACGGTCGGGATACCTCCATTGCCGGCTTCCCTGTTCGCGTCTGCGAGATGCTCTCCACTCTGGATGGCGTGGAATACGCCGAGCGGGTCAGCGTGGATACCGTCCCCAACATCAACAACGCCGCCCGGGCCATCAAGAAGGCCTTCCAGAACCAGATCGATAAGAAGGGCTTTTCCATCGTTGAGGTGGTTTCCACCTGCCCCACCAACTGGGGTCTGACTCCGGTGGAGGCACTTGGCTGGCTCCGGGAGAATATGCTTCCCTATTATCCTTTAGGCGTTTATAAGGATCGCAGCGCCGGAAAGGAGACAAAATAATGAAAACTCTCAATGCTGTTCTGGCCGGCTTCGGCGGCCAGGGAATCCTCTTTGCCGGCAAGGTCATTGCTTACTGCGGACTGGTGGAGGAGCGTCAGGTCTCCTGGCTCCCCTCTTACGGCCCTGAAATGCGGGGCGGTACCGCCAACTGCAGCGTCTGCCTGGCAGATGAGCCCATCGGCTCTCCTCTGGTTGTCCAGCCGGACGTTCTCATTGCAATGAATAATCCTTCTTATGATAAGTTCATTGACGCTGTCCGTCCCGGCGGAATCGCCATTGTGGATAGCACCCTCATCGACCGCAAATGCGACCGGGAGGATATTGCCGTGCACTACGTTCCTGCCACCCGCCTTGCGGATGAGCAGAATCTCAAAGGTCTTGCCAATATCATCCTCATTGGAAAGATGCTGGCCGAAACCGAGTTTGCCTCGGCAGATGCCGTGGAGAAGGCCATTGCCAAATGCGTACCCCCCTCCAAGCAGCACCTTATCGATGCAAACCTCCGCGCTATTGAGCTGGGAAAGAATCAGTAACAAAAAAATCCGCCGGAAGACAAATTTTCGTCCTCCGGCGGTTTTATTTTTCGGGAGGAAACTCCCTTCCAATCATATTTCCTGCTCAAAGCTGTGGATCGTACCCGTTTACAATGGCAAAAAACACCGCCAGCACAGCCAGCACCCATCCGATGATTTTAGCTTTCCCGGCGGTCGAATCCAAATAGTCCTCACTGTACTTCCACCGGGCAAAGCTGCTTTTCCAGTTGGGAAACAACACGCAGACAAACGCACACACCAAGCACACAAGCATACACAGGAAAGGGATGTTTATCTCGATCCCAAAAAGCAATACCCTCAGCAAAATAACAGCAGAAGCCAGCAGGGGCACCCATCCTCTTTTCAGCAGGACGGGGATCAGATACCGGTTCAGCCGGTACCGCTCCCTTTCGCAATCGGAATAGGGCACACCCACCAGATCCGCCTTGCAGATAGGGCATTCGCTATGGGCATCCACCGTCATTCTGCATCTTGGACAGTCCTTCATCATCCTCCCCCCTTTGTCTGCGCTTACCATCTGCCGTCCTTATACGTGTATGTATCGATCAGATTTTTCTCAGTATCATACGTTTTTTGTTCCTTCACGCATCCGCTGGCATAGTAGGTATTTTCATAGGTTTCGACTTGTTCCAACTCGCCGGTTTTTCCAAACCACTCCGCTTTCACCGGCGCACGTCCATCATCGTAGGTTCTTACGTAGCAGCTTTGATTACTCTCCACCGTCCGAACTGTTTTTACGGTGAAGGTGCCGGCTGCTTCATCCACAGAAGCAGTCAGCGCCGTAGAAAACCGGGTCCCCTCGATCAGTAAGCCATATTCGTTATTCACCGTTTTTTGGGCTGCTTCCAGATTCTCCTCCGAGCAGCCTTCTAAAAGCTCTGCCTTGTAATCCTCTGCACCCTCTCCGGTAATATGGTATTTGGCATAATAGTCTCTATAAGGAGCAATCTCCGCTGTTGAACCGTCTTCAGAAAATGTGACGGTGCTTTCAAAGAGCATAAACCACTCCATTGTGAAAGGTTTTTCTGTACCATCCTTATTGATCGAATCTTCTCTCTTGCAGGAATACTCCAGAAAAACCTTTCCCTCCGCAGAAACGGTCATTGTCCGGAGCATCGGCTCTCCAATATCGTCATAAAGGATCGGGTTGCTGCATTGGTAGACCTTTTTCCCGTCCCCCGAATTCACATCAGAGAAATCGCCGCCGATCCCCGCCGGTTGTGTGCAGGAGGATAAAACAAGTGCCAAAATCATGCATGAAAAAAGCCCTGAAAAACGCTTTAACATTTTTGACCATCCTTTCTGCTATTGGTGTCTTTTCATTTTACTATAGATTCCCCCTGCAATCAAGCGTTTTCGGTAAAACTCCTTTTTCCTGCCCTCCTCCTTCAGACATACCCTTTCCTTCCGGAAAATATGATAACAATAGGGAACTTCGCTCCGATCAATCCTGTCCGTATAAAAAAAGTCCTTGTTTCCCCCGGGGAAATATGATATAATAATGTGAATTATACCCTCTTCTGCCCGGAACGTCCGGCGCGGAACGGTGATTATTATTTTGAAAGGCAGAGATCTGATTATGTCCGGGCATTCCAAGTGGAACAATATTAAGCGGAAAAAAGAAAAGACTGACGCGCAAAAAGCAAAGGTCTTTACCAAAATCGGCAGAGAGATCGCCGTTTGTGTCAAGGAGGGGGGCGCTGACCCTAACGCCAATGGCAAGCTCCGCGACCTGATTGCCAAGGCCAAGGCCAATAACGTTCCCAACGATAATATCGACCGTATCATCAAAAAAGCCGCCGGCGGGGATGATAAGAACGATTACGAAACCATCATTTACGAGGGCTACGGCCCCTGCGGTGTCGCCGTTATTGTGGAGACCCTGACCGAAAACCGGAACCGTACCGCCGCCGATATGCGCCATTACTTTGATAAGTTTGGCGGAAACCTCGGCACCAGCGGCTGCGTTTCCTTTCTCTTCTCTCAGAGCGGCGTGATCGTGCTGGACGGTGAGGGAAAGGATGAGGAGGCCGTGATGGAGGATGTGCTGGGTGCCGGCGCTTCCGATTATACCTTCGAGGATGATGTGATCGAGGTCCGGTGTGATCCCGCTGATTTCAGCACCGTCCGGGAGGCGCTTGAGGGAGGCTATACCATCCTCTCCGCCGAGGTGGAGCAGCTCCCCTCGACCTACGTTGCCATCTCCGATGAGGATACCGCCAAGAAAATGGCTCTCCTGCTGGAAAAGCTGGAGGATAATGACGATGTTCAGAATGTCTTCCATAACTGGGAAAATGAGGACGATTGGGATTTCTGATCTTAGGAAAGGATGATCCTGTTTGGACATATTGACCCTGCTCCTTCTTGCCCTGGGCTTGACGATGGACGCCTTTGCCGTTTCTGTCACCAACGGAATGTGCATGAAGGATCTCAAAACGCATCACGCACTGCTAATTGCCGCCGCCTTTGGTATTTTTCAGGGGTTGATGCCCCTGACCGGGTGGCTGGCGGGGCAGATCTTCGTTGAGTTTCTGACCAGCATCGACCACTGGGTCGCCCTGATCCTTTTAGGGTTCATCGGCGCCAAAATGCTGGTGGAGGGAGTCAAGGAGCTCCGCACCCCCCAAAGCTGTGATGCAAAGCAAAAGGCCCTTTCCCTTCCCCAGCTTCTTCTCCAGGCCATCGCCACCAGCATTGATGCTTTGGCCGTAGGGATCACCTTCGCCTCAGCCGGAAGCACTCTGGGCGAGGTGGTATTCGATATTTCGGTGATTGCCGCCGTGACCTTCGTCATCTGCTTTGCAGGGGTATTCATCGGAAAGAAATTCGGAAGTCTTTTGGGGATGCGGGCGCAAATTGCCGGCGGAATCATTCTGATCCTGCTGGGACTGAAGATCTTCCTGGAGGGAATCCTGGGAGGTTAACCGGAATGTTCTATTAACTTTCGGAAGGAACGCAGTTATGAAAAAAAGGTTTTGGCCGATTAAAACCGTGGTCACCGTTTCATTGATTGCTATGGCAATCATGGTGGCAATGCTTTGGCTTTTGAATATCATCGCCGGCGCAGTCGGAACGGCTCTTTTGATCGGGGTGCTGATCTTTACCGTTGTCCGGCTTCGCCGCCTGCGGAAAAATATGCTTCGGATCATGGAGGATCTTTCCCTCCTGCTCCGGGGCGGAGATCATCATACCCTGGCAGGTTTTCCCCTCCCGCTGATCTGCATCAACCAATCGGAGGAGATTCTCTGGTATAATGAGCTTTTCCGTTCCCTTCTGCCTGACCGGGAGGACCCTTACGGCCGTCCCTGCGGGGAGATTCTGCCTCAGCTGGAGCTGCAGGAGCTTTCCGACCGCAAGCAGGCGGAGCTTTCCATCGGAGATCGCCTGTTTACCGCTTTTCTCTTTTCCTCTCCTGAGGACGGAAGCGGAAATTATCTGATCTCTCTGGTGGATAATACCGAATTTAAGCAGATTGCCGCCGAATACCGGATGTCCCGCCCGGTGGTGGCTTTGATCGCCATTGATAATTACGAGGATCTGATCCAAAGCATTAAGGAAAGTGAAAAGGGTCAGCTTATCAGCGGAGTGCAGGATTGCCTGGAGCGGTATTTTGCCGCCACCCGGGGCACACTTCTCCCCTTGGAGCGGGACCGCTACCTGGCAGTCTTTGAGGAGCGGGATCTCCAGCGGATGATTGAGGACCGTTTCTCTCTGCTGGAAATGGTCAAGCAGAGCGTCCCCGAGGGGAAAATGCCCCCCACCCTCTCCATTGGCATTGGGCAGGGTGCCGGAAGCGTCCGGGAAGGAGAGGCTACCGCAATGCAGGCGCTGGAAATGGCGCTGGGCCGGGGCGGCGATCAGGCCGCTGTCAAATCGGGGCAGGAATTCCGCTTCTTCGGCGGAATCTCCATGGGTGTGGAAAAGCGCACCAAGGTCAAGACCCGGATTGTTGCATCGGCGCTGCGTGAGCTGATCGAAACGTCGGATAGCGTTGTAATTATGGGCCACCGGCTGGCGGACCTGGACTGCGTGGGTGCCGCCTGCGGAATGCTCCGTGCCGCCCGCCACTTCGGCAAGCCGGCCGTCATCGCCATTGATAAAACCGCCAACCTCTCCCAGCCTCTGCTCTCCCTTTTCTCTGCCAACGGCTGTGGGGATAGCTTTGTGGATATCAGCATCGCCAAAGAGGCACTTTCCCGGAAAACACTGCTGATTATCGTGGATACCCATAATCCGGCCATTTTAGAGTCCCGCGAGCTTTACGAAGCCTGCCAGCGGGTCGTGGTCATCGACCATCACCGGAAGATCGTTGGCCATATTGAAAATGCCACCCTCTTCTTCCACGAGCCCTTTGCCTCCTCCGCCTGCGAAATGGTGGCTGAGCTTCTGCAGTATATGGGAGAAAATATTCCCGTCAGCAAGCTGGAATCGGAAGCTCTCCTTGCCGGAATTATGCTGGATACCAAGAATCTGACTCTTCGCACCGGTGTCCGCACCTTTGAGGCGGCGGCTTTCCTCCGGCGTTGCGGCGCTGATCCGGTCGCCGTAAAGCGGCTTTTCTCCGCCCCTATGGAGGTCTACCGGAAAAAGACCGAGCTGGTGGCTCTGGCGGAGATCTACCGCGGTTGTGCCATTGCTGTGAATGAATATTTTGACGAGGATATCCGTCTGGTTGCCCCCCAAACAGCGGATGAGCTTTTGGGGATTACCGATGTAACGGCATCCTTCGTCATCTACCCCCAGGGAACCGGATCTGCCTTTTCCGCCCGTTCTATGGGAGATATGAATGTTCAGGTGATTATGGAGCAGCTGGGGGGTGGCGGTCACCTGACAATGGCCGGCGCCCAGCTGAAGGATATTCCTCCCCAGGAAGCCAAGCAAATGCTGATCGCCGTGATCGATAAATACTGTGAAAACGAACTTTAAGATAAGGAGCTGTAAACGATGAAAGTAATCTTGCTTGCAGACGTAAAGGGTAGCGGCAAAAAGGGAGATACGGTAAACGTTTCGGACGGTTACGCCAAAAACTTCCTCTTCCCCAAAAAGCTTGCGATCCCTCTGACCGCCCAGGCGGAAAACGACCGGAAAAACCAAATCGCTGCCCAGCAGTTTCATAAGGAAACTGAGCTTGCCGCCGCCCGTCAGCTTCGGGCATCCCTGAAGGATCGCCATATCAAGGTGACCGCCAAGGCCGGCCAGGGAGGGCGTCTTTTTGGCTCTGTGACCTCCCGGGAGGTTGCTGAGGCCCTTGCCGCTCAGACCGGCACTACTCTGGACAAGCGTAAAATCGAGCTGAAGGGGGATATTAAAACCTTCGGCACCTTTGAGGCGGAGCTCCGCCTTTATACCGGGGTCACCGCCCGGATCTTTGTGGACGTGGGAGAGGAATAATCCACCCCGGCTGACCTCATTTTCGGAAAGGAGATCCAGATGATGGACGATTATACCGCTACCTCCGGAATCGATCCCTCCTCTCTGCCTTACAGTATGGAGGCGGAGCAGTCGGTGCTGGGCGCCGTTCTCTGCGATGCAGAATGCCTTGGCCGGGTGCTGGAGATTGTCAAGCCCTCCTATTTTTATAAGCAGCAGCACGAGCAGATCTTTTCTGCAATGCTGGATATGTTCCTCGTCGGCAAGGTGATGGACTTCATCACCATTCTGGATGCCGTTGTCCGGGATAATATCTTTGCCTCCCCCGAGGATGCCAAGATCTACCTGACCCGACTGGTGCAGATGGTCCCCTCCGTTTCCAATGTGGAGGCTTATGCCAAAATCGTTCTGGAAAAATTCTATCTTCGCTCCCTCATTGACGTTTCCCGCCAGATCATCGACCTTTCTCTGGAGGGGGGCGCCGAAGCCTCCACCGTTATGGAGCTGGCCGAGCAGAAGATTATGGATATCCGCCAGGGCAAGGCCGCCTCGGGGCTGACCCCCATCAACGAGATTCTCATTGAGACCTATGACCGGCTGCAGCGCCTCTGCGGGGAGGATAAAGGCAAATTCCTCGGTCTTCGTTCCGGATTTTCCGAGCTCGATCGGGTCATTACCGGCCTGAACAAGACCGACCTGATCCTGATCGCGGCCCGTCCCGGTATGGGAAAAACCTCATTTGCCCTCAATATCGCCGAGTATGTTTCCACCCACAGTGATAAATCAGTGGCTGTATTCAGCCTGGAAATGGGCCGGGAGCAGCTGGCCAGCCGTCTCCTTTCCTCAGGAGCCAGCATTCAGGGCAACCGGCTCCGCACCGGTGATATTGCCCCCAAGGATTGGGTCAACCTCGCCGAAGCAGCCGAGGTCCTTTCCAAGGGCAAGCTTTATATTGACGATACGGCCGGACTCAACGTCGGTGAAATGCGGGCAAAGCTCCGCCGGGTTCCCGACCTGGGGCTGGTGGTCATTGACTACCTCCAGCTTATGACCTCCGGCAAACGGATTGAAAACCGCGTTCTGGAGGTTTCGGATATTACCCGAAACCTGAAGATTATGGCCAAGGACCTGAATGTACCGGTCATTACCCTTTCTCAGCTTTCCCGCGGCCCAGAGAGCCGGGATGATAAGCGTCCCCGCCTTTCCGACCTGCGTGAATCGGGCTCCATTGAGCAGGATGCCGATATCGTTCTGATGCTTTATCGGGACGATTACTATAACAAAGAATCTGCCGAGCAGAATATTTCGGAATGCATTATTGCCAAGAACCGCCATGGTGAGACCGCTACCGTCAAGTTAGGATGGGACGGCGCTTACACCCGGTTCCGTTCCCTGGAGCGGTACCGCGATGCTTGATACCGTCCGTTCCACCCTCACCCGGTACGGGATGCTTTCCCCGGGGGATTCCGTTGCGGTGGCTGTATCGGGCGGCCCCGATTCTATGGCGTTGCTCCGCATTCTGGAGCTGCTCCGCCCGGAGCTTGGCCTTCAGCTGACCGTCTGCCATATCAACCACCAGCTCCGGGGGGAGGATTCCGAGCTGGACGAGGCTCTTGTGGCCCGGTACTGCCGGGAGCGGGAGCTTCCCTTCCGTTCCCTCCGGGCAGACGTTGCAGGGCAGGCCGCTCAAGCCGGACAGACCCTTGAGGAGGCCGGGCGGCAGATCCGCTATGCCTTCTTTGCCGAGGTTGCCGGCGAGAAGGGAAAAATTGCAACCGCTCACCATCGGTCAGATAGCTTGGAGACCTTTTTCTTTAACGCCCAGCGAGGCACCGGCCTGAAGGGGCTTTGCGGCATTCCGCCGGTGCGGGACCGAATCATCCGCCCCCTGACCGACTGCTCCCGGGAGGAGATCCTGGCCTTTTGCCGGGAGCAAAATCTCCCCTATCGGATGGACGCCACCAACCAGTCGGAGGACTTTTCCCGGAATGTCATCCGCAATCGGATTCTCCCTGAGTTTGACCGGCTGAACCCTTCCGCAAGGGATGCCCTGGCCCGCACCATCCGGAACCTCGCGGCAGACAGCAACTACCTGGAGGAGCAAACCGACCGGCTTCTTGCCTCCGCCCGGACCGAACAGGGGTACCGCGCCGATGTCATTGCCGGAGCGCCCCTCCCTCTTCGCACCCGCGCCGCGGGGCGGCTTCTTGCCTTCTTTGGCGGGGAGATTTCGGAGGAGGCCATCTGTGCTCTCTGTTCCCTGTTGGCAGGGGAGCGGAAAGGGGTCAACCTCCCCGGTGGCAGACATCTCCGCCTGCAGGATGGGCTGGTATATGAAGAAACTGTGGCCGAGCCATCGCCTTCCTTCCCGCCAACTCCGTTGCAAGTTGGTCAAAATTCTATCTTCCCGGGAATGACCGCAAATATTTTTATTGCAAGTTATGATATTTATGAATCAATTAAAAATAATCCTCGAAAGGGTTTAACAAACCTTTTGGATTATGATAAAATAGGGAACAATCCCCGTTTTCGTCCAAAAAAAGAGGGCGATCGTGCGGCTATCGTTGACCGGGGCGGCACCAAACCTCTCCGGAAGCTTTTCCGGGAGGCGGAGATCCCCCATTCCCTTTGGCCGAACATCCCCGTTCTGGCGGACGAGGAAGGAATCCTCTGGATCTGGAAGCTGGGCGCCTGCGAACGCGCCCGGATCGATTCATCCACCCGCCGGGTTCTTGTGATCGAGTTGACAATGGCAGAATAATATAGAAAAAAGGAGGCGCTCCGCTCCGGCGGAGAACAGTTATGAGAAACGACATCGAACGTATTTTGGTAACAGAGGAAGAGCTTGCCGCAAAGGTGGCAGAGATCGGCGCGAAAATCACCGAGGATTATGCAGGAAAGGATCTGCTGCTGGTCAGCGTGCTGAAGGGTTCAGTCGTATTTATGGCGGACCTGATGCGGGCTGTCAATCTGCCCATTGAAATTGATTTTATGGCCGTTTCCAGTTACGGTTCGGGAGTAAAGACCAGCGGTGTGGTTAAAATACTCAAGGACCTGGACGTGGATGTTGCCGGACGGCACATTTTGCTGGTGGAGGACATTCTGGATAGCGGAATGACCCTGCAGTATATTATGGAGATGCTCTCTCAGCGGGGCGCGGCGGATATCAAAATCTGCACCCTGCTGGATAAGCCGGAGCGCCGCAAGGTAAATATCCAGGCGGATTATTTCGGTTTTGTGATTCCGGATAAGTTCGTTGTGGGATACGGTCTGGATTATGACGAAACCTACCGCAATATCCCCTATGTGGGCGTTTTAAAGCCCGAAATTTATAGCTGACCCCGTTCCCTTGTGGAACAGATTATCCGGCCGGTGGCCGGTGAAACGGAGTGAAACTTTTTGGAGAACCGCACCAAACGCAATATTGTCATTTATGTTGTCCTTGTTCTCCTGCTGGTGGTGGTAGCCGCTTCCCTGCTGGCCGCCCGCAACACGGAGGATATCCAGTACGATCAGATTATTTCCTACTTTGAAAAGGGGCAGGTCTCGGCCTTCAAGCTGGAGTATGCCTCGGGCAACCTGACCTTTGAGGTCAAGGAAACGGATGACACGGGAAAAGAGGTCACTAAGGTTTATTCGGATGTGGTCTACTCTCCCATTTTCTACGAAGCAGTTATGGATGATGTTTTGGCCTATAACGAAGCCCATCCGGACGCTCCCATTAAATATGATATTCAGCGCCCCGCGGACGCTCCCTGGTGGCTGGGAATGCTGCCCTACCTTCTTTTGGTCGGCCTGATGGTCTTCTTCTGGTTCTATATGATGCGGAAGACGACGGACGGCTTCGGCGGCGGCAAGATCTCCAGCTTTGGAAAGGCCAAGGTCAAGCCCCGGGATGAAAAACGCAAAACCACCTTTGATGATGTTGCAGGTGCAGATGAAGAGAAGGAAGAGCTGGTCGAGATCGTTGACTTTTTGAAGAATCCCCGCCAGTTCAGCGAGATCGGTGCCCGGATCCCTCACGGTGTTCTGCTGATGGGCCCTCCGGGAACGGGTAAAACCCTCCTTGCCCGGGCAGTTGCCGGGGAGGCCGGTGTTCCCTTCTATTCCATCTCCGGCTCCGATTTTGTCGAGATGTTCGTCGGCGTAGGCGCCTCCCGCGTCCGTGACCTGTTCGAGCAGGCCAAAAAGACTGCCCCCAGCATTGTGTTCATCGATGAGATTGACGCTGTGGGCCGGCATAGAGGTGCCGGTCTCGGCGGAGGACACGATGAGCGGGAGCAGACCCTCAACCAGCTCCTCGTGGAGATGGATGGTTTTGACGGAAACGAAGGTGTTATCGTGATCGCCGCAACCAACCGCCGGGATATTCTCGACCCGGCCCTCCTCCGTCCCGGCCGATTTGACCGGGAGATCGTTGTCAACTATCCTGACGTGAAGGGCCGTGAGGAGATCCTTCGGGTTCATGCCCGGAATAAACCTCTCGCACCTGACGTTGATCTGAAGACCATTGCCCGCTCCACCGCTGGCTTTACCGGCGCCGACCTGGAAAACCTCCTCAACGAGGGTGCCCTTCTGGCCGCCCGCCGCGGACTGAAGGCCATTACCATGGCCGAAGTGGAGGAAGCGACCCTCAAGGTCATTGCCGGCCCGGAGAAGCGCTCCAAGGTGGTCAGCGAGCATGATAAGAAGATTACCGCCTACCACGAGGCAGGCCACGCTGTTGTGACCCATTATCTGGATACCCAGAGTCACGTGCATACCATTTCCATCATTGCCCGGGGAATGGCCGCCGGATATACCATTTCCCTCCCCGAAGAGGATAAGAGCCATATGAGCAAGAAGGAAATGGAAGAGAGCATTGTTGTTCTCCTGGGTGGACGGGTTGCCGAAAAGCTGGTGCTGGATGATATCTGCACCGGTGCCTCCAACGATCTGGAGCGTGCCTCCAAGACCGCCCGCGCTATGGTCACCAAGTATGGCTTCTCCGAGAAGCTGGGCCCGGTGGTTTACGGCTCAGAGCACGATGAAGTCTTCCTCGGCCGCGACTTCAGCCAGGGCAACAGCTATTCGGAGAACGTTGCTGCCGAGATTGATGCGGAGATCCGCCAGATCATTGATACCGCTTACGAGCGGTGCCGCGAGCTTTTGACCGTCCATATGGACCAGCTCCACCAGGTTGCAGATTATCTTTTGGAGCACGAGACAATGGATGCCGAGGCCTTCCGCCGCCTGATGGATGGGGAAGCGGCTCCTGCTGAGGAAGCAACCAGCGAAGAATAATCAACTCCCTGCCCGGTGGCATCCGCTTCGGGCAGGGTTTTCTTTTCACAAGAAGGAGGATACAGATGCGTCAGGTTACCAGCGCGGAGGAGCTGCTTGCTTTGGTGGAGGAGGTGGGCTTTCTCCCCTTTTTCAAGCACCGGATCCCGGGGTTTTCGGTGGAGGAATGCTGCCCGCCCCATCTGTGGTTTGCCGCCGATGTGGACGGCCCCTGGGAATGGAAGGGTCCTGTTGCCCGGAGCGGCCGGTGCATTTACGGCAAATTCTTCCGGGGAAAGGCCGGCTTTGTCAGCCAGGAGTGGATCCCGGATTTTCTCAACTACCGCCGGGACGGTTACGATTTTGACTCCCGCTTTGAGGATGAGCTTGCCTCCCTGCAGGATAAAGCCATCTTTGACGCCGTCTCCCATGCCGGTAAAGTACTTTCCAAGCACCTGAAAAAGGAACTAAATTACTCCAAAGAGGGGAATAAGGGCTTTGACACGGCCATCACCCGCCTGCAGATGCAGGGATACCTATGCGTAGCTGACTTCGTTTATATGAAGGATAAAACCGGCAAGCCCTACGGCTGGGGCGTGGCGGAGTATACCACTCCCGAGTGGCTTTTTGACTATGAGCTGACCTCCTCTGCCTACTCCAAAGACCCCGGAGCATCTCTTGATGCGCTTCTGGAGCACCTTCGTCAGCTCCTTCCAAATGTCCCGGATACCGAGCTACTTCGCCTGATCCGGAGCTGATTTCCTCTTAAACAACCGCCTTATCCCACCGGATAAGGCTTTTTTTATTTCTAATTGTGAATTTTTTGTTAATAAATTCGCTTTTTTCTTTCTCTCACCGACTGAGGAATTGATTTTTTTGTCGTTTTGTATTAGAATAAATAAGTATGATAAAATATGATGGGGGTATTCTGCCCACATCCAGTAAAGGAAACGATATTATGAAAAAGATTGTTGCTCCCTCTATTCTTTCTGCCGATTTCGGTGCCCTTTCTGCTGACGTTTGCGAGGTTGCCAAGGGCGGCGCCGAATACCTTCATATTGATGTAATGGACGGTCACTTTGTCCCCAATATGTCTATGGGGCCCTGCGTGGTCAAATCCATCCGTCCTGCCAGCGATATTTACTTTGACGTTCACCTGATGATCAGCCATCCCCTCAAGTATGCCAAGCCCTTCGCCGATGCCGGCGCGGATGGTATCACCTTCCATCTGGAGGCGGAGGATGACGTGACCGAGACCATCCAGCATATCCGTTCCCTTGGGAAGGATGTTGGCCTCTCCATTAAGCCCAAGACCCCCGCAGAAGCGATCTTCCCCTACCTGGATCAGCTGGATCTGGTGCTGGTTATGACCGTTGAGCCCGGCTTTGGCGGACAGAGCTTTATGGCCGATCAGATGCCCAAGGTCGAGGCGATCCGGAAGGAAGCCGAGCGGAGAGGTCTCAGCCTGAATATCCAGGTGGATGGCGGTATTGACCCCAAAACCGTTGGGCAGGCTTCCGCCGCAGGCGCCAATATCTTCGTTGCCGGCTCCTCGGTTTACGGAAAGCCCGATCGCGCTGCTGCAATCCACGCGATTCTGGACGCTGCAAACTAACCCAGCCTTTTCTTGCCCCATCCTGACACAGAAGGGAGGAAGCTGCGCGCTTTTTATGCCGCGCGGGATCCGGAATGACCTTTCCTAAAGCCCCGAAGGGTCTGCGGCTGACACAGACCAAAGAACCGGCACTTTCCCGTCCGGTCAAAACCCTGACTGCCCCGAAAATGCTTTACCTCCCGGCCCGGGAGGACGATAAGCTTTACGTTCAGCCCAAAAAAGCGGCGCTGGCAGGAATGCCGATCTACCCCACCGATTCCCACTTCGGCGTATCCTTCCCCGTCTACCGGGACTCTGTTTTAACCGGCTTTCGCACCTTCCCTGATACCTATCACGATGTTTCCTTCGCCAGCCTTGCCTGCACCGAAGGAGGGAGCTTTACCTCCATTCCCGAATGCGAAATGCCTCCCGCACCGGAGGATATTCTCGGCTTGAGCCGTGCCTGCGCCATTTGGGACAACTGTGACCATACCCCTCTTCATAAAAAGCTGGCCCGGTATATGGAGGAAACCGTTCAGACTCTGATCGTTTACGGGATTGACGATCAGCCCTATATTTCTGTCAACAGCTCTCCCGTGTTTGCCGAACCGGAGCTGCTTCTAAAGGGAATTGAGCTGGCAAACCAGCTCATCGGCGCTGCCAATATTCGTATTCTCCTCCCCAAGGACCTTGGTGAGGATGCGCCCAAGTCTCCCAAAAAGCTGGGGGGAGATATCCCTGTTTCCACCCTTCGGGTGCGGTATCCCCATCGGGCAACCGCCCTGGCAAACGAAACGACTGTTGTCATCTCTGCAGAGGCTCTGGTGCGGCTTGCTTTGGCCTTCTCCTGGGATGCCGGCGGTATGATGACCACCGTTTCGGTCATGGGGGACTGCGTCAGTGAGCCCTGCAATGTCCGTGTTCCGGTGGGAACACCGGTGGAAGAGGTCCTGGAATTTGCCGGTCTCTCGGAGGAGCCCCGGGCTGTTATTTTAGGCGGATCGCTGACCGGTTCTGTGATTACCGACCTTGCCACCCCCATCCTTCCGGGTATGAGGGGCGTTCTGGCCTTCCGAAAAGCAAAATCTCCCCGGCAGTATGATTGCATCGGCTGCGGAAAATGCATCCAGGTCTGCCCGCAGAATTTGATGCCTGTGTATATATACAAAGCATATCAGGGGAATAATAAGGATGAGATGAAGCGGCTGAAGGTTCTGGCCTGCACCGACTGCGGTTGCTGCTCCTATATCTGCCCCTCCAACCTGGAGCTGACCAATACCCTCAAGCAGACCAAACGGCTGATAAAGGAGGATGTGTTCGATGAAGCTGATTAACGCTCACGCTCCCTTCCTCCGCCAAACCGAAACCCCTCGCACCATGCTCTTTGACGTACTGGTGGCTCTCCTCCCTCTTTACGGAATGGGCTATTATTATTACGGTATCCGTGTGGTTCTGATGGGACTGTTTGTTTCAGCCATCCTTTACGTTACCGATCTGATCTGTGTCCGGATCTCGGGGAGAAAGCCCGATTTTCTGGATTTCTCCTCGGTGGTCACCGGCCTGATTCTGGTCCTCTGCCTGCCGGCGTCTGTCCCCTTTTGGGTGCCTGTACTGGGAGGAATGTTTGCGATCATCGTCGTCAAGCAGGTATTCGGCGGCTTCTCCAATAATATATTTAATCCGGCGGCTGTTGGTTTTTGCCTTGCGGCCCTTTGCTGGCCGATCCGGCTGTTCCGGTATCCCATTCCCCTGGAGGGAATGGATTCCTCCATCTTTGCCGATATCAACCCGGCCCTTCTGTCCACCGCACCGGCCAACCGGCTTTACGGCGGCGGTCTCCCGGTCAACCTCAGCCCCCTGGATATTTTTCTGGGCAATTTTGCCGGTCCGGTGGGCGCAACCTCTATTCTGGTGATTCTGGCCTGCTTTGTGTTCCTGCTGGTTCGTCGGGCTGTTTCCTTCCGGATCCCTTTGGCAATCATCGGGGCGGGCGCGCTGTTCGTGCTGATCTTCCCCCGCACCGGCGGTGACCGGCTGGAAGCCGTTTTCTATGAACTTTGCAGCGGTCTTTTCCTCTTCGGCGCCATTTATATGGCCACCGATCCGGTAACCTCCTCCAAGACCCCAACCGGCCAATGGCTTTACGGCGCCGGCGTTGGGATCCTGGCAATGCTCTTCCGGTATTTCGGCGCTTATGAAATTGGAATGCCCTTTGCCATTGTGATTATGAACGCCTTCAGCTACTTTTTGGATACCCTCCGTCTGAGAGGGATCTCGATGGAGCTGAATATCCCCGTTGCACGGGATATTATCAAGCGGTTCTCCCGCACCGTTGGGGCCACCCCCCACGCAAGGGATAACGGAGAGGAGGATGTCCAATGACCCCTTCCACCCGTTCTTCTCTAATGGATTGCTTGTCCCATATTCTGGCAAAAAATCCGGTCCTGACCTACGGAATGCTCCTTGCTCCCGCAGTCGTTGCCTCCGTTTCTCTGAAGGTCAGCGCCGCCCTGTCTTTGGCCTCGCTGATTATCCTGCTCCCCACCCTGCTTGCTCTTTATCCTTTGAGCCGCATCTTGCGGTCAACGCTTCTTGTGCCGGTGGCTGCAGGGATCGCCGCAATCCTGTATATCCCCGCTTTGATGGCAGTCAATTATATCATCCCCAATATGGTGGATAAAATGGGAATCTATCTTCCCATTATCACCGCAGATGTCCTTTTGGTGGCCTGTGCCACCGAGCTTCCCAAAAAAAGAAAATCCCACTTTGGGTGGCATGCCCTTTCGGTTTGCTGCGTGATGGTAGGCTTTTGTATTGTGATGCTTCTTTTGGGAGGCTTCCGGGAAATGGCCGGAAGTGCCACCCTGTGGGAAAAGGAGCTCCCGGTCGGTCGTACCGCTGCGGTTTTTCTCTTCCCCTCCTTTGGGTTTATTATCGTTGCGTTTCTGGCGGTGCTGGTGAGAGTGCTCACCCCCCAGGTTGTCGCCCTTTTCCATCGCTTCTTCCCCAACTGGACGGCACCTGCCACCGAGGAGACAGAACTCCTTCCCGCAGAGGAATCGTCCTCTCCCGAGGCAGTCGGTGAGCCCCAACCTGCCGTCACTCCGGAGGATGTCTCTGATTACCGTCCCCGGAAACTGAAGCGCAGAAAACAAAAAGCGGAAGGAGAGGATGCCCAATGAATCAATATCTGACCCTTTTGCTGACCGCTGTTACTGCCGCATTTTTTGAAAGCTGTGTCTTTGCCCGGGGACTGGGAGCCGGAATTGTCCTTCGGAATATTGAGAATAAGAAGGACCTGCCCCTCTCCTGCGCTTATATGGCACTCTTTTCTCTGCTGACCGCCCTCTTTTCCTGGTTGCTTTGGTGGCCGGTCTCCCTCCTTTCCTTCAGCAACTATCTCCACCCGCTGGTGGCGGTGGTTTCGGCGTCTGTGGCCTTTGGCCTGGTCTCCTTCCTCCTTTGGAAGATCAAACCCGGATTTTATCGGAGCACCAAGTATCTTCTGCCCTTCTCCGCCTTTAACAGCGCGGTGTTCGGCTGTGTTTTTCTTGCGATTCGGGATAAAATGTCTCTCCTTCAGGCGCTTTTTGCAGCCCTCGGCTTTGCCATTGCCTTTGCCCTGGCCACCTTCTTCTTGCACGAAGGCCGGAGGCGGCTGAGTATGTGTAAAATCCCCAAGGCCTTTCAGGGTCTTCCCTCCCTGCTGATCTATATCGGCATTATTGCGATCGCGATTCACGGCCTGGCCGGCCAGCTCCCCAAATAACAGTCACGTCTCTTTCTCCGATCCCCTCGGTCCGCCCGTGCGGACATACATCGATGTTCAGGAGGAAATTTTTACATGGCAAAAAAAATCAAGCGGTACAATCGAATCTATCGCGGCAGAAGAAAAAAGCCGGTGCTTCGGATCATCCTCTTCATTTTGCTGGCGGCCCTTCTTGTCTTTTTGGGGTTCAGCCTGATGCAGGCGATCTCCAGCCTGTCGAGTGCACCCTCCGGCAATAGTTCTTCTGTTTCATCCGGAGCTGTCTCGACCTCTTCGGAGGGAGAAAGCAGCACCTCCTCCACCTCTTCTACCCCCTCTGAACCGGAGAAAACGGTTTCGGGTGTGGTCCGGGAGCTTCCCCGCTCCTCTGCCGGAAAGGAAGAAACCCTCCGCGCCTTTGCCAAAAACGCCGCAGAGCAGGGTGCTTCAGCCCTCCTTCTGACCTTGAAGGACGAGGCTGGGTATCTCCATTTCAGCTCTGCCAATAAAACCGCCAAGGATGCCGGCGCTTTGGCCGCCGATCCGGTGGACCTTTCGATGGTTGCCGAGGTGCTGAAGGAGGAAAATCTGGAACTTTGGGTCTCTTTGCATTGCTTCCGGGATACCGTTGCTTCCCGCTACCTGCGGAAGGACGGCGCCGTGATGTTCCAAACCGATGAAGTCCTTTGGCTGGATAATTCCGCCTCAGCCGGCGGCGTTCCCTGGCTCAACCCCTTCCTCCCCGGCGCGCAGAATTATAACCTCTCTTTGGTAGAGGAGGTCTGCGGACTGGGTGCGGACGTTGTTTTGCTGGAATCGGTGCAGATGCCTACCCGTGGCGCAGAAAATCTGATGTATCTGGGCGGAAACGGAAATTCCTACTCCAATGTGGGTACCGTGCTGAACCAGTTTGTCAAAGCCGCGGAGGAAGCCGCCGCCAAAAAGGATGGTAAGGTGGTTTGTGCCGTTGCGGGAGAATATCTGTATTCCACCTTCGTGGGCAATATGGTTTACGGCCCCGATCCTTTTGCTGTTCCTTCAGAATATTTCGCTCCGTCTCTCCGGCTGTCCGACCTCTCGGGCGCCAAAATCGGCGGAAGCACCCTCTCCCTTTCCGATCCCAAATCGGCCTTTTCTGCCCTTTTTACTGACCTGGCCGCCAAATCGGGCGCTGAAACGGGCGTCCCCATCGTTATTGCAGAAGGTCTTTCCCAAGAGGAATTGACTGATATTACCGCCGCCGCTAAGAATGCAGGGTATCCTGCCCTGATTATCCGTTAGCGACGCGAACCCAGAAAGGCATGGTCGTCATGCAGGAAAATATCCAAGCAACCCCGCAGGGGAACAAAATCCAAAAAATCACCAAGGAGCAGTATGACGTTGTGATCGTTGGCACCGGCGCAGCCGGGCTTTACGCCGCACTCAATCTTGCTCCGGAAAAGAAGATCCTGATGCTTTGCAAACGGGAGCTTCTTCTCTCCAACTCTGCCTTGGCGCAGGGCGGAATTGCCGCCGTTATGAGCCCGAAGGATACCACGGATTCCCATTTTAAGGATTCTATGGTCGCCGGCGGGTACACCAATGACCCCAACTCCCTCCGCGTTTTGGTGGAACAAGGCCCCGAGGACGTGCGAAAGCTCCTGGAGCTCGGCGTTGACTTTGACCGGAACAGCGAGGGGAATATCCATATGACCCTGGAGGGCGGGCATAGCTACGCCCGGATTCTCCACCATCGCGACTCCACCGGTCTTGCCATTGTCAGCCGGCTGGCCGAGTTAGTCTGTCAGCTTCCCAACGTGGAGATTGCCGAGCACGCAATGCTGGTCTCGGTCACCCCTCTGAACCCGGGCTTTTCCATCCTTTGTATGGATCAGTCTGATCAGTTAGTCTCGGTCTGTTGCCAGCAATGTATTCTTGCCACCGGCGGTATTGGCCGGGTATACGAGTATACCACCAACTCTGCCATCGCTACCGGGGACGGAATTGCCGCCGCCTGGGAGGCCGGTGCCTCTGTCACCGATATGCATTTGATCCAGTTCCACCCCACCGCCTTTGCCGGCGCACCCGGGCGGGAACGGTTTCTGATCTCCGAGGCTGTCCGGGGGGAGGGCGCGATCCTTCTCAACCCCGAAGGGGAACGGTTTATGCCCCATTATGACAGCCGGGGGGAGCTTGCCCCTCGGGACGTGGTCTCCAACTGCATCATTAAAGAGGCCCGCTTCCTCAAAAAAGAAAATTTCTATCTGGATATTACCCACAAGGATAGCGATTATCTCCGCCGCCGTTTCCCCATGATCTATGAAAAGCTTCTGGAGGAGGGCTTTGACCTGACCAAGGATCATATTCCCGTTTTCCCCTGCCAGCATTACCTGATGGGCGGAATTGACGTGGATCTGGACGGTCAGACCACCCTGCCCGGACTCTTTGCCTGCGGCGAATGCTCTCACACCGGCGTTCACGGCAATAACCGTCTCGCTTCCAACTCCCTGCTGGAGGCCATTGTATTTGCCCGGCGGGCCGCCGCTGTAATCAACGCTTCGGAGCCCCTGGATCATCCCCTCCAGCCTCTTCCCATCCCCGTCCAGGGAACAGCCCCTCTGGCTCGCGGCATCCGCACCGAGATTCGTGCCATTATGCAGCGCTCCTTCTTCGTTACGGTGGATTATACTTCCGCCAAGCAAGGTCTCCAGCGGATCCGGGAAATTCTCCACAGTCTCCGCACCGAGGGCCATCCCATTACCCGGGATTACATTGAGGCAAAAAGCCTCTGCATTGTTGCAAAGCTTGTGTTAGAGGAGGTTCTGAAGGACTGATATGGAACTGTTGCAATCCTACATTGACCGAATCATCAATACCGCCCTGGAGGAGGATATCCACTATGTGGATGTGACCTCCGATCTGCTGATTGACCCCCAGGCAACCTCTACCGCCCGGTGGATCGCCAAGGCGGAGGGCGTTGTTTGCGGTTTGAAGATCGCCGCCCGCGTTTTCACCACCCTTGATCCCGAAGCAAAGGTTGAGCTCCTTGCAGAGGAGGGCGCGGCAGTCAAAAAGGGAGATATTCTCCTGACGGTTCAGGGCAAAACCGCCGCGATGCTGAAAGCAGAGCGGACGGCGCTGAATATCGCCTGCCATATGTCGGGGATCTCTACCCAGACGGCAGAATGTGTCCGACGGGTTGCCGGCACCAAAGCCTCCGTTTGCGATACCAGAAAAACCCTCCCCGGTCTTCGCCCCCTGCAGAAGTACGCCGTCGTGATGGGTGGCGGCCGGAATCACCGGTATAACCTTTCGGATGCCGCAATGCTCAAGGATAATCATATTGACGCTTATGGCTCCATCACCGCCGCTGTAGCCGCCTTCCGAAGCCGCTGCTCCCATATGACCAAGATCGAGGTGGAAGCCCGGAATCTGAAGGAGCTGGCCGAGGGAATTGCCGCCGGAGCGGATGTTGTGATGCTGGATAATATGACACCTGCCCAAATGGCCGAAGCCGTCGCCTTTGCGGACGGACGGGTAATTCTGGAAGCCTCCGGCAATATCACCCTGGATAATATTGCTGAGGTCGCAGCCTCGGGAGTGGATCTGATCTCTTTGGGTGCATTGACCCACTCGGTCCGTTGCTTTGACATTTCTATGAAAATCGTAAAATAGTCCTTTGCTTTTTCAAAAGAAAAATTTACATGACAAAAATTACCTCCGGAAATGACAGAACCGTCCTTCTCGGGGGTATTTTTGAAAGAAAATTTTTCTCCGCATTTCTCTCCGTCTTCGTATCATAATAACTCTGCCGGTTTCGGAACGATCCGGCAAAATCTTTTGGAAAGGATGATTTTCCCATGAAAAAGCTCATGGTAATTTTGCTTGCGGCGGCAATGGTTTTTGCCCTTAGCGGTTGCTTTGGCAGCGGCGAAGAAACCAGCTCGGGCACCGGCAGCAACCAGACCTCCTCTGCCGGTAGCTCCACTCCCTCCGTTTCTTCCATGCCGGATAGTTCCTCTATGCCCAACACCTCCTCTACCATTTCCGATGGGACAAGCTCCGCTATGTCGGATGAGATGACCAACGTCATCTCATCCGATGCAACACCGACCGTCACTCCCTCCTTTACCGATCTTGCAGAGCTGCCCAACGAATCCATTGTCTGGGGGCCCGGAAAAACCACCGATGAAAAGCGTCCCTCCGCGCCGGTGCAGTTGCAGGCCGCTCACGGAGACCGGGGTGCCGTCTTCCTCGGCCCGGACGAAAAGAAGATCTACCTGACCTTTGACGAAGGGTACGAAAACGGCTTTACTCCCGCCATTTTGGACACTCTGAAGGAAAAGAACGTAACGGCGATGTTCTTCGTTACTGGCAGCTTTGCCAAACAGAACCCCGAGCTGATCCGTCGGATCATTGAGGAGGGTCACGTTTTGGGCAACCATAGCTGGAACCATCCCCAGATGGAAACCGTTTCGGTGGAAAAGGGGGCGGAGGAGATCACCAAGCTCCATGATCTTATTTATAATGAATATCAATACACAATGAAATATTTCCGTCCTCCCACCGGAACCTTCAGCCAACGGACGCTTGCTCTGACCCAAAGTCTGGGATATAAATCGGTATTCTGGAGCTTTGCTTATAAGGACTGGGATCCCGCCAACCAGCCGGATGAGGATTATGCCCTGGAAAAGTGTCTTTCCTCCACTCACCCCGGTGCGGTTTTTCTGCTCCACGCCGTTTCCTCCACGAATACTCATATCCTGGGCGATTTTATTGACGGCGCCCGCCAAAAGGGGTACGAATTTGCCGACCCCAACCTTCTTTGAGCCCCGGGGGAATATTTCAGCCCACTCCGGTAAAAAATAAAGCTACCCGCCCTCTTTGCGGGACAAACAAGTAGCTTTAAGGAGTGGAAACCATGCTGGACAAAATATCTCTGATCCTAACGATCATCGGTGCCCTCAACTGGGGCAGCATCGGACTGTTTAAGTTCGATATCGTCGCCTGGATCTTCGGAGGTCAGGGGGCTGTAATCAGCCGGATCATCTATACCCTCGTTGCCCTGGCGGGCATCTGGTGCATCTCCCTGCTCTTCCGTGATAAGCGAGAAGTGGAAGCCGCCGATTAACGGCGTCCCTCCCCGGTGAGCCCTCCAAGGAGGCAAATCGGGGAGGATTTTCATTTCTGGCGGGAATGGATAAAAAAGCCCCTCTTCCGACCCGTTGCGTCAAAAACTGCTTTGACATTTGTCTGCATTATGGTATAATAGAGTGGAATCAGTATGTTTTTGAAAGGATGTTTTTTGTCCATGGGAAAGATCGTTGCCTTCGCCAACCAAAAAGGCGGTGTGGGAAAAACCACCTCTGCCGTCAATCTGGCTGCGGCTGTGGGAGATCTGGGGCATTCCGTTCTCCTCATTGACCTTGACCCTCAGGGGAATACCACCAGCGGTATGGGGGTCAACAAGCGGGACGTTACCCTCTCTACATACGATCTGCTCATCAGTGACGTAAAAGCCGAGCAGGTGCTGATCCGCACCCAATATAAAAATCTCTCCCTCCTCCCCTGCAATATTTCTCTGGCCGGTGCCGAGCTGGAGCTGGTGGACCTCGCCGGGCGGGAAAGCCGGCTGAAAAATGCCATCGCCGCTCTGCGGGAAGAATTTGACTTCATTTTCATTGACTGTCCCCCCTCTTTGGGGTTGCTGACCCTCAATGCCCTTTGCGCCTGCGATACGCTGCTGGTGCCCATCCAGTGCGAATACTTTGCCCTGGAGGGTCTTTCCCAGCTGATCTCTACCGTCCGTTCCGTCAAGCGGCTTTATAATCCCTCTCTGGATATTGAAGGCGTCCTTCTGACGATGTATGACGGACGGCTGAACCTGACCATATCGGTGGTGGAGGAGGTCAAGCGGTTCTTCCCGCAGAAGCTCTACCGCACCACCATTCCTCGGAACGTCCGGATCTCCGAAGCCCCCAGCTACGGGCAACCCATTATGTATTACGACCGGTCCTCCAAGGGTGCCAAAAGCTATGCTGAGTTGGCCGAAGAATTTCTCTCAAAAAACCGCAGGAAATAATTCCCATCAGAACGGAAAGGACGATGATTTATGGCAGTCAAGCGTTCCGGCCTTGGCCGGGGTCTGGATTCCCTTTTTGCCGATAACGCCGCCGATAGCGGCAATACTGTTACCCTGAAGCTGACTGAAATTGAGCCCAATAAGGAGCAGCCCCGCAAATTTTTTGACGAGGCGGCCCTGGCTGAACTTTCCGATTCCATCCGGAAGCACGGTGTTGTTCAGCCGCTGCTGGTCCGCCCCATGCCCAACGGAATCTATCAGATCGTTGCCGGTGAACGCCGGTGGCGTGCCTGCCGGATGGCGGGACTGACCGAGGTCCCGGTGGTCATTCGGGAGCTCAGCGACCATCAGACCATGGAGATTGCCCTGATCGAAAACCTCCAGCGGCGGGACCTCAACCCCATTGAAGAGGCCGAGGGCTACCGCGCTCTGATGGACCGGTTTGATATGACTCAGGAAGCGATTGCCGAAAGTGTAGGGAAATCCCGCCCTGCCATTACCAACGCCCTCCGGCTGCTGAAGCTCCCCGAGCCGGTACTGGAAATGGTTTCGGAAGGGCTCCTTTCCTCCGGCCACGCCCGCGCTCTTCTTTCCCTTCCCACCCCCGAGCTGATGAGCTCCACCGCCGATGAGATCCGCCGCTCCGGGCTGTCCGTCCGGGAAACAGAGGCGCTTTGCTCCCGTATCCTGTCCGGTAACTCTTCCCAAAAGAAAAAGACCCCTCCCAAAAAGGAGCGGACCTTCGGCGCGGATTCCTTCTACCGGGAAGCGGAGATGGCCCTTGCCACCGAGCTTGGCAAAAAGGTCACCGTTACCGCCTCCAAGGACCAGGGTTCTTTGACCATTGAGTTTTACAGTCGGGAGGAGTTTGCCGACCTAATTCGCCGGCTTTCCTCCAAATAATTCCTTTTTCAGGTGATACCATGCAGGATTCTCCTCTTTTTGAACTGCAGCAGCAGGTCCGATTCAGCGACTGCGATGCACGCCAGGAGCTGACCCCTGCCTCCCTCTTTCGGATGCTGATCGAGGCCGCCGGTGCTCATTACGCCGCTCACGGCTTTGATCACCGCTTCCTTGAGGAGCACGGCTTTGCCTTTTTAGTGACCCGTGTGGGAATCGATATTGACCGGCTGCCCCGGGCGGAGGAGACCGTCACCCTCCAGACCTGGGAGCGTCCCTGCAAGGGAGTCCGCTTCTACCGGGATTTTATTTTAACCGGAGAGAATGGCGACTCTCTTTTGCGGGCATCCTCTGAGTGGGTCGTTTCCGATCCTGTAACCCATAAGATCATCCACCCCAAGGAGTTCCCCTACCGGATCGAGCTCTCCCTTGATCGGTCGGTAGGCCCCGAGGAGCGCCGGATCTCCTCTCCCGCCCAACCGGAGCAGGGCGGTAACGTCACGGTCAATTTCTATGACCTGGACGGCAACGGCCACGTTAATAACTCCGTTTACATTGACCTGGCCTGCCGGGAGCTTGCTCCGATCCTCCGCAACCATTCCCTTTCGGGAATCCGGGCCATTTATCACCGGGAGCTGATGGAGGGTGACCGGATCACCTTCTCCACCGCTACCGGGGAGGATGAAATTTACATTGCCGCAAGCCCGGAGGAAAAGCCTTGCTTTGAGGCTCTCTTCCGGCTGAATACAACCAAGTAAGGAGCGTTGACATTATGAAAAAGAAAAAAGAAGTCCCGCAGGCAGCCCAACCGCAGGTAGCCCAACCGCAGGCAGAAGAAAAAGCCCGTCCCTCCAAGGCGCTGAAGATTATTCCCTTCGTTGGCTTTGCCCTTTCCCTGATTTTGCTGATCCTCTCGCTGGTATTTCTCACCGGTGTTCAGAGTGATCTGATCGAGGCCGCCGGTCAAGGCGCGATGAAGACTGCGGGAAATGTTTATATTACCATGAATACCGATGCCGCTCTGGCGGATCTTACCCAGATCAAGGCCGACCTCACGGTTAACGATACCTATAAAAAATACGCTGAGATCCTCCGGAAATACCGGGAGATCAATACTGCCAACCGGATCTATATGATCTACAAGGATGGCGACTCCTACCGTTTCCTCTTAGATTCGGCTTACAGTGACGCCGATCCCACCCGCTACTATCAGATCGGTAATGGCTATGATCCCAACAATTTCGGCGGAAATATCGTCAGCAATCATCTGAAGGATATTTATTACGATGCCAATAGCGGCTCTGCCATTCAGCGCATCCTGACCAATAACGGAAAATCAGTCGTCACCGGCTTCCTTCCCGTGAAAAATGCCAATTCGGACATTGTTGCGTTGATCGTGGTAGAGGCAGATGCGGAAGCAGAGGTTCTTTCTTCTCCTCTGCTGAAATTCGCCGAGATCCTAACCATTCTTGTGGCTTGTATTTTCGTTATTTTCCTGGTATGGGCGCTGATTCTCGGCTTCCTGATGTACCGGAAGAGCGCCGCTAAGAAAAAGGAGGCTGAGCTGGCCAAGCTGGCGGAGACCGCCTCTAAGGAAGCAGCCGTTGAGGCGGAAACAACTGTCGAGGCGGATAATTCCGACTTTCCTGACGTATTCTGATTCCCCTCAATCCTAAAACCCGGTAGAAGGATCTACCGGGTCTTTTTTGATTCATTTTTTGCGGATTATTTTTTCCCACCCTGAACAATCGCAACCCCTGCAGAGGTGCCGAGACGGTCAGCCCCTGCTTCGATCAAAGCCATTCCATCCTCGTAGGTGCGGATGCCGGCGGAGGCCTTCAGCCTCACATCCCCGGTGACATTCTCCTTCATCAGCCGAATGTCTGCCACCGTGGCGCCGCCGGTGGAAAACCCAGTGGAGGTTTTGACAAAATGCGCACCCGCCTGGCAGGCAAGCCGGGTGGCACGGGCCTTCTCCTCATCGGTCAGCAGGCAGGTTTCGATAATGACCTTTACCGTCTTCCCTGAAACAGCCTGAACGATCGCCCCGATCTCCTCCCGGATAAAATCGTCCTCTCCATCCTTCAGCCGCCCAACATTGATGACCATATCAAATTCATCGCACCCGTTGCGGAGGGCATCCCTGGCCTCTGCAACCTTCATTTCGGTGGTATTCTGCCCCAAGGGGAAACCGATCACGGTGCAGATTTCCACCTTCGTATCCCGCAGGAGCTCCTTTGCCAGCGCCACGTTGCAGGGATTGACGCAAACCGAGGCAAACTCCCATTCCCGCGCCTCGGCGCAGAGCTTTTCGATCTCCTGCCGGGTGGCGGCAGGCTTCAGATTTGTGTGGTCAATATATTGATTCAGGGGCTTCATTCTTTATTCCTCCTCTTTTGTTTGGAACACCTTTGCTGACGCCTCGGGGCCGAAAAACTCCCGTAACGCCTGCAAATATCCGTCCTGGTCAACAGGGAAACTCAAACCGTGTCCCGCACCGGGGACGGTTACCAGCATCTTTTTGGAGGTGCAGGCCTCATAGGCATCTCTGCTCATCTGACAGGGAACGTAATCATCCTGCTCTCCGTGGAAAAAGATGATCGGCACGCGGCTCTTTGCTACCGACGCCAAGGCGCTCCCCTCCTCCAGGTCAAAATGCCCGTAAATCCGAGCACCCAGCTTCACAAAGGGGTAGCTGATTCCCACAGGGAGGCCCATCTGCCGGATCACCTTCCGGATAATCTCCCTGGCCGAGGTAAAGCCGCAATCCGCCAAAATTCCGATGACATTCTCCGGCAGATCCTTATCCGCTGCCATCATCACTGTAGAGGCGCCCATAGAAATTCCGGTCAGGATGATCCGGACCTCCGGCCCAAACCGCCGGAGCATCAGCTCGATCCAGGCAAGGCAGTCCCGGTGCTCGTTGACCCCGAAGGAAATCACCTTTCCCTCGCTCTTTCCGCTACACCGCTGATCCACGATCAAGGCGCTCCGTCCCAGCCGGAAGCACCGCTGAACACCCCCCGAAAGATCCCGTTCTGCGCTCCCGCGGTAGCCGTGAAACATCAGCTCAATGGGCGCACCAGGGGCGTATTCGTAATATTTCCCCCGGAGGGTCAATCCGTCAAAGGAGGTAATTGTCATATCCTCGTGAGGCATTGCCCGGGTCTCCCGGGTCCAGTTCTCCATCGCCTCCCGAAAGGGCTCGTAGATCTCCCCCTCAGGGATCTCAATAACATCCTCCGGCACCGGCTTGCGGGGCGGGGCGTAAAAGGCCATCCGGTAGCATAAATAGCTGATTACCAGCACCAAAACGCCGATCACCGCTACCGCAACGGCAGGAATCCATAACCATTCCATTTCACCATCTCCGCATTATTACTGACAATAATTGTATCACCAATGAAGCGGTATTGGCAAGAGATGAAAGGCAGAAAAAGGATATTTCTTGCTATTTTCCTCCGAATCGTTTACAATATTGGAGAGGAGTGAGAGACAAATGGATATCGAAGTAAATTACAGAAATAAAAACCGGTATAAAACCGCCCGATACCCCTTGCGCCAGCGTCTTTTCTGGACCTGGCTGATCCGTCTTCTTTCAAAAATCGCACTCCACGGCAAGGATTATCGGGTAGAAACAGTTGGGATGGAGAACCTAAAGCCCCCCTATCTGCTTTTGAGCAACCATATGCATTTTATAGATTTTGAACTGGCCGCTCAGGCCACCTGGCCCTATTCGGTCAGCAACGTCGTCAGCATTGACGGTTACGTGATCAAATTCTTTCTTTTGGAGTGGATCGGCGCCATTGCCACCCGGAAGTTTACCATGGACCTGCATCTGATCAAATCCATCCGGAAGGTCCTCCAGCGGGGAGATATCCTCGCTATGTACCCTGAGGCGCGATATTCCCCCTGCGGAACCCTTGCATTCCTGCCCGAATCTTTGGGGAAGCTTATTAAGCTCAATAAGGTCCCGGTGGTGGCGGTAGTCCACCACGGCAACCATCTTTACGCTCCCTTCTGGAACTTCCGAAAGAAGCGGAAGGCCCCCCTCCATACCGTCTGCAAGCTGATCCTGACCCCCGAACAGGCAAATGAAATGTCGGTAGATCAGATCAACGCACTCCTGAAAAAGGAGCTGGCCTATGACGATTATCGCTACCAAAAGGAGCAACAGATCCGCATCACCGAGCCCTACCGTGCCGAAGGACTGCATAAGGTGCTTTACCAATGCCCCCATTGTATGACCGAATTCAAAATGGACTCGGCAGGAGCCGAGCTTTTCTGCACCGCCTGCGGCAAACGGTGGGTCTGGGAGGAGGGCGGAAGTCTCCGCGCCCTGGAGGGAGAAACCGAATTTGACCATATCCCCGACTGGTTTGCCTGGGAGCGGGAGCAGGTAAAACAGCAGATTCGGGAGGACAACTACTCCTTCAGCGATGAGGTGGAGGTCTGGTCCCTGCCCCGGGTCTACCGCTATATCCCCTTGGGGAAGGCCCGGATGACCCATCAACCCGATCAGGGCTTTGTTTTGGAGGGAGAATACCGGGGAGAGCGGTATTTCATCCAGAGGCTCCCCCTCCAGACCAACAGTCTCCACGTAGAATACGATTTCGGCCCTCTGAAAAAGATCGACTGTGTGGATATTTCCACCGAGAACGACTCCTTCTATTGCAAGCTCTCCCAGCCAAACAGGATCACAAAGCTCGCCTTTGCCACCGAGGAGCTTTATCTCCGCTCTATGGAAAAACTCCGTGCCGACAAAGAAGCAAAATAAAACCCTTCTTTTTTTGATTTGAAAAACCTGCACTTTTTTGACATTTTCTGACCTCCTATTGCTTTTCAGGATTCCTATTATATAATGAGAATAACCTGTTCCCTTTTTCAGGGACAATACCCAGGAGGATACGACCATGGTCAATGCAAATGATTTTCACCGCCAAACAGATAGCGATACCCTGCAATCCGCCATTCAGAACAGAGGGGCGGACGGAATCGTTTTGATTCCGCCCCGGGCCGGACAGGAGGATCCGGAGCGCAGCTACTGGCTGCTGGACCGGGCCATTCTCCTCCCCGAAAACACCACCGTGATCCTGCAAAACTGCACCATTAAGCTCTCCGACCGCTGCCGGGATAACTTCTTCCGCACCGCCAACTGCGGTATGGGGATCAACGAGCCGGAGCCGATCCGGAATATCCATCTGCAGGGGGAGGGGCTTTGCGTTCTGCAAGGGGCAGATCATCCCCGCGCCACCGGGGACGGTGGAAAGATCCTCGCTTGCCCCTGCCCTTACGAGCCGGAGGATCTGTGCCGACTGGCAGACTGGGTGCCGGCTGACCGAAAGGCAGCCTGTGCCCCCGATTTCGGCGATCTCCACAGCCACTCTTACGGCACCGACGCTGGCAAGGAAGACCAATCTCCCCTGGGTGACTGGCGCGGGATCGGGATCCTCTTTGCCAATACCGAGAATTTCTCCATCCGGAATCTGAAGATCGTCGAGTCTCACGGCTGGGGTATCTCCCTGGAGGCCTGTTCCTTTGGCTCGGTAGAAAAGGTCGAGTTTGACGCCTGTATGTCCAAGGTCATTGACGGGATGCGCCAGAATATGGAAAATCAGGACGGTGTGGATATCCGCAACGGCTGTCACCATATTACCATCGCCAATATTTCCGGCCAAACGGGGGATGATATGGTCGCTCTGACAGCAGTGGCCCTGGATGAGTTTGTTCCCGGCGGAGCCCTTTGCTCCACCCACGTGATGAACAGCGACTGGTCCAAGCGGGATCGGGATATTCACGATATTATCATCCGGAACGTGATCGGCTATTCCCACCTTTGTTACAATGTCCGGTTGCTCGCCTGCAATACCCATATTTATAATATCGTTATTGACGGTGTGGTGGATACCTCCCCCCCAGAGATCCGGCATTTCGGCGGGATTCTTTTGGGAGAAGGGGACTCAGCTTACGGCAAAAACCTCCCCGACGGTCTCTCTGCCATTACCGTTTCCAACGTTATCTGCAATAGTATAGATGCCATTGTGGTGGGCGGGTACCTGAAGGATTCCGCCATCACCAATGTCATCAACCGCAACCCCGATTGCCCTGTCATCCGGGTCGACCGGCAAAACGGTCTGAATAACGTGCTGATGGCAAACCTCGTTTCTGTCGGCGCGCAGATGATTTCCCAGCCCGAATAACCGGGATTACGAAAGGAGAAGTTATGGATTTTTCCCTCTTTGCTGAAGAATATTTTGATGAGGTTCTGCGGCTTCTCCGCCATCTTTGCACCATTCCCGCCCCATCGGGAGAGGAGGACGAGCGGGTCCGCTTCTGTCAGGAATACCTGGCAGAGCTTGGGATCGAAGCAACCCTTGATCCGGCAAAAAATCTCCTCTGGACTCTGGGGGCACCCTCCCAAAGGGTCACCCTTTTCATGGCCCATACTGACACCGTTTTCCCCCGCGCCACCCCTTTGAAGCTGGCGGATGACGGCACCTTTCTTCGCTGCCCCGGCGTGGGGGATGATACGGCAAACCTCGCCGTGATGCTGGCCTGCGTCCGTTGCATTGTAGAAAAAAAGCTCCCCTTGCACCGCACTCTCCTTTTTGCCGCCGACTCCTGTGAGGAGGGGCTGGGAAATCTCAAGGGTTGCCGGCAGATCTTTGCCGATTGGGGAGACCGGATTGACCGCTCCATCTCTCTGGATTGCTCCTACCGGGGCGTTTACTGCCGAAGTGTGGGCTCTCACCGGTATCAGATCACTGCAGAAACGGAGGGAGGACATTCCTATTTTGCCTTCGGCAACAAAAGTGCCATCCTCCCCCTGGCGGAAATCACCTGCCAAATCTATGAAATTGAGCCTCCGGTGGTGGGTAATAGCAAAACAACCTATAATGTCGGCATCCTTTCGGGAGGCACCTCTGTCAACACTATCCCCCAATCTGCCACTATGTTGGCCGAATACCGCTCGGATCACCGGGAATGCCTGGCCGAAATGGAGACCCGATTCGCGCAGATATTTTCCCGGGCCAAAGAAGCCTGCCCCCGGCTGACGGTGGAGCGGGTGGGGGACCGTCCCTGTATGGGGGAGGTGGATCCCCGCGCTTTGGACGAGCTTTCCCACCGGGCGGCCGGGCTGATTCAAAAATATACCGGCATCTGTCCTGAATTTCGCTCCGGATCCACCGACTGCAATATTCCCCACTCCCTGGGAATCCCCGCCATCGCCTTCGGACTTTATGACGGCGGCGGCTTCCACACCACCGAGGAATGGCTCCGGAAGGACTCCCTCAAGCCCGGCTTCTGCATCGGCTTGGAAATGATCCTCCGGGAAGGGGAAGCCGAATAAAAGAGAAAGCCGATCGAAGGGATTTCCTCCGGTCGGCTTTTTGCATTCAAACCCGTTATTTTTTTCGGAATACCTCTCGGGGCTGCCTGCAGATGGGGCATTTGAAATCCTCCGGCAGCTCGCCCTGATGCTCGTATCCGCAAACACCGCAAACGTAAACCGGCTCCTCCGAGGGGGCAGTCTGCTCCTCTTGGCCTCGGTAGGTAGGCGCATTTTTGGGGGCAGAGCCCTTGACCACCTTGTGGTAGTATTCGTAAGTCATGGGAGGTGCGTCAGTCTCTCCGGCAAAGGCATCTACCACCTTGCCCACAAAGAGAAGGTGCGTCCCCACGTCTGTGATCGAGGTTACCCGGCAGAGCATCCCACCGCAAACGGCATCCTCCACCACCGGCAGACCCTCCACCAGCCGGAAGGGAACATCCATAAACTTATGGGTATCCCGCCCCGAGGCAAAGCCCAGCGCCCCAATGGTTTCCGGATTCGTCTTCTCCGAAAGGATGGATACGGTAAATACCCCCGTCTTCTGAAGAAGCTGGGTGGTATAGTTATTCTTATTCAAACAGACCGTCACCGCTGGGGAATCGGAGGTTACCTGCATCACCGTATTAACGATGCACCCGCAGGCCCGCCCCTGATCGGAAACACCAATGGCGTAAAGCCCGTAAGAGAGCTTCCAGAGCACTCGCTTATCCATTCTTGCTCATCCTTTCAAAAAAGAGCCGGGAGGGAACCCCCTTCCCGGCCTTTTGCAATCAATAATTTTCTGCTTTGACCTCAAAATAGGCCTGAGGATGGGCGCAGACGGGACATACCTGAGGTGCCGCTTCTCCAACGTGGATATGGCCGCAGTTGGCGCACTTCCAGATCACAACAGAGCCCTTCTTAAAGACCTCTCCATTCTCAACGTTGGCCAGCAGCTTGCGGTAACGCTCCTCATGCTCCTTCTCGATCTTTGCAACTGCCTCAAAGAGGTACGCAATATGGTCAAAGCCCTCCTCCTTGGCATCCTTGGCAAAGCCGGCGTACATATCGATCCACTCGTATTTCTCTCCCTCCGCGGCGGCGGCAAGGTTCTCAGCGGTGGTTCCGATCCCCGAAAGGAGCTTAAACCACAATTTTGCGTGCTCCTTTTCGTTGTTTGCGGTCTCCTCAAAGAGGGCCGCGATCTGGTTGTAGCCTTCCTTTTTGGCCTTGGATGCAAAGTAGGTATACTTGTTCCGCGCCTGGGATTCGCCTGCAAATGCGGCAAGAAGATTTGCTTCTGTTTTGGTTCCTTTCAGATCTGCCATAATAACATTCTCCTTTTTTATTTTTGATATGCCTCTCGGCATAATAATAACAATATTTTCCCCGTTTTTCGGTGCTCTATTCAGCTTCCCGCGCCAGACACTCAGCGCAGACTCCGTGAAAATGGAAGGTATGGCCTTCCACCCGGCATCCGCCCAAATAAACGGGCCCCTCTGCTTTTGGCAGGGGGACTTCCTCCCAAATATCCTTGCATTCCCCGCACCGGGAGCAGGTCAGATGGTTATGATATTCCAAGCAATGGTCAAACCGGTCCGCCCCATCCGAAAGCGAAATCCGACGCAACTTCCCTTCCTCTGAAAGAACTTTCAGATTCCGGTACACCGTCGCCCGACCAATATCCGGGTAGGTTTTCTTCATCTCGGCATAAACCTCGTCCGCTGTTGGGTGGTGCATCCGGCAAACCGCCTGGTAAATCAGCGTTCGCTGAACGGTATTTCTACCCATAGTTTTCTTCCTTTTTCCGGTGGTGGAGAAAGTAACTTTCCCTCATTATCGATATTGTATATCATTTAGTATAATATGTCAACATTAATTCCAAAAATATTTTTGGGCAATTGACTTTCCCCCCGGACAATGCTATACTGCAAACAGCGATTCCCCGTTCCACCAACAAAAGGAGTGAAACAGATGCTTTTCATATGTAATCAGCAAGCGGGCCCACCCTCTGCCGACCAAGTCCTGCGGGAGCTTTTGGAACAGATCGGTCAGCGTCCGGAAACCATCCAGGTTCCTCACGGGAAATACCGGCTGGAGGAGAGCCACACCGTCCCCGCCAACGTCACCCTCGTAATGCAGAAGGGAGCCATCTTTGAGCTGGCCGCCGAGGCAGAGCTGCAGATCTTCGGCAAGGTCCAGGCCGGGATCGCTCCTGTTTTCACCGGTCCGGGCAAGGTGACCGGGCGGATTCCCTCGGAGGGGTACGTCCAGTGGTTCGGCGTGGATATGGATGATCCCAACGGTCAGACCCTCTCCTTCCAAAAGGCGGTGGATTGTTTAGAAACAGTGCTGGTGCCGGATATGGGCAAGCCTTATGCTCTCAGCACCCTCATTCTGCAACGGCCTGTGACCCTGCGGGGCGTGGGAAATAACCGGGTACGGATCAACGTTCTGCGGGATAAGCAGTACCTGATTCAGATCCGCAGCAATCATATTCGGTTGGAAAATCTCCACTTTTTCTACAAAGCCGACTACCAGACCGAGGAGGCCGCCCTTTATTTTGATACCTCCGACCGTGACCTGGAGGATATCTCCCTTTGCAATGTCCACGTGGAAAGTCCCGCTTACGCGGTGCTGGACGCCCAAACGGGAATCCACTGCATCCGGAATGTGGAGTTTGACCAGGTGCATTTTAACTCCAACCGGAACGTCGGTGTATTTATGACCGATTTTACCGAGGGAATTGTCCTGCGGGATGTTTGCGTGGGAAGCTTCGCCTACCCCATCCCCTCCATCGGGTATATTTTCCGGAATATCAAGGATATGTATCTTGAAAATGTGGATGTTCTGGGCGGCTACGCCAAATGGACCGTCCGGGGCGGCCACGGAATGATCTTTGAGGACTGCGAAAATGTCCGTTCCTACCGGATTATGGTGGACTATGTCAACGGCAAGCAGTGGGTGATGCGCCGCTGCAAAAAGATGCATTTTTCCAATTTTGTCGTTTCTTTGCTGAAGGAGGAGGGCCTCTATTTTGAGGACGTGACCGACTCGGTCTTTGATGTGATCAAATCCAACGGCAACTTCTACGATATGGTCAACGACGATCCTTACGATTCGGTCTACCTCAACCGGTGCCGGAACCTGACCTTCAATGCGCTGATTATCCAGTATAATCAGCGGGACGGGCTGATTCTTGAGGATTCCTTTGACAATACCTTCAATAACCTTGTGATTATGGAAAATGCCCGGCAATCCCTGCTGGAAAAGCCGGGATGCGACCGGAATATTTTCAATGGACTGGTCTGCAACTCCAACAAAAAGGGCGGGGTAGAAATTTCCGGTCCTTCCACCGTAATCCACGGGTACGTTTCCAACGATGGTCAACAGCTTCCGCAGGTGACGGGGCCCTACTCCGATCTTGCGCGGATGGAGCTGCAGGGCGAGGTCAAGGGCGTTATGGACGCAACCGACTTCCCCTGGCAGACTTGAAGAAAGGGGGAAAAGGATATGTCAAACCGTTATCAGGAGGTTTTCCACTCTGTGGCCGCTCACGGCGCCTTGGGAGACGGCAAAACCGACGACTCCGCCGCCATTGCGGCAACCATCTCCGCTGCTTTGGCAGAAAACCCGGAGAACACCGTTTATTTCCCCGATGGAATCTACCGTCTCTCCGCTCCGGTGGACTTTCCCGCTTCGCTGGATATGGTCTTTGAGGATCAGGCGGCGTTGCTTGTGGACCAGGAGGTGACTGTCCGGTGGGAAAGCCATCTGGAAGCAAGCCTGCACCCTGTCTTTACCGGTGCCGGCCGGGTGGATGGGCATCTGAATAACCCCCAGGCCTACCCCCAGTGGTATGGCGCTTTGGGAGACGGCAAGACCGACGATACCGAGGCCTTTCGCCGGGCCCTTCGCAATAGCGGCGCTCTGGCCATTCCCTATACCGAGGCCGGATATCTGTTGGGGGATCTTCCCATCTGCGAAATGAAAACCGTCTTTGGCTGTGACGATCAACTCTCCCGGATCATCGGCGCTCCCCATTGCCGGCACCTGTTTGAGCTGAAGGCTCCCGCCATTAAGATTTCCCATCTTTTCCTTGATATGTCCGGAACGGGGGAGAGCGTCTGCTTCTATTTTGACGTGCAGAAAAACCAACCCATCTCTCATGAGCAGGTATCAGATATTGTTACCGAGGGAGCATACCACGTAGTGGCTGACTCCCGGCTGGATAAGCGGACCGAGCACGTGTATATTACCAACACCGTTATTGACGGACTGGTCTGCCGCAATAGCCGGCAATCCGCCATCCGTACACGGAACTTCTGGGGCTTCATCTTCTTCCGGAATATCCTTTTGGATAACTCCGCCCTCACCGCCACGGACGGCAACTACGCCGCTATGGAGATTGAGGACAACGAAGGCGGAATCCTGCAGAATATCCGGATCATCGGCACGGGGAAGGCAGAAAACGACCGGGAGGTCGGCTTCCTTTACACCTGCAACGTTGCCACCTGGATGGATCAGTGCAGCGCGGAGCAGTTGGGGTCGGACGGTCTCCGCATCCAGAATGAGGGCTTCCATCTTTATTTCTCTAACGTTTCCTTCCGGAATATCCTGGGCCACGGAATGAATCTGGAGGGCTGCTTGTATCCCCAGATCCACTCAGTAACGGTAGAGGCCCATCCCGATGTTTCGGCTGACCGGTATGGGATCCTGGGCGACCGGCTGATCGATGCCCAGCTCAATCACCTTTCGGTGGCAGGCTACCCCGAGGCCGGAGTATTCCTGCAGAATAGCCACCATAACATTGTGACCGGACTGAACGTTACCGGCGCGAAGAATCCTTACGTCGAAGGAAAGAACTGCGGCTTGAATGTCAGTCTTCTTTCCTGAGCGCACCGTAAAACGAGGCGGCAGAGCAGATCTGTCGCCTCTCTTTTTATTCCCTCTTCCGGGACGCTTCGGCAATCAGCGCCGTTGCCAGCGGCACAATGGCGCAAAGGACAAGAACAAGGGCCAACTCCCCTCCGGTCAAGGAAACCGTCCCAAAGATCCGCTGCAGAGCGGGCAGATAGACCCCTCCCACCGCTATTCCCAGAGCGCAGATTATCCCGCCCCAAAGTCCCGGGCCGGAAAGACCCCCTTTTGTGCGGATGGCCTTCCCTCGCCCCTCTTCAAGAGCGTAAAGCAGTTGAGAGAGTGTCAGAGTCAGGAGAGCCGCCGTCCGGGCAGAAAGAATATTTTGCGTGGCAGAATAGAACAATATAAAGGCCGCTGGAGGGGTAATGCCCATCAGGACTCCCCGCATCAGCACCCAATAGATCCCCCTCCCCCCAAAATGCCCCTCCCTGGCCGAAGAAAGTCCAAGAATAAGAGCCGGCAGACCGTTTCCAACCAATGTAATCAACAAAAGCTGCCGGGGCAGAAGGATGTCAGGAAACCCCATACGCAATCCTGCAAAGAGGGTAATTGCCTCCCCCAGCTTGCACCCAAGAAGATATCGGAGCATTCTCCGGCATCCTCCGGGAACCCTTTCATCCAGCTTCCCCCCTTTCATCGGCCTCCCCTTCCCTTCTCTCTTCCATTTATATGGCAGGGAAATAGGAGATATCCTGCATTCTGCCGCTTACCGTTCCCTTTCGACCGAATAGGGCAAACTTGTTGCAGAAGAGGAGCTTTTGGTGTAAGATAAAACTGCAAGGAGGAATTCATATGAATTGCAAGGTTACGATCGATCCAAACCGCCCTGAAGAGATTTTGATTTACGCGCACCGGCAAACTCCGCTGGTTACGGCCATCCAGCGGTTGGCCGAGGAGGATGAGTTCGCCCTGATGGGTACAAACGACCGGGAAACGGTCCCCCTCCGCCCATCGGACATTTTCTGCTTCATCTCAGAGCAGGATAAGGTCTATGCCCTCACCGCCACCGAAAAATTTCAACTCCGGTACCGGCTTTACCAGCTGGAGGAACGGCTTTCGGAGCAGTTTATCAAGATCAATCAGTCCTGCATCGCCAATATTCATGCCATTGAGCGGTTTGACACCTCCATATCAGGTGCCCTCCTCGTCCGCTTTCGGAATGGATATCGCGATTTCGTTTCCCGTAGATGCTTAAAAAACGTAAAAGAAAGGCTGGGTCTTTGATGAATCCTTATGTAAAACAGTTTCTCCACCGTGGACTGACCTTCGGTGGCTTTGGTCCCGTGATCGTCGGGATTGTTTATGCAGTCCTCCAGGAAGCCCTCCCCGGGTTTGCCCTCTCGGGATGGGAGGTGCTGCTGGCCATCCTCTCCACCTATCTGCTTGCTTTCGTTCAGGCAGGTGTCTCGGTCTTTAACCAAATCGAGCATTGGCCGTTGGCAAAATCCATCCTCTGTCACTTTGGCTGTCTCTACGTTGCCTATTCGGTATGCTATCTTGCCAATACCTGGATTCCCTTTGAGCCGATGGTGCTGTTGATTTTTACCGGGATCTTTGTGCTGGCATATCTTATCATCTGGCTGACGGTATTTTTCATCGTTCGTTCCACCCGAAATCGGTTAAACCGCCGGCTGGCGCAATAAAAAATGAAGCGGTAACGTACTGTTACCGCTTCTCTTTTTTCTCTTCCGTTTCTGCCAGGATTCCCCGGGGATACACCGGGGCTTTTTTCAACAGCGCCCGCCGCTCAAGATGATCGGGCAGGATGGATGCCACCAGCGCGTGAAAGGCGGGGGAGTGATCGTGCCGCGCTATGTGGGCAAGCTCATGCACCACCACATAGTCAATAGCCTCGGCCGGATAACGCATCAGCAGACAGGAGAAGGAGATGGAATTTCTCCCGCTGCAGGAGCCGAACCGAGTCCTTGCAGAGGTGATTCGCACCGCCGTAGGGGCAAGGCCCATTTTCCCGGAGAAATACGCAACCCGACCGGGCAGGTATTCCTTTGCCTGCCGGCGAAGCTCCTCTACGGTTTCCTCATCCGGAGGGGGGAAGGCTTCCTCCCGCTCCCGGCGAAGCCGCAGCTTTTCCTCCGCCCAAGCCCGATATTTTTCCACAAAGGCCTCGATCTCCCTCTGGGAACAACAGTTTGGCACCCGGACAATCACTTCCCCTTCCCGGCTGATCTCAATGGAAAGGGTCCGCCGCGCCGACCGGACGATCCGGCAATCGGAAAGCTCCATTCTCTCACCTCAAAGGAGACGCTGATCGTTGATCCAAAGGGCAAAGGACCTCCCCAAAAACTCCGCCGCCCGGCGGCAAAGGAGCATCCGCTCCAGAAAGATCTCAAAATAGCTCATCACCGCGCAGATCTCAGTATCAATAGTAATTCGCAGCTCCACCCGATTTTTATCCTCCGAAATGGTCAGGGAGGAGCTCTCCACCGAGTAGTTGACCCGGTCGTGAATATCAAAACTCATTTGATCGGTATTCCGGACACGGCTCCGCCGGACGTCCGCCTTATCTGCCAGAATCAGCGCCGCAGCAATGGGCGTTGCAGGAACGGCGGTGCCTTCATCATGGTTCCCGATGGCCGAAACAACATCCGCCAGCTCATCTGCCGGCATCCCCAGCCGATCCAAAATCCGGAAAGCCATTACCGCGCCGCTCTGAGCGTGGTCGATCCGGTTGATAACGTTCCCAATATCGTGCATAAATCCGGCAATCCGGGCAAGCTCCGCCGTCCGCTCGGGGTAACCCATCTTCAGCAGGATCTCTCCCGCCCGCTCGGCAGTAATGGCCATATGGGCAAAGGAATGCTCGGTATACCCCATTGCGGATAAAACGGCATCCGCCTTTTTGATATAGGTGCGGATCTCCTCATTTTTGCGGATCTCCTCATAGGTCAAAAGAGCCATAATGTTTCCTGCCTTTCCTTACAGAATAAAATCGGAGGAACCTCCGTTTTTGGGGAAGTCCCTCCGAAAAGATGGCGCTTCCGCCCGGTTCTTAGTGATGGAAGAGGCGGATTCCGGTGAAGGCCATGGTCATATGATACCGGTTGCAGGCTTCGATGACATTGTCATCCCGGACAGAACCGCCCGGCTGGGCGATATACTGCACGCCGCTCTTCTTTGCCCGCTCAATATTATCCCCAAAGGGGAAGAATGCATCCGATCCCAGAGATACACCGCTCATGGTATCTAACCAGCGGCGCTTCTCTTCCCGGCTCAGCGGCTGGGGACGCTCGGTGAAGAAATTCTGCCAGGTTCCCTCCCGAAGAACGTCATCATAATCATCAGAGATGAAAACATCAATGGTATTATCCCGATCGGGACGACGAATATCCGCCCGGAAGGGAAGGGCCAGCACCGCCGGATGCTGACGGAGATACCAGTTATCCGCCTTATTGCCCGCCAAACGGGTGCAATGGACACGGGACTGCTGGCCGGCACCGATGCCGATGGCCTGGCCGTCCTTCACATAGCAGACGGAGTTGGACTGGGTATATTTGAGGGTAATCAGGGAGATCAGCAGATCCCGGACGGCATTCTCGGGCAGGCTCTTTTCCTCGGTGACGATATTGGCCAGGAGAGAGGGCTCAAGCTTGAGCTCGTTTCTGCCCTGCTCAAAGGTGATCCCGTAGCAATCCTTCCGCTCCACCGGGGCGGGACGGTAGCTGGGGTCCATTTTGATGATGTTATAGGTGCCCTTACGCTTTCCCTTGAGGATCTCCAGTGCCTCGGGAGTATAACCGGGGGCGATTACACCGTCCGATACCTCTTTGGCGATAATGGCCGCAGTCTGGCGGTCGCACTCATCCGAGAGGGCAATAAAGTCACCGTAGGAGGACATTCTGTCCGCCCCTCTGGCCCGGGCATAGGCGCAAGCCAAAGGAGAAAGCTCAAACTCCTCCACAAAATAGATCTTCTTGAGGGTATCATCCAGGGGCAGACCCACAGCGGCGCCCGCCGGGCTGACATGCTTAAAGGAAGCAGCGGCAGGAAGGCCGGTAGCCTCCTTCAGCTCGCAAACAAGCTGCCAGCTATTGAAAGCATCCAGCAGGTTGATATAGCCGGGACGGCCGTTGAGCACCTCAATGGGGAGCTCACCCTCCGCGCAAAAGATTCTGGAGGGGGTCTGGTTGGGGTTGCATCCGTATTTAAGAAGAAGCTCGTTCATTTTCATTCCGTTCCTTTCTGTTATTACTGCTCGGCACCGTTGACGATTCGGGTCTGGGTCTGGCCGGTGGCAAGGTCGATATACCGGACGAAAAGGGAAACCTTATTTTCGCTATCCAGCGCATTCCAGAGGTTTGCGGTAAATTCATCAATCCCGCCCGAGATGGTCACATTCTTGGGCTCTCCGGTAAAGGAGGGGAGGGGATTTCCGTCTCCCTGGTAGGTGTGGATCAGGTGGCCCTCACCGGCGGGAGTGCCCGAATACTCATAGAAGAACCGCAGGGGACGGCTCTCCACGCCGCCCTCTGTTTTCAGGATGGAGAGCCGGTAGGAAAGGGCGCCGTCCTCCACGTGGCAAAGGCCCGAAATGCGGGGGGTAAAGTTGGGGGAATCGGGCTCAAAGGTGCGGGTGCGAAGGGCATCCTCAAAGGTTTTCCCCTCGGCCATAAAGTCACGGATGGTATCAGTCTGGTCACCGTTGGTAACGATGGTATCCTTCCCCAGCACCCGGACAGGATAATAGATAATCAGAGAGGGATCGGAAAGCTTCGCGGGATCGTAAGCCTTGGTCCGCATCTCCTCCCCTTCCATTACAAAAACGCGGTTCCGGCTATTGACGCTCCGCCCCATAATAAAATATCCGCAAACGGCATATTTGCCACAATCCGATTTTCCCAGGAGGATTCCTCTTCCGGGATAGGCATTGGCGGAAAGATCTGCAAAAAGATTCATTGCTGCCATAATGTTCGATCCTTTCTCTTTTGTTTATTCTTTGATGGTGACCTTTCTGCCCGATACCTCCAGCCGGTCGGCGCAGAAAAGCTCACAGGCCTGGGGAAGCAACTTCCATTCAGCCTCCTCCATCACCCGGCGCTGCAGGATCTCGGGGGTGTCCCCCTCCTTGATCTCTACCGCCTTTTGGAGGATAATGGCACCGCCATCCGTCACCTCATTGACGAAATGGACGGTCGCCCCGGTCAGACGGACACCGTAATCCAGCGCCGCCTGGTGGACCCGAAGGCCATAATACCCATCCCCGCAGAAGGAGGGAATGAGGGCCGGATGGACGTTAATGATCCGGTTCTGGTAGGTGCGGGTAAACTCCTCCGAGAGGATGCTCATATATCCCGCCAAAACAATCAGGTCGATCTGCTCTGACTCCAGAATGGAGATCATATGAGCGTCCTGCTCGCCCTGGGAGGCAAAATCCTTCTTCCGGACAACGTAGGTCCGGATTCCATTCTCCTGGGCGCGGGTCAGAGCGTAAGCATCCTCCCGGCTGGAGATCACGCAGCGGATCGTACCGCTTTTGAGAAGACCGCTCTTTTCCGCCTCAATGAGGGCGGCGAGGTTGGTGCCTCCTCCCGAAACAAATACTGCAATATGTTTCATTCCGTTGCTCCTCAGATGATCTTGACACCCTCACCGGCAACACAGCGTCCGATGATCCGGGCATCCTCACCGTTTGCCTTCAAACAGGCCACCGCACGGTCCGCATCCTCCGCCTTAACGGCAATGCAAAGGCCGGTGCCCATATTGAAGGTATTGAACATATCCCGCTCGGGGATATCGCCGGTCTTCTGGATCAGCTGGAAGATGGCGGGGATTTCCAAAGAATCCTTCTCGATCTCCGCGCCGATTCCCGCAGGGAACATCCGGGGGATATTCTCGTAGAAGCCACCGCCGGTGATATGGGAAACACCCTGCACCTCCACCTCTTCCATCAACGCCAGGAGAGGACGGACATAAATCCTGGTGGGAGCAAGGAGCGCCTCACCCAGGGTCTTGCCCAACTCAGGACGGTACTCCTTCATATCGCAGCCCTCAAAAACCTTCCGGACGAGGGAGAAGCCATTGGAGTGGACACCCGAGGAAGCCACACCGATCAGCACGCTTCCCGGGGCGATCTTGGTTCCGTCAATGATCTTTTCCCGGTCAACCATACCCACGCAGAAGCCTGCCAGGTCATACTCCTCCTCGGGGTAGAAGCCGGGCATTTCAGCGGTCTCACCACCGATAAGGGCACATCCCGCCTGGCGGCAACCGTCTGCCACACCCGAAACGATCCCCGCTACCCGCTCGGGATCATTTTTCCCCACAGCCAGGTAATCCAGGAAGAATAGCGGCTTTGCGCCACAGCAAACAACATCGTTGACACACATAGCAACGCAGTCGATTCCAATGGTATCGTGCTTGCCGAGGGTGAAGGCAATCTTCAGCTTGGTACCGACACCGTCCGTCCCCGAAACGAGGACCGGCTCCTTCATTCCAGCGATATTGGGCTGAAAAAGCCCTCCAAAGCCGCCGATCCCGGTCAGAACACCCTCGATATTGGTGGATTCCACGAAGGGCCGCATCTTTTTGACTGCTTCATACCCGGCGGTAACATCTACGCCGGCCTTTTTGTAACTCTCGCTATGGCTATCCATCATTTCTTCTCCTTTACCATGCTGATTTTTTTTGTAAATTTATCCTTGGGGATCTCCCCCGGAACATCAATGGGGTACCGGCCGGTGAAGCAACCGTCACAGAAGCCGCAACCGGTGGTGGGCTTTGCGATCTGGGCAACCGCATCCAGGCTCAAATAGCCCAGAGAATCTGCACCCAGCTGGCGGCGGATCTCCTCAGTGGTATACTTGCAGGCAATCAGCTTATCCCGGCTGTCAATATCCGTGCCGAAATAGCAGGGGTTGACGAAGGGCGGGGAGGATACCCGGAAATGAACCTCCTTGGCGCCCGCATCCCGGAGCATCTTCACGATCCGGGCACTGGTGGTTCCCCGGACGATGGAGTCGTCAATCATAACCACCCGCTTATCCTTAACGGTGGAAAGAAGAACATTGAGTTTGATCCGGACGGCCCGCTCCCGCTGGCTTTGGGTGGGAAGAATAAAGGTTCTGCCGATATACCGGTTTTTGATAAAGCCGATTCCGTAAGGGATGCCCGATTCCTCTGCATAGCCCAGGGCGGCATCCAGTCCCGAATCGGGAACACCGATAACCACGTCTGCCTCCACCGGGTGCTCCTTTGCCAGGAATGCACCTGCCCGCTTCCGGGCGAGGTGAACGCTCTCCCCTTCAATGATAGAGTCGGGTCGGGCGGTATAAATATACTCAAACACACAGATCTGCCCCGGATTGGTACAGTTTTCCCGAATGCTCCGCAGGCCCTGATCGTCCGCAACGACGATCTCACCGGGGGCAATATCCCGGATAAACTCGGCGCCGATGCTATCCAGCGCGCAGGACTCGGAGGAGAACACATAGCTCTCTCCCAGCTTGCCCACGCAGAGGGGGTGGAAGCCGGCGGAATCCCGGGCGGCGATCAACTTCCGGGGGGACATTACCAAAAGACAGCAGGCACCCTCCAGCCGCTTCATTGCCCGAAGCACCGCTTCCTCAATGGATGGTGCGGTCAGCCGCTCCTGGGTGATGATATAGGAGATGACCTCCGTATCGTTGGTGGTGTGGAAAATGGCGCCGTTCATCTCCAGCGCCTCCCGGAGCTTTGCGGCATTGATTAGACTGCCGTTATAGGAAAGGGCCATATTTCCCTTGCTATGCCGAACCACCAAAGGCTGGGCATTGCTCCGGATGGCCTTGGCTGTGGTTGCATACCGCACGTGGCCAATGGCCATATGTCCGGTACCCAGAGAGTCCAGCCGCTCCCGGTTAAAAACGTCCGGAACCAGGCCAACATCCCGATAATGGGTGATGATCCCTCCGCTGTTCACAGCGATTCCGCAGCTTTCCTGACCCCGGTGCTGGAGGGCATACAGAGCCATATAGGTTTCGGTGACAACGTCCATCTCTCGAGGAGAATAGATGCCAAAGACACCGCACTCCTCATGGATCATATCAAACATTGCTTTCGCGACCTTTCATCTAATAAAAATTCAAATCCGGCCCTCAGAGGGACTCTGCCAGCCGGCGATCCTTCTCAGCGACCTCCTCAGCCATCTTCTCCTTGAAGCGGAGAAGGGCATCGGCCAGGTCGGCATCTGAAAGGGCCAGCATCTGCACCGCAAGGATAGCGGCATTATCCGCACCGTCAATAGCAACGGTGGCAACGGGGATTCCCTTGGGCATCTGAACGGTGGAAAGAAGGGCATCCAGTCCATCCAGGGTAGAGGACTTGACCGGAATCCCGATGACCGGGAGGGTGGTGTTTGCGGCAAGGGCGCCGGCCAGATGGGCGGCTTTCCCCGCAGCGGCAATGATGACTCCGAACCCGTTTTTCGCAGCGTTAGCAGAAAACTCTGCCGCGGCGGCAGGAGTCCGGTGGGCAGACATAATCCGCACCTCTGTTTCCACCCCAAAGCTCTTCAGCCGCTCAATGGCCGGCTTCAGCACCGGAAGGTCGCTATCGCTCCCCATAATAATTGCAACTTTCTTACTCAATTTTTATCATCCTTTCCCTCTCGCGTCAGCCTGCGAAAAAAATAAAAGAGGCTGCGATTGCCCGCAGCCTGCACTTACCCCAACCGACAAAAGGTTGCACCGATGCCGCAATGATCCCCTCCGAAGGAGCGGAGGCAGCGAAACACACTGCTCTGCGGGACAGATTGGATTCCAAAACCTGTCATATCGGGCATCCTCCTTGCGATTTTTCTTCCCCTTTATTTTACCTTAAATCGCCCCTTTTTGCAACCCCTTCCCCCGTCTTTTTTATATTTCGGACGCTTTCGCAGTTTCCCTTTTTGCCTTTGGGTAAATTTAGGCATATTAACAATCTCACCGCATAAACATTTCCCCTTGCGGAATATGAATAACTGGGCGGTATTTCGCCTGATTTTCCCTGCAAAGGAGCAACCGTCATTGAAGCGATCATCCACCGGGCGTCAGCCGATGCTCACCGGCGCAGCAATACTGATGGGTGCAATGCTGGCCGTCAAGGCCTTTGGCGCCCTTTTCCGGATCCCCTTAAGCAGCGATGCCCTCCTGGGAGATGGAGGAATGTTTTATTTCAGCGCCGCCTACGATATTTTCAAGCCGGTTTACGCCCTGGCTGTTTCGGGGCTTCCGGTGGGAGTTTCCCGGCTGGTGGCACAAAATATGGCCCAGGGCCGATACAAGGATGTGGGGCGGACGCGGACCGTATCCTCTCTTCTTTTTCTGGGGGCGGGAGGAATCGGGAGCGTTGCCATGCTTCTGGCCGCTCAACCGTATGCCGCCCTTCTGGAAAGTCCCGCCCTCGCCCTTTCCATTGCGCTTTTGGCGCCTGCTCCTTTCTTTTGCTGTGTGGCGGCGGCTCTGCGCGGATACTACGAAGGGATGGGAAATATGATCCCCACCGCCCTGTGTCAGATCGTGGAGGCGGTGGCAAAGCTACTCTTTGGGCTGGGGCTGGCCGGGTTGGTCCGTTGGGTGGGACTATGGCAGTTTTCCCGGGAAGGGCAGGTCTTTGGAATGGCGGCCGGCTCCCGGGAGGAGGCTCTGCAGATTCTTCTCCCCTTTTGCGCAGCGGCGGCTGTTTTGGGGATCTCCCTCAGCTCTGCCGCCGGGGCAGTCTATCTGCTGATCCGCCATAAGCGGGCAAGGGGAGGACTGACCCCCTCCCAGCTTTCCCGCGCTCCCGCTCCCGAGGGGCGCCGCAGGACGGCCAAACGAATCCTTTCGGTAGCCATTCCCGTTTCCCTTGCCGCCGCCACCCTCAACCTTTCCTCCCTCATCGACGGGGTAACAGTTATGCGCTGTCTGAACCGGGTAGCGGAGGAAAGCTACCCCCGTTTGCTGGAGGGAATGCCCTTTTTGGAGGCCTTCCCTGCCGACCAGCTCCCCCGCCAGCTTTACGGGCTTTACACCGGCAAGATCTCCGCCGTATATAACCTCATTCCCGCCCTGACTACTGCCCTGGGAATCAGCGCCCTCCCCGCCGTGACGGAGGGATGGACCAAGGGAGACCTGGGAGCCGTCCGGGAGCGGGCAGGATCGATCCTCCGGGTCTGCCTGTGGCTGGCTCTGCCCTGCGGCGGAGGGCTGGTCGCAATCCCCGGCGGTCTCCTCCACCTCATTTACGGCAGTTCTGCGGCCGACTCGCCCCTTTTCCCCTTGTCAGCCCAGCTTTTGGCGTTCTCTGCCGCCGGTGGGGTCTTTTTGGCCATTTCCGCTCCCCTCAACAGCATCTTTCAGGCTTTGGGGCGTTCTGATCTCCCCGTCAAGCTGATGATAGGAGGCGCCTTGCTGAAGATTGCCGTTAACTGCCTGACCGTCTCCCATCCGGCTCTCCACATTCTCGGCGCGCCCATCGGGAATGCCGTTTGCTATGGATTTATCAGCATCACCGGGCTGTTTGTCCTTCGCAGACAGATCGGTTTATCTCTTCTCCCCATCCTTTGGAAGCCTCTGCTGGGCGGACTGGGGTGCGGCGGCGGGGCATTTCTTTCCTGTTATTTGGCAGAATATTTCTTGCGTCCGTCCCTGGCAGCTCTGGCGGGAATTGCAGGAGGCGGAGGGGTATTTTTGCTGATCCTCCTGCTGACCGGACAGCTCCGGGAGCTTTTCCCTCCCAAGGGAGACGCTCCTCATTCCGGGGGAAAAGCCCTTAAAATGCCGGTTTTTTCGGGTGTTTTTCGGGAAAAGAGGAAGGAAAATCGCAAAAAGACTTGAAATCCTCAGCCGAATGGAGTACAATAGAGAAGGTTTTTGAGTTCAACCCCGCCGCATCGTTCTGCGGCACCTTTTTTGAGAGGCTGACCCAAATGAAAAACGGAATCCAGTTTACCTTCAAAGAGTCTTATAATATTTCCGACCTTCTGCGGATCATGGAGCTTCTGCGCGGCCCGGGAGGTTGCCCTTGGGATGCGGAGCAGGATCATCTTTCCATCCGCCGCAACCTGATTGAAGAAAGCTACGAGGTAGTAGAGGCAATTGACGCCGCCAGTCCCGAAATGCTTCGGGAGGAGCTGGGTGATCTCCTTCTCCAGATCGTTTTTCACAGCAGAATGGAGGAGGAAGCCGGTCGCTTCACCTTTGATGATGTAACGGATGAGGTCTGCAAAAAGCTGATCCAGCGTCATCCTCATGTTTTCGGGGATGTGAATGCCGAAACCTCGGATGAGGTTCTCAAAAACTGGGAACAGATCAAAAACCAGACCAAAAAGAAAAAGACCGCTTCCCAAAAGCTGCAGGCTGTTCCGGAGGTTTTTCCCGCCCTTTTGCGGGCGCAGAAGCTCCTTGACCGCACTGCCGCCGCCGGCTTGAAGGCCGATCCGGAAAGCGCTTTCGAGCTTCTTTCCGCCTTCTCTTCCGCGCTGATTTCCGGCTCCTCCGAGGAGGATGCAACCCCCGCCGACCTGGAGGCTTCTGCCGGAAAGCTGTTGCTTTACGCTGTGATGCTTTGCCGCAGTTGCGGCGTGGATGCGGAGCACGCTCTGCTGACCGAGTGCGATGCGCTGGTGGAGCGGGTGACCTTGGCGGAGGAATCGCTCCCCCGCTCCCAAACGGATTTTTCCGGGCTTGATCCGGAAAGCGCCGAGCTGATCTTATTTTAACTCTGTCATTCACAGAAGCGGGGAACCCCCATTCGACTTCTGAGGATAAATATTATTTAAAAATGGAGGAAATTCAAATGACTAAGACCGACCTGATTGCTGCTGTTGCTGAGAAGACTGCTCTTTCCAAGAAGGATTCCGAGAAGGCTGTTGCCGCTGCTCTGGCTACCATTACCGAGGCTCTTGCCGCCGGTGAGAAGGTTCAGCTTGTTGGCTTTGGTACTTTCGAGACCCGCGCTCGTGAGGCTCGGACCGGCCTGAACCCCCGCACCAAGGAAGCCATTCAGATCCCCGCTTCCACCCTGCCTGTTTTCAAGGCTGGTAAGGCTCTGAAGGATGCCGTTGCGAAATAAGAGTTTTCTCTTGATAAAAAATCACCTGCTGACCGTCCGGTTGGCAGGTGTTTTTTTGTATAAAGAAAGGCATAACCCGTGAGGGCTATGCCTTCTTTTTTGAAACAGCAGTCCGTTCCAACGAAACCGGAAAAGAGCGGATTTCCTGTTAGTGATTATACCGTTCCATTGCCTGGTCGATCTGATCCTCCACCAAAAGGCAGGCCGCATCCGCCGCCTTTTTGGCCGCCTCTGTGATCGCGCTCAAGGCTTCCTTATCCGGCTTGGAAAGGACCCACTTCGCCAGATCGTATTCCGGGTGGGGCTTTGCGCCTACCCCGATCTTAACCCGGGGAAAATCGTTGCTCCCCGAAAGCTGGAAAATATCCTTCAGGCCGTTATGTCCGCCGTCCGAGCCCTTCCGGCGGATCCGCAATCTGCCGGGATCGAGGGAGATATCGTCAAAAAGAAGGATGCATTTCTGGGGCGGGATTTTATAAAACCGCATCGCCTCGGTCACAGCCGTTCCGCTGTTATTCATAAAGGTCTGGGGTTTGAGGAGGAGGAGCTTATGACCCCGGTATTCCGCCTCACCGCAGAGGGCCGAAAACTTCGCCCGGCGGACGGTCGTCCCCAGCTGGTCCGCCAACGCATCCAGTGCCATAAATCCGGCGTTATGCCGGGTATTTTCATACTGCAGGCCGGGATTTCCCAGCCCCACGATCAAATATTCCACACTGGACTGACGGGCAAACAGTCCCTTCAAGCCTGCCATTTTTCTTCCTCCGAGTCAATCAAAATTCCCCGCTATTTTACCATATTCCCGCTGAACTTGCAACCCCTTCCTCCGATACCGCATCCAGGATCAGGACGGCGGCATAAGAGGCAAAGCCATGGTTACAGCTGGCGTGATCGGTAATGTTTTCCCAAAGGGTACCGGTCTTATCCGCCATATACTCAAAATATCCGGCCATCTCCGCCAAAAGCTGCTCCTTCAGTCCCTCCCGGCGGAGACATTCCAACCGCAGATAATTCCCGATAAAGGCATTTGCCAGCCAGATCTCGGGCCATTTCCCCGTGTCCTTTCGGTCAGGGCCGAAATCTGCAAGCAGCGTCTGCCAAAGCTCCGGATCTGTTTTGGGGGTGGCTGTTTTGGTAAAGAAGGCGTAATACTGGCAGGTCTCGGTCCGTTCACCCGAAAGAGTCAGCTTCCCCTCCCGGCGGAGGGCGTTATCTCCGTAGAAAATGCCGATTTTGCTCTGCCGGCGGATCTGCCCGCGGATCTCCTCCGCCTCTTTGATCAGGGCCGGATCATCATAAAGCTCCCCTGCCGATTCCAGACAAAGGGCATACATCATATTGGAGGGGTAACTGACATCCTGGGTCAGCTCGTTGGCTTTGGACCACTCCAAAAAGACCCAACGCTCCAGGTTTTCCAGCAATCCATCCTCATTGAGGAAACCCTTGAAGTAATCCAGCAACCGGTAGACCCGGGGCTTTGCCTGCCGGATCAGCTCCGCCGAGCCGCCTCTTCTCTGGTAATCCCGCAGCTCTACCACAAACCACATAGCCCAGTTGGGGATAAAATTCCCATCGGGATGGTCCGCGGGATAGCACATGGGAAGCATCCCCTCGGGGAGATGCTCAAACCGCTCCGGGAGAATGAAGTTTTCCAGAAAACGCTCCTCCACCAGGTTTTTCCCGGTCAGCACCCGCTCGGTACGGGCGGTAAAGAAGCTGTCACAAAGCCAGCCGGCCCGCTCTCTGGTGGGGCAGTCCATAAAGAAATCGGAGGCATTCTGCAAAAAGGTCTGCTCCGCCGCAGAATAGACCTTATCCAGCACCGGAGTCAGGGCCGGACGGGCCACCAGCGGCACCGGACAAATATATTCCACCACCCGCAGATCGCGGACGGTGACCCCTCCCCTTGCGCAGAAAAGCTTCATATGCTTAAAGCCATAGATCTCGTCCGAAAGGAAGTAAATCCGTCCCGGGGCAAGCTCCAGCCGGATCACATTGAGGCACTCCATGCTCAATGGGTCAACGTCTCCCCCGGTCAGAGTTTCATCCAGCATAAGATACAGGACGGTATCCTCCCCGCAGGAGAGGGTCATTCCAATCAATCCCGTCCGCTCCGTGGGGAAGGCGAGGGTTTCGGTCACTCCGGCAGAAAGAACTGATTCCCCCGGATAGGGCACCGGGTCTGCCGGCTCATTTTCCCACTCAAAGCACTGGATCTCATCGCTGAGAACAAGCTCCAGCTCTTCCATTGGCCACCCATCCAGACACGCTGCCTCGTTATGCAACAATAACGATCGGTCTCTTTTCGGGTTCGCGGGCAGAGGACGGGGCGTTCCCTTTCCGCCAAAGAGCCGCAACTGAGGCGCAACACAGGGATAGGTATGGAAAGGCAATCCCCGCTCCAGCAGCTCCGGACCGGTGACCACCGTCACTTCCCCCTCTGTTCGTCCGGAAAAATCTCCCTTATGCCAGGCATTTGTCCGGGGAGAAAGACGCCAGCTTTCTCCGCAGGGCCGCTGAAAGCTATACCGTTGCATCTTCCGGATCCGGTCGGTCAGACGGAAGGCGGCAAAGCCCGTTCCGCCGGTGGCGGCAAGAATTTTTTCTCCCTGCTCCACCTCTGCCTGAATAAATCCCGGCTGCTTGATGACTCCGTAAGAAACCATCTGGTAGCTCTGCACCTCAAGGGCAATATGGTTGACTCCATCTGCCAAATAGGAATCCAGAACAATTTCATCCACCCGGGCAAAGCCGTGGGCGGTGCGCACCGGCCCGTATCCCACAAAAACACCATTGACAAACAGCCGGTAATGGTCGGCACAGGTGATACGAAGCACCCCACTCCTCCCCTGAACGCTGCAATAAAGGCCCATCTGAATATTCCACTCATCCTCCAGGCCCTTCAGCCAAACCGGCTGCGCTACACGAAAAAACTTCATCTTCCCCACTCCTCAATCAACGGCGAGATTTTCTTCGATTGTACCATAACTCCCCTGCGCCGTCAATCGCATTCCCCGGGAAAAATGTTTCGAAAAAACGCCGCAGAGATTTCTCTCTGCGGCGTTGCGCGATATAGTTAAACCTTGGCTTTTGTTTTGACCTCATTATCGATCCGGGCAACAAAATCCTCAAAGGACATCGCCCCAAGATCCTCACCGGAGCGATAACGGGGAGAAACGGTTCCGTTCTCCATATCCCGGTCGCCCACAACGACCATATAGGGGATCTTTTCCATGGTCGCCTCGCGGATCTTCTTTCCGATCTTCTCATTGCGGTAGTCCACCTCGACCCGGAAGCCCATCGCCTCCATTGCCTTGGCCTTCTCCGCACAGTAATCGGCGGCACGGTCGGTGACCGGCAGGAACCGGACCTGCTCGGGGGCCATCCAGACCGGCAGAGCACCGGCGTACTCCTCGATCAGATAGGCAAGGGTCCGCTCATAGCAGCCCAGAGAGGTGCGGTGGATAATATAGGGCAATGCCTTTTCGCCATTCTCATCAATATAATACATTCCGAATTTCTCGGCCAGGAGCATATCGATCTGAATGGTGACGATGGTATCCTCCTTGCCGAATACGTTCTTATACTGAATATCCAGCTTGGGACCGTAGAAGGCGGCCTCGTCAATGCCGATCTCATACTGAACGTCCAGATCGTCCAGAATCTGGCCCATAACCCGCTGAGCCTCATTCCACTGCTCTGCAGTGCCCTCGTATTTAGAGGTATTGTTGGGATCCCACTGGGAGAAACGGAAGGTGCACTTATCCAGCATTCCCACCGTTCCCAGGCAGTATTTGGCCAGATCCAGGCAGCCCTTGAACTCCTCCTCCAGCTGGTCGGGACGGAGCACCAGATGGCCCTCCGAAATGGTGAACTGACGGACGCGGATCAGCCCGTGCATCTCGCCCGAATCCTCATTCCGGAAGAGGGTGGAGGTCTCGCCCAAACGCATGGGCAGGTCGCGGTAGGACCGCTGACGGTTCAAAAAGACCTGATACTGGAAGGGGCAGGTCATGGGGCGGAGGGCAAAGCACTCCTTCTCCTCATCATAAGGATCGCCCAGGATAAACATTCCGTCCAGATAATGATCCCAATGCCCCGATATCCGGTAGAGATCCCGTTTGGCCATCAGAGGGGTTTTGGTCAAAAGATAACCCCGCTTCTGCTCTTCGTCCTCTACCCAGCGCTGCAACGTCTGGATGGTGCGGGCACCCTTGGGCAGAAGGATGGGCAGACCCTGGCCGATGCACTCCACGGTGGTAAAGTACTCCAGCTCCCGGCCCAGCTTATTATGATCCCGCTTCAGGGCCTCTTCCCGCTGGGCAATATAAGCATCCAGCTCCTCTTTTTTCGCAAAGGCCACACCGTAGATCCGCTGGAGCATCTTCCGGCTGGAATCGCCCCGCCAGTAGGCACCGGTGGCAGAGGTCAGCTTAACGGCATTCCCTTTGATCCGACCGGTGGAATCCAGATGGGGGCCGGCGCAAAGATCGGTAAAATCCCCCTGCTTATAAAAGGAGATGACCGCATCCTCGGGCAGATCGTTGATCAGCTCGACCTTATAGGGCTCATCCTTCATCAGCTCCAGAGCCTCGGCCCGGGGCAGCTCAAACCGCTCCAGCTTCAGCTTCTCCTTGCAGATCTTCCGCATCTCAGCCTCCAGGGCCTCCAGATCGTCGGGAGAGAAGGGGGTGGGGGTATCAAAATCATAGTAGAAGCCGGTATCAATGGACGGGCCAATGGCCAGCTTCACCTCGGGGTGGAGACGCTTCATAGCCTGGGCCAGCACGTGGGAGCAGGTATGCCAATAGGTCTTGCGGTACTCGGGGTTTTCAAAGGTATACAGCATTTCTTCGGACATTCTTTTTTCCTCCTTTTACTTTGGGGAAGGCAATAAAAAACCCACCCCTGAAAAATCAGGGGTGGGATACAGGCTTTGTATTCCACGGTTCCACCCTGTTTGCGGCCAAAGACCGCCACTCAAGGCTCCCTTAACGCGGGAGAGGACGTCCGCCTTATCGCATTCGCGCTTCGACGGCATTCAGGGGTGGTCTTCTGCGATCCTCTCTTTGGCTCTGCTTTCAGCCGGTGACAAAGCCTCTCTGATAAGAAGTGGGCCGCGTACTCTCCCCGTCAACACTTTCATAATATCCGTATCAATATTATAGCCCTTGCCGGAGAAAATGTCAACACCCACTCCCGGCCGTTTGCGGCTATTTTTTCATTGCACGAAGTCCTTCCTTGGCCGCTTTCAGGATGGTTGCAAGAGCAACCATCTCCTGGGGCGAACAATCCTCCAGCAGTTCATCGATCAGCCGGGAGGATACGTGACTGCTCCGGACAAGGTTGCTGTAAACCAATTCATCCAATGTCACATCCAACGCATTCGCAATAGCAATAAGGGTCGGCAAGCTCACCTTGGTTGCCGCTCTCTCAATATGGGAAAGGTTCGAGGGCTCAATCCCTGCTTTTTCCGCCAGATACGCCTGTGTCCATTTCCGTCGCAATCGATTTTGTCGGATTTGAGCACCAATGATTTCGTAATCCATCCCGTTTCACCACCTTTTTGTTATTGTATATCCGATTCGGATATGATAAAATAACGCATATAGCCTATTAGGATATTTACGTTATTTTATCTTTTTATTTGCAAGGTGGTTTATGCAATGAATATTACATTTTTTGGTCATCGGGACGCACCCCAAAATATTTTTCCCATTTTGATGCAAACACTAACTTCCTTAATCACCGATCAAAATGCAAAGTGTTTTTACATCGGAACGCACGGAGCATTTGACCGAATGGCAATCCGAGCGCTTTCAGAGTTGAAAAAATCATTCCCCCATATTTGTGTTACTGTTGTTTATGCATATCTTCCCAAAAATAATGATTTTCCATCCGGGTTGGTTGAAACCATTTATCCTGAAGGATTAGAGCTCACTCCTCCCAAATATGCTATCTCCAAACGCAATTTGTGGATGCTTGAACACTCGGACACCGTGGTAACCTATGTCATACACTCTGTTGGAGGCGCTGCGCATTTCAAAGAGCTTGCCGTGAAGAAGGGAAAGCAGGTCATAGAGCTTTCTCTCACATCCCCAGGATACTCCCCACCCTCGCCACAATAAAACAGACCAGCACCCCCACGAGGGTCGGAATCAGAAAGGCCGCCACAGTCCATTTGATGCTTTGCGTCTCCTTGCGGATGGTCATCAGGGTAGTGGCGCAGGGCCAGTGCAGGAGAGAAAAGAGAATGGTGCAAAGGGCGGTGGTAACCGTCCAGCCATTTTGGGTCAGGATGGCAAAAAGGGTCTCTGTCCCGGAGGGCTCTGTGAGCATTCCACCCGAGGTATAGATCATCAGAATAATGGGTAGGACGATCTCGTTGGCCGGGATCCCCAGAATAAAAGCTACGAGAATTGCGCCGTCCAGTCCAATCAGCCTTGCCGCGGGGTCCAGCACTCCGCAACACCAGGTAAGGACAGAGACCTCTCCCACCTGCAGATTGGCCATCAACCAAAGAAGAAGCCCCGCCGGTGCCGCCGCCGTGACTGCCCGCCCCAGCACAAACAGCGTCCGGTCCAGAACGGAGCGGACCAGCACCTGTCCCACCCGGGGCATCCGGTAAGGCGGAAGCTCCAAAGTAAAGGAGGAGGGCACTCCTTTTAGAAGGGTCGCGGAAAGAAGCCGGGAGACCCCGAAGGTCGCCCCCACCCCCACCAGCAGAAGAACCACCAACAGCGCCGCCGACAGTAGGGAGGAAAAGGGCGTTGCCGCACCTCCCAAAAAGAACAGGGCGATCAGTGTCAGAATGGTGGGAAACCGCCCGTTGCAGGGGACGAAGTTGTTGGTCAGGATGGCCAAAAGCCGTTCCCGGGGCGAGTCGATGATCCGGCACCCCACCACCCCTGCGGCATTGCACCCCAGACCCATACACATCGTCAGCGCCTGTTTGCCGCAAGCGGAACATTTTTGAAAGGCCCGATCCAGATTAAAGGCAACCCGGGGAAGGTAGCCCAGATCCTCCAGCAGGGTAAAGAGGGGGAAGAAGATGGCCATTGGGGGAAGCATCACCGAAACGACCCACCCCACCGTGCGATACACTCCATGGAACAATAGCTCCACAAACCATTCCGGACAGCCCGTCTCCCGAAAGAGTGCCGCCCCCTGCTCCTCCACCCAAAAGATTCCCTGACTGAGCAGCTGGGAGGGGTAATTCGCCCCCACGACAGTCAACCAGAATACCCCCATCAAAAGAAGGAGCATCAGCGGAAAGCCCACCCATTTTCCGGTGATCCACCGGTCGATCCTCCGATCCCGCAGGGTCGGGTCTCCTTTGTTTCGCCCTACCGCCCGAGCGGCCAGCTCTTTTGCCCGGCGCACCAGTCCCGCGGCCATTTCGTCCCGGAAATCCTGAAGAGTTTTCCCCTGTGCCTCTATCCGCTCCCTGCCGGCGGCAAAGCCTGCTTTTCCCTCGTCACTTTCCCGCAGATCAAATCCGAGAAAGCCCTCCATCGCCGGCCAAAGGCTTTCCTCCCCATCCAGCAGGCGGGCGGCGACCCACCGGCCGGGGAGCCCTCGGAGCGAAAGCGGCCGGAGCTTTTCCTCCACCGCTTTCAGCACCTCCTCCGCCCAGAGCGCATACCGGACAGGCGGCTCCGGCACTCCGGCGCAGGGCAACCGATCCAGTTCCGCCAAAAGGGTGTCGAGACCCTTTCCGTTCCGCGCGGCGGCCGGGACCACCGGAATTCCCAGCTCCCGGGAAAGGAGTGCCGTATCCACCTCCAGCCCCTTCTTTTTTGCTTCATCCATCAGATTGACGCAAACCACAACGCTTCGGGTAACCTCCAGGGTTTGAAGCAGGAGATTGCAGTTCCGCTCCAGGCAAGTTCCGTCGCAAACCACCACAACCCCCTCTGCTCCGCCAAAGCAGATAAAATCCCGGGCGACCTCCTCCTCACAGGAGTGCGCCATCAAGGAATAGCACCCCGGAACATCCACCAAAAGAAATCCCTTTCCCCGGTATTCGCAACGGCCGACAGCGTTGGTTACCGTTTTCCCCGGCCAGTTTCCGGTATGCTGATGTAAGCCCGTCAGCCGGTTAAAGACGGTGCTTTTCCCCACGTTGGGATTCCCCGCCAGGGCAATCACCCGATCCTCCGGATGCTCCTTCCGAACAGTTAACCCATCCTCTATGACATTCCAGCCGGTCGATCGCCCCGTCAAGCCCATGGTCTGCCTCCTTCGGCGGCCCGGCCGCCCTGGGTTTTCCCGGCTTCCCTCCGAAGAGTCACCTGCCGGGCATCCTCTCTGCGCAGAGCGATCACCGCCCCGCAGATGGCGTAGGCCACCGGGTCTCCCAAGGGGCTGACCCGAACACAGACCACCTCCGCACCTTCGATCAGTCCAATATCCTGCAAGCGCCGGCGGATCCTCCCCTCGGCGCTGATCCGATCCACGATTCCACTTTGCCCTTCCCCAAGCTGGGAAAGGCACCGTTCAGCCTCCATTTTATCTCCTCCTCTCTGCAGGGCTACACCCCTATGGCAGTATATCCCTTTGGGAGAAAAAATGTTCCGGGAAACAATAACGAACCCCCAGCGGTTTTTTGCCGCCGGGGGTGTTCTCTGTTATTTTTTCGGATTGTTTTTTTGCTGCAGGATCGTTCCCTTCAGCCCCTTCAGCCGCTTCATCACATCATTTTCGCCCCGGCCGAACAGATCATACAGCCTGCGGTACTCCTCATACAGCAGATCATAAACCCCTGCGGCCTCCGGGTCAGGTTGGTAGATCATATCCTGCACCTTTCCCATTTTTTTGGCCGCCTCGTGGACAGAGCCATAGCCGCCCCGCTCCGTGCCGGCCGCGGCCGCACCGTAAATGGCGGCGCCCATTGCGGCACCCTGGGTCGTTCCGGCCAACTGCACCGGAATCCGCAGAACGTCGGCATAAATCTGCATAGCCATTGGGTTTTTCCCCGGGATTCCTCCCGATGCCAAAAACCGGTGGATCTCAATTCCGTTTTCACGGAAGGCATCCAGAATCATCCGTGTATTAAAGGCGGTAGATTCGATCAGCGCACGGTAGATCTCCTCGGGACGGGTCTGAAGGTCCAGTCCCAAAATCATCCCGGTCAGGTCAGAATCCATCAATACCGAGCGGTTACCGTTCCACCAGTTCAGCGCCAGAAGCCCGCTTTCCCCGGGAGTGAGTTTTTTTGCTTTCTCGGTTAAAAGCTGGTGCTTTGACATTCCGGACCGTTCCGCTTCAGCGGCATATTCCGCCGGCAAACAGTGATCCACAAACCAGGCGAAAAAGTCACCCACGCAGCATAGTCCCGCTTCATAACAAAAATAATCCGGGATAGTGACGCCGTCCGCAACTCCGCAAATTCCGGGAAAGCAGCGCTCCTCCTCCCGCAGCACCAGATGAACGCTGGAGGTGCCGATGATATTGAGCATCTTTCCCGGGCCATCCAAACCGCAGGCCGGTGCACAGGCGTGGGCATCCATCACCCCCGCACTGACCGGGATTCCTGCCGGGAGGCCGGTCAACTCTGCGCCCCGCTCCGAAAGGAATCCCGCCCGTTCTCCGGGATTGAGGGATATTCCGGAAAATTTCTCCTCAACCACCCGCTCCATCCGGGGATCCAGCGCCGCAAAAAACTCCCGGGAAGGGTATCCGTCCTCTTTGCTCCAAAGGCCCTTAAATCCGGCGGCACAGCGATTCCTGCTATTGACGCCGGTCAACTGCCAAACAATCCAGTCTGAGGCTTCCACCAAAACCTCGGTGGCTTCATAAATATGGGGCGCTTCCTCCAAAATCTGCAGAAGCTTGGGAAACTCCCATTCCGAGGAGATGCGTTCCCCGTACCGGAGAAACCACTTTTCTCCCCGTTCCTTGGCCAGACGGCTGATCTTATCCGCCTGCTCCTGGGCCGCATGGTGCTTCCACAGCATACACCATGCGTGGGGCTGGGAGCGGTATTGCGGCAGAAAGGAAAGAGGAGTCCCGTCCGCCAAAGCGGGGATGGTGGTAGAGGCGGTAAAGTCGGTTCCGATTCCCACAATCTCCTCGGGGGAGACCCTTGCCTTCCGAAGCAGCTCCGGCACCGTTTGACGAAGCACCTCCAGGTAGTCCGCCGGATCCTGCAAGGCCCAGTCTCTCCCCAAAGGGGTGCCATCCGGCAAGGTCTTATCCATCACGCCGTGGGGATATGCGTAGGTTGCACAGGCAACCTCATCCCCCGTTGCCACATCTGCTAAAACCGCCCGCCCTGAAAGGGTTCCGAAATCAATTCCGATGCTGTATTTTCCCATCCTGCTTTTCCTTCCGTCCGTCAGGTATTGTGTTCCTCTGTGGGTATCATAGCATCTTTGGCGATTTCTGTCAAGCAATGGCATAACATCCCCCTCCACCGCTGGTCTTTTTCCGCGTTCCCCTTGACAACCTCCCCTGTAAAACAGTATAATAAAGGTTGGTGCAGGTCGGCATTTTTCCCCTTTCCGAAATGCCGCAGCTTCCCCATCCGGGGGAGAAAAGATATAAAGGAGGTCTTTTGGTTGGATTGCATTTTCTGCAGGATCATCGCTGGGGAAATTCCCTCCGCCAAGCTCTATGAGGATGATTCGATCCTTGCTTTCAAGGATGTTTCTCCCCAGGCTCCGGTGCATTTTTTGGTCATTCCCAAGGAGCATATCCCCTCTGCCAACGCCCTGACCGCGGAAAACGTTGGGGTTGTGGCTCACATTTTTGAAACGATCCCCAAAATTGCCGCTCAGTTAGGTGTCACCGATTACCGGATCGTCAATAACTGCGGCGAAGCCGCCGGACAAACGGTCCATCATCTCCATTTTCACATTCTGGCAGGCCGGAATCTCGGCTGGCCTCCCGGCTGAACCGCCGACGAAAATACGATACAATAATTGCGAAAGGACGTTATTTCCATGCAGGAATATTATGAGATTGAAATTGCCGGTCTGAAGCGCCAGCTCCCCATCTGCCCCTTGAATGATAAGCTTTCCATTGCGGGCTTTGTGATGTTTTCGGATGTTGAGATCACCATTGCAACTGCCAAGGCGCTGATCGAAAAACTCCCCGAGCATGACGTGATCGTCACCGCCGAGGCCAAGGGCATCCCCCTGGCGTATGAAATGTCCCGCCAGGAGGGAAAGAAATATATCGTTATGCGGAAGCGGAAGAAGGCTTATATGAAAAATCCTCTCAGCTTCCAGGTGCAGTCCATCACCACCCAGGGAATCCAGACCCTCTATCTTGACGAGGATGAGGCCAATTTCCTCAAGGGCAAGCGTGTTGTCATCGTAGATGACGTGATCAGCACCGGCGAATCTCTCAATACTCTTGAGGTGTTGGTCGGGCAGGCAGGGGGAAATATTGTTGCCAAGGCCGCTGTGCTGGCCGAGGGCGATGCCTGCAAACGGGAGGATATTATTTATCTCCAGGAGCTCCCCCTCTTTTTTCATTGAGTGAGCTGAAAGGCGGTGGGGGGTATGCCCCAAATCGATCTTTCCGAATATAAAAAGCAACTCAAAAGCGGTGCTCTTTCCGGCGTTATTTTCCTGCACGGCAGGGATGAATACCGGAAGGAGGCCGCTCTTTCTGCTGCAAAAAAGCAGATCTCCGGGCCCAACGCTCTGTTTAACCTGGTGGAGCTGGATGGCTCTGCCCCTGATCTTTCCGCCCTGGAGGCGGCGGTGGATACCCCACCCGTTTTTGCGGAGAAAAAGTGCATTACCCTGCCCGGTCTCAACCCCGAAAAACTGAAAAGTGACGAGTTGAATACCCTTTTGACTATTTTGGAGGATTTCCCCTCCGAGTCCCACCTTTTGCTGATTTCCTGCCCGGATGAGCACTTCCAGCCCAAGAAAAGCGCCAAGTGCCGAAAGCTTTTGGCCGCCTGCGAAAAATCCGGCCTTTCGGTGGAGATTTCTCTCCCCTCCGCCCGGGAAATCTCCCTTTTGCTGGCCGGCACCGCCAAGGCCTACGGCTCCTCCATTGACCCCGAGCTTTGCCGGATGCTGGCAGAGCTATGCGGTTCGGATATGCAGGCTGTGATGCGGGAGGGCGAAAAGCTTCTTGCTCTTGCGGCCGGCCGGGCTGTGACCCGGGAGGATATTGCCGGCCTTGTTACTCCGGCAGTGGAGGCGGATGCCTTTTCTCTTTCTGCTGCCATCCTCCGGAAGGATCTGAAGGAGGCAAACCGGCTGCTGGATGCGCTTTTCTACCGCCGGGAGGAGCCGGTGATGATTTTGGGAGCCCTTTCCAGCGCCTTCGTGGATATTTACCGGGTCAAGATTGCCCAGGGGAGCAAGCATCCGCCCCGGGAGCTTGCCGCTCTCTATTCCTGCTATAAGGGCAGAGAGTTCCGACTGGATAAGGCTGCCCGGCTTTCCTCCGGCACCGACCTGCGCAGTCTGCGGCTTTCTCTGGATCTGCTGGCCCAGGCAGACCTGGCGCTGAAATCCTCCCGTCAGGATCCCCAAACGCTGTTGACTGTGCTTTTCTGCGAGCTGGCCGAGCTTCGTTCCCGGTAAAAGAGGTCTGTCCCGCTTCAATGGGCCGCATAAAAGCTGTAATCTATGGAAAATTAACATTCCCCGCCTTCTTTTTCGTTGACATACGAGGGACGGCGGGGTATAATTTATATATGTATAGCCATCCTTTCGGCAATTGCCGAAAAGATCCCTCCGAAAGGACGATTTGTTTATGAGAATCATCACCGGTTCCGCCCGGGGCAGACGGCTGGAGGCCCCCGAAGGGCTGGATACCCGTCCCACCGCTGAGCACGTCAAGGAAGCGGTTTTCAGCATCATCCAGTTTCAGGTGCCAGAATGTGTTTTTGCGGATATTTTCGCCGGAAGCGGCCAGATGGGAATGGAAGCGCTCAGCCGCGGCGCCGAAAAAGCCATTTTCATTGAGAATGATAAAAAAGCCGGGGATGTGATCCGCCGCAATCTTGCCGCCGCCCGTTTTGAGGACCGTGGCCGGCTGATTCCCTCCGATTTCCGGATGGCCATCCCCCTTCTGCCCGAGATTGATATTGCATTTCTGGACCCCCCTTATAAGCAGGAGCTTCTCCTGCCCGCACTGGAGCTGCTCGTCCCCAAAATGAGCCGCCGGGGAATCATCCTCTGCGAAGCCTCCAAGTGGGAGTCCCTCCCCGAAACACTGCCCGGTTTCCCCCTCCGGAAGGTCTATACCTACAGTAAGACCACCATCACAGCCTACCGCCGGGCGGACGAAGAATAACCCCGAAAGGATTGACACCAATGAAGATCGCCATCTGTCCCGGCAGCTTCGATCCCATTACCTTTGGGCATCTGGATATTATCCGGCGAACTGCCAAGCTTTTTGATCAGGTCATCGTTCTTGTCAGCACCAATCAAAAGAAATCCCCCTGCTTTACCCGGGAAGAACGGGTGGAGTTCATCCGCCGGGTCACCGGGGATATCCCCAACCTCACGGTGGATACCGATGACGGCCTGCTGGCTGATTACGCCCGCTCCAAAGGAGCAACCGCCATCGTCAAGGGCCTGCGGGCAATGAGTGACTTCGAATACGAATTTCAGATGGCCCTGACCAACAAAAAGCTTTGTCCCGAGGTGGAGACCATTTTCGTTAACACCACAGCGGAGTATATGTACTTAAGCTCCAGCGTGGTCAAGCAGGTCTGCTCCCTCGGCGGAGATATTTCGGAATTTGTCCCCGCGGAGATCCTCCCCGATATTATCAACCGACTCAAACAAACCAACTGAAAGGACGGAAATAACCTATGGCAATGAATATGGACGATATGCTGGATATTATGGACGATATGCTGGAAGAGGCGTGGCATTTCCCCCTCACCGGCAAAAGCGCCGTGGACGTCAAAAAGCTCAAGAGCCTGGTGGACGATATTCGCCTGAATATGCCCACCGAGATCCGTCAGGCAAAGGCCATTGTCGCCGACCGGAATGAGATCATTCAAGGCGCCCGAAAGGAAGCCGAACTGATCATTCAGAAGGCGGAGGACCGCGCCAAGGCGCTGGTGGCCAATGACGAGATCGTTCGGGCGGCAAAGGAGCGGGCAGATGAGATCATTGCCAATGCTCAGGCCCGCCACCGGGAGCTGAAGCAGGGCTCTTTGGAGTTTGCAGACAACACCCTCAAGGAAACGGAAGCGGCCCTTTCCACCTCCCTGCAGGAGGTCCGGAAAAAGCGCCAGCTCCTCAAATCCCCCCAGAAGCCTTCCTCTGAAAACTGACCGGCAATTTACTTTTTGAGAGGAGCGGCTCTGGATGAGCTTTTTTGAAAAAATCAGCAACGGGCTGAAAAAAACGCGTTCCGGCTTCCGGAATCATCTGGATGGACTGCTCGGTTCCTTCACCAAAATTGATGACGAGCTTTTTGAGGAGCTTTGCGATATTCTGATCCTTTCGGACGTGGGCGGCCGAACTGCCGAGGCCCTCTGCGACCAGCTCCGGGATCGGGTCAAGCGGGAACGGATCACTGATCCGGTTCAGATCCGCGCAATGCTCTGCGAAGAGATCACCCGGATTATGGAGGGAGACTGTCAGCTTCATCTGACCACCAAGCCCTCGGTGGTGCTGGTCATCGGCGTCAACGGTGTGGGAAAGACCACCACCATCGGCAAGCTGGCCGCTTTGGAGCGGGCCAAGGGCAAAAAGGTCGTGATCGCCGCGGCAGATACCTTCCGTGCCGCTGCGGCGGAGCAGCTGGGCGTTTGGGCCGAGCGGTCGGGAGCGGAGCTTGTCCGCCATCAGGAGGGGGCAGACCCTGCCGCCGTCGTTTTTGACGGGATCACCGCCGCCAAAGCTCGGGGGGCGGATATTGTTTTCGTAGATACTGCCGGCCGGCTGCATAATAAGAAAAACCTTATGGATGAGCTTTCCAAGATTCGCCGCACCATCCTCCGGGCCGGAGGGGAGTGCGATGTGGAGACCCTTCTCGTTCTGGATGCAACCACCGGGCAGAACGCCGTGATGCAGGCCGAGGCCTTTAAGGAGACCGCCGGCCTGACCGGAATCGTTCTGACCAAGCTGGATGGCACCGCCAAAGGCGGCGTTGTGATCGGCATCCGGAATACCCTGGGGATCCCGGTAAAATATATCGGCGTCGGCGAGGGAGTGGATGATCTCCAGCCCTTTGACCCGGCGGCCTTTGCGGAGGCATTGTTTGCAGAATGAAGCAGAATTTTGATGCTTATCAATTTTCAGATGGCCAGCTCGTTCAGGTCCAGCAGAAAAGCCTTGAAATGGCACTTTATTTCAGGGATTTCTGCCAGGCCCACGGGCTCGCCTTTTTTTTGTGCGGCGGCTGTTTGATCGGCGGCCTGCGGGAGGGCGGCTTTATCCCCTGGGATGATGACGTGGACGTTTTTATGCCCCGCCCCGATTATGAGCGTCTGGGCGCCCTTTGGGAGGAATTTGCCGATACCTCCCGCTACTCCTTCCAGGCCCCCACCCAAGACCAATGCACCCATAATCTGTTCCAAACCGTCAACGATAATCATACGACATATATCAAACAGTTGCAGGCTGACCTGGATATCAATCACGGGATTGTTTTGGATATTCTCCCTTTGGATGGCTGTCCTTCAGGGAAGCTTCCCAGAATGGCGCAAAAACTCTGGGCGTATCTTTACTCCATCTATTGCGCTCAGGTCGTCCCCCAGAATCACGGGCAGGCCGTTACCCTGGCGGGAAAGCTTGCCCTGGGGCTGGTGCCTTCCCAAAAAATGCGGTACCGGATCTGGAAATTCGCCGAGAAACGGATGAGCCGCTGGTATTTTTACGATTGCGAAAAAATTACCGAGCTTTGCTCCGGGCCGGGATATATGCAGAATGAATATCCTGCCGTTTGCTTTCATACCGCCGGAGAAGTCTCCTTTGAGGGACACATCTTCCCTGCCCCCGCCGATTCCGACCAGTATCTTACCATGGCCTTCGGCGATTACATGACACCCCCGCCCCCCGAAAAACAGGTCTGTCATCACGGGCTTGTTTGGTGTGATACCAATCGGCCTTACACCGATTATCGGGGAATTTATTATTATAAAACAGAGGAATAATTTCCCAAAAGGAGGGACAGTATGCCCGGCATTTATCTGCACATTCCGTTTTGCGCCGCAAAATGTCCCTACTGTGACTTTTACTCTGTCCCCTGGCGGCGGGAGCTGGCGGAGGAATACACCGCCGCCCTCCTCCGGGAGCTTTCCCGATGGGCCGACCTGGATCCCTTCCGGGCGGATACCCTCTACTTTGGCGGCGGCACACCCTCCCTCCTTCCCCCCCGGCAGATCGCATCCCTGATTCAGCTTTGCCGGGAACGGTTCGGTCTCCCTGAGGACGGTGAGATCACTCTGGAGGTCAACCCCCGCACCGTTGACGAGAAAACGCTCCGTGAGTACCGTGCCGCGGGAGTTAACCGGCTCTCGGTGGGACTGCAATCCCCCCACCTGGAGGAGCTTTCCCTCCTTGGAAGAAAGCATTCCCCCGATCAGGCCGCCCAAACCATTCTGCAGGCGGCAGAGGCAGGTTTTACCGATATCTCCGCTGATCTAATCCTGGCACTCCCGGGGCAGACGGTGCAGACCCTGGAAAAAACCGCCGCCTTTCTTTCTGCCCTCCCCCTGACCCACTTATCCGCCTACCTGCTGAAAATAGAAGAGGGGACCCCCTTTGGCGCAGCACCCCCCGACCGCCTGCCCGACCCCGATCAGGCGGCCGAGCTATATCTGGCGGCAGTCCGGCTGTTTGACAGCATCGGCTTTTCCCAGTATGAGATCTCCTCCTTTGCCCGCCCCGGCTTTGAGGGGAAGCATAACGCCAACTACTGGGACTGCGGAGAGTATCTGGGCGTGGGCGCAGCGGCCCATTCCTTCCGGAAGGGGCGCCGGTTTTTCTATCCCCGCTCGGTGGAGGATTTCCTCCGCACAGCGGGAACAGTCTCTCTCCCTGTGGATGACGGTCCCGGCGGAACCCCCGAGGAATATCTGATCCTCCGGTTGCGGCTGATCCGAGGGCTTTCCCTGTCGGCTTATGCTTCTCGCTTCGGTGAGGATGCCGCTCTGGCACTCCGCCAAAAAAGCGATTCCCTGTCCCGCAAAATCCCCCATCTGTTCCGTTTTGACGGAGAGACCCTCTCATTGACTCCCGAGGGCTTTCTCCTTTCCAACTCCATCTTCCCCTATCTGACCGATTAACGCCAAAGGAGCGTTTTTATGTATACTGTTACCCTTCAGGACCAGACCTTATCCGCCCGGGAGGGGGAGCTCATTTCGGAGCTTCTTCAGCGGGCCGGAATTTTTCACGATCACCCCTGCGGAGGCCGGGGCACCTGCGGCAAATGCCGCGTGGTCGCCTTCGGCGGTCTTTCCGCCCCCACTCAGGAGGAAAAGCGTCACCTTTCCGAAAGTGAGCTGGCCGCCGGAGTCCGGCTGAGCTGTATGGCCCGGATCACCGGGAATGCCGCTCTCCGCCTTCCCCGGGCAGAGGAGCAGTTCCGCACCGGAAAGAAGCTTTCCGTTCTCTCCCTCTCTCCTGACCCCACCGCTTTTCCGGGGCAGGTGGGATTGGCCGCAGATATCGGCACCACCACCGTCGCCATTCATTTCTTCCAGCTGGACACCGGAGCGCTTCTGTATTCCCATACCGGGCTGAACCTTCAGCGCGCCTTTGGCGCGGACGTGATCTCCCGACTGGATGCTTCCTCCACCCCGGAGGGACTTGCCGCCCTGGCAGGAACGGTCCGTTCCCAGCTTTCCGAGGGGGTCTCCGCCTTTACGGCCCATTGCGGAATCCCCGCGGAGCAGATCATCCGGGGCTCCATTGCCGCCAACACGGCGATGCTCCATTTTCTTGCGGAAATTCCCTGCATTGAAATGGCAACTGCCCCCTTCCCCTGCCCCTCCAAGTTCGGAAACACACTTTCGGGCCGAGAACTGAACCTTCCCTGCGGGGATGCTGAAATCTATCTTTCCCCCTGCGTATCCGCTTACGTTGGAGGGGATATTACCGCCGGAATGTTGGCCGGTCAGGTAGACAGTCAGCCGGGGGTAACCCTTTATCTGGATATTGGCACCAATGGTGAAATGATCCTGAAAACGCCCGACCGTCTTCTTGCCTGCGCCACCGCCGCCGGCCCGGCCTTTGAAGGGGCCGGAATCCGCTGCGGAACAGGCGGAATCCCCGGGGCCATTACCTCCCTTTCCTTTGGGGAGGACGGCTCCCTCTCCCTGACCACCATTGAGAATGCGCCCCCCTGCGGCATCTGCGGTTCGGGGCTTGTTTCCGCCGTTGCCGCTCTGCTGGATGCCGGCTTGCTGGACGAAACGGGGCTCCTTTGTCCTGAGGATGTGCCCGCTCTCGCCCACCATTTTATTGACACAGAGGAAGGCCCTGCCCTCCTTCTTTCCCCTGCGGAAGATATTATCCTCACCGGGAAGGATATCCGTGCCTATCAGCTTGCCAAAGCCGCCATTGCCGCCGGGATCGACACGCTCCTGGACCGGGCAGGCTTGACACCCGGCCAACTGGACCGGATCTTCCTGGCAGGAGGCTTTGGAAGCTTCCTGGATATTCCCTCCTGCGAGCGGACGGGACTGCTCCCCGCCGGTGCCACCCAAAAGACTCACTCTCTGGGAAATGCCGCAGGCCACGGCGCCGCCCTCCTTCTGACCCCCTCCTGCCGGGAGGAGGTTGCCGCCCTGACCCGGCGGATCGATTATCTTGAGCTTTCGGGAGACCCTGTTTTCTCCGATGCGTTTATTGATCGGATGTGCTTTTGATCCGGGAAAGGATTCTGTTTTTATGCTCAAAAAACTTCTTTCGCTTTTTTTGACCTTCGCCAAGCTTGGAGCCATTACCTTTGGCGGCGGACTGACCATGCTCCCCTTGCTGAAACGGGAGATCGTGGAGAAAAAGGGATGGGCCACCGAGGAGGAGCTGCTGGACTATTACGCCGTCGGGCAGTGCACCCCCGGCATTATTGCCGTCAATACCGCCACCTTTATCGGGTATAACCGGGCGGGATGGCTGGGCGGCGTGTTTGCAACCCTGGGAATGATTACCCCCTCGGTCATTATCATCATTCTAATTGCGGCCCTTCTGACCCAGGTAATTACCTACCCCATCGTCGGATACGCTTTGGCCGGAATCCGTGCCGCCGTCTGCGCAATGATGGCCAATACCTGCATCTCCCTGGCCAAAAAAAGCATTAAGGACGGGGTGGGCGGTGCCATCTTTGCGGTGGTTTTTGCCCTCTCCTTTTTCCTGGACATTCCCTCGGTGCCGCTGATTATCGCCGCGGCGCTGGTGGGGCTCCTGGTCAGCTATCTGAAGAGGAAGAAAGCGAAAAAGGAGGCGGACCAATGATTACCCTCCTGACCTTATTCCTGGAATTTTTCAAGATCGGTCTTTTTGCGGTGGGGGGCGGTCCTGCAACCATCCCCTTTCTGGCCGAGCTCCCCGAAAAATACGACTGGTATTCCGCTGCCGACCTTGCCGATTTTATTGCCATCAGTGAAAGCACTCCCGGCCCGGTGGGAATCAATATGGCCACCTTCGCCGGCTATCACGCCGCCGGAATCCCCGGCTCCCTGGTGGCAACGGCAGGGCTCGTCCTCCCCAGCATTATCATCATCCTCATTATCGCCCGGTTTTTGCAGAGTTTTTCCAAGCACCCGGTAGTGCAGGGCGTTTTTTACGGTCTTCGTCCGGCAGTTTGCGGGCTTATCGTAATCGCTACCACCGAAATTTTCCGGATCGCCCTCTTTACCGGCGCGGACGGCACCCTCGGCTTTAACTACCTTGCCATTGGCCTGGCGGCGGTCATTTTTGGACTGATGCAGATCAAAAAACTCAAGTCTCTCCATCCTGCCGCCTGGATGGGAATTGCCGCCCTGGTGGGAATTCTGCTGAAAATGAGCTGATCCGGGTGAATATCCACAATTCCGCCCGCCCCGCTTTGTTCGGTTCGACGAACTATTTTTCTTTCTTCTTTTTTTCGTTGACTTTTCGCCCTTTTTCGCCTTATACTGGTTGGCAAGAGCACCGCTCTGTAAAAGATAAAAGGAGAGTTTTTCTTATGAGCAAGATCGCTGCTATCCTCATCACTTTCTTCCTGGGTGGCCTGGGCGTCCATCGTTTTATGGCCGGAAAAATCGGTACCGGTATTCTTTGGCTGATCTCCGGTGGTCTCTTCGGAATCGGCTGGCTGGTTGACTTTATTATGGTCTGCCTCGGCAAATTCAAGAAAAAGGGCGGCGGCAAGTGGGCCTAAGCTTCCATAACAAAAGACACACCACCGGGGAAACCCTGCGTGGTGTGTTCTTTTTCCGTTATTTCATTTTTCATGAGGATGATATCCCGGCAAGAGGGGGGTAAGATCTATGATCGTATTTGATAAGCTATGGATTACGATGAAAGAAAAGGGCGTTTCAACCTATAAGCTGAGAGAAGCGTGCGGGATCGACAGCAAAACCATCCGCCGCCTAAAAGCCAACGAAAATATCGAAACCAAAACCATAGATAAGCTATGCACCGCTCTGGATTGCCGCATTGAGGATATTGCAGAATATAGAAAGGAGTAGACACATCACTTTGGTTTTCCCCAAGGTAATGTGTCTTTTCTATTCTTGGAAAGATTCCTTGCCAGAAATCTCAATCGCATCAATTCTTTTTCTTTGGATATTCAGCATTTTTTGATCATTGAACCCATTTCAGTTAAAAAAGGGTAAACATTTCAACGCTGGTATGTTATAATATCATCAGTCTGAAAACATCGGGAGAGGTGCTTTATGGATATATTAAAGATCAACGAATTGGCAGAAAGATGGGATTGCGCTACCGATCAAGTCATTCAATTTGAAAATCCGGGATTTCTGAAAGTTCGCACCCTCTTTCGGGATACTTTGGCAATTTTAGAAAAATACCGTACAGATAAACTGGTTCCCAAAGAAATAAGCGGTATGCTCCTTGAAATGAATTCCTTCGGTTGGTGGGTAAGTGATCTAAAGGAAACCCCTTTGCATGATCATTATCAAGAGATTGTTTCCTTAATCTTCGATTTGAATCAATATTTTTTGACCTGCAATGTAAATACGGAAGCCATAATGGCTACTATTGAAAAAATTGACGAATAATCAATACGCAAATGCAAAGGTGCCGTGGTGCGTAAAATCGTTTCACGGAACGTGACCTGCTCCGATTATGCAGTTTGTGTTATAAAAAGGCAACTTATGTCTTTCGGTATCATGTTGATAATAAAAAAATAGCTGTGGCAATTTGCCACAGCTATTTTTTATTATCTTAAAGCTCCCCATTTTTGGAATTTGGGACAACTTGTTCCATCCGAAGCTGTTGGGCCTTGTGTTACGCCACAAAACACATTCGCATAACATTTACCCCTTTCACTTGGAGAGGGTGCTTCTGCAGAACCTAATTTTTCCACCCGGGGACCTGCCCAGTTGGCACAATTAACACAACGCTTAGAATTACGATCAGGAGTCCAGGACATAAAAATTTCCTTCTTTCTTCATAAATATTCTAATAGAAAAATCTTTCTATTATTTTACGAGTTTCTCGCAAGACTCGACGGTTGTATACTGTCCGGAATATTGCTCTCTGAAGGTCTGCATGGCGTGATGTCTGTCTCCCGCTTCAACCAGAGCCACCCCTCTAACCCCGCCATTCAAGACTTTCGGAATATAAACAATTTTCCAAGTTTCCCATTTTCCGTAAAAGCTCATAATGGTCCTCCCGAAAAATTATGCTTCGCCATTTTCAATGCTATTTTCGATGTAGTTATAAATCAGATCGGATGCGGCTTCAATCGTTTCGGCCCCTTCTCCCATTTCATCCGCGATTTTTTCCCACGCATAGAAACAAGCGGCATCCATGAATTCCGGCTGCTGTATTGCCCAATATTTCCATGTGTAATTCCGACTGGAGAAGATAAGATTGCTTTCTAAAATACATTTTGCGGCTTGCTGCAATTTATTTTCTTTTTCAAACTCCTCCTCAAAAGGATCTTCGCCGAACTCTTCTTGATAGAATGCGGAGTTCTTCACAGCATCGCGACAATCTTCTATGGTAATGGAAGTATAGTTTTCTTCCCGGTCTTGAGAATCTTGATAGTGGAAAGCGCGCAGGGTTGCGGAATATAATTTAGGAATATACTCATAATTTCTTAAAGTGTCCTTACAGGCGCGCTCCAGCTGCAAAATCACCATGTCTGCGGCAATTTCCTGCATAAGCTCATCGCCGGAAAACAGCGCCTCAAGCAGTTCTTCACAAATAATCTTTGCAGCTATTCTTTGATGCGGATAATCAAAAGCGCTTGGAAGAGAATTCATGATTTTTCCAATTCCCTGCTCCAGGATGCGTTTTGAGGGATTATTCTCAACCACCTTGAATATTCCTTTGAATTTCTCACGTACCTCATCCCGAAAATCTGCATAGCAGATATCATAAACTTCTTCCTCTTTGAACCAGGAAATACCCCCGTCTTTATAATCCGCACGTGAGCTCTGCATCGCGGTAATCTGATACCATATTTCATTTGTTTTGGGTTCCATTGACCCTTCGAATTTCCCCAGCGCCTTATCCAGTGTTCCTTCATTGCAATTTCCGCCGTATTTTGCTTGGATAAACTTTTTCATCTGTTCCTTTTTCAAGCGAGGAACCGCAAGCAATAAGTTCAGTATAATGTCGTAGTACTTCTTTTCCTCTTCGTCCATTGGGCCAATTAAACCGGATTCAATTGCATTTCCCACAGTATCCTTCAGTTTATCAAATAATCCCATCAAAAACCAACCTTTCAAAAAATAAGATTTCGACCAAGCCTATCCAGTATTTAGAAAATATGCTTCTTTTAAATAGTATAACTCTTTAAGACTAATTAGTCAACCTTATAAGCCTAATTAAACAGAATTTTTATGATAAACTATTCTTATAAGACTAATAAGGGGTCATAATATGAATGTTGGCGAAAGACTGCTTGAAATGAGAAATCGATGCTGGCTCACGCAAAATGGCTTGGCAGAAAGAGCCGGCGTATCACAAACACATCTGCGCAGAGTTGAGCTGGGTCAGGCTGATATTACTGTGGGGCATTTGGAATTATTATGCGATGCAATGGGCATTACCCTTCAGGAATTTTTTAATGTGGAAGCGCGAAATGATGAGTTATCCATTGCGCTTTCCAAACTCACGCCCAAGCAAAAGAAGCTCCTGATCGCTTTTATTGAAAGCTTATAGGATTTATTTTTCCCACAAAGAAAAAAGACACATCACTTTGGGATTTCCCAAGGTAATGTGTCTTTTATGTTTTGGAAAAGATTACTTGCTGGCAACCTCAACAGCAACCGCGCAGGCAACGGTGGCGCCGACCATGGGGTTATTACCCATACCGATCAAGCCCATCATCTCAACGCACTCTGAATCAGTACAAAAGATAACTTTTCAGAACATAGCCCGAAAGCCTTGTTATGACTTGATTTTTAACACTATTTGATTGTAAAATTTGTCTCGCTAAACACATCGTTTTGAGTTTTCCTGACTACATTATCGCGTGTTTATATATATTTGTAAGCACCCGTTTCATTGAAGAATTTTATTATGGTAATCTTGATCCCCAGGCATGCAGTACAAAGGAAAAAAAGCCGTGCAGAAACAAATGGAGGTGCTGATGCTAAATGATGATTACCTAACCGAGAACCTTTCGGGTGAATGTAAAAAGAAATTTCTTGATTTCGTCAATGCTTGGGGAGTAGTTAACGGTGAATCAAACCTGGATAGTTTTATAGTGAGGTTTCGCCTTGGAGCCAACTTTACATATGATACCTTTGTATCCAAAGAAGCGCCCTTTAGGAAGTTGATATAAAAGCGATGATAGCAAATAAAAGTCAGCAGTGTTCTCAAAATACTGCTGACTTTCTTCTCGAATTATTTAAAGTCACTTGCGATTTATGTTAAATTGTAGTATAATGTATATTGCCAAATTGTAATGATATATAAAAAACGAAAACACTTATTACATAGGGGGTAGTATACCCTTTTTTCTTGCGTCATGAATTTGATAAAAATGCAAATTCCATTGACGTGAGTACTTAGTGTTTTCGTATCGATATAGTTTGGCGACTATCGGAGTTTGCGTTTTTTGTGCGGTTGCTTCGGTGGCCGCACTTTTTATTTTATGAGAGGTAACTAAGATGAAAAAGGTATTGTCACTGGTTTTAACGATAGCATTGACCTTGTCAATTATACCGACGGGATTGTTTAGCATAACTGCGAATGCACAGATGACGGAAGAATTCGCAGGCGGCAGCGGTACAGCAGTGGATCCTTATTTGATTGAAACTAAGGAACAACTGAACAATGTTCGCAATAATCTCGGTGCACATTATAAGCTTGTTGCAGATATCTTTTTTGAAAAAGAAGATTTTGCAAATGATGGCAACTTTTATAATAACGGTCATGGATTTGTCCCGATTGGCGATTCATCGGACAACGCCTTCACAGGCACGTTTGATGGCAATGGTTTCATTATTTACAACATTTATATTTCAAATATCGATACGGATTGTGCAGGCCTCTTCGGTCGAAGCGATGGAACAATTAAAAATCTTGGCATGGTATATAGCGATATAAGAGAAACGCACTCTTCCACCTGTTACGCAGGCGGAATCGTCGCGTGCAACCATGGGGCTATTACAAATTGCTATAATACCGGAAAAGTTATGGCATACTGTTCAAATGGTTACCTGGCTATCTCTTATGTAGGCGGCATCGCAGGAATCAATTATGGAGCAATAGAAAATTGTTACAATACCGGTGACATAAGAGCAGATGCCGGGTCTTATTATAGGGCAACGGTGGAAGTTGGCGGTATTTGTGGGTACAATGTTTTAGACGTAGCGAATTGTTATAACACAGGCTACGTTACCGGCGCTGCCGCGATTCATCCCGCTGACCATATTTCTTCCGCTGATACTCGCAAAACCACTTATGCAGGCGGCATTTGTGGGTACAACAGCAGACGTCTTGTTAATTGTTATTATCTTAACAACATTCAAACGGGTGTCGGAAGTGACACGGATAACACAACCAAATGTACGGAAGAGAAGCTTAAGCTTCAGTCAACATTTCTCGGTTTTGATTTTGAAAACGTATGGGAGTTTGATGAAACGCTGAAAGCCTATGCGTTTCCCGTTTTAAAAAATGCTCCTCATTTCGAAAAGGAAAACACGGTAGAGTTTGCGGGAGGGTACGGAACAGAAAAATACCCGTTTTTAATTGCAACTGCCAATAATCTTACAAATGTGCGACATCATATGAATGCACACTACAAATTAGTGTGCGATATTGATCTTGATGGATGGACTTGGACGCCTATCGGCGATAATACCAACATTTTTAAAGGTGTTTTTGACGGCGATTTACACGTTATAAACAACCTTAAAACAGGTGGCTATAATGATTACAAGGGACTTTTCGGCTATAGCACCGGAACGATCCAGAACCTTGGGATACGTAATTGCCATGTGAGTGAGGACATGGTTTCCACCCTATACGTAGGAGGCATTGTCGGGTATAACAGTGGTACGGTTATGAATTGCTATACCACAGGCAGTGTGTTTGCAGATGCGGGAGCGAGGGAAGGCGACATTAATTTTGCTAATGCCGGAGGAATTGTCGGTTACAACAGAGGCTTGGTTAAAAAATGCTATAGCACCTGCAGTGTGACAGCCTATGCCTCTCCTTCTTCGAATAGCGGATCATATTCTGCCAACTCAATGGCTTTTGCAGGCGGAATCGTTGGAGACAACAACGGCACGGTTACAGATTGTTATAATTCCGGGAGCATATATGCGTCATACTTATGCAGTGGACTCAATGTTAGTTATGAAGCGTATGCGGGCGGAATTGCGGGACGCAATTTTTATAGCGGAAAGATCTTTACCGCCTATAACATCGGCGATGTAGACAGTACCCGTGTTTTCGGTGGCATTGCAGGATATAACAACAATTCCATTTATAATTGCTACTATATCGACAGTGCTTATATGGTAGCAGGGGGTAATAGTAGTAGCACATCCAAAAAGTGTACGTTATGGGAAATGGAACAGCAATCCACTTATGCGGGCTTTGACTTCGAAACCGTGTGGGAAATAGACGGCAACGGAAGATATGAAGCTCCTACATTGCAAGGGGTTCCCATGGTCGGGAAATCATACGTTACGGATATGGAGATAACGGCAAAGCCGAATAAACTAATCTATCTTGAGGGGGATGCCTTTGATCCCGCGGGAATGGTAGTTACGCTACATTACGATGATGACAGAGAAGTGTGTACTGCAGATTATACGGTAAGCGGATATGACTCAACGCCCGGCACCAAAACAATCACTGTCGAATATAACAATGTGTCGGCAAGTTTTGAGGTTGTTGTTGAAGAACTCACACATATTGAGATAACAACAAAGCCGGATAAACTTATTTACCTTGAAGGAGATAAATTCGATCCCACGGGAATGGCAGTTACTGCATATTCAAGCAGCACAAATGGTCTCGTTTTAGATTACACGGTTAGTGGTTATGACTCAACACCCGGCACCAAAACGATTGTTGTTACATATATGAATAAAACGGCAACATTTACTGTGGAGGTTGAGAAAAAGTCCTTTGTTGATTTTGACATAACAACAAAGCCGAGCAAGCTTACGTATCTTGAGGGCGATTTGTTTGACCCGACGGGTATGATTGTAACAGCTTACTATAATAACGAAACTAATACGGAGGTTACGGATTATACGATAAGCGGATACGATTCAACGCCCGGTATCAAAACAATCACTGTTGAATATAACAACGTGTCAAAAAGTTTTGAGGTTGTTGTTGAGGCAAAATCTTTAACATCTATTGAAATTACAAAAACGCCGACAAAAACGGAGTATTTAGAAGCCAAAGATGAACTGTCGGTTGTTGGCGGACAAATCACATTATATTATAACAACGGAACAAGTCAGACCATAGATATGCTCCCATCTATGGTTTCGGGCTTTGACAATACCATTGTTGGCGTTCAAACCTTAACGGTTACGCATAACGAAAAGACGGCAACATATGACATTGAAATAATTAAGAAAACGCTTGTTTCCATTGAACTGATAGATAACGGACTTAAAAAAACCTATATTGAAGGGCAATCGCTTAATGTTACAGGCGGTCAGATAAGACGATATTACAACAACGATACATATAGCGATATTGCTTTGTCTCGATTTTATATTGGCGGGTTTGACAATACGACTATAGGCCCTCAACAATTAACGGTTACCTATAATGGTTATAGCGTTTATTATGATATCGAAGTGATTGAAAAAACATTGCAAAGCATCGCAGTTTCCACTTTCCCCCGAAAAACCACCTATGTTGACGGACAGGAATTCGATGCGACCGGAATGGTTGTCAAAGCAAATTACGACAACGGACTTTCAGAAATTATAAAAGACTATACTCTCAGCGGATATGATTCTGCGCCCGGAAACAAAACTATCGTGGTTTCTTATGAAGGAAAGACGGCTTCTTTTACGGTTACGGTTGAGGAAAAACGGTTAGCATATATTTCTATTACCACCAAACCAAACAAAACGGAATATCTGGAAGGCGAACCGTTTGACCCGACAGGAATGGTGGTTACTGCACACTATTACAATTGCGAAGATGAAATCATAACCGAATATTCTATCAGCGGTTATGATTCCACTCCTGGTTTTTATCTTATAACCATTACTTATAAAGGGAAAACGACCAGTTTTTTTGTTGATGTAAAGTCCAAGTCTCTTACATCAATTTCCGTAACCACAAAGCCCAACAAAACCACTTACATTGAATCGACTGCATTAGATGATACCGGTATGGTGTTGACATTGTATTACAACAACAATACCTCTGAGACGATAACCACCGGTTGGGTTAGTGAATATGATTTTAGTAATGTGGGAACATCGGTCGTTGAGGTTACTTATGGTGGTAAAACCTGTACCTACGACGTAACGGTTATTGCAAAGACACTCACTTCTATTGTTGTTGAGTCTGAACCTAACAAGCTTGAATATCTCGAAGGTGACGCAAGTTTGGATACTGACGGTTTGGTAATTCGCGCGTATTATAACAATGATACGAGTGAGATTATTAGCGGTAATTATACTGTTACCGGATATAATTCAACGCCCGGTGAAAAGACGATTACCGTAACATATCAGGGTAAAACCGCTACCTTCACGATTAATGTAAAAGCTAAATCGGTTAATTCGATTTCTGTAACCCAAAAACCGAACAAGCTCACATATCTTGAAGGCGATTCGTTTGATAAAACCGGTATGGTGATTACCGCTTATTACAATAACAACACAAGTAGTGCCGTTACGGATTATGCGATAAGCGGTTACACTTCAACGGTTGGCACAAAGACGATTACAGTTTCCTATGGTGGCAAAACAGCAACGTTTACCGTTACCGTAAATTCAAGAGTGCCATCGGAAATCACATCTTCAAAGTACACGATTAGCGGTACTAACATCAGTAAGATCGGCACAGGAACAACCGTTACTAATCTATTGAAGAGTCTCAACGAAGGTTCCTATTGTAAGGTTTACAAAGGCAGTTCCGTTGTTAACGGCGATACTGCGGTCGGAACCGGAATGACGGTTAAGATAATGGACGGGAACACTGCCAAAGCGACTTACACGATTGTCGTAACAGGTGATACCAACGGAGACGGAAATATTACGGTTACAGATATGATTGCAATTAAGGCTCACCTTCTTAAAAAATCAACGTTGTCAGGTGTTTATGCTATCGCTGCCGATACTAACGGCGATAACGGTATTTCCATTACCGACTTTATTCAGGTTAAGGCAAAAATTCTTGGCAAAGGTACCATAGCCGCAAGATAAGGAGAAAGAGCATGAAAAAGATAGTTTCAGTTTTAATAGTGTTTGTAATGTGTTTTGCGCTTATGTTACCTGTGACTGTTTCTGCCGCAAGTGCAAGTGCAAGTTTGACAGGTCCTGGTACCGTTCGTGCCGGCGATACCATTACACTTAGTTTTAATCTTAAAGGTAGTGGCATTTTCGGTGCTTCGGGAACGCTTTCCTATGATAGCAGTCAGGTTACGTTGTCGGGGACTTCTCAGAAAATTGGCTCACCTTGGGCAGTTGAGTTTAACGGAAACAACTTTGTTGCTTATGATAATAACTTGAGTAATCCTATAAACAGCAGCAAAACCTTGTTTACTGTTACATTTAAGGTAAATTCGGTGGCGGCGGGAACGAATATTAAAATATCTTATACGGGCGTTACTGCTTCTGACGGTAGTGCAGACGCTTCGGTAGGTACGGTTACATATTCTACAACAGTAGCAGCGCCGCTTGCTACCGATAACAATCTTGCCAGTTTAACGGTTAGCAATGCGACTATTTCACCCGCCTTCTCAGCAGGCACAACAAGCTATACTGCAAGCGTGCCTTTTGAAATCTCTAAATTGAACGTTTCGGCAACTGCGGCAGATGGTAAAGCAAAGGTTTCTATCAATAGTCCGACTCTTACACCTAACGGAACTACTAAGGTTACCGTGACTGTTACTGCTGAAAACGGAGCTAAGAAAACCTATACGATTTCCGTTAAGAGAGCGCAGGATCCAAACTACAAGGCAAGTGGCAACAATAATCTGTCAGCAATAACGGTAGAAGGTTTCTTGCTTTCGCCCGGATTTAATGCAGATACTACACAGTATGTTATTTGGTTGCCGTATGAAACTACGAGCGTTAAGATAAGCGGTTCTGCGGCTGATAGTAAAGCTTCTGTTGTAGTCGTTGGTGGTGATACTCTCGTGGCCGGTCAGGATAATCCTATTAAGGTAATTTGCACCGCCGAGAACGGCGGCAAAAAAGAGTATACCATTATCGCAAAGCGAGCAGCGGCACACGATGGTTCAGTAGAGGAATTACCTGAGGATACAACAACCCCCGATGCTACTCAACCCGATGATACTACCGCGAATACACAAATGGATGATACCGCAAAGACAAATAATGGTGTTGCTTGGTGGTGGCTTATCGTTGTAGGCATTGGTGCTCTTGCGATTGGTGCAGTTGGTGGATTTTTTGGTAAAGAAATTATAAAGAAAAAATAAACTAAAAAGGCTCCCGAACCGAGATTCGGGAGCCTTAAATATCGGTCTGAAATGACCGATTTTCTTTTGGGTTGCGTGAAATGATTAGGTCTTGAAATCAGCCGTCCCCGACGTCAGGCCAATCATCGTCGTTGGTATGATGCTCCCAATATGATGTTATGATCTTGTTTAATTCCTCGTTGCTCAATTTACCCGAATAATATGCGTTTTCAGCGGCAACCTTTTCTTCGAAAGAAACGTAAGGTGTTGAGGTAGGACTGCTGTGATTAAAGCTTGTCTGAGCGGGATTTGTGCTCTGAACGGAGGTGTTAGGCTGCGGCGTGCTATTAAGAGATATACCCATTCGCTTGTTATATTTCCCTATATCAAATTCACTTGACACGCTACGGCTTCTCTCAATTATGTCGCACTCAACAACATACCCTGCGCAAGCCGCAACAAAGTCACTGTCTGACTTAATAGTAACGAGTGCCGTGCATATCCGATAAGATAACGCCATCAAGCCCCAAAATGCGAAAAAAGCAATTGTCAGGATAAGAATGCCCACTAAAATTTTCAAGATAAGAATCCAAATCGGGTTGGAGCCTGCGGCTGCTAAAGCGCTCCAATTCATGTAAAGGAAGCACCCGATTATTCCAATCACGTAAGCAATATCAAACGCAAGACAGAATTTAAAGGCGCCGACAGCAAACCGGGGGTATTCGAATGCTTTTGCTTTTTTTGAAAGCGTTCTGGGATTCGGTTTGTTGTTTGTATCGAGTGTCAGCTCGGAAACGTCGGGAGAATATTTTTTAGATACGACCAATTTGACGATCAAGCCTACGATTAAAGGTAAAAAGCAAACATGGATAACGACCAATGCCGCAAACCAATACCATACAGCCAAATCGACAACGGGCAAGATCAAATTATAAAACCAATGCCATATACTTGAAAGAACAGGAATTTCGATTTCGGGGTGTCCTTTAAATATAAAGCTTTCGGTCGCACCATAGGTAAATATACAGAAAAGGGGAAAAAATATTGTTGCCCAGATCAAAACGGCAATTTTATAAGCCCTTTTAGATTGTTGGAATTTGAATATTCTGGAATTAATATAAATTACCGCTTGAGGAAGATTATTGGAGTCGATTGAAGTTATCATTATGAACTCTCCTGTATATATTTGCGTTTATTGTAACACATATTTACTGACAGGGCAATAGGCGAGCGTGTTAACCCAAGGCAAAACATTTTCGGGGTGGATCAATGCAGTGCTCGAAGCCCGACGTAAAGGTAAATAACATAGTTGTTATACATCATACTGTTAAATTGCTCTAGTGGCATCTTAGGATTGAAATATTTACAGAATAGAGAATAACTCTGCTTGTAGAGTTTTTTGTGTCCTCCCTCAGATTTCTCTGCCTACAATTGTCAAGATACTTATTACAACCTTCCTCAAAAGTGATGGTTTCTGTTGCGGTCATTTTCAGCCTTTTCATCATAAAACCTCGCAAAAAAGATTGGACACATCATGAGGGTAAACCTCAAAATGATGTGTCCAATGAATTTTTTATGATATTTTGCGTTTCTTCAAACTTTGAAAAGTCTGAAAACCCTTATAAACAAAGGGTTACTTGCTGGCAACCTCAACAGCAACAGCGCAAGCAACGGTCATACCAACCATAGGGTTGTTACCAGCACCGATAAGTCCCATCATCTCAACGTGAGCGGGAACGGAGGAGGAACCGGCAAACTGGGCATCCCCGTGCATACGGCCCATAGAGTCGGTCAAGCCGTAAGAAGCAGGACCGGCGGCAACGTTATCGGGATGGAGGGTACGGCCGGTACCGCCGCCGGAGGCAACGGAGAAGTACTTCCGGTCGTTCTCGCCGCACCATTTCTTATAGGTGCCGGCAACCAGGTGCTGGAAGCGGGTGGGGTTGGTGGAGTTACCGGTGATGGAAACGTCAACCTTCTCGTGCCGCATAATGGCAACACCTTCCAGAACGTCGTTGGCGCCGTAAACCTTAACAGCGGCCTTCTCGCCCTTGGAGAATGCAACCTCACGGACAACCTTCAGCTCTCCGGTGGAGAAATCGAAATCGGTCTCAACGTAGGTAAAGCCGTTGATCCGGGAGATGATATAAGCCGCATCCTTGCCCAGGCCGTTGAGGATAACGCGGAGGGGCTTTTTGCGGGCTTTGTTTGCAGTACGGGCAATACCGATGGCGCCCTCTGCGGCGGCGAAGGACTCGTGTCCGGCCAGGAAGCAGAAGCAGTCAGTATCCTCCCGGAGGAGCATTGCGGCGAGGTTCCCGTGGCCACGGCCAACATTTCTCTGCTCCGCAACAGAACCGGGGATGCAGAATGCCTCAAGGCCGATGCCGATATCCTCGGCAGCGTCAGCCGCCTTAACGGTGCCCTTCTTCAGAGCAACGGCAGTGCCCAGGGTATAAGCCCAAACGGCATTCTCAAAAGCGATGGGCTGAACGCCCTTAACGATCTCTTCCACGTTGATCCCTTTGGAAAGACAAAGGTCACGGGCTTCTTCCAGAGATTTCATGCCATACTCGGCAAGACATGCCTCAATTTTCGGCATTCTTCTTTCTTTGCTCTCAAACTGTGCCATTCTTTCCACCTCCAATTATTCTTCTCTGGGATCGATATACTTGACGGCATCCTCATAGCGGCCGTAGGTGCCGATGTTCTTCTCGTAAGCAGCACCGGGCTCCACACCGTGACGGATATCCTCCAGCATCTTTCCGAGCCGGACAAACTTATAGCCGATCACTTCGTTATTTTCATCAACAGCAATGCTCAGCACGTAGCCCTCGGCCATCTCCAGATAGCGAACGCCCTTATCCTTGGTGCTGAACATGGTTCCCACCTGGGAACGCAGACCCTTGCCCAGATCCTCCAGAGCGGCACCCACAGGGAGGCCATCCTCAGAGAAAGCGGTCTGGGTGCGGCCGTAAACCAGCTGGAGGAAGATCTCCCGCATCGCAACGTTGATCGCATCGCAAACGAGGTCGGTATTGAGCGCCTCAAGGATGGTCTTGCCGGGAAGGATCTCGGCGGCCATCGCGGCGGAGTGGGTCATACCGGAGCAGCCCAGAGTCTCAACCATTGCCTCTTCAATGATACCTTTTTTTACGTTCAGGGTCAGCTTGCAGGTGCCCTGCTGGGGAGCGCACCAGCCCACACCGTGAGAAAGTCCCGAAACATCGGTGACCTCATAGGCTTTGACCCATCTTCCCTCTTCGGGGATCGGCGCAGGACCGTGCTTGGGGCCCTTTGCCAGCGGACACATTCTCTCTACTTCATGAGAATAATTCATAGTCGGTTCTCCTTTCGGAATGATAAGATGCGCCTCTCCGGACAGAATAACGCTCAGAGAGCTCGTCCACAGCGCTAATCTATTATATTATATCTCATTCTGGAAATATATTCAAGTCCTCGGGGTGGATTTTTGCAAATTTCCCGCCCGGAAATCTTCCCCTCCCGCAAAAAAAGGATTGAGTTGCGGGGAGGAATATGTTATAATGTAATGTGAGATATCATATCCGGGAAAGGATTGGTGTAGGTGGAGGCGTATTTATGGCTGGTCATTGACCTGATTGCCCTGGCGGTCCTTGTCATCCTTGCCCTAAAGGGCCGGAGTGACGGTTTTGTCAAAACGGTGGTCCGCGCCTGCGGGCTTCTGATTGCCGTTGTGGGAGGCTGGCTTTTGAGTGCCGCCCTGACCCCTGTTCTTTACGATTCCCTCCTTCGCCAACCCCTGAGTGATCTGGTTGCATCCCTCATTGCAGAGCACGGCAATATCACCGAGACTGCCGCCCAGCTGGAGGCCTCTCTCCCTGCGGTCCTCCTAAACCTCATTACCGCCGCAAGCGGAATGTCCCTTTCCCAGCAGGCCGCTGCCCTAACCGGTGACCTTCACGGGGCCCTGCTGGAGCTGATCGCCCCGGCGGTTCTTTCCCTGGTGAAGGGGTGCTTATTCATCCTCCTCTGCGGTCTGATCCTGATTCTGGTAGCGGTACTGGTCAAGAAGCTCTCGTCGGTCAATAAGCTTCCGGTGCTGGGAAAGCTCAACCAGGTGTTGGGTGCGGTTTTAGGACTGGTGGAGGGTGTCTTCTACCTTCTGCTGTTTGCCATCCTGGTCAGCTGGATCTCGGGAATGACCAACTATGCCATCCCCTATCTGACCCGGGAGGTGCTGGAGGCCTCTTACCTGTTCCGGCTGGCGGGGCTGGTTGACCCGGTCGGCTTGCTTGCAGGTATGATCTGAAGCAGTATTATTTTCCCCGGTGACATCGGGTTTATCATCGAAAGGAAGTAACAGACGGAAATGAAAAAGGATTTTTGGAAGCAGGATATTTTTAAGGTGCCGAATCTTCTCTCGATCCTTAGACTGATCCTCATCCCGGTATTTTTGTGGATCTATCTGACGGCGGAGGAGCAGCCCTGGTTTATTGTTTCGGCGGTCGTTCTCGCCCTCTCGGGCCTGACCGATATGCTGGATGGCATCATCGCCCGGAAGTATAATATGATTACCCAACTGGGCAAGGTTCTGGACCCCATTGCGGATAAAGTCACCCAGGTTTCCGTCTGCGTGGCGCTTTGGATTCGGTATCCGGAGCTGATCGTTCTGGTGATCGTGATGGTGCTCAAGGAGCTGACAATGATGGCCGGCGGTCTCGTCCTTTTCCATAAGAAGGTCAAACTGGACGGCTCCCGGTGGTACGGCAAGGTTGCCACCACCATCTTCTATATTCTGATGTTTGCCATCGTTGTTTCCTCCACCGTTCCGCCCTGGTTCCTGATCGCTACCGACGTAATTATTATCGCTGTGATGGTGTTTGCACTTATTATGTATATCCCGGTCTTTGTCATGCTTTTCCGAAAGGGTGACAAAAAGGCAGTACCGGAAGAAGGGAATGTCGCGGATTGATGACCTGTGTCAGATGCAAAAAACGGCTTGCGGTGGTGTTTGTGACCCGCACCGAAGGAGATAAAACCATTAACGAGGGACTCTGTCTGCAGTGCGCCCGGGAGCTTGGACTCAAGCCGGTGGACGATATTATGCAGCAGATGGGGATCAGTGATGACGATCTGGAGTCCATGGCAGACCAGCTTTCTCCCATGATCGGGGAGGACGGTCTTGCCGATGCCGAGGGGATGGCCAATACCTTCCCCTTCCTGCAGGGACTTTTCTCCAAGGGTCCCGGCGGTGAGGGAGCCCCGGCAGACACCCCCGCCGATTCAAAAAAGAAAAAGGGGGAGAAGGATAAGGCCCCCAAGCGCAAATTCCTGGAAAGCTACTGCACCGATCTGACCAAAAAAGCCGCCGAAGGCAAGCTGGATCGGATCATTGGGCGGGACCGGGAGATCTACCGGGTCATTCAGATCCTCAGCCGCCGGACCAAGAATAATCCCTGCCTCATCGGCGAGCCGGGCGTTGGAAAAACGGCAGTTGCCGAGGGGATCGCCCTCCGGATCTGTGACGGAAACGTTCCCCCCAAGCTGATGGGCAAGGAGCTTTTCCTGCTGGATCTGACCGCCCTGGTGGCAGGCACCCAGTTCCGCGGGCAGTTTGAAGCCCGGATCAAGGGATTGGTAGACGAGGTTCGCCAGGCCGGAAATATCATCCTCTTTATTGATGAGGTGCATAACCTTGTGGGTGCCGGGGATTCGGAGGGCTCTATGAGCGCCGCCAATATCCTTAAGCCAGCCCTCTCCCGGGGAGAGATTCAGGTCATCGGTGCCACCACCTTTGCCGAATACCGCAAGTATATTGAGAAGGACTCTGCCCTGGAGCGCCGGTTCCAGCCGGTTACCGTCAAGGAGCCGACCATTGAGGAAACGGTCGAGGTCCTGATGGGGATCAAGGAGTATTACGAGAGCTTTCATAACGTTCAGGTCAGCCCTGCCGTGGCGCGGCTTGCGGCCGTTTTGTCGGAGCGGTATATCACCGACCGCTTCCTTCCCGATAAAGCCATTGACCTGCTGGATGAGGCCTGTGCCGCCGCCAGCTTAAAGAATGTTGCTCTGACTGATTTTTATAAAACACAACAGCTTTTGGATGGGCTAAAGAAGGAGGAGACCGATCTGACCGCCAACGCGGAGGGAACGGATTTCGAGCGGTTGGCCATCGTCCGGTCGGATATTCTCCGGCTGACCGAGGAAAATGAAGCCCGCCGTCCTGCCGCCTTTGGTGCCCGGGTAACGGAGGAGGATCTTGCCGCCGTTGTCGAGCTTTGGACGGGAATCCCCGCCTCCCGGATCCAGGAGCTGGAGCTGAAGCGGGTTGCCGGACTGGACCAGATCCTGAAGACCCATATCATCGGGCAGGACGAAGCAGTAGCGGTGGTTTCGGCCGCCATCAAGCGAAGCCGGGCGCAGATCTCCGCCCGGAGACGGCCTGCAACCTTCCTTTTCGTCGGCCCTACCGGCGTGGGAAAAACAGAGCTGGTCAAGGTCCTTGCCAAAGAGCTTTTTGATGATACCGACCCCCTGATCCGGCTGGATATGTCCGAGTTTATGGAAAAGCACTCGGTCTCCCGGATCATCGGCGCCCCTCCGGGCTACGTGGGGTATGACGAGGCCGGTCAGCTGACCGAAAAGGTCCGCCGGAAGCCTTATTCCGTCGTTCTTTTTGATGAGATTGAAAAGGCCCACCCCGACGTTTTGAATATTCTCCTGCAGATTATGGATGAAGGCAAGGTCACCGATGCCCACGGGCGGACAGTCTCCTTTGAAAATACCGTTATTGTAATGACCTCCAACGCCGGCTCCCAGTTCCGGGATTCTGGGATGGGCTTTGCCAAATCCGCCGGGGAGATCAGCACCGAAAAGGCAATGAAGGCTCTGCGGGATTTTCTCCGGCCTGAATTTTTGAGCCGGGTGGATGAGATCGTCCACTTCCAGCCTCTTTCGGAGGAAAGCTACGCAAAGATCGCCTGCCTGATGCTGGATGAGCTGAAGGCACCTATGGAGGAGAAGGGAATCTCCTTCGGCTACTCTCCCGAGGCAGCCACTCTGCTTGCCCAAAAGATCGGGAAGGGCAGTCAGGGGGCCCGGGAGCTCCGCCGGGTCATCCGCCGGGAGGTGGAGGATCCCATTGCAGAGCTGCTGGTAGAGCGGTACGCCGATCCTCCTGCCATCCTGAAGGTCACCGCCCAGGAGGGCGAGATCCGGCTTCAGACCATTTGATTTTTCCTCCGGGGAGTTTTTTCTTCCCGGAGCGTTCTCCCTATGAAAAAAAAGGAGGTTTCTTTATGCAATACCGTTCCTTTGGAAAAGTTCCTGAAAAGGTCTCCGCGCTGGGCTACGGCTGTATGCGTTTCCCCACCGATGCGGAAGGGAACCCCGATCGGGCCCGGGCCATTGCCCTGATCCGCCGCGCTTACGAGGCCGGCATCAACTATTTTGACACAGCTTACGGCTACCACCGCGGCCAGAGCGAGGGCCTGGTGGGGGAGGCACTCCGGGGCATCCGTGAGAAGGTTTTTATCGCCACCAAAATGCCCTGCTATATGATCGAGCAGGAGGAAGATTTTGAGCGGATCTTTGCCGAGCAGCTTGCCCGCCTGGAAACAGATTACATTGACTTTTACCTTCTTCATACCCTTTCTTTGAACACCTGGGAAAACGTTGTGCTGAAATTCGGTTTTCTGGATAAACTGACCCAACTGAAAAAGGAGGGTAAGATCCGGTATGTGGGCTTCTCCTTCCACGATACCGAGGAAGCCTTCTACCCCATCTGTGACGGGTACGACTGGGACTTCTGCCAGATCCAGCTCAATTACATAAACACCGACCATCAGCAGGGCCTCAACGGCCTGTATCACGCCGCCAAAAAAGGAATGGGCGTGATCATTATGGAGCCCCTTCTGGGCGGCCGTCTTGCCGATCCTCCTCCCGTTGCGAAGGCCTGCCTGCCCCAGGGAAAAACCCCGGTGGAATGGGCCCTCAACTATCTGTGGGATATGCCGGAGGTCTCCCTCCTGCTGTCGGGAATGAGCTCGGAGGAGCAGCTGGAGCAAAACCTCGTCACCGCGGAACATTCCCGGATCGGTTGCCTTTCCGATGAAGAAAAGAAGGCCTTTGTCGCCGCAAAAAAAGCCTTTGACACGATGGCATTCGTCCCCTGCACCAAATGCAAATACTGTATGCCCTGCCCCTTCGGAGTGGATATTCCGGAGGTCTTTGCCGCATATAATAATACCGCGATCCATAAAAAAGAGGAGATTGCCGCGGCTTATGCCGAAATGAGCGGCAAGGCTTCTCTTTGCAAGGACTGCGGCAAATGCGAAACGCTTTGTCCCCAGCATATTGCCATTCGGCAGGAGCTGAAGAAGGCCGAGGCGGCCATTCTGGCCGAATAACGGTAAAATTCCAAGCGAGGTGCTTTCATTATGACCGAGACTGTTGCCAAGGTTTTGCAAAACCTGCAGAAAAATAACATGGATGCCCAGTTCTTTGCCACCAAAGAAGAGGTGTTGGCCCGGGTCAGGGAGCTTCTGCCCGAGGGCTGTAGCTGCGCCTGCGGCGGCTCGGAATCCCTCAAGGAGTGCGGTGTGCTGGAGCTGCTCCGGAGCGGGAAATATCAGTTCCTTGACCGGAGCGCCCCCGGACTTTCCCCAGAGGAAAGAGACCGGGTCACTGCGGCAGGCCATTCGGCTGATTTTTATCTGTGCAGCACCAACGCCCTGATTGAGGACGGCACCCTTTATAACGTGGATGGCTTTGCCAATCGGGTCTCTGCCCTGGCCAACGGTCCCGGACGGGTGATCCTTGTGGTGGGGATCAATAAACTGGTGCCCACAGCTGAGGAGGCCATCCGCCGGGTCAAGACGGTTGCCGCCCCCAAAAACTGCCGCCGTCTTTCCTGCGATACATACTGTGCAAAGATGGGCCAGTGCGTTTCCCTTAACAAAGAAAACCCCTCGATGACGGACGGCTGTGACAGTCCTGCCCGGATCTGCTGCACTTATCTTTTCACCGGAAAGCAACGGATCAAGGGGCGGATCACCCTCCTTCTCTGTGGAGAAAGTCTGGGCTTTTAAAAAGAGGAATTTACTATGACCAACCTGCTGATTCGGATCTTTATCCGGAACGGAGAACAAACGACCGACCCCGCTGTTCGGGAAAAATACGGCAAGCTGGCGGGGAGCGTGGGGATTCTTGCGAACCTCCTGCTCTGCGGAATGAAAATCTGCGCCGGATGGCTTTTTGGGAGCATTTCTGTTCTGGCGGACGGTGTCAATAACCTTTCGGATGCCGGAACCTCCCTGCTGACTCTGGTGGGTTTTAAGCTCTCGGGCAAGCCTGCGGATGAAAAGCACCCCTTCGGCCACGCCCGGATGGAATATATTACCGGGTTTATTATCTCTTTTCTGATTCTTTTTCTGGGTTTTGAGCTTGGGGTTTCCTCTTTGGAAAAGATCTTTTCCCCTGAAAAATCCCAGTTCAGCCTCATCACCGTTGCCATCCTGATCCTCTCCATCCTCATCAAGCTTTGGCTGGGTCTTTTTAACCGGAAGATGGGGAAGAAGATCTCCTCACTGACCCTGGCGGCCGCCGCTTCGGATAGCTTTAACGATGTCATCTCCACTGCCGCGGTTCTGGTCACCCTGCTTGTCAGCCGCTTGACCGGGTTTGAACTGGATGGATATGTTGGTTTGGCGGTTGCCGCGCTGATTCTCGTCTCGGGGATCCGAATGGCCATTGATACCGCCAACCCCCTCCTGGGAGCCGCTCCTTCGGGAGAGCTGGTTTCCCAGCTGGAGCAGAAGATCCTCAGCTACGAAGGCGTCATTGGACTGCACGATCTGACCGTCCATGATTACGGTCCCGAGCGGTGCTTCGCTTCTGTTCACGTAGAGGTCCCTGCCGCCCAGGATATTCTGGAAAGCCATGACATCATTGACCAAATTGAGATGGACTGCAAAAAAGAGATGGGGCTCAATCTCGTGATTCATCTGGACCCGGTCATTACCGATAATGAAGAGGTCACCCGTCTGAAGAATATGACTGCCGAAATCGTTGCAGGGATCTCCCATCAGTTGAGCATCCACGATTTCCGGGTAGTCTTCGGCCAGACCCATACCAACCTCGTTTTTGATGTTTGCGTCCCTCATCGGTTCGCCCTGACCGATAAAGAGCTCTCCGGTCTGATCGGCGCGGGACTGAAATCGCGGGATCCCCTTCTTTTCGCCGTGATTACCTTTGACCGGAGCTATGTTGCTCCAAAGCCTACTGTATAACCGCCGGGAATCCGGCTTGGGATAAATCAAAATCCACTATCAAATGGAGGAAATTGAAATGACAGTCAAAGATATTATTTCCATTCTTGACGCAGATCTGATCAGCGGAGAAGATCTGGACCGTGAGATTCATACCGCCTGCGGATCGGATATGATGAGTGATGTGCTGGCGTTTGTCAAGGATCAGTCGGTGCTGCTGACCGGGCTGGTCAATCCCCAGGTCGTCCGCACAGCGGATATGATGGATATGGTTTGCATCGTCTTCGTCCGGGGCAAGGAGCCGGGAGAGGATATTATTGAGCTGGCGCAGGAACGGAATATCGTTCTGATCAAAACCGGCTACCGGATGTTCACCGCCTGCGGTCTCCTCTATGAAAATGGCTTGCGGGGAGGGTGTCAAAAGAAATGAGTGATGTTATCGCCCTCCATTTCGACGTTGACGGCGAGGATTTCACCCGCGCCGGCGAAGCCTCCTACGGTGTCAAGCGCACCCTCAAGCAGCTGGGAATCAACCCCGAGGCTGTCCGGAAGGTCGCCATCGCCCTTTTTGAGGGAGAGATCAATATGGTCATCCATGCGGACGGCGGCGTGATCGATATTGAGATTGACAATAACCAGATTAAAATGATCCTCAAGGATAAAGGTCCCGGGATCCCTGACATTGAAAAAGCAATGCAGGAAGGATTTTCCACCGCCTCGGACGATGTCCGTTCTCTGGGCTTCGGCGCGGGTATGGGCCTTCCCAATATGAAAAAATATACCGACAGTATGGAAATTCAGACAGAGCTGGGGGTCGGCACCACCGTGACAATGGTGGTCAACCTCTGATCCTTTGATTTCCAGAAAGGCAGGACTCTCCAATGAGCAGTAGCTTCTTTCACTCAGTTACCCTGGAACGGGATAAATGCAAGGGCTGCATCAACTGCATCAAGCGGTGTCCCACCGAGGCGATCCGTGTGCGGAACGGAAAGGCTCAGATCCTCACCGAGCGGTGCATTGACTGCGGAGAATGTATTCGCGTCTGCCCGCATCACGCAAAGCAGCCCATCTATGATCCCCTTTCCTCCATAGATTCCTTTAAATATAAGGTTGCACTTCCCGCCCCCGCCCTGTTTGGGCAGTTTCATAACCTGGATGATCTGAATATCGTTCTGAAGGCTCTGCTGAGCTTGGGTTTTGACGATGTTTTTGAGGTGTCCAAGGCGGCGGAGCTGGTTTCGGATGCAACCCGCTCCTTTATGCAAAAAAATCCCCGGCGCCCGGTCATCAGCTCGGCCTGCCCGGCGGTGGTTCGGCTTATTCGGGTGCGTTTCCCCAATCTTTTGGAGTATCTTCTCCCCCTCAATGCTCCCATTGAGGTTGCCGCACGGATGGCCCGGGCAGAGGCTGTGAAGAAAACGGGGCTTCCCCCCGATCAAATCGGAATCGTTTTCATCTCCCCCTGCGCCGCAAAGGTCACCGCTGTCAAAATGCCTCTGGGCAATGAAAAGAGCGAAGTAGACTGCGTGATCGCCATTAAAGAGATCTACCCCCGCCTCCTTCCCTTGATGAAGCTGGCGGCAAATGATCCCGGCGAAATGACCGAAACGGGACGGATCGGCCTGAGCTGGGGCGGCAGCGGCGGCGAGGCCTCCGGCACCCTGACCGAGCAATACCTGGCGGCGGACGGAATTGAAAATGTCATCAAGGTTTTAGAGGACCTGGAGGACGAAAAATTCCCCGAGCTGGAGTTTATTGAGCTGAATGCCTGCACCGGCGGATGTGTTGGCGGCGTTTTGACGGTAGAAAACCCCTATGTTGCCAAAACCCGGCTGAAAAACCTTCGGAAATACCTTCCCGTTGCCCGGAATCATCTGGGAGAAGAGATTCCTGAGGAGTTCCAATGGGATCAGGAGATCCAGTATGAGCCGGTTCTGAAGATCGCGGACGGCGTCAGCGAGGCGATCACCAAAATGGCCATTCTGGATAATATCGACAAGACTCTTCCCGGGCTTGACTGCGGCAGCTGCGGCGCCCCCTCCTGCCGGGCTTTGGCGGAGGACGTTGTCCGGGGAGTTGCCCAGGTGGACGACTGCATTTTCCGTCTGCGGGAGCAGATGCACGCTTTGGTCAAAGGGTTATCCCAGCTGGAGGGCTCCTTCCCTGCGCCCTTCCGCGCCGAACAGGAAGAGGAGGAATAGGAAGTGGCCTGGGAAGAAACAACCCGCTCTGAAGCGGAAATCAATCAATTCCTGGCGGAGGATTCCATCCGCCGGCAGGAGCTTTTTCAGAGGGGAAAGATCATCGTGATCGTAGTCACGGTGGCAAACCTTTTCGTTGCCCTTCTGGGCTTTCTGGTGGATTCGGAGCTTTTGTCTCTGCTGATTCAGATTGCCCTCTCCGCTGCCCTCCTCAGCGGCTTTTCCTGGGTGCGGTATCTTTTTGCGGTGGGTGCCGCGCTCAGCGCCTTGGGAGACCTTTTTGTTTTGCTGGGCGGGGTAGATTTTTCTGCCAACCCTATGATGGGAGTTCTCTTCGCCCTTCTTCTGGTGATAGATATGGCTTTTTGCATTGTCAGCTCGGTGCTTTTGTTCCGGAGTAAGGCGGTCACCGAATATTTATACACCAAGCGGAATGGCTGATTGGGCGGATTCTCTCCCCTTTTCACCCCCTTTTCACTTGACAAGGAATCATTCATCTTGTATACTTTTACTGTTAATGATTTTGGTTCGGCCAATGCCGATTTCCAGGATATATTTTAGAAAGAAGGAATTTTTTATGTCATCCAGCACCAATCCCCGTCCGCTGGCTACCGGTCAGTTAGTCTTCTCCATCATCAATATCGTCCTCGGCTGCTGCAGTCTCAATGGCATTTTGGGCATTATCGCTTTGATTATGACCATCGTTGCGAAAAACGCCCAGACCGATGAGGACGAAGCCAAAAAACTCAAGGTTGCCAAGGTCCTCAATATCATCGCCCTTGTTCTGTTGATTCTCAGTGCCATCGGCAGCATTCTCTATCTGGCATTCGGCGGCTTTACTATGATCCTCGCTCTGTTGAGTGAAGGTATGATGATGTAACGTCCCCCTGTTTGAGAAAGGAAGGAACCGAAAATGGCTCTTTGCAACTCCTGCGGCGCTCAGAATGCCGATAATACCCTTTTCTGCACCCAGTGCGGTGCCTCTCTCCAGGCAACTCCCGTTGTTGCGGAGACTCCCCGCCAGCTTGCCACCGGTCAGCTGGTCTTTTCCATCATCAATATCGTTCTCGGTTGCTGCAGCCTCAATGGCATTATGGGCATTATTGCTCTTATTATGACCATCGTTGCCAAAAATGCCGCCACCGATGAAGATGCCGAAAAGAAGCTGCGCGTTGCAAAGATTCTGAATATCGTTGCACTGGTCGCCTGCCTGATCGGCACGATGTTTGCGATCCTCTACCTGGCCTTCGGAGGCTTCACCGTAATTGTTTCTATGCTCGGACAAATGTAATTTTATTTCAGAAAGGAAGTATATTATTATGGCTATTTGCAATTCCTGCGGCACTCAGAATGCCGATAACACCGCTTTCTGCACCCAGTGCGGTGCCTCTCTCCAGGCAACTCCCGTTGTTGCGGAGGCTCCCCGTCAGCTTGCCACCGGTCAGCTGGTCTTTTCCATCATCAATATCGTTCTGGGCTGCTGTGGCCTGGGCGGAATCCTGGGTATCATCGCCCTGATTATGACCATTATGGCAAAAAGCGCCGCTACCGATGCCGACTCGGATAAAAAGCTCCATATTGCAAAGATCCTGAATATCATTGCAATCATCGGTATTTCCATTGGCTTGATCGTCAGCATCCTCTATATGCTGTTTGGCGGCTTTGCAATGATTATGGGCCTCCTCAGCGGAATGTAATCCATTTAAATTTATTATAAAGGAGATTTTTATTATGGCACTCTGCACTTCCTGCGGTTCCCCCATTGAAGAAGGCTCTGATATCTGCACCCAGTGCGGTGCGGCGGTTGAGGCTGCTCCTGCGGCTGAGGTCGTTCTGGAGGCAGTTCCCGTTGAGGATGCTGCTGAAGCGGCGGTTGAGACTCCCGCTCCCCGGAAGCTGGCCACCGGTCAGCTGGTCTTTTCCATCATCAATATCGTTCTGGGTTGCTGCTCCTGCGGCGGTTTCATCTTCGGTGTGATCTCTCTGATCCTGACCATCGTTGCCAAGAACGCGCAGACCGATGAGGATGCGGCCAAGAAGCTCAAGATCGCAAAAATCCTCAATATCATCGGTATCATCGTCACCGTCGTGGGCCTTATCCTTACCCTGGGACTGAACGGCCTGTCCTTCCTCCTTACTATCCTCGGCTTGGGAATGGATATGTAACCTGCAGAAAAAGGCGCTTTGAATTATGGCGTTTTGCCCACAGTGATTGGCTTTGCAAGTATGGGTGTGGTTCTGCTTGTGTATCTCATTGCTGTCGGCTTTTCCATATCCCAGATCTAACTGCATCAAAATTAAAAAGAAAGAGGGTTTTCCACTATGGCATTCTGCACCAACTGCGGAAAAGAACTTCCCGAAGGCGCGGCCTTCTGCACCAACTGCGGCTCGGCAACTGCTGCCCAGCCCGCTGCTCCTCAGGTTGAGGAGCCCCAGGCAGCTCCCCAGTATCAGGAGCCTGCTTACCAGTATGTCCCCACCCCCGAGTATACTTACGCAGAGGTTCCCGAGACCTCCGGCCCCCGGAAGCTGGCTACCGGTCAGCTGGTCTTTTCCATCATCAACATCGTCCTGGGCTGCTGCACCTGCGGCGGGTTCATTTTCGGTGTGATTGCGCTGATTCTGACCATCGTTGCCAAGGGCTCCAAGACGGATGAGGATGCGGCTAAGAAGCTCAAGGCCGCCAAGATTCTCAATATCGTTGGTATCATTATTTCTGCTCTTGCCGTGATTGCCTTTGTGCTCCTGGGTGCATTCGGTGCTCTGGGCGGAATGATGGCTGGCTTTGAGTCCGGTATGGATGCCGGCATGGGCGCTTATAACGATCCTTACTATTATTGATCTGTTCCCCTGCGGGAAGGAGATGGATTTTTCCATCTCCTTCTTTTTTTGCAAAAAATCAAAGGTTTTTTGCATTCCCCCTTGACAAAGCTTCAAAAGTTTAGTATAATCTGTAAAGGAATCTTCTTTACAGATATTATAGGAGGTAGCGCGATGGTCGGCAAAGACTTGGAAATCTCTGTCCTTCTGGATTTTTACGGCGGAATGCTCACCGAAAAACAGGAAGAAGCCCTCTACCTTTACTATAATGAAGATCTTTCCCTGGCGGAGATCAGCGAGCATCAAAATATCTCCCGCCAAGGTGTTCGGGATAGCATTAAGCGGGGAGAAGCCGCTCTTCTGGAGATGGAGGAAAAGCTCGGCTTCCGGAAGCGCTTCTCCGCAAACGTGGAAGCGATTGCCGAAATCAAAACCCTCGCCAATGAGGTTGCCGCCCTCTCCGATCGGTACGGCGGTCATGAGCAGATCGATAAACGGATCGCCCGGATCGTTCAGCTGGCAGATCAGCTTGGGGAATAAGCTTCCCATCAGTTTTTTGAAAAAAGGAGTTGATTCCCTTTGGCATTTGAAGGACTTTCCGAAAAGCTTTCCGCCGCCTTTAAGCGGCTTCGCTCAAAGGGAAGACTGACTGAACAGGATATTAAAGAGGCAATGCGGGAGGTCCGAATGGCCCTTCTGGAGGCTGACGTCAGCTATAAGGTCGCTAAAGACTTTATTGCCCGGGTCAGCGAAAAGGCCGTTGGGGAGAACGTGCTTGCCAGTCTGACCCCCGCCCAGCAGGTCATCAAAGTCGTCAATGACGAGCTGACCGAGCTGATGGGCGGCAGTGAAGGCAGTCGGTTGGCCTCCCCCTCCAAACCCCCGCTGATTATTATGATGTGCGGCTTGCAGGGTAGCGGTAAAACCACCCATAGCGGCAAGCTGGCAAAGCTTCTCAAATCCCAGGGCAAGCGCCCGATGCTTGTAGCCTGTGATATTTACCGCCCCGCGGCCATCGACCAGTTGCAGGTCGTTGGCGGGCAGGTGGGTGTCCCCGTCTTCCAGATGGGAACGGAAAAACCCTCCAAGATCGCCGCGGCAGCCCTCCGTCAGGCCAAGGATCACGGTAATGATGTTATCATTCTGGATACTGCCGGCCGCCTGCATATTGACGAAGTGCTGATGAACGAGCTCAAGGAGCTCAAAGGGGAGGTTTCCCCCCAGGAGATTCTCCTGGTTGTGGACGCGATGACAGGTCAGGACGCTGTGAATGTTGCCGCTTCCTTTGACGAAGCGCTGGGCATCAGCGGTGTGATTTTGACCAAGCTGGATGGTGATACCCGAGGCGGTGCGGCGCTTTCTGTCCGTGCCGTGACCGGGAAACCCATTAAGTTCATCGGTACCGGTGAGAAACTGGATGAGATCGAGCCCTTCCATCCTGACCGGATGGCTTCCCGTATTCTGGGAATGGGTGATGTTTTGACCTTGATCGAAAAGGCCGGCTCTGTGGCAGATCAGAAGTCTGCGGAGGAGATGGCCAAAAAGCTCAAGGAAAACCAGATGGATCTCAACGATCTGCTGGAGCAGATGCGGCAGATCAAAAAAATGGGGAGTATGAAGAGTCTTGTTTCTATGCTTCCGGGGATCGGCAACCAGATCCGGGAGGAGGATATTGACGAATCCCAACTGGTGCATATGGAGGCGATCATCCTCTCTATGACCCCCGCAGAACGGACCAAGCCTTCTATCATTGATGCAAAACGGAAGCGCCGGATCGCCGCAGGCTGCGGTCTGCAGGTTTCGGACGTAAACCGGTTGCTGAAGCAGTTTGAGCAGATGCAGAAGATGTTCAAGCAGTTAGGCACCAAGCAGGGTCGGCGGATGCTCCGCAATATGCCCCGCTTCTGATCGCTTTTTCCCGAGGAACCTCGGAGAAAATATAAAGAATATCACCGGAGGTGAAAAAGACATGGCAGTAAAGATCAGACTGCGCCGGATGGGCGCAAAGAAGGCTCCCTTCTACCGCATCGTTGTGGCTGACTCCAGATATCCCAGAGACGGTCGCTTCATCGAGGAAATCGGTTACTATGATCCGACCAAGAACCCCTCGGTCATCAAGGTTGACTCCGAGAAGGCCGCGAAGTGGATCGCCAACGGCGCTCAGCCGACCGACACGGTCAAAAAGCTCCTCAAGGAGGCTGGCAAGGAGGACTAATTTCTTCCTTCCACGCCTTCCTGCCAGGATGAAACATTCTTCCTGGCAGGATCTCGCGCCCTTTTGAGCGGAGCAATTCAATTTATCAGAAAAAGGGAGGCAAGGGCAAACTCTTTCAGGATTGCCCGATGTGATATGGAACAGCTTTTGAAAACGATCGTTGAAGGTCTGGTGGAGCAGAAAGACGCTGTTGCCATCAAGGTGGACGAGCCGGACGAAGAAGGTGTGGTTGTATACCACATCACCGTTGCACCGGACGAAACCGGACGCGTCATCGGCAAACAGGGTCGGATCGCCAAGGCCATCCGGACCGTTATGCGCGCCGCCGCCACCCGCACAGATGCGAAAGTGGCCGTGGAGATCGACTGACCGTCGAGATCGGAACGGTTGCGTGTGCAGTTGTCACAAACATAACCAACTATAAAAGCCACTGGCTCAAAAGAGCCGGTGGCTTTTTGTTCGTGTTCGCAGTCAGTCGGTAAGGTTTTCCCGGTCAAAAAGGGGAGAATCGAAGAAGTCACCCAGCCCGATCTCCAGCCCCTCGCAGATCTCATAAATAATCCGGAGCTTTACGCTGGGAAAGGTGCAGCCGCAGATGGTGCTCAAGGTGGATTGCGGCACTCCGCTTTTCATTGACAGCTGATACTGGGTCAGTCCCCGCTCCTTGCAAAGCTGATGGATCCTCCGGGACACCGCCTCGTTTACCTGCATCCAAACCCCTCCTGCCAATACATCGTGTAGATGATAACAGTATAGGAGATTCTCGCGCATTATTACTTCGTGTACTTGATATTTTTAAAAAAAGATGATATACTAAACACAGTCAGGAGGGAACGAAATGATCTGTGGAAACGTATTTTGTATTGATTGGGAAAACGAACGGTGCACTCTCGATCATATCACCTTAGATGATCAAGGAAAGTGTGAAGCTTGCATTTATGTCGAGATTGATCCAGCCCTTCTTTCCGCAGAGCGGGAACATCTTTTGTGCCGATACACCCCCTCCGAATACTGATTGGGACTTGCATTCTGTCGGTAAGAGGTGTATAATGGTAAAAACAAAAAAGATTCGGAGGAATTGAAGATGGCTACTTTTATCGTTGAAACTTCTGCCCGTCATATCCACCTGTCCCAGCAGGATCTGGAGACCCTGTTCGGCAAGGGTGCGACCCTGACCCACAAAAAGGACCTTTCCCAGCCTGGCCAGTATGCCTGCGAGGAGCGGGTTACCGTTGTTGGCCCCAAGCGTGAGCTGAAGGGTGTTACCATCCTCGGGCCTGTCCGTCCCGCAACCCAGGTTGAGATCTCTCTGACCGATGCCCGTTCCATCGGCGTTGCCGCTCCCATCCGTGAGTCCGGTGATACTGCCGGCAGCGGCGGCTGCAAGCTGGTCGGACCCTGCGGTGAGGTTGAGCTGACTGAGGGCGTAATCGCTGCGAAGCGTCATATCCATATGACTCCTGCGGATGCTGAGACCTTCGGCGTTGCCGATAAGGAGATCGTTTCCGTTAAGATCGACTCGGAGGGCAGAAGCCTTGTTTTCGGGGATGTTGTTGTTCGCGTCAGCGAGAAATTCGGCCTTGCAATGCATATTGATACCGATGAGTCCAACGCTGCCGGTGCTACCCCCGCTTCGGTCGGAACCATTGTGAAGTAAGTTTTCCTTACATAAACAGATCCCCTGGGCAAACCGCTCAGGGGATCCTTCTTTTTTATCGCACAAACGCTCTGCCAAACCGCCCCGCGCGAACAAATCCCAGGGGGAGATAAAAATCGCAGAGGGCCTCATTGGCAGCAAACAGCCAAACCCGCTTCCCCTCCCGCAGATAGGGCTTGGCCACCCGGAGGATCAGCGAGGAGGCAAGCCCCCTGCCTCGGGCATTTTGGGCGGTGGCAATCCCACCGAATATCACGTCCCGCCGGGTAATATAGGCGGCCGAAAGGGTTGAAATGGGTTTTCCATCCTCCAGAATTGCGTAAAGCCGGCAGGTACCGCTTTTCTTCCGGTAAAAGGTGCTGTAAACATATGCCGTTTCATCCTCGGGGAAAAGATCCTCAAAGGCGGTGGTCAACAGCCGGTAGACCGCTCCGCTGTCAGGGTCAGCCGTGATAGGAGGCTGTGTTCCCGGGAGGAGGGGCAGCTTCTCTTCCTTCAGGCGGAGCAGTGGCGCCTCCTCATAGGAATAGGGGGATATTCCGCCCCGCAGGCAGGCAATCAACGCCGGAATCCGACCTCTCGGAAACAGCCGGCGAAGCAAGTCTGCCGGCCCAAAGACCGTTTTGCAGCCGCTATACCGGATCAGAGTCCAAAGCTCATCCCAGGGAGCATCTGCGCCGCAGGAAAGGATCAGCTCCGTCCCCGAAAGGGCGGCCGCCCCAAAAAAATCCCCCTCCCGGATCAGCCAGAAACGGGGAGTGTCCGGGTGGCGGAGGGTAGCATAAAGGGCCGCGATCCTGCAACCATAGGCGCCCTTGCAGGCGGCAAGAAAAAGCCCGCGGTTTTCCGCTGTCACCGGCTCGGTCATCCCCTCGCCCCCTCTCCGAAGGCGGGAATAAAGCTCTCTGAAGCCGCCGCCCCGCCCTGAATATAGGCATTCTCAATTCCCAAAGAGAGGGCAGTCTGCACCACCGAATCATATCCCCGGCGGGAAAGGGTGCGGCTTAAAGAGGGATGCCCCGGAATCCCCCTTGCGGGAGGAGTATACTGACTCATAATGCTATAAAGAATGCGGTTTCCAAACCGCTCAAACAAGGTCCGGAGGATGGCTTTTCCATCCGAAACATATCCCGGCAGGATCAAAATCCGCACCACGACCCCCTTTTGCAGCATTCCGCTTTCCGAAAGCTGCGGCTCTCCCACCAACCGGAGCATCTCCTCCAGCGCCTCCAGCGCCACGGCGGGATAATCTCCCGCTCCGCAAAGAGATGCGGCAAGCTCGGGCGAATGAAACTTCATATCAGTCAGGAATATATCGGCAGTACCTTCCAGGGCGGAAATAGTCCGGGGACGCTCATACCCCGAGGTATTGAAGATGATCGGCAACGAAAGGCCCTTCTCCTTTGCCAGAGCAACAACCGAAACGATCTGGGGAGTAAAATGGGTGGGGGTAACAAGATTGATATTATCCGCGCCCTCCCTTTGCAAAGAACAGAAAATTTCGGCCAACTCCTCCTCCGAAACCGTCCGCCCCAGTTCCCCCCGGGAGACACGCATATTCTGACAAAAGGGGCATTTTAAGGTGCATCCGGTAAAAAAAACAGCCCCCGACCCACCCGGACCGGAAATGCAGGGCTCCTCCCAACGGTGGAGCATGGTCAGGGCAATTCGAAGGGCAGACCCCTCCCCGCAAACACCCCGCTCTCCCATATCCCGGCGAGCGCCGCACATACGGGGGCAAAGGAAGCAGGGGGAATAGGAGAGGGCGGAATCCATAATTTTGCCTCCTTTGGGGTTTGAATCGGAAAGGTTTGATTTACTTTAGGGATCAAAGGGTGCGGGCGCGCTCCGAAATATTCTTGGAGAAGTTGATAATATAATGGGTGTATTCCTTCTCCATCAGAGGGGAACTGATAAGGAAATCGGCAGTCGCCCGGTTATTGGCCATGGGAATATCATAAACCTGGACAATCCGAAGCAGGGCCTTGACATCCGGATCGTGGGGCTGGGCCGAAAGGGGATCGGAAAAGAAGATTACCATATCGATCTTTCCGTCAGTAATCCGGGCACCGATCTGCTGGTCGCCTCCCAAAGGGCCGCTGTTAAAGCCGCGGATGGGCAGTCCGGTCTTATCTGAGATCATTTTGGCGGTGGTGCCGGTACCGCAGAGAAAATGCCGCTCCAGAATATGCTTATGCTCCTCGCACCAGGCGATCAGCTCCTGCTTTTTATTATCGTGGGCAATCAGCGCGATGCTTTTCTGCCGGGGTAATGTCATTGGAACAAAATCATCGTTGATCATTTCAAAAAGCCTCCACCCGACCGGGTTCCGGTCGGTGTTTTTGTTGTCATATATAGTGTAACACATCCGGGACAAAATCGCAAGGGGGGCGGCAAAAACGCAAAAACGCCAGCCAAAGCAGCAGGCGCTTTGACCGGCATTTCTTTAATCCAGATATTCCTCCAAAGAACGGGGGCGGTAGGTGTTGGCAGGCATACGGTCGGTGGTGGTGTATCCCGCCGGAGCGTTGATGACATCGGGAAGACGGTTGACCACCGTTGCGCAGGTCAACTCCACCGTTGCCGGGCGGTTGATGACCACCCGGGTCTCCGGCTCTCCCTCCAACGTCCAATCGTTGCAGTCAAACTCCTCCGGAGCGTAGACCTTTCCAATGCACTCCGACTCAATCACAATTCCCTCTGCCGTTTCGCTGGTTACCACCGCGGACATTCCGGTAGCATTCCCCGCCGGAATGGTCATCCCCAGCGTTTCGGAGCGAAGCTCCTTTTCACAGGTCTGAGGGATGCATTTCTGCGTTTGACGGGTAATATGCAGCCCCAGCTTTTCAGCCAGCCACCCATTGACATTCCACATATAAGAGGGATTGAACCGCCCCGCCTCGATCATCTTTTTCCGTTCTTCCTCCGAAATTTCATCGGCAGCTGCGATCTCCCGTTCAAACTCCTCCAGGGTCAACCCCGCACCGTGGGCCCGGGCAAGGGCAATTCCGTAATCCTCCACGTTGTAGCTGGACTTGCCCACAATCCGGGTGATATGATGAGACGCCCCCGCCAAAACGGCAATCAAATTTCCCCAAAAAACATCCTGATACCCCGACCCGCAAACGGTGCAGTTGTGTTCCTTTGCCACCCGGTCCAGCTCCCGGGTAATGGCGGGGGAGGAGTTCCCGGGATAAAAAGCCTCCTCGCAGGTGGTAATGGCGTTAACCCCGTTTCCGGCGCAGACGAAAAGCGCCTCCTCCACATCCCGAATCAGGCTCATTGTGGTAACAATACAAACATCGGGACGGTATTCCTTCAGGAGAGCATCGGCATTGGCGGCATCCTGCACCGTCACACCCCGGGGCGCCCCTCCCATCAGCTCCCCCACATCTTTTCCGATCTTTCCCGGATCAACATCCATTGCAAGGACAATCTCTGCCCCCTTCTCCTCCGCATACCGCATTGTGTATACAGACATTTTTCCCGTTCCGAACTGTGCAACACGAATTTTCTTCATTATTTTCTCCTTCCCGGTCGGAGGATTCCGGCCGTGTATTGTTTTGTTATTCGATCCGCAATCCCGAATGAGTTATGCGGCATTCTACCGAGATTTCAGATTTGCATTCTGCAAGATATTCCTCTATGCGGTCCTTTTCCGCCTCCCAAAGAGCAGGCAGATCCCTCCGCATCCGGGCGGACAGGTCAAAAAGGTCGATTCCCGCCCCTACCGTTTCCCTCCAAAGGGTGGCCAACTCCCTCTCGATCCTCCGGCCAAGCACCCTCTCTGTTTCTGCGGCAAACGCCTCCGAATAGGGGACCTCCCCCTCTGCAATTCCCAGCTCCACCTCCACCCGGAGTGTAATCCCTCCCTCGGAAAGGCTCCAGGCTGTGCGCACCTGTGAGATCTCGGCAGAGAATTGCCCCAGTCCAGAGGCGCGGTCGGTCATCAGCCCGCCTGTTGCGGAGTCGGTCACCCAAAGGAGGCCCCGGTGGGCATCCCCCTCCAGCATTCCGGCAGGACGGCCAGCGCGAAAAACTGCCGTTTTTCCAAACTGAAAGCTCTCCCCATCAGGGCAGGAAAGAACCGGCAGATAGCCACAGCCGCCGTCATTGTCGTAAAGCACCGCCAGGCGGTAAAGGAGGACCGGCGCAATATTCTGTCCCAGAGCAACCGGCCTTCCCTCATCCAGAAAGTCCGCATTGAGAGGTTGGTGCTTCCCCTGGCAGGCCACAGCCCTTTCAGCTCCATCCTCGCAGAGAAAGACATAAACATTGGGGCGGCATTGGTAGGCAGAGGTGAAGAACCCAATCAAAGGCTCGAGTCCCTCCGCCACCACCTCCTCCCCCACGAAAAGGAGTCGGTTCTGCGCATAAAAGAGGGCTCGCCCCGCCCGGCTTCCCGCCTCCCGCACCGCCTCCGAGACCGTCCGGCCCCTGCCGGTGCAAAAGGTGGCGGGGGCGTCTTCCCCGGCGTAAAGGGCAGCCGTCACGGTGAACTGTCCCCCTTCCTCCCGGTCGATTCCCATTGCCGTAACGATTCCCCGCTGGTCCAGCTCGGTCACCGGAATGCACCCCGATAATAATCCCAGGGTCACTCCCAGGAGAACTGCAACCATTTTATTCATCGGCAATCCTCCTTTTTCCTTTTCTTTTTCCAGAAATAAGGAAAATCACTGGCAGGATCAGACAAACAAACACCACGCCCCACCCCTGGCGAAAAAACCCCTCCAGTCCAAGGAGCCACTCCCGACGTCCTGCCAGCAAGGCACCCCCGGCAAAGACGCTTCCCGCCATCAAAATGCAAAGGGCGCTCTCCCTGTTTGCTGGAAGGGTTTTTCCGATGCAGTATTGCGCCCCCAGCATCAAGGCGGTGATCCGCAAAAGGCCGATGAGGATCCACAAACCCATATAAATGGCATCCATCCTGCGAAAAACAGAAAGCTCTGCAATGGCAGTCAGGGTGAAGAAGGGGAAAAGCTGGCCGCCGGCCGTCCGCCCTAAAACGCCCCAAAGAAGCAACGCCGCGCCGCTGAAAATCCCCCCACTGACGGTGACCCACAGCACCGCCGAACCAAACCCTTTTCCCTTTACCCTCCCACAAAAGAGGAGAAAAAGAACCGGCTCGGGACTCCTCACTGCCTCTGAAAAGGCCTGCCCGAGAAAGCTACCGGCTGACACCCCCGCAAAGGAGAGGTAAGCCGGCTGAAAATGCTCCGCCGAAGCCAAAAAAATTACTCCCATCGCCAGGGTTGCTATCGCCCCAACGAGGGCGGCGGTACGGCAAAGCCCCTCCAGCCCCTTTCGAAGGGCATAGGCCCCTGCCAGCACCATCGTCAGGACGAAAAACAGGGCAGGAGCCTGGGGAAAGACTGCCGAGGTGAGGAAAAAGCTGGCCTGGGCGGCCGTATCTGCGGCGGCAAGGAGAAGCCATCCCCCCAAAAGCCAGCATAGAAGCCCGCCCGGCAGACATCCCCCGTATCGGCAGATCCGGTCAGCAAGTCCCTCTCCTTCCCTGCTTCGCAACAGGAAAAGAGCAACCGTCACAAAAAGCAGTTGAATCCCGGCGGCGGCAAGGGGCAAAAAGACCGCCTCCAATCCCGCCGGAGCACCTCCCCTGTTCTGCGCCAGCAGTCGAAATGCGCCTGACAGGATCAGAAGTGCCCCCAACTGTCCCCGGGAGATTTTTTGTTGTGCATTCATTCCATCCTGCCTCCCTTTTCCTCTCCCATCAGCTCCGAGCCTACCATCCGTTGCACCCGAAGCTGGCGTTTTCCGAGACGTTTCCAGCCCATTCGCAGGAGAACGTCCCGCATCTCTCCGCTGTCAAAAGGGGAAAGGGGGGCGGTGTAGGGGATACCGTAAGGGGTCTGCCCGCAAATATTCATCATCAGCAAAAATAATCCTACTCCAATTCCGTAAAACCCGAACAATCCCCCCAGGAGAATGAATCCGAACCGCAGGACCGTCACCGATTCGTAAAGGGAGGGGACGACGAAGGAGCTGACGGTGGTCAGCGCCACCACCATCACCATCGGTGAGCCGATGATCCCCGCCGTAACCGCCGCATCGCCAATGACCAGTGCCCCCACAATGCTGACCGCGTGCCCCACCGCCCGGGGAAGGCGCAGTCCCGCCTCCCGCATAATTTCGTAGATCAGGTGGATCAGAATCGCCTCCAGCATCAGGGGGAAGGGGGTCGTATCCTCCGCTGACGCAATATTATACAGCAACACCGGAGGAAGAATCTCGGGGTGGAAGGTGGCCGCCCCCACGTAGATCCCCGGCAGCAGAACCGTCACCAAAAAGGAAAGATACTTCAGCCCCCGGATAAAGGCCGCATAAAGGGGACGGTAGCAATAATCATCCAGCGATTGGAAATTCTCAGGAAAGAACCAGGGCAGGATCAGAGCGTAGGGCGTTCCGTCCACCAAAAGGGCGATCCGCCCCTCGTTGATCTTGGCGCAGAGGGTATCGGGACGCTCCGTCACCCCTACTGTCGGGAAGAGGGATCCGGAATCATCCTCCAAAAAAGGTGTCAGATACCCGCTATCCAGGATAATATCCAGGTCGGCGGTTTTCAGCCGTCTCCGGACCTCGTCCACCAGCCGGGGCAGCGCCGCATCGGTCATATAAACAATGCAAAGGTCGGTTTTGCTCTTTTTCCCGCCGCTCAAAAGCTCAAAACAGAGCTTGGGAGACTTGACCCGCCGCCGGATCATAGTCAGGTTGATCCGGATCGGCTCCACAAACCCCTCGTGCGCCCCCCGGATATTGACCTCACTTTCGGGAGGTGCCACCGATCGGAAGGAATACCCCTGCAGACCCAGCATCAACGCCCGGGGCTCTCCCTCTATCAGGATCGCCGCAAACCCGGACATCAAAAACCGAAAAAGGTCTCCGGTTTCGGTCACCTCCTGCTGGTCGGGGGCCAAAAGACTTCCCCTCCGGAACCACTCCAAAAGCGCCTGCCGGTCGCCCTCCCGCTCCAGCCGATGGGAGGTGATGGGATGGATGACATTCTTCCCCAGCATCTCCATATTGATCATGCCTTCGCACATCAGCACCGCCATCCGGACCCCCGAAACCTCCAACCGCCGGACGATAAAATCGGAGGAATTGGAAAAAAGACTCCGCAGACTGACCAGATCCGCGGTCAGATCTCCCGTTAAAGGAAGGCTCTCCTCCGGCTCGCAGGTGGAATAAGCGCTGTATTTTTTCTTCCGAAAACGGAAAATAGCTCTTTCAAACCAGGAAAACATTTCTTCTCACCGCCCCTTCTCGGTGGATAGGTTTCCCAATTTTCCCATAAGAATACACAAAAATGGGATTTTACAGTAGACGATGCAAGGTACGGTATGGTAGAATAAGAAAAAGTCCGAAAGGAGTTTTTCCGATGAACCAAACCCTCTCCCAGCTTTTTTGCCGAAAATCGGTTCGTGTATTTGAGGACACCCCCATTGGCCCCGAGGAACGGGAGCTGATCCTCCGCGCAGCGGCACAGGCCCCCACCGCCGGAAACCAACAGCTTTATACCATTCTGGATATTACCGATCCGGAGCTGAAAAAAGCGCTGGCCAAAAGCTGTGACGATCAGCCCTTCATCCAAACAGCCAAGCTGGTTCTCATCTTCTGTGCAGACTGCCAGAAGTGGTTCGATGCTTTTTCCGCCGCCGGTTGTCAGCCCCGCAGACCCGGAGCAGGCGACCTCCTTTTGGCGGTGGACGATGCACTGATTGCCGCCCAAAACGCTGTGACGGCCGCCGAAAGTCTAGGGATCGGCTCCTGCTACATTGGGGACATTATGGAGCAATGCGAATTCCACCGGGAGCTTCTTTCCCTCCCGGAGTATGTTTTTCCTGCGGCAATGGTGGTGTTTGGCTATCCCACCCGCCAGCAGCAGGAACGCACCAAGCCCCGCCGGGCGGCTATGGAGCATATTGTCCATCAAAATCGCTATCGACGGATGGACTCCGCCGAGCTGGAGCAGATGCTCTCCGACCGGATCGGAGAACGGGAATATGCCGATTGGATCTCCGCCTTCTGCACCCGGAAATACAATTCCGACTTTGCCCGGGAAATGAGCCGGTCAGTGGAGGTCTATCTGGAAGCCTTCCGCCTGGAAAACACCCCGGAGAAATAACAATCTGGAAGCATAAAAATCCCCTCCCGGGAAAGGATCCTCCGATCCATTGGCTGGTGTCGTTAGCGAACTTTTTATTATTTTAAATAATTTATAGTTTCCGTTTAGAACCAGCATCGCATTTGTATGTACAAATGCACTTGGGCAGTAGCCCAAACCCACAAACAACAGAAAAAGAGAAGATTTGTTTTTTGGCAAGTCTTCTCTTCCTTTTTGTCTGTATAGTGATATGCCGACTATCGTCGGCGTGATATTTTGTTTTGAAAATCCTCGCCTACGGCGAGATATTTCAAAAAGAAAGTGATATGAAACCTTATCGGTTTCGTGATATTCTATTCGCTATAAACTGTCCGTAGGACAATATCACTATGCGTAGCATAATATCACTGCGAAGCAATATCACTCGCCGTTAGGCGAATAGAGTTGCGTAAATGTTCGCTAAGAACATTTACGCATACCCGAGAGGGGTATTTTAATCATTCTTCTGCTTTTTGCGGCGGGCAAGCTCCCCAAGAATCCGCTCATCCAGCGCCGGAGAGGGCGGGGGGGCAGATTCCGTTACCGCATCCTCTATCCGTCGGAGGGTACTCCTGCGTCCAAGCCATCCCCCTGTTTCCGGCAGGGGTTGAAAGGATCTTCTTCGTTGCAGGGCCAGCCCGGCCAACAAAAGGAAAGCCATTCCCAGAAGGAAGAAGGCAAAAAACCGTTCCGGCCCGGCCGACTGGGCAGTCAGGTTGGTAATCTCATCCGTCCAACGGATGGAAATCGCATCCCCATACTGCGAAACCAGCGTCTCTGCAAAAGCCAGAGTCACCGGATCCTCCCGCCGCTCCTTGAAAAGCCCTACCTCAATGCAGTTTTCCCGCTCCATCAGGCCCAAGGAGAGAAGCCCCTTATCCTCCTCAAAAGCGGAGTGCAGCTCCTCCATAATGGCAAGCAGCTCCCGCCGGGAATATTTCTGCACCACAAAGGTCGCGGTGCTGTCATCCCGGATCAGACGGAGAATCTCCGCCTTGCCCTTCTCCCCCTCTTCCCCGGCAACCACGCCAAAGGTCAGGGAAACGCTCCCCCCGTTTTCGGTCCATACCCCGCATAAATAATCGGGATAATCCTCTTTCCACCCGGCGTAAAGCTCCCCGGCGGTGCCAAAAGCGCCCTCCCGCCAGTCCTCCTGCCCAAATACCGGAATCCCATTCCATAAAAATATCAGTCCAATCGCCAATAACAATCCTGCCCGTTTCATTCTGCACCTCCGTCCAACATTTTCCGCAAGCTCTTCAGCGCCGCCCGATACCTCCGATAGGCCGCAGACTCCGAGCGTCCCGTCACCCGCGCAATCTCCCGAAAGGAAAGTCCGCAATTCAGGTGAAGGGTGAGGGTCTCCCGTTGCTCCGTCTCCAGCCGGGCAATGGCGGCCTCAAGATCCAGCCGCTCCGCAATGGATAGGTCCTCCGACCCTTCCTCGGCAATCGGCGGAGTCTCCCGCCGCCCTTCTTTCCGCAACTGATCGATGGCAAGATTTCGGGTCATTTGAAAGACCCACGCCCGTGGATTTTTCACCGAGGGGTCAGGCGGGGAATCCAACAGCCGCAGAAAGATTTCCTGGGCAATATTTTCCGCCAGGTCCTCCGCCCGGACGATCCGCCGTGCCACGGTATATACCGGCAGACGAAGCTCCCGATAGATCGTTTCAAAGGCGGCAAAGTCCTTATTGTTCAGGCGGGAAAAGAGTGTTATCCAGTCTGTTCGATCCATATTCCAACCCCCTTCACCCTCTATGACGATTGAGACGAGGAATTTTTTCGGTGCAAGAAATGTTTTTTATTCTATATTGTAGATAAAAGAAAAATCGGCAGGGGAAGCACTCCTCTGCCGATCCTTTCTCTCATACAATTAAACGGTAATGGTAACCTTCTGAATATTCCGGGGATTATCGGCATCCAGGCCCTTGGCAAGGGTCAGATTGTAAGCCAGGAGCTGGACGGCCGCGGCCGCCGCAAATACCGAGGTAACCTCATCCGAGGCCGGCAGGTAAACCGTCCGGTCCGCAGGTGCGCCCTCGCAGCCGGCGGTGGTAATCAGGGTCAGATCTGCGCCGGTGGCCTTAATCCGCTGGCAAAGCTCCAGAATCTCCTCCCGGTAGGTGCCTGCAGGTGCCACCGCGATGCAGTGCAGACCCGGGCCGGCCAAAGCCAGAGGCCCGTGATAAAAATCAGAGGTTGCATACCCCTTCGCCCGGACATAGCAGGTCTCCTGAATCTTCAGCGTACCCTCTAAAGCGATGGGGTAGGTAAACCCTCTGGAAAGGTAGATGCAGTCTCCCACATCCTTAAAGGCCGCCGCAATGGCCGGAAGCTGGGTCTCCAAAGAGGTGATCGCCTCTTCCATCGCCTCGGGCAGCGCCGCAACGATCCGGTTCAGCTCCTCGCTCCCGCTCCAGGCGGCAATCAGGGAAAGAAGGCAGAGCATTTCGGTGGTGAAGGTCTTGGTCGCCGCAACGCTGACCTCCGGTCCTGCCGCGCAGAAAATGTGATAATCAGCCTCTTTTGCCAGAGGAGAGGTCAGGTCATTGGTTACTGCAACCGTCACCGCGCCGGTGGCCTTTGCGGATTTCAGATATGCCAAAACATCCTCAGCCTTTCCCGACTGGGAAACACCGATCACCAAAAAACCATTGAGCTGAACGGTCTTTTTGCTGACTGATACCACCGACGGCGCGGCCAAGCCTACCGGAATCCCCAGATAATGCTCTGCAACGTATTTTGCAAAGATTCCTGCGTGATCCGAGGTGCCTCTCGCCGCAATATTGATTCCAACGATCGGCTTGCTCTTCAACTCCGCCACCAACCGGGCAATTGTGTCTTTGTTGCACTCAATACACGCCCGCAACGCACCCGGCTGCTCTTTGATCTCCGATAACATCTTGCTCATTTTTCCAACATCCTCTCTTTTGAGTAAAACACTTTCTCCCGAGGATCATCCCCCGGAAATAAATGAATCAAACGACAAGTTTATTTGTTTCCTCTGCGCAGTTTGAAGGCAGTTAACGTATTCTTCATCAGCATGGCAATGGTCATGGGGCCAACACCGCCCGGAACAGGGGTAATGGCCGAGGCGACCTCCTTGACCGAATCAAAGTCTACATCTCCGCAGAGCTTTCCGTTTTCATCCCGGTCCATTCCAACGTCGATCACTACCGCACCGGGCTTGACCATATCGGCGGTTACCATCTTTGCGCGGCCCACCGCCACCACCAGAATATCCGCCCCGGCGCAAACCGATGCAAGATCCCTGGTCCGGGAATGGCAGACGGTAACGGTGCCGTTCTCCGCCAAAAGAAGCATCGCCATAGGCTTGCCGACGATATTGCTCCGTCCAACTACCACGCAGTTTTTGCCGCAAACCTCTGTTCCGGTTTCGTGGATCAGTTCCATCACCCCTGCGGGAGTGCAGGGAAGGAACCGGTACTGCCCGGTCATAATCCGTCCCACATTATCGGGATGGAAGGCATCCACATCCTTGGCCGGGTTGATCCGCTCGATCACTGCCCGCTCATCCAGCCCCTTGGGCAGGGGAAGCTGGACCAGAATGCCATCCACCTCAGGATCCTCATTGAGGGTATCGATCAGGGAGAGAAGCTCCTCATTGGTAGTGGTTGCAGGAAGGAGGTATTCAAAGGAGCGGAACCCTACCTCCGCGCAGGCCTTCTTTTTGTTGTTCACGTAAACCTTGGAGGCGGGGTCCTCCCCCACCAGCACAACCGCCAGGCCGGGAACCTTCCCCGCCTTTGCCAGCTCTGCCACCTCATCCCGGATCTCGCCGCGGATCCGCGCCGAAACAGCCTTTCCGTCGATCAATGTCGCCATTATTTTTGCCGCCTTTTCTATTTGTAATTCAAAAATTATTCTTCTGTTTTTTCCTCTTCTGCGGGAATCTCCTCCGCCGGCTCTTCCGATACGGTTTCTTCCTCGTTCTCCTCAGGAATAACCTCTGCGGCATCCTCCGCATCAGCGGCAGGCTCCTCTGCCGCCTCGGCAGCATTGGGGTCGGGGATCAGTCCCAGCGCGATCTGACTTTCCTCGGTCAGCGCGTAAAGCTTCATATACTCGGGGTCATTCATATTCCGGATGTTAATCCGGATGAACGCGATCACGATCACCGCCGCCACAACACAAAGGGCCGCCAGCAGCTGAGATACCCGAATGTCTCCCAGCCAGAGACTATCCGTCCGGAAGCCTTCGATCACCGCACGGCCAAGGCCGTACCAGCCGATATACATCAGGAACAGCTCACCGTCAAACTTGCGATGCTTCCGGTAGAGGATCAGCAACAGGACGCCCAGGGCGCACCAAACCGACTCATAGAAGAAGCAGGGATGTACAGGAGTTCCGGCAGTCACGCCCTCCACATTCAGATAAGCCGCATCGGAAAGAACCATACCCCAGGGCAGGTCGGTCTCGGAGCCGAAGGCCTCCTGGTTGATGAAGTTACCCCATCTGCCAATACACTGCCCGATGGGAAAGCCCACTGCCGCCAGATCCAGCAGGGGACGGAACCGGATCTTTTTGATCTTGCAGAAGATGGCCGCCGCACCGATGGCACCGATAATGCCGCCGTAAATGGCCAGGCCGCCCTCGTGAATATAAAAGACGGAGACCCAGTTATCGGCAAAATCCTCCCAGGAGAAGGCCACGTAATAGGCCCGGGCACCGATGATTCCGCCGATAAGACCGACGATCACAACGTCCACCACCCGATCGGGATGGAGTCCGAACATCCGGGCGGACTTCAGGCCGTACACCAGGGCAAGGATAAAGCCCAAAGCGATCAGCACACCGTACCAATACACCGAAAAATTGCCAATGGTAAATACTTCCCGGGAGATATCAAACTCCCATCCAAGCTTGGGGAAGGAAATGGACAAAAGATTCATAACCTGATTCCTCACTTTTTTCTTATTGCAAGGGGAACTCCCCTTAAAAACGTAATCTTATTCCCCTGCGGGGGTAATGACTGAAAGGACCGAGCATTCCTCCCGGAAAGACTCCTCCAGTTGCGTCTGGAGATCGGCCAGGGTAATTCCCTCCGCGATGGTCTTCTCCTCAAAGGGCTCTATCCCGAAGAAATAGCCCCGCAACGCGGCAGAGGCAACACCCTCCACCCGGTTATAGCCAAAGATCATCCGGCCGTAATTTTGCTTTTTGACCCGGTCAAAGTCAGCCTGGGGGATTCCCTCCCGCCGCAGACGGGCAAGCTCGTCCAGAATCTCATCCCGCACCTTTTTGGGTTCCCGGGACTCTCCTGCAAAGATATTGCAGCGGTACCCCCGCCCGACAAAAGCCTCACTGCCAAACTCGGCATTGATCAGCCCGCTGTCATACAGGCGGCGATAAAGGGGAGAGGCTTCTCCGCAACAGATCTCGGCGATCATTTCGTCCATCATACTCATCCGGACGGCCTCTTTGCCCTCCTTGGGACGCTCCTTGAAGCCCAGATGGAAGAGGGGCAGGGCAACCGGCAGGCTTTTTTCCACCTCACGGGTCCCCGGCAGATCCGGCTCCTCCACTACCGAGCGGGTCACCTGATGGGCCGGAGCGGGGGGAAGAATCCGATCCGCGGCGGCCAGAATTCCATCCCGGTCAAAGTTCCCGGCGATCACGTAGACCATATTATTCAGATTATAATAGCTACTGTAACAGTCATAAAGGGTTTGGGGGGTAATCTGCGCAATGGTCTCCACCGTTCCGGCAATATCGGTCCGGACGGGGTTCTGAACATACATTGCCGTCAGCATTCCGAAGAAGACCTGCCAGCTGGGACTATCGTCATACATCCGGATCTCCTGACCGATGATTCCCTGCTCCTTTGCAACATTTTCCTCAGTAAACCAGGGGGAGGTCACAAACCGCATCAGAATTTCTGCCGACTCCTGCACATGATCCGAAGCGGAGAAAAGATAGGCGGTATTTTCAAAGTTGGTATAAGCATTGGCGGAGGCACCCGTTTTGGCAAAGAGAGAAAAAGCATCCTCCCCCTCTTTCCCTTCAAAGAGCTTATGCTCCAGAAAATGGGCTGTTCCGTCCGGAATGGTAAAGTATTTTCCCTCCGGGGTAATACCGGAGGTATCCACCGAGCCGTAATTGGTGGCAAAGAGGGCGTAAGCCGAGGAATATCCCGGCATCGGGCAGAAAAGGAAGGTCAGGCCGCTTGGATGGCGCACCCGCTCGCAGGAGATTCCCTCCAGCCCCTGGTATTGCACGCAATTTTCCATCTGCGAAAAACTCCTTTCGGGTAACGGCAGGCTTACTCTCTGCCGCAAAGGGTATAGCTTACCGCGTGAACCATTCCTGCGGCCGCCTGGGAGATCTGCTCCGGTGTGATCCGAAGGATCCGCTCGGCACTTTCGGCGGGGGTAATCAGCTCTCCGGCAAGGATCCGGCCCAGCCAGTACCCCTCCTGGGCGGAAAGAGAATCGGTAACGGTGCGGTAGGCGTTGACCCGGTAGCGGACGTTATCCGCAAGCTCGGTCTCGGTAAATTCGCCCCGGGCAATCATCTGCAGCTGACGGAGGATCTCCTCCTCGGCCCGGGCGAGGTTTGCACCGTCCACCCCCGAGTAAACCAGCATCGATTTGGAGCGGGAATCATATCCTGCGGAGCAGAAATAACAAAGACTCTGTTTTTCCCGTACATTCACAAAAAGCTTGGAGGTGGTGGAGCCACCGTAAAGGCAGACCATCAGCCGGATCACCTCGTCAGGGATATCCTGGGGTGCGTAAAAGCCCAGATCCAGGTTTGCCTGAACGACCTCCATCTCCTCCCGGACGATCTTTTTCTCCGTCAGGGGGCGGGGCGGACAGTCCTCCTGCTCGGGCAGGGGCGCACGCTCCACCTTCCGGAATGCCTCGGCAAGGACCGCCTTGGCCTCCTCCGGGTCACCTGCGCCCAAAAAGATCAGCTCGATCCGGGCGGTTTTCAAAAGCCGGCGGTAGGCCTCCGCCGCCTTGGCCGCAGTCAGCGGAGCAAGGGTCTGGAGGGTACCGTACTCCGATAAGCCGTACGGCACTCCCTCAAAGAGCAGTTCTCTGCAGCGGGACCGGGCGTAATACCGTTTATCGTTGATCCGGGACTCAATGGTATCGGCCAGGAACTGCTTTTCGGGGATAAAATCCGCCTCTGCAAAGCTTCCCTCCGGGGTAAGGGCGGGGTCGGTCAGCATTCCGGCCAAAAGGGAGGCAAGCTCCCGCTCCATCTGCTCGCCCCCCGGGGCAAACCGGGAACAGATTCCCGAAACAGAAACCGTCAGCCCCTGGAGGTTACCCAGCCGCTGAACGTCCGCAAAAACGGATGCACCGTAAAGCTCCTGAAGACGGATATTGAGGGCAGTAAAGTCGGGGCACTCCCGATAGCCCTTTTTCAGCATCAACGGAACGACCGCATACTCGGGGGCAGTTTCCTCCCCCAAAGGAAGGAGAAACGCCGCAGTAATCCGGTTGGATTTGAATTTTTCATCCCGAACGGAGGAAAAATATACTCCGTCCGCCAATTTTTCTCTTTGAAAGCCGCTCATTTGGCACCTCATTTCCCGGTATTCCGGGTAAAAAATTGCTCACGCAGTTATTTTACCATATCTGCGGAGAAAATACCATAATTTCACATAAATTTCATAACTTTTCAAATGTTAATTTTTCGGCAACAGAAGGGAGAAAGCCTTGTAATTTCCGACGAATTCCTTTATAATAAATATATTATGGGGGAGATTTTTCTCCCACTCTTCCCAACGAGGTGATTTGATTGCTTACGCGACTGCTCAGCGGCGACCCGGACGCCCTGTTTCAACTGCTTGTTTTTGGACTGGCATGGATGATCTCCCTGCCCTTTCACGAATCGGCCCACGCCTGGATGGCGGCAAAGCTGGGCGATCAAACCGGCAGAGTACAGGGTCGGATTACCATGAACCCCCTGGCGCATATCGACCCGATGGGTCTGATCTGTATGCTGGTGGCGGGTGTTGGTTGGGCAAAGCCGGTGCCGGTCAATCCCGTCCATTTCAACCGGAATATTTCTATGAAAGCGGGAATGGCGCTGACCTCCCTGGCAGGTCCGGTTTCCAATCTTATCCTCGCCGTGGCGCTGACCATTCTGGCAAAGCTCTGCATTTATGCCCAATGGGCTTTTTCTCTCCCCGAGATGGTCTACACCGTCGGCACCGTGATCTATACCATCGCCTCGGTCAATGTTGTGCTGGCCGTGTTCAATATGATTCCCGTCCCTCCCTTTGACGGCTCCCGGGTGCTTTTCTATTTCCTTCCCCAGCGGATCTATTTCGGGGTAATGAAATACGAGCGGATCCTTATGGCTGTGATGATGGCAGTGATCCTTCTGGGCGTTCTGGATGTTCCTTTGAATTTTATCGAAACGCACGTTATGTGGTTTGTAGACTTAATCACCGGCTTTGTGGGGCTGCCTTTCGGCCTGGGCTGGTACTGATTGGGGAGTATTATGGAAGAATTATCCTTCAAGCTGGAGACCTTTGAGGGCCCAATGGACCTCCTGCTTCAGCTCATTTCAAAGCATAAGCTGGATATTCGGGATATTGAAATCTCGGTTCTGGTGGAGCAGTATATGGCCTATATCCAGCAGGCAAGCGAGCAGGATCTTGAGCTTGCCAGCGAGTTTTTGGAGATGGCCGCCCGGCTGGTTTATATCAAAACAGCAATGCTCCTGCCCCGTCCCGAGGAGGCGGAGGAGCTGAAGGCCGAGTTGGAGGGCCAGCTGCTGGAGTATGCCGTCTGCAAGCAGGTGGCCGAGGAGCTTCGGGAGCGCAACCAGGGGGATAGCATCCTCGTCCGGGAGCCTGCAAAGCTGGAGTTCGACCCGGAGTATACCCGAAATCATTCCCCTTCCGAGCTGGTGGCCGCCTATTTTGCCGCAGTAGGAAAGAAAAAACGGCGTCTGCCGCCCCCCGCATCAGCCTTTAAGGAGATCGTCAGCCGCCGTGTGGTTTCGGTTACCTCCCGGATTATCTTTATTCTTCGCCGGTTGATTGACGGAGATTCCGTTTCCGTCCATTCTCTTTACGAAAAAAGCACCGACCGCTCCGAGCTGGTGGCAACCTTCCTGGCAATGCTGGAGCTGATCAAAACCAAGCGCGTTGCCCTGACGGCGGACGGTTCTTCCCTCACCGCCCTCAGCACCGGACAAATTCCCGATTTGGAGGATGAAGCATGGACATCAAGCGATTTCGACAAATAATAGAAGCCATCCTCTTTGCCTCGGGAGAGCCCATCCCTGCAGAGCGGATCGCCGATACTCTGGAGTCAGATAAGGCTACCGTGATCGGCATTATCAACCACCTGAATGATATTTATGAAGAGCGTTCCTCCGGGCTTTATATTGCCAACCTCGGCGGTGCCTATCAGATGTGCACCCGTCCCGAGCTGGGCGAGCCGGTAAAAAAAGCTCTGGACTACCGCCGGAATATGCCTCTTTCCCAGGCCGCGATGGAAATTTTGGCCATCATCGCCTATAATCAGCCGGTCACAAAAAGCTTTTGCGAGCAGGTGCGGGGAGTAGACTGCTCCGGTGTTATCAGCAGCCTTTGCGAAAAAGGGTTAATTGAGGAGGCCGGTCGGCTGGAGCTGCCGGGACGTCCCATTGCCTACCGCACCACCGCTGTTTTCCTGCGATGCTTCGGCTTCACCTCTTTAACAGAGCTTCCTGCCCTCCCCGGGGACGATCCCTCCCCCGATGCTCTGGGCGCCGCCCCGGAGGAAGTCCTCCTCTCGGAGATCCTGGGCGACCCTGACCCGGATTTTATGGAGCAGGAGCCCCAGCTGGGCTTATCCCCCGCTGAAGAATAACAAAGAAGGAAGGGAGCACCTTTGATCGGTTGGATCATTGCAGGAGCGATTCTTTTGCTGATTTTGGCGCTCCTCCTTTGCCACCTGAAGGCCGACCTCCGGTATGAACGGGAAACCGGACTGGTCATCTTTTTGAAATTCCTCTTCCTCCGCTGGAAGGTCTACCCCAAAGAGAAAGGGACAAAGACCCCCAAAAAAGGGAAGAAAACACCGGAGTCAGTCCCGGGAGAGAAAAAGAAATCTCCCTTCAAGGGCTCCTCCCTTTGGGAAACCTTTGATTTTTTCCGCACCCTCCTTTCCTCCCTGGGAGATCCTATCTTCACCCTTTTGCGGAGGATGAAGATCCGCAAGCTCCGGATCTATGCCGGCATCCGCGGGGAGGATGCCGCCCAAACCGCCATCTCTTACGGTCAGACCTCTGCCGCTCTTTACGGCCTTTTGGCTGTGGCCCGGAATCTTTTCCGGCTGGAAGCGGAGCAGATTGAGCTTTTCCCCGTTTTTGATGAAGAGGCCCCCCTGCCCCTTTCGGTCAGCGTTTCCTTCCGGGCACGAATCCTTCATCTGCTTTCCTTCCTCCTCCGGTTTGGTCTCCGCTTTCTTGCGGAGATGAATTCCGGCCAGCCCAACCCTGCTGCGTCCGCCGCCGGAGTGGGGAGCAAACCACCGTCCAAACCCGGCTCTGCCGGAATGTATAAACAAAATAAAAACGCCAAAAAGGAGAATTGATATGTCCAATCATGAACATCCCATCCAAGGTCTTATGGGAACTGCAATGGAAAAAATCCGGGAGATGATGGATGTCAATACCGTCATCGGCGATCCCATCACCGCCCCCAACGGCACCGTGATCCTTCCGGTCTCCAAGGTGTCAGTGGGCTTTGCGTCGGGCGGCTCCGACCTTCCCACCAAGGATCCCAAGCATACCTTTGGCGGCGGCAGCGGCGCCGGGATCACCATCAAGCCCATCGCCTTTATCGTTGTCACCAATGAAACCGTCCGTCTCCTCCAGCTTTCCGACTCTACCAACCCTGCCGATGCTGCACTGGGGATGGTTCCCGAGCTGGTTGACCGGCTGATCGCCCTCTTTAAGAAGGAGGAAAAAAAGGACCAGGAGAATAGTGACGAGCTTTCTTTCTGACCCTTTGAATATAACAGAAAAATAACGGAGCGTGAATGACAAGCATGGCAGAGATCAGACCCTTTCAAGCACTTCGGTTCACCGAAAAAGCCGGAAGCCCGGCAGACCTTTGTTGCCCCCCTTACGACATCATTAACGAGGAGCAGCGGCAGGGATATCTTGCCCGCTCGGGCAACAATATCATCCGCCTGGAGCTTCCCAAGGGGGACGACCCCTACCGCGAGGCAGGCAAGACCTTAAACCAGTGGCGGGAGGATGGCATCCTCGCGACCGATGCGTTTGACAGTATTTATATTTATGAGGAAGAATTCACCGTCCGGGGCGAGCGGAAAAAGGTCAAGGGCTTTATTTCCCGCGTCCGGCTGACTCCCTTCTCGGAGGGTGTCGTCCTCCCCCATGAAGAGACCCTCAGCAAGGCCAAGGAGGATCGCTTTCTGCTGATGAGCGAGACCTTCTGCAACTTCAGCCAGATCTATTCTCTCTATTTCGACGAGGATAACCGTTGCCGCTATCTGATCGATTGCCTTTCTGACGGCACGCCTGATGTTGAGTTTACGGACGATACCGGCGTAACCCACCGGCTTTGGGCGGTGGATGACGAAGGGTATCTTTCCAACCTCTGCAATGAGTTCAAAGATAAGAAGCTCTACATTGCGGACGGTCACCATCGGTACGAGACCGCCTGCAACTTTGCCGCCAAATTAAAGGCGGAGGGCAAGCTGGAGGATGGCGGTGCCGCCGACTACTGCATGATGATGCTGGTCAATATTGAGCATGAGGGACTGGTGGTATTCCCCACACACCGGATCGTTTTCGGGCTGGAGAATTTCTCCGCTGAGGATATCTGTGCAAAGCTGGCGGATACCTTTATCCTCTCCCGGCATGAAGGGGTGGACGGCATTGAGCCGGCTCTGGATGCTCTTTACGCGCAGGGCAAAAAAGCCTGCGCAATGTATACCGGCAAGGGCAGCTGGACTTTGATGGAGCTGAAGGATACGGCTGTGATGGAGACAGTTCTCCCCTCCAGCAGTAAAGCCCTCCGGGAGCTGGATGTTTCTGTGCTTCACTCTTTGGTTCTGGAGCAGAACTTCGGAATCGATAAGGCCAATATGGCCGCCCAGAAAAACCTGCGGTATACCCGGGATCTTGCCGAGGCACTTGCCGCCGTGGATAACGGTGAGGCAGACTGCAGCTTTATTCTCAACCCCACCCGGGTCGAGGAGATCAGCGCCGTGGCCGCCGCCGGCGAAAAAATGCCCCAGAAGTCCACTTATTTCTATCCCAAGCTGATTACCGGCCTGGTAATGAACTCCTTTGAGGAATAACAGTCTCCCCCGCTTCATCCCCCGATGGAGCGGGGTTTTCTGACCGATCCATCCCTCCCGGTGGTTGATTTCTCCCCACTCAACCACCGGTGGGTGTTTTTTTCCCGGCAAAACGCTATAATATAGATAGAAAGGAGGGCAACCATGGACCAAGTCAAGATCGGAAAATTCATTGCCGCCTGCAGAAAGCGGGAAGCGCTGACCCAGGCGCAGCTGGCAGAAAAACTGGGCATCACCGATCGAGCCATATCCAAATGGGAAACCGGGGTTTCCCAAACTTAAAGATACCACCACAAAACCCACGCTTACATTACTTCCAAACAATACAATTTTGGAGGTAAACCCTATGAAAAAGCTGATTTCCTGCGAATATAACTTCGATAACTGCTGTGTGGAACTGAAATTCAACGATGGCAGTATGATTGCGATTAATACCATTGCCGTTGAGAACGAGGTTGCCGACAATATGTATCAGCGGTCGGAGCTGGACTATCTCATCTACAATGACCCTGTTGCCTATGCCGATCTCGTACTGAACGGCGATCCCGAAGCCTACCTCAAAGCGGTCACAGAATATAAGCCGCTTGACTGATTGATCCGAGGCGGTATCCGATTCCGTTGTGGTTCGGATACCGCCTCTTTTTTTGCCCACTTTAGACACAATAGATTTATTCACATTTTTCCTGTATAATAAGTACAATATCGTTTCATTCGCTTCGATTCCGATGTTAATCGTAAAAATCTAAAAAATTTCAAAAAAATTTTGGGATATTGGAAAAAATCGAGCCTTCTCATGCCCTCTATTATAGAGGGGTATGCGGACCCCTCTATATTTTTGCAATACGGAGGATATGTAAATGATAAATCACAGCGAATGGGAATACGAGAACCAGGACTATCTCAAAGAACACTACGAGAAAAGGCTGATGGGCAAGGACACCCATCTCTTTGTCCGCAAGTTCCATTGTAAGGGCTGCGGCAGAGTGTTCTACACCACCATCGGGACCAAGAAGTATTGTCTGTATTCTCTGTGCGGCAATCATGGGTATCAAAAGGAACTGAAATGGCGGCGTGAACAGGAACGCAAAGACCGTATCTGCCAGACCTGCGGCAACCCTTTCACACCCAAGCGGTCGGATGCCAAGTTCTGCTGCAATGCCTGTCGACAGAAAGCATACCGAGAAAGTGTTACGGATACGGCAAGTGGTCACGCTGACCACTTGCAACAATCGTAACGAATATAGTGTTACAGTTAGGCAAGTACCCAAATCGGGAACTTGCAATAACCGTAACGATATTAAACCACCGAAGGGAGATGAACTACATGAGTCTGCGTTATAGCTTTTTCGCCGTCGTACCCGATGGCATTATTGAAATCCCGCAAGAGAGCAATCTTTCATGGCTGACGCTGTTCTATGCTCTGCCGAAAGAGCTTGTCGAAAAATATCCGCCTGCCCTGTCCTTACCGAGAAATATCTATGAGCTGCTTGACGATCCCGACAGCATGGAAGTTATCAAAAACGATATGTTCCTGCTCCTGGTGTGGGACTGCTTTGCATGGTCTGCGTGGCAATTCTTCCAGGTGCCGAATAAGGACGGCACATACAAGGACATTCCCGGCGATTGGAAAAACTATTCCGGTGATTTTCCTCTGTGGCGGCTGTCCTATGAAATTATCAAGCATTTCCGCAAGAAGTTTGAGACGGAGATGGATTGGAGCTTCCAGCGGCTGTTTCTGATGGACAGAGACGACGAACATCCTTGGATCACCTATCGGCAGTTCGGCAATTTGATCGGCAATCTCACCGATATGATCGTTGCCGAGGAAAACTGGCAGCCGATGATCGACGAGTTCTGGAAAAACCGCAATCCCGATGATTACAGCGGTTCCAGTGTCCATAAGCGGGACTTCAACCGTTCGTGGTATCATGACCGCAATCACAAGCACCTGTCCATTGAAGAAATTGCAGAGACCGGTGCTATGATCGACGGAGAAATGCTGTTCGACATTCCCAACCCGGCAGCGGAGTTTGAAACCAAGGTGCTGCAGAAAATCGGCATTGAGCAGTTTGAAAGGAAGCTCACCGAGCAGGACAAGCAGATCCTGCGGATGCGCATGGACGGCAGCTCCCTCAAAGATATTGCCGCCGCTGTCGGCTTCAAGACACCGAGTGCCGTCAGCAAACACATTGAAAAGATCGCCGGTGCGTATGAGGATTATGTGTCCGGTGAGTACGGCAGCTTCTTAGATAAACACACAAAATAACAATTTGCTCAACAAGGCAGTCACGATAACCGTGGCTGCTTTTTTGATGCCCGAAAGGAGAATTCTATGAGCAGAGAACCGTTTGAAACCATGCCCGATGTGATGGATGCAAAGCAGCTTGCCAAGGCGTTGCAGATTTCCAAAGCGGGTGCGTACAACCTTTTGAACGACCCGGATTTTCCAACCTTGCGGATCGGCGGACGCAAGCTGGTGATGAAAAATGAGCTTGTGGAATGGTTGAAAAGCCGCACAAATCGAAAAGAGTGAAAACATGGTCAAGAGCCGAAAAAGCGGCAAATCAGCCGATAGCGAGAGCCGAAACGTACTCTGCATCGTTTGGAGTGTTTCCAGCGAAAAAACGCATCACTTTTCCGATTCAAGAGCCGTGAAAAAATTGTGAAAAACAGGAGGTTTTATGAGAACAGGGCTTACCAAGAAAGAAAAGACTACTGCCATCTATTTTGATGAGTTTGGCAATATGATCGAGGTGCAGACCCACAACACCGATCTAAAAAAGCGACTGACGGCATTTGCGAAAGAATATCCGCAATGCTGCCGCCAGATCGACGATGACGAACAAGGTGGGCTGACCTTTGAAGTGGAGAAAGGCAGACTGAGTTTCCGGCTGACTGCACCGTACAGCGAGGAACGGAAACAGGCGGCAAGTGAGTGGGCGAAGAAAAACGGCATTGCTACGCTGTAAAATATAAGACATCGAAGGGGTGAATGCCTATGAGAAAATAACGAACAGGAGGATTTTTATTTGAGTGTGTATGGATATATCCGTGTAAGCAGCAAGGACCAGAAAGAGGACCGACAGCAGATTGCCTTGAAAGAGGTTGGCGTTGAACGCCAAAACATCTATGTAGATAAGCAGTCCGGCAAGGATTTCAACCGTCCGCAGTACAAGAAGATGCTGCGGAAACTAAAAAAAGACGATCTGCTCTATATCAAGAGCATCGACCGTCTTGGGCGCAACTATGAAGAAATTCTACAGCAATGGCGGTTTCTTACGAAAGAAAAAGGCGTGGACATCGTGGTGTTGGATATGCCGCTGCTCGATACCCGCCGGGGCAAAGACCTGATGGGTACATTCCTCTCCGATATTGTGCTGCAGGTGCTGTCCTTTGTAGCAGAAAACGAGCGTACAAATATCAAACAACGCCAAGCCGAGGGAATTGCCGCTGCCAAAGCGCAAGGAATCAAATTCGGCAGACCACCTTTGCCCTTGCCAGATAATTTCTATGAGGTACACAAAGCATGGCGTAGTAAGAAAATAACCTTGAAACAAGCAGCGGAAGCCTGCAATATGCCGGTTGGCACATTCTATGGAAAGGCAAGAAAATTTGAAAATGTGGCTTAAACAAATCATGCCCTAAATTTGTAAAGGTGTACTTTTACAAATTAGGGCATTAAATTACACTCTGCAATATTATACACCCAAATGCGTGATTTTTCAAGGCGTTGAGCCGAACATTTTCGACGATAATTGTAACTTTTTTGTGATTTGCAAAAGTACACAATAAAAAATTATTTGATTTCGGAGGAATAAAAAATGGGGATGTTTGATTTTAGACGCTGTGATGGCTTTGCGGGAAGTATTCCGCAGAAGTTTATCGACACACGGTTTCCTAAGTGTCCAATGTGCGGTACTCATGAGCCGTATTGGAAGCTGAAGGACAAAATGGAGATGATGGGAAATCGCACCCTGTTTTTGTGCGATAAGTGCGGAGCTATTCTTTCTGCTACAACCGCCGATCTCTCCGGCTTTTCTTCCAACAAGGCAAGTGTACTTACAACTGCTGGACTTTTTAATGCCATAGGAAAGAAGTCAAGTGGCAAAAAAGTAGGAACCGTTTATATGAAGGTGGAAGAGGTCGGCAACGCACAGACAACCAAGGTCTTCCAAGGAAAGGAAATGCCGATTGAAGAACTGCAGGCATTGGCTGAAAGCCTTTAATTGACAGGGTTTGCATTATGGCAAAGTTAGTCTTTTTGCGAAGAACAGATAAGGAAATAGAAGTATTTGGCGGTGACGTTTACTTTGATCTCGATGGTAAGAATGTCGGCAAGTTATCTCGTGTTAACCAAGAGGTTAATGTGTTGCCGGGGAAACACACCATAAAGATGTATAAGACGCACAGCTATGATACGTTTATCGGTTTTGCCGAATCAACGATAGAAATCGGTGAAACTGAGGAGCTTATGGTTCGATACGCAGCTCCTATGGCAGTTAATCAACCGGGCAATATGATTATCTCTGCTTATGACTATTGTAAGGAAGCTGAGGTACTTAGAAATCGTGAGCAAACCATTGCTCACGACTATGCTGCGGATGTTAACCGCAAAAAAGAACAAAACGAAAAATATAATACAGGTATTACGATTTGGATTGTTTGTATGATCATAGGAGCGATTATCTTTGCCATATGGGAGGCTTCAATCTGGTTGTAATACGTTGAGGAGAATTTTATGGCGAAGCTTGTATTTCTAAAAAGAACTCAAAAGGAGATTGAAATATTCGGTGGAGACGTGTATTTCGACATTGACGGAAAAAACGCAGGTAAGCTTTCGTTAACAAATCAAGTTGTCGATATACCGGCAGGCGAACATACCGTTAAAATGTACAAATCTCACACTTTTGACACCTTTATCGGATTTGCGGAATCCATTATCAATGTTACTGAAGATGAACAGCTAATGGTAAAGTATTCTGCACCGATGATGATAAACCAACCAGGAAATATGGTTATTTCTGAATACACAGAAGCAAAGGAGCAGGAGGTAATTAGGGAACGTGAAAGTTCTATACATCGTGACTTCGTTGCAACAGAAACTCAAAAAAAGCAAGCTGAAGAGAATTATAAGAACGGCGTAATGACAGTTGTTTGGGTTGCAGTTGGTATTGCAGTCGTTTTGGGAATCTTTTACGGGATTATCTTCAGTTCATTCTAAAACAAAAAAAGGAGAGATAAAAATGGAAGCTTATTTAATTGCATCGTTGGTTGTTGCAGCAGGTCTAGGGTTTATTCCCGCAAGCATTGCAAAAAACAAAGGCTATAGTTTTGGCCTTTGGTGGTTCTATGGATGGATGCTTTTTATCGTGGCAATCATCCACGTAAGTTTGATCCCTGACAAAAATGCCCAGCAGACACCTATTAATGCCGCTGCCCATATTCCTTACTGTCCGCCTTCCAATTCCGGACAAAGTGCAGCGGATGAGTTGAAAAAGTACAAAGAGCTTAAAGACCAGGGTGTTATTACAGAAGAAGAGTTCCAGGCAAAGAAGGAACAGCTTCTGAAGCTTATGTAAGGAGGCTTGAATCATGACAAAAACGGAGAGTGGGAAAAAGTACGCATTGATTGCGGCAATATGCTATGCGGTTTATGCGATTTACAATATCATTAATAGAATCATTTATGTTTCAAATTCCGAGTATGCTACAATCACTGTTTTTAACATTCTTTTTTGGATCGGAATGCTTGGCATGGCAGTAGCACTTTTTATGAAAAACCAGAAAATTGTTATCGCTGCTGCAGGGGTTAATGCCCTGCTCGGAGCATACTATATTGTCAGTTACTTTAGCCTTTGGAATCTTTGCGATTTTCTGGCGTATGCATCTGTAGTTGTTTTTGTTGCCTTAACCCTCAAAGGAAATGATGTTGTAAAAAAGATCTGGTTTGTACCAGCAGCGGTGTTGCTTTTAGGATGTGTTATTGGCTGGATTACGGGCGGATACTTTGAATTCCTTTCGGCTGCATGGAAGTCAATGTTGGTTTCCATTGTTGAAATTGTAGCATTGCTCTTTGTGGGTATGTGGGTTAAGGAGGTTGTTGCACCTGCAGAAGCAAGTCCGGTAAACGAATATGCAACCTTTAATCCTCAAAGTATTAATTCAACTCCTGCGTCCTCTTCTGCTATTGGTGGTGCAGATAAGTTGAAGATGTACATGGACCTTCTTGAATCTGGAACGATCACCCAAGAAGAATTTGATGCTAAGAAGAAGCAGATTCTTGGCTTGTAATGCGGAGGTATACTATGGATCAGAACATTATAATTAAGGGAACACCGCAGAAAAATAAAGTTTCTGCTATTATGCTTACCGCTTCAGTGATTGCCTTTGTGTGTGCGTTGCTGTTCTCTTTATATGCATATCAAAACTTAGAAAGATACTTTTCTTTAGGTTGGGGTTATGGCGGCACATGGTATTATTTTATTGGTTATGATGATGACTTCTGGGCCTATTTTTGGGGAGAGTTTTTCTCTTTTAGGTTAATGTACGGCTATATTTTAATTGCTTCTGTAATAGCTTTTGTTGTTAGCATCATTATGAAAACCAACACCGAAAAATGCGAGATTACCGTAACTAACGAAGCCATTTCCGGCAAACTCCCTCGTGGGAAAGAAGTACATATTCCATTGAACCAAATTACCGCCATTAATCGCAGTTCTTTCAATGGCGTTTCTATTACATCCATCGGTAATGTGAGCAATTTCCATTGCATCGAAAACCGTGAAGAGGTAATGAAGGCTATCTCTTATCTTCTGGCTAATCCGACGCAGGGGAACACTCAACCTGCTCAATCTTCTTCCATGGCCACCGTTTCTGGAGAAGGTAACGAGGCTGAACAGTTGAAAAGACTAAAGGATCTCTTAGACGCAGGAGTTTTGACTCAAGAAGAATTTGACGCTAAGAAGAAGCAGATTCTTGGCTTGTAATGTATTAACGCCGAGGCAATGCCTCGGCGTTAATTACAAAAGGAGGATGTGTCGTGGTAGAGAATAATGTGAACATATTTGTTAAGAGTTATTGGAATTACTTTCTTGAATTGGAAGATCAGTTCATTGCCACAAAGAAATTTGTTGAATTTGACGTTTCTAACTTTGCAACATATTCGGTTGAATACTTGAAATTATTTCAAGCCGTATGCAGTGAAATTGATGTCGTGGCTAAGATATTAGCCGAAGAATACGATACATCCTTCAAGAGAATTGAAAACAAAAACATACAGAAATGGGGATATTATCTACAATCGGCCTATCCACATTTAGAAACGACCTCAGTTACATTTAATAATGACTATTCAGTTTGCCCATGGCAAAATTGGAAATATGAAAAATATACAGATAAAAATGGTGCTTTGCGTTATCGGTTGCTTCAAGGAAAAGAAACTCCTTTCTGGTGGACAGCATATAACAAAGTCAAACATGAAAGAACTTCTCATTTCAAGGATGGCAAAGCAAACTATGTTCGTGCAAATCAAAAGAACCTCATATACGCATTGGCAGCATTATATATTTTAGAAAAGTCCTACCTTGAGTCGATCAAGGCAGGAAGAAAAATGTCATATATCGAAAGTAAGTTATTTATGTATGATTAATAGCAGTCATGGAAGTCCTACAGAATGATCTCTTACGCCCTGTCGACACCCCCAACATATGCCGAAATCTTTTTACATACCGATTGCTCATCCGGGCAGTCGGTACTTTTATTTACAGGAGGTATAGCATATGAGCAGAAAAAAGAAACCGCAGACCTTGCCGGAGCTTTACGCCGCCAAGGAAGAAACCGAGAACGAATTGAGGAAAGCCAAACAAAAGGAAAAGATTTTGCAGAACCAAATCTCCAAGCTGACCCGAAACGCCAGAACTCACCGACTTTGCACGAGAGCCGGTATGTTGGAGAGCTTTCTGCCGAATCCCGAACTGCTGACGGATGATGAGGTGATGGCAGTCTTGAAGATCGCTTTTCATCAGCCGGGCATGAAAGGGATTTTGGAAAAACTGGCAGCGGAGAGCGAAGCGAGAAAGCCCCTTACGGAGTAAGGGCGCAACTATACACCGCCTATGACGGTGCATTGCGTTCTCCGAAGGCTCCTGTGCGGAGTGCAGATGATTTTTCGCAGCTACTGCTGCTCCAAATCATTACAGGGGAAGCTGCACTTCCCCTGCGCTGACCTTGTCAGCTACCCCATTGCGGACTTGCCGCCTATGAACTGATTGCCCGACAATCGAGATTGTCCTCAATCATTCACGGTCAGCAAGTTTTTCTTTTGTCCAAACCCAACAATTTAGACCAAGAAAGGAGGCCATGCCTATGCCTTGTCCGCATTTTGATATCAGGGTTGTCCAGCGAAGTGAGGGACAATCGGCTGTTGCTGCCGCCGCATATCAAAGCGGCGAGAAGCTGTACAGCCAATACGACAAGGAAACAAAAAGCTACGATTCCAAGGAGGGTATTACGCACACGGAAATCATGCTGCCATCCAACGCTCCCCGTGAGTATGCAGACCGCAACACGCTCTGGAACGCTGTTGAGGAAATCGAAAATCAATGGAACTCACAGCTTGCCCGAAGATTCCATCTTATCATTCCAAGAGAGATACCGCCGGAGCAATATGTTCCGCTTGTCAAAGATTACTGCTATGAGTTTTTCGTTTCCAAAGGGATGATTGCCGACATTGCAGTTCACGATCCGCACCCACCCGGTCACAATCCCCATGCTCATGTTTTGGTAACAATGAGAGCCATGGATGAAAAAGGAAAATGGCTTCCCAAGGCTCGCAAGGTTTACGACCTTGACGAGAACGGCGAGCGTATCAAACTGCCCTCCGGCAACTGGAAAAGCCATAAGGAAAACACGGTGGACTGGAATGAACGCAAGTATGGAATGATCTGGCGCATGGGCTGGCAGGACTTTCAGAATAAATATCTGGAAGCCAATGGCAGATCGGAGCGAGTGGATCTGCGCTCCTATGAAGCACAGGGCATTGATAAGATCCCGACCGTCCACATGGGACCTGCTGTCACCGCAATGGAACGGCGAGGCATTCAGACAGACATTGGAAATCTTAACCGGGAAATCCGAAAGACCAACAGCATCATGCAGTCCATCAAGCAGATGATACGAAATCTCCGTGACTGGCTCGTGGAGCTGAACGAGTGCCGCAAGGAGCTGATTGCCGAGCAAGCCGAGCAGGAAGCGAATATGCTGCCGAAAGTGCTGATGAAATATCTGGACATCCGCAAGGCTGAACGGAGCGACTGGACACCGCAGGGACGAAGCAAGGCTGCTTCCCAAGACCTGAAGAAAGTGTCGGAAGCCATCGGCTATCTGAAACGCCAAGGGCTGCATACCGTGGATGATCTGGAAGCACACATTGAAAAATCCGGCGAAGAAGCCGCAGCTCTCCGTGGTCAGATGAAAAAGAAAGAGAAACGGGTAAAGACGATCGACAGCATCGTTTTGAGCCTTGACACCTTCAAAGCGTGTAAGCCCGTTTACGAGCAGTATCAGAAAATCCATTTCAAGAAATCCAAGGAAAAATTCAGACAGGAGCATCCCGAAATTGCTAAGTTTGAGAAAGCCAGAGCTGTTCTGAGTAAGCACCCCGAAGCCAAGACCACCACGGTAAAGGAACTCAAAAAAGAGCGTGAGACCCTTATGAGCGAAATCGCAGAGCTGCGTGTTCCTCTGGAAGCAGTGCAAGCGGATTTGCAGAGGCTCAAAGATATTCGCTATTGGGTACGCAAGGCAACTCCCGGCACAGAGGAAAGCAAGGAAGCTCCGCAGAAGCAATCCATCTACGACCGCATGGCAGACCATTCCGACAAACCTACCGCACAGGAGCAGAAGCCACATCAAAAACAGAATATGGAACTTTAACACGACACTTGCCATTTTCATTGTGAAAAGACAGGTGACTTTTTCTTTTAAGGAGGAATTTTATGACCAACGAATTTACCACCGCATACGAACCCATCGACCTTTGCGCCTGCTTTGATATGATCTTTGATCCGCCTGCAGAGGTTGTCAGAGAGTGGGAAAAAGAGTGGAACGAGCGTTTTATGGCAAACAAGGAACGGGGCTATTACGGCACCGAGCTTGACGGTACGCTTTACTACTACAACGGCAATACCCGCACCAAGGTGACGGAGTTCTTTGCTGCGGGCGGTACAACGATGGACAAGCTGATCGAGAATGTTGTCCGCTTTGCCGCAGGAAAAACCGTGTCCGCATAAAGTTCGGAAAAGATGTTCACAGGATCGAATTGAATCACCGCCCACGCTTATGGTATAATGTACTCAGCGAAGTATTGTAAGCGTGGGTTGTTTCACGAACAGGAGGATTTTTAATGAAACAACCGTACAATACAGCACTATATATGAGACTCAGCCGTGATGACGAGAACTACGGCGACAGCGTTTCCATCGAGACCCAGCGCACCATTTTACAGCAGTACGCAAAGGAACAGGAACTTCATGTGGTCGGTGAGTACATCGACGACGGTTGGAGTGGGACTACGTTCGACAGACCGAATTTCAAGCGAATGATGGATGATGTGGATGCAGGACGAGTAAACTGCATTGTTACAAAAGACCTCAGCCGCTTCGGACGTGATCACATCATGGTCGGCTACTATCTGGAATACGAGTTCCCGGAAAAGCAGATACGATATATCGCCGTATCCGAGAACGAGGATACCAAGAAAGGCTTATCCGATTTCGTTCCTTTCAAAAATCTGTTTAACGAATGGTTCGCAAAGGACACCAGCCGCAAGGTCAAGACCGCCCTTCATGCCAAGTTTGCCGCAGGAGAACGCACCTTTGCCTATGCACCTCTCGGATACATCCGACATCCCGAAATCAAAAATGCCATTGTGATTGATGTTGAGACCCGTTGGATCATTGAGAAAATCTTTGATCTTGCCGTTCATGGGGCGGGTGCTGCTAAAATCGCAAGGGTGTTGGTGGAGGAGAAAGTTCCTACCGCCGGATGGCTGAACTATCAGCGATATGGGACATTCGCTCATATCTACGAGGGCGCACCGGAAGAAAAGTCCTACGCATGGACGCTGGCACAGGTCAAGAGCATCTTAAAAGACGAAACCTATATCGGCAACAGCGTACACAACAAGCAGACCAACATTTCCTACAAGAACAAGAAGAAGGTACGCAAGCCGCAGGAGGAATGGTTCAGAGTGGAGAACACCCATGAAGCCATTATCTCTAAGGAAGTCTTTAAGCAGGTGCAGGAACAGATCGCCAGCCGCCGCAGACAGCAGAAGGACGCTACCACGCAAATCTTCTCCGGGCTTGTAAAATGTGCAGATTGCGGATGGTCGATGCGCTTCGGAACGAACAGGCAGAACAGCAAGCCTTACAGCCACTACACTTGCAGTCAATATGGACAGGGGTTAAGGCAGTGCTCCGCACATTATATCCGCTATGACTACCTCTACACCTATGTTCTTTCCAGAATACAGGAATTGTCGAGACAGGCGCAGTTGGATGAAAAGGAGCTTCTGCATCGGCTGCTGAAAGCCAGCGATCAAGAGCTTGCCGCCAACGCCAAAAGGCAGAGCGCAGAGCTTGCAAGAGCCGAAAAGCGCAGAGCAGAGGTTGACCGCAAGTTTGCGAAGCTGTATGAGGACTGGTCGGATGGTCGCATCACGGAGTACAACTTCAACATGATGTCTCAGAAATACCAGACCGAGCAGCAGGAGCTTACCGAGAAGATCGAAAGACTGTCCACCGAGCTTGAGTCTGAAAAGCAAACAACTGTCGATGCGGAAATGTGGATTTCTCTTATCAAGCAGTACGCCAATCCTACCGAACTGACAGCGGAGCTTCTGAATACGCTGATCGAAAAGATCGTCATTCACGAAGCTACCACCCAAGACGGTATGCGAGAGCAGAACATTGACATCTACTACCGCTTTATCGGCAAAATTGAGTAAAATTACAGATATGAGTGCCATTGCACGATGGCATTGGCACTCATACATAACCAATATCTTTAAGTAAGGGAAACCGGCAAAGCAATGCCCGATTCCTCAATTATGCTTGAGCTGTGTGATATTCTCAAAATCAGTGTAAACGATTTATTGTGTGGGGAGGTTTGTACTATGGAAAATTATAATAAGGAACTGGAAAAGAACCTGTTAGAGCTGGTAAAGGAGAAGGAAGAATCCGACCGGAATCTGCTCCGGCTGGAGATCGTGCTGGGCGTCTGTTGCCTGCTACCTTTGATCGCCGCAGTGATTGTTGTGTCGGCTGTGCCGATGGAGGAATGGATCGGCGCAGTGGTCGTGTTGGGAAGCCTCCTTCCCCTCCTGATTGCAACACCCTTTGCTCTAAAGATCGAGCAGAAGGCCGGTTATTATCTCTGCCGCCATTGCGGACACAGGCACATTCCCAAATATAGCAGCGTCTTTTTTGCCATGCATACCGGCAGAACAAGATATATGCGGTGTCCCGCTTGCGGAAAATACTCCTGGCAGAAGAAGGTTTTGCGCAAGGAAGACTGACCGCCATCCTAAAAAAGAAAAGCACTTGCGATGGAAAACGCAAGTGCTTTTTGTTTGTCTTATTTGCCGATGACCGCCTTGAACCGCTCAAAGGCCTCGTCCCAACCGGCACGGTCGGCAGGCGCATAGGTGATGGGATCGAAGGAGTTGGAAATCACCTTTCTTGCCTCCCAAAGGTCAGGGATCTCGCCCAGAGCCATCAACTGAACAGCGATATTTCCCAGGGCGGTCGCCTCAATGGGGCCGGCCACCACCGGAATATTGCAGGCAGTTGCCGCAAGCTGGCAGAGGAAGTTATCCTTGGTGCCGCCGCCCACCATATGGATGGAGGCATACTTCCGGCCGGTAAGCTCTTCAATGAACTCGTAGGTCAGGCGGTACTTCATTGCCAGGCTCTCGTAAATGCAGCGCATAATCTCGCCTCGGGTCTGGGGAACGGGCTGACCCGTCCGCTCACAGTAGGCCGCAACCCGGCGGGGCAGGTTTCCGGGGGCCACAAAGTCGGGCGCATCCGGATCAATAAAGGACCGGAAAGCCGGAACAGCCAAGGCATCCCGCTCCAGGTCGGCGAAGGTTACCTGCTGACCTTCCCTCTGCCACTGACGGCGGGACTCCTGGATCAGCCAAAGGCCCATAATATTCTTCAGATATCGGATGGTGCCACCGTATCCGCCCTCGTTGGTGAAGTTAGCTTCCCGGCTGGCGGCATCCACCCGGGGAGAAAGCTCCTCACACCCAAAGAGAGACCAGGTTCCGCAGCTGATATAGATAAAATCCTTCTCCTTGGCGGGAACAGCCACCACCGCGGAAGCGGTATCGTGGGATGCAACCGGGATTACCGGCACCGGCTTTGCGCCCAGCTCGGCACAGATCTTCTCCGAGAGGACGGCAGAGCAATCCCCCGGCTGAGTCACCGGGCAGAGGATATCTTTTGGCAGGTCCGCTTTAGCAAAGAGGGACTCCGACCAATCCCGTTTTTCGGGATCCAGAAGGGCGCCGGTAGAGGCGATGGTATACTCGGAGGCCGCTACGCCGGTCAAAAAGTACCGGAACAGGTCGGGCATAAAGAGGAGCTTATCCGCCTGGGCAAGAAGCTCCGGCTGATGCTTTTTCAGATGATAAAGCTGGAAAACGGTATTAAAAGCAAGGATCTGGATCCCTGTTTCGGTATAGAGCCATTCCCGGTCAAACTCGGTGAAGAACTCCTCCATTGCCCGGGCATTCCGGTCATCCCGATAATGGACGGGGTTTGCCAGGAGCTGGCCGTCTTTTCCGATCAGACCGAAGTCAACGCCCCAGGTATCAATACCGATGGCATCAAAATCGCCACCCTCCAGCACCGCCTTGGAGATTCCCTGCTTGATCTCAAAGAAAAGACGAAGGGCATCCCAGTAAAGGGTGCCGTTGATCTCCACCGGATCATTGGAGAAGCGGTGCACCTCCTGGATCTGGATGGAGGAACCGTTAAAGGTGCCCAGGATCGCACGGCCGCTGGAGGCACCAAAGTCAAAGGCAAGAACCTTTTTCATATCATTTCATCCTTTCAGGAAAAAAGCCGCTCCCCGGCAGGGGTCTCCCGCCGGAGAAACGGCCCCGGTTTCGATTCTAATTTATCTCTTAGAGAGAACGTCCCGCTCGTAAGCCCGGGCATCCTCCAGCCAATCCAGGCCAACAGGCACGCCGGCCTTGGCGCAGTAGTAATCCCACACCGCACCGAAGGGCATGCTCTTGAGCTCCTCCGCAACAGCCAAACGGCCGGAAGTATCGCCCTCGGCCTCCATCTTCTTCAGATAGTCCACCGGCTGGAGCAGCGCATTGAGGATGGCTTTCCGGGTATTCCGGGCGCCAACACCCCAAGCAACCACACGGTTGATGGAAGCGTCAAAATAGTCCAGCGCAAGATAGACACGATCCAGCGCATCCATCCGGACCAGCTCATTCATAATGGCACGGAGCTCATCATCAAAGGTTACAACATGGTCAGAGTCCCAACGAACGGGGCGGCTGACATGGAGCAGCACCTTCTCCTTATAAAGGAGGATGGCAGAAAGCTTATTGGAAACCATCTCGGTGGGATGGAAGTGACCGGTATCAAAGGTGACCAGAACATCATCCCGGGAGAGGGCATAGCCCATATAAAACTCGTGGTTACCCACAACGTAAGACTCGCTTCCGATTCCGAAGACCTTGGACTCAACGCAGTCCACGACCTTCTCCCGATCGAAGGGCTTTTCCTGGATCTCATCCAGAGATTTCTTCAGCCGGAGGCGGGGACCGTATGTATCCACGGGGAATTCCTTATCACCGTCCGGGATCCAAAGGTTATTGACGCAGGGCTTGCCGGTCTTCTCGGCAAAGTAAGCGCTGATTTCCCGCACACGCTTTCCGTGCTCCACCCAGAAGGAACGGATCTCTTCATCCGCAGAGCTCAGGGTTGCCTTTTCGCTCTTGGGATGGGAGAAGAAGGTGCCGTTAAAATCCAGTCCGATTCCCTTCTCTGCCGCCCAGTTGGCCCAGTTGGCAAAATGGCAAGGCTCGATCTCATTCCGATCCACAGGGGTATCTGACTCCACGTAGCAAGCGTGGATATTGACCTTTTTCTCACCGGGAATATAGGAAAGGGCTTTATCCATATCCGCCCGGAGCTCTGCCGGGGTGCGGGCACGGCCCGGATAGTTACCGGTGGTCTGGATTCCGCCGGTGAGATTGCCGCCAAAGTCCTCAAAGCCGATTACGTCGTCTCCCTGCCAGCAATGGATAGAAAGGGGAACTCTGTCTGCCGCGGCGATGGCAGCATCGGTATCTACGCCCAGTGCCGCATACTGTTCTTTTGCCAGAGCATATGCCTGCTCGATTTTTGTCATCACAAAACACATCCTTTTCGAAGATTCAACCATGTGCTTATATTATAATATAAATCCGGCCTTTTGTCTACTCCCTCTACGAAACATTTTTCTATTGTTGCATAAACAGATTTCTATGGAAAGTATGATTTTTCCATCAAAAAATGAGCTGTTCTTTTGTTTCCTCTCCTGACAGAATGAGCCCGGCCGCGAAAAACACGGTCGGGCTCTGCATCTTATGCGGCGGACATATCATCCTCCAAACGGTTAAATTCCAGGCGGTGACGGAGAGTGATATTAAACACCTGTGTAGAGAAGCTTTCTCCGGCTACCCCCACCATTGTTATGGTGCTTTCCATCGTTGCAACCTGACCGTCTGCCATCAGGATCACAAATTCCTGCCAGCCTGTATTTTCCAGATCAATTCCCGCCTGCGCATACGCCTCCTGATAGGGCTCCAAACTCAGCCGGCGCACCGTCAGCCGGTACCGCCCATCCTTCTGTTTTTGAATGGCAGTAACAGCGCTTTCGGTAAAGTTCGGTGCGTTAATCAGCGAATCGACAAACAGCTTGGCATCCTCCTCCGATAAGGAGGCCGTTTGTGTTTCCCCTCCGCCGGAGACGGTTTGCGTTCCGTTTTGGTACTGGATCGTTATGGTTTGGTCATTTGTTTTTGCGACAATATCATAATAATATCCGCCGTTTTTCCGCCCGTAGGAAACGGCGTCGGTTTCCTTGGTGGTTTGCTTCTCCTCTTTGACCTTGATCTGCGTTTCACACTCCATGGTAAAGGAGCCCGCTGATGCGTTTTTCATATCCAGGATGGACGAACTAATTTTGGAAAGAATCCACGCATCATCCACCAAGGTGTACTCTTTCTCGTTCAAAATAGATGGATCAAATTCTGCAGAATTATATTTAGAGCAAGTCATTGTTATGGTAAATTCCGGCGTATCCCCGCCCTCTTCCTCTTCAAAAACAAAGGAGAACTGAACCGTCTTTGCCCGATATTCTGCATCCGATTGGTACATCACCTGCAGATCAACAACCGTTCCGCCCCAGTAATCATCCGAGACCTTCATCAACTCCATCAGCGCATCTATGGTTTTTTTGGTGTATCCCGAAAAGGATAACTCCCAGTCACCATTTTCCTTTTGGGAAAAGGTCTGATTGACGCACTCCTTCAGTCCGATATCTTCGCTGAGGATATTCTTCCTGATCTCTTTATATTCCTCCTTTGTGATTTCGGAGCAGAGCTTTTGGGTGTAGGTATTATCCTTTGAGAGCAGATACATCTTCCCATTATAAAAGGCTTCCATCGTTTTCTCCTGCTCATCCAGGTTCAGTTCTTTGCAGATGTAGCGAGTGGAGCCCTCCTCGTAGAAAGCATCCTCCGTTATGACCGTCCAGGCTGTTGCAGTCGCCTCCATCTTATACCCGCGATAAAAGAGCGTCATCTCGCTAACGATATCTTCCCGATAGGAAGTCATCTGCTCCATCGTTTGGTCGATCCGGTCCATAAGCTCCCCCGCCGTTTTGGGCAGGTCAGGCTCCGGCTCAGAGCTTGCCGCAGCGCTTTCCTCTCCCTGGGAGCTTACTGCCGGCTCAGAGGTTTCTTCTCTTCCGCCAAATTGACAGGCCGCAAAAGAAAGCACCAGCAGGATGCTTAGGAGAAGGGAAATTGTTGTGTCGATTTTTCTCATAGTCATAGCCCCCTTGGGTTTTATTGGTTATATTCTAACATAAAATGTCCATAATTGTCAACTGTAATACACATATTTATCACAATTCACCATATGGCCGGCCCCTGTTGCGCTGATTTGCACAAAAAAGGAACACCCGTCTGTTTGGGACAGGTGTTCCCTCTGAAATCCTGTGATTGTTCCCGGCAGTCTTTCCGCTCAGCAGAATACATCCACAGTTTTGTGAGCGCTTCCGGGGAAGAAATGCGCCTTACGGAAGCATTCCGCATAGGTGCAGCCGCCCTGAAAGCCGCGGAAACGAGCCAGCGTCCGGGCAAACTCGGCATTGCTGACGCCGTACATATAATCCATCCATCCGTCCTGGCTCTTATGGCAGGCAAGCATCTTCGCTTTGGTTTCAAATGTCTCGCTGATATCCACGTAAAATTCAGGAGCAAAGTCGACACCCATCGTTGTATCCATATAGTAAAGCTCGGGGAGCTTTTCGCAGGGAGGGGTCTCGGTCTTGATATTGGGGATGGTGGACATCACGTGAATATCCCAAAGGATCTGGCCCGTGGTGGTATGGTCGGGATGGTAATCCTTGTCCTTATCATGGGTAATAATGATATCCGGGCGGAACTGCCGGATGACATCAATATACTTCAACCGCACCTCACGGCTATTGAAGAGGAATTCATCATCATATCCCAGCCAAAAGAGCTCCGCGCCGATAATTGCCGCAGAGTTGAGGGCCTCCTGATGCCGCACGCGGGCGGTCTCCTCCATCGTCATTTCGGCAGAGCCGATGTTTCCGCTGGTGGAAATGGCAATGGCAACCTCATGCCCTTCCTTTTTGGCCTTTGCCAGGGTTCCTGCGCAGCAAAAATCAATATCGTCGGGGTGTGCCCCAAATGCCATAATGCGCATTATCTATTTCTCCTTCCGGGTCGTTGCAAGAGAGGACGACGGCTGATTTGCCGCCGCCCTCTCTTACGAAAAGTCGATTACATTATTTTACGAAAAGCTTTTTCCGGGAAAAGATCACCAGAGCTGCACCGGCAGCCAGGATAGCAACAAGGCCCCAGGCAATGGTTGCAGAATCACCGGTATCGGGAGCCTCCTGGGCAGCAGCGGTGGTGAACTCCACCTCTTCGCCGTAGGCAACGGTTCCGGCCTGGTCAACGTAAGTCCGGTAAACGTAAGTGGTCTTGGCCTTCAGCTCGGAGATTACACGGGTGCTCTCACCGGCAGTCAGCTCAATCTTGGTCCACTCAGCGGCGCCCTTCTCCTTATACTCAAAGCCGAAGGAAACAACATCATCCTCGTCAACGTCCACAAAGTCGCCGGTAAGGGTTGCGCTGTCAGCCTTGACGTCCACAGCGGTACCGGTGGTAGAACCGGGCTGAGGAACATAGTTATAAAGATCCTTCAGGGTGAAGGTAATGGGGGCAGTACCGGCATTGTCAAATGCCGTAATCTGGAAGTAAGCCTCACCGTCGGCAAAGACCTCCTTTAGATAGCTCAAGCCAAAGGGCTGCGGATCGCCTTCAGAGGTTGCCAAAGCTCTCTCACCGTTGACATACAGAATATATCCGTCGGTCTCATCCTCAACAAAGCGGATGGAAACATCATCGCCCCAGCCAGCGCCTTGGATCGGAGCGGTCAGGTAGATTGCTTCCAGTTTTTTGCCTTCTTCGGCCTTCAGAATCTCGATCTGAGAGGTGCCGTCATCCTTGACGCGGATGAAGAATACCATGTTCTTTCCAGACTCGGCAGACATGGTGTAAGAGAAGGGATCAGCCTTCTGAGTCAGAGCAAATGCGATAACCGGCATAAAGCTCTCAGGGGTCTCATTTAAGTCGGGATCGCACTCGGGAGCGTAGTTGTCCAGAGAAATCTCGAAGGAGAGGTTATCTAAGGGCATCTTCTCAGGCCAGAGCAGGGTGGGGTGAGGAGACCAGAGAGAACCGGCAGAAGGCATCTCAACCTTGATGCCGTTCTCAGTCTCAACGGTGGTGTCACCGGTGTTGATCTGGATGAAGTTGTTGAGCTTGAACTCGCCATCAAAGGGAGCATAGAGGGAAGAAACCACAGTACCGTTGACAGAACGGAGGGTGGAGATGACAGAGGCAACAGCAATATCATCAGACTCAACATGGTTATCGCCACCGAAGGTGAACATACCAAGGTAAGCCGCATTGCGGACATAGTTAATGCAGGGGGTAAAGTCGATTTCGCCGGTCTCGCCCTTCGGGGTGAAGGTATCGTCGGAGCGGTCGGTACCGGTCAGCAGGGTGCCATTGACATAGATCTTCAGGCCAAGGGTCTCATCCTTAACCATCTCAACGGTAATCTCGGTGCCTTCCTTGGCGCTCTCGATATTCTGGCTGTGGGCAATCAGAGTGTGCTCTTCGCCCTTCACTGCCCAAATATCATAGAAAGCGATGAAGTTCCAGGAAGCATCGTAAGCCAGACGGTGAACCAGCATAATGCCGTCGCCAACATCAGCAGAGCCGTAAGCGCCCTTGCCGGAAGTCAGAAGGATAGCAACCTTGGGATTGCGGGAACCCGGGTAGAGAGAGCTACCGTCCACGCCGAGGTAAGAATCCTCAGAGTAGGTGAACTTCAGGCCATCCACAACCACCTTGCCGTTGGTCATAACGCCGGGAGCGGTATACTGATCGCCAACAGAGGAGATCTTGATGCCGGTGGGAACTTCCGCAACGGTTCCGGCGTTCTCGCCGCCGTAAACGGTGAAGTCATCCAGAGCATCGGGAGCGATGAGCTCGCTATCGTTGATATCGCCGTCAGCCTCAACCTCGGGGAAGGTGGGTCCTTCGGGGACATCATCGTCACCGCCGGCAGGAGCGGGGGTAACAAAATCGGCAGGCAGAACAGCAATGTTCTTGGTGCCTTCCTTGATGGAATCCAGGGTAATGTCTGCAGCAGCAACGCAGGAAGACATATTCAAATAAGCGCCGTCTGCAAGAGCAGCAACGATGCTGGAGAAGTCAAACCAGTCATCCACCAGAACATCCTCGCCGTTGACAAGGATCTTGACACCGTAGGTATCGTCCTTGGCAAACTTAACGGTGATCTTTCCGTCGGGAATAATATTTCCGGCATTGATCGTGCGGTACTTGATGTTATCCATCACATCGTTTCCGCCGCGGGGCAGGGTGCCAACCCGCAGGTCAGCGCAGGACACGCCGGCCTCGCCAACTGTTACGCCAAAGGAAACCATAATTCCGTTGGTGAAGTTGGGAGTGGTATTCCAATCCATGGCAGTTCCGATATCGCCCAGAGCAAGAAGGATTCTTGCACCGTTGGCGGTACCTTCGTTTACAGTGAAGGTGACCTCAAAATCCTCTACGTCGTAGGTATCCTTCGAGTAGAGGTAAGGAACACCGCTTCCCCAGAGGTCGCCGGTGCCGGCAACGTTCACACCGGTAGGAATGCTGGAATTGAAATCGCCCAGGGAGAAATCAACCCGGCTGCCCGCCTCAACGATCTCGTCCAGAGTGAAGTCTGCAGCAGCAACGCAGGAAGACATATTCAGATAAGCGCCCTCTGCAAGAGCGGCAACGATGCTGGAGAAGTCAAACCAGTCATCCACCAGAACATCCTCGCCGTTGACAAGGATCTTGACACCGTAGGTATCATCCTTGGCAAACTTAACGGTGATCTTGCCGTCGGGAATGATATTCCCGGCATTGATCGTGCGGTACTTGATGTTATCCATTACATCGCTTCCGCCGCGGGGCAGGGTGCCAACCCGCAGGTCAGCGCAGGACACGCCGGCCTCGCCAACTGTTACGCCAAAGGAAACCATAATTCCGTTGGTGAAGTTGGGAGTGGTATTCCAGTCCATGGCAGTTCCGATATCGCCCAGAGCAAGAAGGATTCTTGCGCCGTTGGCGGTACCTTCGTTGACAGTGAAGGTGACCTCAAAATCCTCTACATCGTAGGTATCCTTCGAGTAGAGGTAAGGAACACCGCTTCCCCAGATGTCGCCGGTGCCGGAAATGGTAACGCCGGCAGGATTGCTGGAAACAAAGTCAGCCGGAGAGAACGCAACGGGAGTGCCCGCCTCAACGATCTCATCCAGAGTGAAGTCTGCAGCAGCGACACAGGAAGACATATTCAGGTAAGCGCCATCTGCAAGAGCAGCAACGATGCTGGAGAAGTCAAACCAGTCATCCACCAGAACATCCTCGCCGTTGACAAGGATCTTGACACCGTAGGTATCATCCTTGGCAAACTTAACGGTGATCTTTCCGTCGGGAATAATATTTCCGGCATTGATCGCGCGGTACTTGATGTTATCCATTACATCGCTTCCGCCGCGGGGCAGAGTGCCAACCCGCAGGTCAGCGCAGGACACGCCGGCCTCGCCAACTGTTACGCCAAAGGAAACCATAATTCCGCTGGTGAAGTTGGGAGTGGTATTCCAGTCCATAGCAGTTCCGATATCGCCCAGGGCAAGAAGGATTCTTGCGCCGTTGGCGGTACCTTCGTTGACAGTGAAGGTGACCTCGAAATCCTCTACATCGTAGGTATCCTTCGAGTAGAGGTAAGGAACACCGCTTCCCCAGATGTCGCCGGTGCCGGAAAGGTTTACGCCGGTTTCCGCACTGGACAGCAGGGGTGTGACTACGAGCGTTGTGATCAACAGCGCCGCAGTCAAGATCACGGACATGATCTTTTTCATTTTTGTGCCTCCTTGGTTTATTTATATTTCAGCGCATCCGCGCCGGGGGACAATTTCAGGGACGGCATCCGCCGTCAAGAGCTTACTGCTTCTTTTTCACAACGATAAAGGCTGCAACGCCGCCGCCAACAACCAAAACCGCAACCACAACGATCGCCACAATCAGCCCGATATTCGGACCGGCAGGATCGCTATCCGTATTGGATGCAGTTCCGCCCGCCTGAGAGGAGGTAGTGTCAGCAGGGGTAGACTCTGCGGGAGCTTCCTCAGACTGAACAGGAGCCTCAGTAGAGATAGTCTCATCGGGAGTGGACTCAGTTGCAGGAGTGGAGGTAGTAGCATCCGGCTTGGACTCGGTGGAAGGAGTAGAGGTGGTAGTGTCCGGCTTGGACTCGGTGGAAGGAGTAGAGGTAACAGGCTCATCCTTTCCTTCGGGGGGCAGGATCACGCCGTCCTTCACGGTTTCGTAATCGTAGGTAGGCTCGGTGTTGGTCTGCTTGGAGGAAACCTTCTCCCCGTTGACAAACATCAGAGTTGCACCAATCTGCTCACCGAAAATTGCCTGGCTCTGGGGAGAGAAGGAGAAATACATCTTGCCTTCATACTTATCCGCAATTTTCCGCATTCCCTTGAAGTTCATCGGTGTTTCGGAAATGATGGGGCTTGCGTCAGCATTGGTACCGGTCTTCTGGCGGAGCACCTGACCGTTGACCCAAACAATGTAACCATAGGTATCATCCTCAACAATCTTCAGGGTGATCATATCCCCAAGATCTGCCCCGCTGGGGAAGTGCTGGGTTGTTCCAACAGACTTAACGGCATTTTCAAATCTTGCAACAGTCGCCTCAAAGTAAGGCTGAGAGCCCGCATTCTTGGGATCTGCAAAACGATACTGCCAGCAGATGCCCTCGTTACCCAAGGTCGCACCTTCCATATCTACGTTCCAGGTAAACATACCCGGGTTCTGGGTAAAGCAGAGCATAACGCCCGGATACATTGCATCGGCATCATACCGGTCAACCCGGAAGGTAACGGTAAAGCCATCCATATCCACAGCGTGCTTGGTCAGGGTCACACCGGTATGGGTGTTGGTAAAGATACCGGATCCGCCCTTATCCGAAAGAACCTTGATTCCATCTGCAGTTTCTTCAGGGACAGGCTCGTTGGGAGGGAGTGCAAGCTCCGGATCGTCCATATCCCGGGGAGTGTAGGGGGTAAAATCACCCGACAGGGTATAGGCCGATGCAGAAACTGTCAATGCCAACACAGTCATGACCGCAATAAGAACTGCCAATACTTTTTTGAACATAGAGTTGCCCTTCTTTCTTTTATTTTTCGTCTGTCCGTCCGGGCAGACGTTCGTACCGTTTTTATTCTTCCTCGCCGGGGGCTTCGTGAGCATCCTCCTGGGGTGCCGCCACTGCATTTTTCTTTCGCAGCTTCAGGTAATACACCAGGAATGCTTCGCCGCCGATCAAAAGGATTCCGCAAAGAACCACCAGAACGATCCACAGAACGGTATCATCCGACTGGTTGGAGCCTCCGGCCTGCTCATCCCCCTGGGAAGCGGGATCCTGGGTGGAGGAGGAATCGTCATCCGGGGTGGTTGCAGAGGAGTTCATCCCAAAGGGATCCTCATCGTTGACAGGCTTGGAGGTGGTAGGTTCAGAGGAGCCGGGAGTGGAGGTGGTGGGCTTGGAGGAGTCCGACGGGGTGGTTGCGAAATCACTCATCAGCACCTCATAGTTGACAAATCCGCCCAGCTTAATGGCGATTCCGTTGCTGACCTTGGCGGTCTCGATCTCCTTGACCCGCTCGCCCTTGTAGTTCAGACCGTAAACGGTGCATTTGGTTGCGGCGGTGGGGATAATCAGGGTTCCGCGGATATCCTCAACCAAAATCGGGCCGGTGCCGAGGTTGGTCAGCTTGGCAGAGCTGGAGGTTTTATTTTCCCAGGTCAGGCCGGTGCTGGTGCTCCGACCCATGGCGAAAATATTGATCTTGGAGGCTTTGTCCAGAGATTTTTCCCCATCCATCGAGGTCAGTTGGATGGAGATCCGGTCATTCTGAGCATTGATGGTCACGCCGCCGAACTCGGTGGTCTTTCCCTTCTTCAGCCGGCCGGCCAGCGCAACGGCGCGCTCCGTTTCCAGCTTAAAGCTCTGGTTATAGGTATAGGTGATCTCTCCGGTATCGGTGATGATATCGTCCTCGTTATAGCCTTCCTTGCCTTCCAGCAGGCCAAACTTCCGCATCACCTCGGTGGCAACCTCGTCCAGACCGGTACCGATGGAGTAAAATCCGCCGCCGGCAAACTGGTCGTTCCCCGAAACATTCATAACAGCCGCAGATTTGCCAAGCATAAAGCTCAGGCCATCGAAACCGACCTCAAACTTCTTGGAGCCAGACTGAATGTGTTTATTCAGCCACTGGGTACGTCCGACATTCTTATTGTAAGGATCGGTATAAATATTTTCGGAATACATCAGAAGATGCTTTGCCTTGGTATAGTCTCCCGACGCAGTATTCCCGGAGGGGATAACAAGATCCGCATCTCCATTATAAGTATCATCAATGAAACGGTAGGAGAATTTGGAGATATAAGAGAGGATCTGGGGCGCTTTGTAATAGTCGCTGTTCTGCGCCAGAACATCCTCTTCGGTCATTACCAGCTCAATGGAATTTTCCGCTTCGGAAACGATTCCCAGACGGAAAAGCATTGCGCACTGACCCAGCTGCGCATAAGTCGCAGGATCCATGCAGAAGGCAAAGTAGTCAGTATAACCCTTCAGGGTGAAGTAGGAGTCTCCGCCGTCAAAGGTATAGTTGAAAACGCAGAAACCATCCCATCCCTGGAATGCACCGTAGGCCGCCATCTGCACCAGGCAGTCTGCCTTGAAATCGGAGGGCGCAGTGGTATTCCACTCGGTTACCACAAGAGGCTTATCTGCCACAGAGCACTTATTGACCACGCCCACGTTATGGGTTTTAAAGTTATCTCCGCCGTGAACCGCACGGGGATCGGTGGCGGACATTTCATAGGTATGGAAGGTTGCCGGAACTGTGTAATTATCCTGGGGATGGTTCCAGTAGGTATTTTTCTCCATCACATCGCCCAGAGCATTGATCCAAAGATCCACCGCCCGTTCCGGCTGGTTGGAGCAGTTGATGGCCGACTTAAAGCCGGTATCCCGGACCTTTTTATAGAAATCCTTGAAATTCTTTGCCTGGACATCCATCAGGAAGTTCATAAAATCCGCATGGCGGGGAGAGCAATCCTTATTGGAGAAATCGGTGGTGTACCGAACAAATGCCTCGCCCCAGGAGCCCATGGTGGAGTTCTTTACCGTTCCCTTGGTGGGATCCTCGTTGATCTGGAGGGCACATTTCCCCTTATCATCCGTCCAGGCGGCGGCAAGGGCCGACCGGGTACGGTATTTTTCCACCAGCCACTCGTTATACATCACGTTGAGCTTGCGGGTGAAAACATTATCCGGATCCCAACTGTCAAACCAGGTGATGCTGGACTCGTTTGCGTACTGAATGATGGCAAATACGGGGTCCTTTGCATAGCTCATCTTGGTATAGGGGTTGACATGGTTGAGCAGATCCAGCGCAAACTGATGCTCCAGCGCCACGATCTTAGGATCGATGAACCGCGCCGCGCGAAGCGCACCGTTGCTGCCGGCAGCAACCTCTTCCTTGGAAAAGCCGTCCGCCTCGGTCAAAACGCGACCTGCGCTGGTATCCAAATGAACGTAAATGCCCTTCTGCTTCAGGCAGTAGACCAGGTAGTCCATCCGATCCAGCATTGCCGGGTCGATCGCGGTTTTCTGGCCGGATTTATAGCTGAGAACGCCGCTGTAGGTGCAGTCGATCGCATGGAGACGGGCCAGGTTAACGCCCATACTTGCCAGGTCCTCGGCCATGGCCTCCGCAACCTCCTTGGTGGGGGTAGCGGCCGCAAATCCCAGCACAACACCGAAAAACTTTACCGGTGTGCCATCCTCGAAAATAAATCCGTCATCCTTGACCAGCACGTGGCCTCTCTTGCCGGCAGGTGCTTCATTCATCCAGGAGTAGTTTATGGCTCCCGTTTTCGCCACACCTGTCTTTTGGTTGAATACGATATACTGATCCTCTGCCGCAGCGGAAAGAGCCGAGCCGCTTCCAAAGATCAGGAGAACCGTCATCAACGCGCAGGCAATCCGTTTTTTCATTGGTGCAACACTCCTTTTTATTTAAACTCAACCTCGTAATTGCAGCAACCGCCCAGAGTTACCTCAAAGCCGTCATCGGTCTTTTTGACCGCTGCTTCTCCGACCCGTTCGCCCTTATAGTTGAGTTTCCAAACAGTGCAGGTACCGTACTCCGATGTCAGTTTCAGCGTTCCCCGGATATCCTCATAGGTCAGGGGAGCCACACCGAAGGAAATCAGCTCATTGCCATCCCATTTGGTATTATAGTTCTGGCAACGGCCCATAGCGTAAACCAATAGCTTATCTGATTTGGCAATGCTCTTATCTGTTCTGGAAAAGATTGCAACACAGGCAAGGTCATTGTCCGTTTCCACCAGGTCAGTTGCCCGGGCAATCTGCCCTGCAGCAACCACCAGGCGGTCAGTATTGAGATTGAAGGTTTGCTTTTCATAATTGAGGATAATCTCGCCGGTATCCGAAACCACCCGATCCTCCGACCAGCCTTCCCCTTCATCCAGCAGGCCGAAATGATTCATCGCTTCATTCATCAGCATATAGGGTTCTGCGCCACCCATAAAACCGTTTTCCACCGGAGAGGTGACCAGAATCCGGTTCTTTCCAACCAAAGCGCTGAAGGTTTCCACCGTCTTCTCAGTCATTCCCGGTTGCTTATGGCTGTTAAGCCAGCTTTCCCGACCCTTATTCTGCTGGTAGGCATCGCTGAAAGGGTTATCCGAATGGAGAAGCAGGTTCTTTGCCTTAGTGTAATCGCCGGAGGCGGTATTGCCGGAGGAGATGACCAGGTCAGCCGATCCATCGTACTGATCGTCTATAAAACGTATGGAAAATTGTGATACATAAACGCTGAACCGGGGAGCGAAATAAAAGTTCCCTGTGCTGCCCAGTACATCATCCTCCGTCAAAACATATTCGATGGTATTTTCCGCAGTGCGGATCATACCCTGCCGATAAGCCGCTGAAGCCATTCCGAATTGCGCCCACATTGCCGGGTCAATATTGGAATTGAAGAAGCTGTCAAAGCTCTCGGTCATATCGAAGAACATCTCGTCCCCCTCAAATGTATAGGTGAACAGGCAGAAGCCATCCCAATCCTGCAGGGATGCATAAGCGATCACCTGGAAAATCGCATCCGCCCGGAAGGTGATCCCCGATGTGGCATTCCACTCGGTGACCACAAAGGGCTTATCTGCAACATCCGCCCGGGCAAAGGTGGAGACCATACTGTCCTGCACCTTGGGATGCATCGCAGTCATTTCCTTCACAGCCAAGGTTGCCGGAAGCTTATAATCTCCTACCGGGTGACCCCAGTAGGCGTTCTTTTCCATAATATCGCCCAGGGCATTGATCTTATTATCAATGGCCGCCTCAGGCTGGTTGGACATATTGATGGCCGATTTATACCCCATATCCCGGAGCATATCGTACATCTCGGTGAATACCTTGGACTGGATCTCAATCAGAAATGCGGCAAAGTCGGCAAACCGGGGTGCACACTGCACACTGTTATAAGGGGTTTTCCAGTCGACCTTCGCCTCTGCCCATCCGCCGATCACCGAGCACCGGACGGTGCCCTTGGTGGGGTCTTCCTCCGCCTTCAGCGCACATTGACCCTCCGAATTGGTCCAGGCCTTCTGCAGCGCCGCACGGGTTTTATATTTTTCCACCAGCCATTCATTGAACCGCACCTGGAACTGCTTGGAGAAGACATTATTTTCATTATAGCCGTTAAACCAAGTGATGCTGGATTCATTGGCATACTGGATCACTGCAATGACCGGATCCTCCGCATAGGTCATACCGGTATAGGGGTTTTTATGTCCCACATATTCCCGGATGAAGTTGGTTTCGATCTCAACAATTCGCTCGTCAATAAACCGGGCCGCCCGCATGGTTCCTCCGGCGGCATAAGCGACCTCCTGCTGAGAGAAGCCCTCCGCCTCTTTCAGAATCCGGCCGGCATTGGTATCCATATGAATATAAATACCCTTTTCCTTCAAACAATAAACCAGGTAATCCAGCTTATCCAGATTCTTTTCATTGATCTTGGGAAGCCCTGTTCCGGTATAATCCACAATTCCCGCATAGGAGCAGTCGACTCCGTGAAGACGGACGAAGTTGACGCCCTGACTGGCCAGCTCAGCTGCAATCCGCTCTGCCAAAGGCTTATCGGGATACGCTGCCGCAAAGGCCAGGTTGACGCCGAAGAACCGAACCCGGGTGCCATCCTCAAAATAGAAGTGGCCATCCTTTACCACAACGTGTCCGTGCTTGCCGGCGGGAGCATCGTTCAGATAGGAGAAGTCCAGCGCCCCGGTTTTGGCAACGCCCACTTCCTGATCGTAAATGATCCATCCCTCTTCCAGATCGTACGTCTGCTCGGGACGAGAGGTCACCGGCTTGCTTCCGGTATTTCCCCACATTCCTCCGGTGGAGGAGACTGCATCAGTAGCACCCGGCGTACAGCCTGCCATCAGCAGAAAAATCCCAAATAAAGCGGTTGCCAGAATTCGCTTACCTTTCATTGGTAACCATCCTTCCTTGCTTAATCAGTTGGGTCTGTTATTTCTTCATTGCATCGATAATCTGAAGGTTTGCTTCTACGATCTGATCATCGGCATAATCTGCCAAGACGAATGCTCCGGCCGCCTTACGGTCTTCGATCTCATATCCGCCCAAGGGAATCTGATCCTTAGTGGGGAAGTAGCTGAGGTAGCCATTGGTGTTACTCATACAAAGGGTGTAGGGCATTCCGCTATGCTCCCGCAAGCGGAGGGAAACCCCGCAAAACATCTCATACTCAAAGGGGATGAAAACCACAGGTCCAAGCTTGAGCACCGTTTGCCGGGTGACTCTCTGTCTGGGATAGTCCTGATTGGAATCCAAAACCTCCAGCACCTTTTCCAGGTGGGTCATCTGCAGGACATTCATCGCCTCAAGTCCGCCCCGGGTGCGGATATTCTCCATCTCGGCAATGACAGCTTCCCGATCCGGCAGAGGACAGTAATCCAACGCCTGCGTTCCGCTTTGCAACTGCAACTCTGCATCCCGGTATTCCCGGATGGTATTCCAGATGCGAACCGCATCGTGGGCGGCACGCTCTCCCATTTCGAATAAATAAGGAGTGCTGTGAGCAGTAGAGCCATTGGAAAGGCGGGGACCGACATCTCCCTCACAACCGTTGATGAACATGGTTTTCCCGCCGGTAATCTCCTCCATCCGGTCGATCATCACTCCGGCCCAGTCCCGGGTGATCTCATCATTGGCTCCCGCGGCGGTGCAATGGCAACCGTAATGAACGAGGTTTGCGATAATTCCATTCTCTCCCCGAAGGGTCAGAACCGTCATATTCGGATCAAAGGTACCCCAGGGATTCTGTCCCAGGCCGATGGTTCCGTCCCGGAAGACCTGCCGACGGTTGACGGCGGCATCCGAATTCCCCGATGCAACACCCAGCTGGGCGGGCTCAAGGTTGGCCCAGGCCTCCTTGCAGGCTTCCAGCGTGGTCGGCTCCAAAATCTGCTGACAATACTCTTCATTCACCGAGGACCAGCCGGGAATCAGCCCCGACTCCGGCCCGGAATGGGTATGGATTGCATGAAGGAAGAGGCTCTCAACCGGAATACCGATCTCCTCGCTGATGCGAGCCCGGAGCAGCTTGACCCGGTCATTGTCAAACAACAGAATTGCCGCGCTGACGATAATAGCAAATTTCTCCCCATCCCGAAGGGCAAGGGCATCCACCGTTAAGGGATCCAGCACCTCTTTTGCGGGACGGCGGTTGGGGTATCCGAAAAGAATCGTTCCCAAGGGTGGGGTAATATCTTTGCGGGAATGTCCTGCATAAAGCATTATTTTGCCTCCTCTTCCGCTTTTTTCAGATACGCAAAGCAGATCTCTGCGCTCCGGCGGTTGGATTCGCTGGCAACATCCAGCTCACAGTTCCAGAATCCGGTGTAACCGGCTTTATTCAGTTCCCGGATCACCGCCGGGAAATCCACACAGCCATTGCCCAGCTCGGTGAAGTTGGAGTAAACCTCCACCCCTGCACTCATTCCGCTGGAAACAGCTCCGGTGCCTTTAATATCCTTCAGGTGAGTGAAGGCCGTCCGGCCGGCATACCGGCGAACCATCTCCACCGGGTCGCATTTGCCGCCCACCAGATGAGCGGTATCAGGACAGAAGAAAACCCGGTCGGGGTTGGTCTGAGCCATAATATAGTCGATCTCATCCTCAAACATCATTGCAGTATTGCAATGGGGATGGAGGGAGAGCTTAACACCGTGATCCTGGGCGGCCCTGGCAAGAAGGTCTGCACACTCGACGGTGTAAAGGACCTCCTCCTTTGTGGCCTTCCGCTCCCCCACCCAAATGGCCTGGAGGGTCATCCGGTGGACACCGGTCTTCTCCAGGAAGGGGATCTTTTCCAAGGCTCCCTGAATATCCTTATCCCGGTCGCCTGAGAGGTGGAAATAGAAGCTGGCCGGCTCCACACCGAACTCCTCGCAGACATCCAGAAACTCCGATACATCATTCCTATAAAGGCCGATGGTATCGTGCACACTTTCAAAATACCGATACCCGATGGGGGCGATTTCCCGGACCGCAGTCACAAACTGCTCCTTTTCCTCCACACCCCATGGCCAGATTGCATAAGCATACCGTTCAATTCCCATAGCACCTTTCTCCTTTCCTTATCCGTTGATCCGGGCGATCCGCTCGGCAACCTCTTCCTCCGTCCAGTCCGGGTTGATGGAGATATACACCACCCGGGAAAGCAGGTCGAGGGACTTTGCATAGGTTTCGGAACGGTAATCCGGGTTGGACTGGGCGTTCCGGGCCATCAGGTAGGGGTTCATCTCATCGCAGAAGGCGCCGCGGCGGTTGACCACCGGCTCCCAGTTGCAGAAGATATGCCGCTCACTATCGATGGGGAGCCAGCCGCCGGCCTTTTTGGCAAAGGCGCGGGCTTCCTTCTCTGTTTCAAAAATAAATCCTGCCACCACACCGCAATCGCCCTCGTAATCATTGGAGGGGAGGGGGGTATAGGCGGGGCAGCTGTCGTGGAGCTGCTTCCGGATCCGGCGGAGGTCCGCCAGTATGCCATCCAGCCGGGTCAGCTGAACCCGCAGGATTGCACCGGTGATCTCCGAAACACGGGCAGCGGTTCCCACAAAGAAGGGAACGTCCTTATCCTCGGTATAGGGCCAGAAGGCGGCACCGCTATCGTGATAGATGGAGGCGCGCTTAAAGACCTCATCGTTATTGGTCAGCAATGCGCCGCCCTCACCGGCCGAGATGATCTTGAAATAGTTAAAGCTCATGGCACCGGCATCGCCGATGGTTCCCAGCCGACGGCCGCGGAAGCTTCCGCCCACCGCCTGGCAGGCATCCTCCACCACAAAGAGGTTATGCCGCTTGGCGACCTCCATAATTCCATCCATATTGCAGGGGAGTCCGGACATATGGACGGGGAGGATGGCTCTGGTGCGGGGGGTAATTGCCCGCTCCGCCGCTTCGGGGGAGAGGGTCAGAGTTTGGTCTACATCGGCAAGGACGGGGATGGCTCCCACCGCCAAAACAGCCGAGGCGGTTGCGATATAGGTATACGCAGGGACGATCACCTCATCTCCCGGGCGGACGCCCAGGCCGGCCAGGCTGGACATCAACGCTGTTGTGCCGCCCGAAACGCAGAGGGCGTGGCTCACTCCCACCTTCTCTGCCAGCTCCTGCTCAAAATGGGTGGTTTCCTTTGCGCCGTCATTGACCCGGAAAAGCTCCTTGGATTCAATGACCCGGGCGGCCGCTGCCGCCTCCTCTTTTCCCATTCGGTACATGGTGGTTCCTCCTTAAGAAAGGGTGATCTCGTAAAGATGTCCTCCGCCGAGGGTTGCAACAAGCCCTGTTTCTGTCTTCTCCACCGGAATCTCCGCCACACGCTCGCCCAGCGTATCCAGCCTCCAGCCGCTCATTGCTTTCCTTCCGGTGGGAATCTTCAGAGTTCCCAGTACGTTTTCATAAATAATCGGCTCAACACCGTGGGTCATCATGGTGCTGCCCTGCCATTCGCGGTCGGTATTTTCGCAACGTCCCATGGCATATATAAGGAGATGCTCACTCTCGTCAATATTTTTCCCATCCAGCGGGAATACCGCAATGCCTACCCGGTCATTCTCGGTGCAGAAAATGCAGTCTCCCAGCTGATGCGCCCCGCCCGACTTACCGGCAAAGATCGCGACCCGCTTGGTGTTGACAGAGAAGTTTCCGTGACGGATATCATAGGTGATCTCACCGGTATCCGAAACAACCTTATCTCCAAACCATCCCTGCTCTGCAGTCAGCAGGCCGAATTTCCGCATCACTTCCGTCAGAACAACATCTGCATTCTCGCCGCCCAAAGTAACGTTTGAAACTCCGGCATCATAAACGGCCCGCTTTTCGCTCATATGGAGGAGGCCGCCTGCCAATGCAGTTGTTTTGCTGCCCGGCTCGGTGTGTTTTTTCAGCCAGCCTTCCCGATCCTTTTGATGCTGGAGCGCATCGCAGAAGGGGTTATAGCTCTGCACCAGCGCCCGGGGAGCCTCGGTGTAGTCTCCCGAAGCGGTATTACCCGCGCTGATTACAAGGTCTGCATCCCCCTGATATTTATCCCCGATGAAATGGTATCCAAACCGGGAAACAAAGGGAATATACATCGGCAAACGCCAATAGTCACCCGACTGCACCAGCAGATCCTGATCCGAAACGCCCAGCTCCACCCGATTCCGGCCCTTTTGCACCAAACCGAGACGGAAGATGGCCGCGGCAATTCCAAACTGTGCCCACATCGCCGGGTCAATATTGGAGGTAAAGAAGGTGTCAAAATGCTTCTTCCCGAAGAAGCCCTCCTTGCTTCCCTCAAAGGTATAGATAAAGAGGGTAAAGCCACTCCAATCCTGCAGCGCACCGTAAGCGGCAATCTGGAAGAGGGCATCCGCCCGGAAGGGGGTGGTGTTGGTGGCATTCCACTCCGTGATTACAAAGGGCTTATTCCAGACCCGTCCCCGGGAGGAAACGCCGAGGGAATGGGAATTGTGAGTCGCCCGGTGTTCCCGGGGATCAACGGAGGCCATCTCATCCGGATAAAATTCAGAGGGGGGATAATAATCCCCGATAGGATGGTTCCAGTAGGGGTTTTTCTCGGTAACATCGCCTTCGGCAATCATTTTCAGATCCATTGCCGCCTCGGGATAGTTGGAAAGATTAATGGCGGAACGGTATCCCAAGTCCCGCATCATCTTGTAAACCCCTGCAAAGGTCTTTTCCTCGATCTCCTGCAAAAATTTCATAAACTCGGCATGCCGCACCGGGGCACGCACTGCATCGGGCGCCTCATTCCATTCGGTGACAGGCTCACCCCAGGAGCTGAGGGGAGGACGCACCACCGTTCCCACCGACGGATCCTCCTCCCGACCCAACGTGCAAACGCCGTCCGCATTGGTCCAGGCGGCCTTCAGCGCCTCTCTGTTGCCGTATTGATCCAAAAGCCAAAGATTGAACCGGAGATCCAGCATTTTGTCAAAGGCGGTATGGGTGTCCGGTGTCTGATACCAGGTAATACTGTTTTCATTGGTATACTGGACGATGGCCACCGCCGGCTCATCCACGTACCGGAGGCCGGTATAGGGATTGCGGTGGGTCAGATACCGCTCGATATACTCCATTTCCAGCTTGATGATCCGCTCGTCAAAAAACCGCACCGCGCGGACATTTTGAGAAGCATATTCCAGTTCTTCCTCGGTGAAGCCGTCCGCTGCATGAAAGGCCCGGCCCGCGGTCATATCCAAATGGAGGTAGATCCCCTTCTCCTTCAGACAATACACCAGATAATCCAGACGGTCCACCATCTCGGGATCGATCTGCCCGGTGGTTTCCTGAGTATAATCGATGATTCCACCGTAGGTGCAGTCGGTGGCGTGAAGCCGGGCAAAGTTTGCGCCGGAACGGTAAAGATCCTCCGCCATTGCCTCTGCAACCTCTTTATCGGGGAGCGCGGCACCAAATCCAAGGTTGGCACCGAAAAATTTAATGGGAGTGCCATCCTCAAAAACAAACTGTCCATTTTCGGTGGTCACAAAGCCGTGTTTTCCGGCAGGTGCATCGTTCAGCCAGGAAAAATCCAGGGCACCTTTTTTGCTTCCGCCAATGCAAGGGTCATATGCCAACCATTTTGTTCCGTCTGCTCTCACGGTGATCTTCCTTTCTTCTGAAGGGATTGCTTTGCTTCTGTGTTTAATCGGAGGTTCCGTAAAAGACCTCTTCGATCTCCTTCTGCGCCTGGGGCAGAATGCCAAAAATTGTATCGGAGGGTTTTTGATCGTAATTCCAGAGAACCTTCAGCACGAGAAGCTTGGGGAGTCTGCCGAAGCTGCCGTCATTGGGCACAACCCCATATTGCTTGATCTCCTCATGGAATCGGTAAAGCTCCTCATCTCCGCAGAAGGTATCCCGGATGATCTGCGCTTTTCGCTCTGTTTTATCTTCTTTCTCCGCAAAGAGCCAGGTGACGTAATGCGCCAAAAGCTCCTTTTCATCGCAGGTGCTTGCCAAAAACATCGGGATCGCTCCCGCCTCCACCGCCGTCACCTTCTTGCGGTCGAAGTTGGGGCCGGTAGGCATGGGGACAACCCCCAGATCCTCACCCTTGGCTTCCTTCAGCTTGGTCACTGCCTGCGTATTTTCATAATACATAACAACCTTGCCGGTTAGGAAATTTTCCTCATCCGGCTCGCCGCTCTCACTGTAAGCCTTGATGCTCATAAAGACATCCCGCTCCTGCTCCATTGCTGTGAATCCGGCAGGATCAGCGAGTGCAAGCTTGGGTTGACCGTTTGCAAATCTCACATAGTTGGTTCCGTTTCCCAGGATCCAACCGTCCGTGGCATAGCCGCCAAAGGCATATCGCTCCTTGACTCCGTCGCCATCCGCATCAATCGTGAGCTTTTGTCCAATCTCGTTGAACTTTGCCCAGGTCCATTTCCCTGCCCGGAAGAGGGTATAAGGATCCTCCAATCCGGCCTCGGAAATAATCTTTTTATCGTAATAGATCCAGTAAAAATCCATTTCCTCGGAATTGATGATTCCGTAGGTTTTTTCATTATAGGTATAATATTCGGTCACCGCGTGATCCAGCTTGGACCGAAAGGGTGCTGCGGAGGGATCAATGATCTCCTCCCAGGGAAGGACCCAGCCTTCCCGCGGCCAGACCGGCACTGCATACTGCCATAAATAGCAGGCATCCGGCCCTTCTCCTGCCGCAATTTTTCCGCTGACCTTATCCCGGTACTCCGATCCATCGTAAGAGGCGCCGTAAGGGATCACCTCATAGGTAACAATCGCCCCCGTTTCCTCCTCAAACCGGGAAATATCTCCAAAGGGATCGGGAAGCTGCCAATGCGCCCAGATGGTAAGCTCTTTTCCCTGAAAGGCTTCTTTCTCAAATGAAAAGGCAAAAGGCTCCTCTGGAGCGGACGATTCCGTCCCTTCAGAAGAGGGTGGTGTGCAACCGGCAAAAATGCCGATCAGTAAAATCGTTGCCAGGAATAATGCTATCTTCTTCATCATTCTTCCCCTTGCCGATTTCATCTGTAGCCGGTGGGCGAGCGGTCGTGATTCCGGCCGCCCACCCACCGAAGGGTTCTTGGTGGGATTACTTATTCAGCAGTTCCGTTGAAAACGTCGTCGATCTCGCCCTGCGCCTGGTTGAAGATGGCCTGCACCGTAGAGGTGGGGGTCTCCTCGTAGTTCCACATAACCTTCAAGGAGAGCAGCTTATTCAAACGGCCGAAGCTAATGTCATTGGGGATCCAGGAGTACTGCTTGAGCTCCTGGAAGAAGTTATACATCTCCTCGTCGCCGCCCCAGTTCTCTTCAATATTCTCTTTTCTCCGTTTTTCCTCACTGCCCTTATCGGTATACAGATAGGTCACATAATGAGCCAGCAGTTCCTTCTCATCGCAGGTATTGCAGATGAACATCGGAACGGCGTTTGCCTCAACTGCGGTCACTTTGGCAGGATCAAAGTTGGGACCCATGGGCATGGGAACAACGCCCAGATTATCGCCCTTGGCTTCTTTCAGAAGCTTCACAGACCAGGTGCCCTCATAGTACATAGCGACCTTACCGCTGATGAAGTTATTCTCGTCCGGCTCGCCGATCTCGGAGTAAGCCTTAACAGTCCCGAAAACCTCTCTGGTCTTTTCCAGCGCAGCAATGCCGGGGGCGTCTGCCAGAGCAAAGCGGGGCGCGCCATTCTCATCAAAGTCAACATAGTTGGTTCCGTTGGAGGCAATCCAGCCGTCCGCATCGTAACCGCCCCAGCCGTACTTATCCACGTTACCGTCCTGATCGGAGTCATAGGTCAGCTGCTCAGCAAGCTCCTGGAACTTCTCCCAGGTCCACTTGCCCTCCCGGAAGAGGGTGTAAGGATCTTCCAGACCGGAATCGGAGAAGATCTGCTTATCATAGTAGATCCAGTAGATATTCATCTCAGAAGTGTTGATGATGCCGTAAGGCTGACCATTGTAGGTATAGTAATCTACAACAGCCTGATTGAGCTTGCCGGCAAAGGGCTCTGCTGTAAGGTCAATGACATCTGTCCAGGGCAGAACCAGACCCTTCTGAGTCCAGGTGGGAACGGCAAACTGCCACAGGAAGGTCGCATCCGGACCAGTGCCTGAAACGATCGCCGTACTGATCTTGCCGTAATAGTCGGAACCGTCACTGGAAGTACCGTAGGGGATCATTTCCCATTTAATATCCGCGCCGGTCTTTTCCTCAAAAAGCGCAACATCACCGGCGGAATCGGACTCTTCCCAGTTGGCCCAAAGGGTCAGCTCTTTCCCCTGAAAGGATTCCGTATCAAAGGCAAAGTCCACAGTATTGTCGTTGCCTTCTTCCGTTCCGGTCGGACCGCAGCCTACAAAAGCCAGCAGAACCATCAGAACGGCAAGTACCAAGGTTAACTTTTTCATCATGTTTCCTCCTTTATTTTTGACCGATCTTCCGACCGGAAAGATACAAATTATCCGACAATGCCGGAACGCTCCACACTCTCAACGAACTTCCGCTGAACGATGGCATAAAAGACCAGCATGGGGGCGATTACCAGGATAATGCAGGCGTAACGGATGGGAATAACGTAAACCAGATCCTTTACAACGCCCGCCTCCTGAGTGATAAACCCGTTGACGTTAATCAGACGCATGGAGAGAGTCATCATATCGGGGGTCTGGAGGTAGGTGGTCGGCTCAAAAACCTCATTCCAGTTCCAAACCAAGGAGAACAAACAAACAGTTACAATGGCGGGGATGGCGTTTGGCAGCATAATCCGGGCAAAAATCCGGAAGTCGCCGCAACCATCCAAATAAGCAGCCTCCTCAAATTCCCTGGGCATTCCCGAGAAGATCTGCCGGTAGATATAAATGAAGATTCCGCTTTTTAGGCCGAGTCCAAAGAAGGAGGGGAGAATCATCGGCCAAAGAGTATCGATCATCCCCATGGATTTGAAGATCATCACCTTGGGGAGGCTGATGGTTTGGGGGGTAACAATGAGGATGAAGAGCATCACTCCGAACAGGAGGCCCTTTTCCTTGAAGTTATACCGGGCAAAGCCGTATCCCACCAAAGCGCAGGAAAGAGTCTGACCCACTGCGCAGGCGATGGACAGGATCGCCGTATTCCGCAAACCGTCAAAATATTTTACCTTCTGAATCGCATCAATGTAGTTTTGGAGGGTCGGTTCCTTGGGAATCCAGATGGTGGTGGGGTTTATCATATCCGAATAGGACTTAAAGCTGCCCGAGAAAACGCTCAGGATCGGATAGATCAGCACGAAGATGATCCCGGTAAAGAGTGCAAACCGGAAAAGTCCCCATCCGAAATTCTTCCAGAAGAGCGGATGCTTGAGTTTATTGGTAAACCGTGTAAGTGTCAACTGTTCCGCCCTCCTTATTCTGAATAGTGTTTTGTCAGCCTGGACAGGATGAAGACGATCACCATAATAATGGCAAACATAGAAATAAAGTATACCCAGGACAGCGTTGTACCGTAGGCGTAATCCGCCTTTCCGAAGATGGTGCTCTGCACGTAACGCAGCAGCTCACTGTTATAGTTGGAGAAGGTATCAATGATCGTATACAGAACGTTAACGACCACCAAAGGCAGGATCATGGGCACCGTGATCTTCCAGAAGGTTTCCCAGCCGGTTGCGCCGTCCACCCGGGCACTTTCATAAATGCTGGTGGAAATACTCTGCAGACCCGACAGGAAGATCAGGATCTGAACACCCGAGGCCCAAAGGATAACGAATGCCTGGTCCATAATCCCCACGATTCCGCTGGCCAGATCCGCATTGTTGGTAATCTGGAGGATCAACACCTGAATATCGGCATTGGACAGCATCACCGATGCGGCTTCCTCGCCGTTATTGGCAAACATATCACTGGTGACGTTGGTATCCAGAACGTAAACCAGGGCGCCGCTGGTAATAATAACCGGCAGGAAGAACATACTCCGGACAAAGCCTCTTCCCTTGAACTTTTGGTTGAGCATCGTCGCTGCAAAAAGGGAGAAGAGGAGAATCAGGGGAAGCTTGGTGGCAACCTCGGCAAGGCCCTGGTAGAAGTAATCCAGGAAGAATGCATCCAGAGTGAAGGCCTTGATCCAGTTGGCAAATCCGGCCGGAGTCAAAACATATCCTCCGGTGGGTTGGATCACAACGTTGGAGAAGGTATAGATCAAAGACATAACGATGGGAATCAAAACGAAAATAATCGCCGCCACAAACCAGGGGTAAACAAATGCCCGCCCTGCCATATTCCGGCGCTGTACAACCGTCAGACCGCGTCTTTTCATTTGCTCGCCCCCTTCACAACAAGATAATCCTTCGCCGCTACCGATACACCCTCCGTCTGGAAGACCTGGTCACCGTAGTTGACGTAAATCTTTGTGCCATCCTCATATTCGGTCACATAAGCGTCATCCGAAAGCTCCTGGTGGGAAACCATCTTCTGCTGGCTGAGTCCTTCGTAAAGCTCCTTCAGCAGGAGGTATTCCTCCACCGACTCCTCCAGCCAATCCTCATATCCGGCGGAGAAGTATTCATTATATCGGGTCTCCTTCAGCCGGGAGGAATCGTCCGCGCCGAAGATCCAAGCCGGGCAGGCACCGTATTCCACCATCCGGAGGAATTCATCTCTGGAATCGCTCCGGAGATTTCCCGGGGTCAGGCTGTAAGGGATATAGCCGTGCACCACCATCTGATAGAAGGGAACCGACTGTGTTTCCATATCCGTCCCACCGGAGGATTCGGGCATTCCGGAAAGGAAGGTTGCATAAGGGAGAACGTAGCTATTGGCGCCGTTGACCTTAACCTCCTGGTTATTTGCCTTCAGCAGTGCCAGAGCTTTATTCCACTCGTCCAGCGCTTCTTCCCGGGTGGTGAAATTATTCTTGGCAAACTGGGAATAGATTTTCACACCGATATCATTGACAGCCAGCGAAACGCCCTGAGGCACCGACTCCAAAAACCGCTTGGTAAAGGAGACAAGCTTGGAAGGCTCCAGCAGATAGTACGCCTTCAGCCCTCTATTCTGACTTCCGTCTACCACATTCCAGATCTTCTGCTTGGAGTAGGCATCCGTCAGCTGACGGACGGCATCATAGTTGGCGGTAAATCCGTGCCCTGTGCGGTAAACGTTGATCAAATCAGCCGATACAGTCAGCGCGATCCCCGAATCCTCTCCGATATAGTTCATCAGTGATTCGAAGCCGCCGGCTCCGCCCAGCACGCTGTCCGGCTCAAAGGAACCGATCTTTTCGTTCATCCAGCCGCCGCTTTGCGCACCGTAATAGGTCAGCTGAATGTTATCCACCCCGGCTTCCCGGAGCTTTTTCAGGATCATCTGCGCATCCTCAAAGGAGGTCAGCGACTTGGTCAGTGCCACCGGCACACCGGCAATCTGCTCGGTCTCCCGGATGGCTCCGATCAAAGAAAGATCCATAGAAAACTGTGTTTTTGCCTGATTGAGCAGATCATTGTCCAGCAAATACTCCCGATAGCAGGCTGCCATCTCCGAGTATCCTACCTCTTGGCCGGTGAGGAATCGGTAGTCAATATCGAAATTGCTCCGGTTGGGCTCGGTGGAAATATCGTTGACATACCGCTCGGTAGACTGGCCCTCGTAAAGGATCAGGGTATGAACATCCCGGTAGGTAAAGACAGTATTGATCCGGTAATTGGAAGATCCCGAACCGGCCACACCAGCGTTGATACGCGCCATCGCCTCACCGTCCCGGATGATTCCCAGCATTGCACCCTCGCCCTTTTTGATTCCGAAAACGGGCAGCGCATAGGGCTGGGTACGGTTTGGCATTGCCGAAAGAGCAATACTGTTATCAAATCCGTAAATAACCTGAGCTTGCTCACGGAGAGAGGAGGGGTTGCCCGAAAATTCTACCAGCGCGCCGCTTCCGTCCGGAATCAGGAGATATCCGGAATCATCCAGCTTGGCCGCTCCAAAGTAGGGCATCACGCTGATCTTGGAAATCAGCTCTCCCTTATCCCCCTCTTTGATGCTATCCTGGGGGATACTCAGGCGGAATCCGGTCTCTGTCAGCTGATATTTCACAGTCAGCTGAATGCCGGAGCTTTTGAAGGTATACTGAACGTCAAAACCGTTGGAGGTCAGCGTTACCTTGGTTCCGCTTTTCCGGACACTGTCCGAAAGGCTGGCCACACTGGCAAGCTGGTTTTTCTCCGAGTTATATACGTCCAGAACAATTCCCGAGCCCAGGTACATCCGGGCAGGTCCAACGGCGTAGGAGTCCTCCTCCCAGCCCTCCGGGACCATATTCCACCGCTGACCGGATCTCCGGTCCTCTAAAATCACATCCAGGGTTTCGGGATGGTAATAAAGGTAAAAGGTATCATTCCCCGCTGCCGCCCGATACCCTTCAATCTCCGGCATTTCGGAGGGTTTGATGGGGGCGGGAGGAATCGCTTCCGCTGAAGGGGAAGCGCTACTGCCATCCGTTAAGGCCCGTTGCCATCTGCTGCTGCAGCCGCCCAAAAGGGTAACCAAAAGCGCCGCAACCGTCAACAGACACAGCAATCTTTGCCGCATTTTCTTCACTATCCCTTCCTAAAATTGCTTACTTGTTTCTCATCGGATCCAGTAGGTCAGCTCATTGAAAACTGTGCTGAAGAAGCTGACCAGCTGCTGAATCGCACTGTAGAAAACAGCAAGTAGAAAGATCAGCGCAATGATTGCCAGAATTGTAACCACACTGGTAACAATCGTTTTGACCATCGTATAGTCCTGCACACTTGCCAATCCTGCCAGCAGGAGCCACACCACCCATATAATGACCAGCGCATCAATAATCATCATAAAGGAGCCTTCTTCTTCGGTGAAGAAATGGCTTAGAATCACCTGCGGAATATACAGGATCACCATGGGCAGGAGGGAAAAACAGGTGGTGATGAAGATATTTCTCATGGTCGCCTTGCCCTCAAAAAGGGTTGTGACACTCCAGTTGACCACCGACCATACTCCCACCGGGACAAGTACAGCCACTACCTGTAAAAGAACGTTATTCCGTTCCGGGTTACCCACCTGAAAAAGGAATCCGGTCGCCTGCATTTTCAGAATGATCACAACCATTGTTGCCAGAAGGATCACAACCGCCGCAGGAAGATTCTGCTTTCTGAAATGCTTGATATTGTAAAATCCTTCAAAAGGATGGATGCAGGCATGAAATCCGTAGAGAAGAGTGCTGAACATATCCTTGAGCTTGGTTTTTATCATGACTACCGCCTCCTTTTCTTAGGGATCCACAAAGGCCTTGATCTTTGCGGGGATTTTCGCAATCTGCTTGCGGAAGATAAACCACAAAATCACAACAATCAGCAGCACCGTCATAATCCAGGGGAAGGCATCCCCCAAAAGCTTGGTGCGGTGCTCGGCATACGCATCGGAATAGCCTTTTTTGTATTTGCCCATTTCATAGCATTCCAATGCCTGCTCATAGTCACCCGTCTGCAGATATGCGTGACCCATACCAATATAGGCCAGATCAAAGTTTGCATTCCGCTTCAGCACCTGCTTCCAGGTCTCCATGGATTCCTGATAGTCACCCTTGATGAACTTGGCATTGGCCTCATTAACCAGTGTGCCGAAGTCGGTTGCCTCAAAAACGGCAATGGTATTTTTTGCTGAATCGGAAACGAACACTCTGCCGTCCTCGGTGCAGTCAATGGCAGTGGGGGTGGTAAAGGTTCCTACCGCCGTACCGTTGCCGCCAAAGATGGCCAGCAGGTCCCCCAGCTCGTTATACTGGAAGATCTTCCCCCGCCGGGAATCCAGCACAAAGAGGTTTCCGGACTGATCTACCGTCACATCCACAATGTTGGCCGACTGGTAGTGAATGTCACCGTAAACATTCTTGGTGCGGGCATCGGTGCGGAGAATGTTATTCCCTGAGGTATTGAGTTTTTTAACCTGATTGGTGTCCGCCTTGCAGGTAGCATAAACGAAGTTATCCTTATCCACGGTAATGTTGCTGTACTCCACCGGGATAAAGGAAATACGCATCTTCTGCGCTTCCTTGGAAAGGAAGAAGCGGAGGGCCAACTCATAGAAGTCGACCACAACCCGGTTGCTTCCGAAGAACCGCACGAAGGTTCCGTCCGGCTCCAGCTGGATGATACCCTCCGTTACGCTCAGTCCGACCACGTAAATTCGGCCGTTTCCGTCCACGCCAACCTTGGAGGGCTTATATTCCACGTCCACCGCCCAGGTATCGATCTGCGGCTGGGCAATAATGCGGAGGAAGTTTCCCTCGGTGTCAAACACCACAAGACGATGGTTTTCCGTATCGGCAACATAAAGCTCGTTCCCGATCACGCAAACGCCGGAGGGCTGCTTGAGGGCATCCTCTCCCTGCTCCGAAGTGAAGGTAGAAATCTGGCGGACCATTTCCGGTCTGCGCTGGGAAACATCCAGGATCACGATCCGGTTATTTCCGGTATCCGCCACATAGCAAAGGTCCCCTTCAATTTCCAGGTCGGACGGCGTTTTCAGCGAAATATGGGTGTTTTCTCCGCTTCCGATGGAATAGGAGGGCAGATAGGAGGCTGCTGATGAAACTGCCTCCAGATCGCTGTTATAATTATATGTATAATACGGACTGTACGCGGCGCTGCAGGTGACCGTCAGGGTCAAAGCCGCCGCCAAAATACAGAGCACTTTTTTCATACGCTGACATCCTCTCCTCTCGTTCAGGATCCACTGCGGGTTTTTATTCCTTGATTCCGGCAGATTTCATCGTTTCAATGACCTTTGACTGAGAAAGGACAAAGATGATAACCGGAGGCGCCAGCATAATCAAAGAAAACGCCGCACCGACGCCAGCTCGCACACTACCGGAGGTGGTAATGTAATTCATCAAAACGGACATCGTTTTAATGGAATCGTTGAAGATATAGAGGGTCGGAGAGTTGGTGTCATTCCAAAGATCCTTGACAAGCAGCATAACCAAGGTCAACCAGGCCGGCTTGATCGAAGGCATAACGATGGACCAAAGGATCCGGAATTCTCCGGCGCCGTCAATCCGGGCTGCCTCCAGCATGCTGTCCGGCATCTGATCCATAAAGCATTTGAGAAGGTAAAGTCCCAGGGTTCCCGCCATAGCAGGAAGAATCAAGGCCCAGTAGGTATCCAGCATTCCCATCTTGGACATAACCAGGAACCGGGGAATACCCAAAACGTAGGTAGAAAACATCAGAGAATAGATAATGACCGAGAAGATCGCTCCCCGATATTTCACCGTATGGTGCTTGGCCAGGGGGTATGCCGCCATTGCAGAGACAGCAAGATGGCCCACCGAGGCAATCACCGTGGTCACAACACTATTGAACGCATACCGCGCAAAGGGAACATACGAATCTCCCAAAACACTGGAAAGGTCGGTAAAGTTTTTCAGCGTGGGGTTGACGATATAAAAGCGCGGAGGATACAAAAATAACTCATCCAGCGGCTTGAAGGCGGTAAGGATCTGATATACGAGCGGCAGAGCGGTAAATGCTCCCACCAATGCGAGGAAAAGAAACAGCACAACATTCCCCGCAACGGAACGGTTGATCTTGACGTTCCTTGGCCGACGCGAAATTCTGCGCAAAGCCGAGCGCCCCTTTCTGCAAAATATTTAGTCTTTTTCCTGAAGCAGCCGCATGATGATCTTGGTCACAACCAAAGTAAAGAGGAAAAGCACCACTGCAATTGCCAGGGCGTATCCCATTTCGTACCGGGTGGTACCGTAGTCCATCATGTGCAGGCTGACCGTATGGGCCGCATAAAGGGGGCTGGGGTTACCTGCAAGGTTTGCGCTGATATCGCTGACCGCAAAGGTTGATGTGATCTGAAGAATGGCACCGAACATCAGCTGGGGCTTCATTTCCGGCAGGGTAATATACCAAAGCTCCTGCCACCGGTTGCGGATACCGTCAATGGCACCCGATTCGTAATGGCTCCGATCGATGCTCTGCAGACCTGCAATAAAGGTCAGGAAGCTTGTTCCCAGACTCATCCAAAGCTGAACGAAGATGATAACACCCAGCATCATTGTCGGATCCTTCAGGAAAAGAAGGGGGGTATCGATCAGACCCAGCTTCAGAAGCCAGCCATTGATCAGGCCGTAGGAGTCGCCGGAGAAGATGTACTTCCAAATGTAAAGAACGTTGGAGGAAAGAGAGGGGACATAAAGAAGCAATGTCATAACCGAGCGAACCTTGGGGTTAAGGTCATTGAGCAGCCAGGCAAACAGGAAGCACGCCACATAGCTCAAAGGTCCGGTGATCACGGAGAATACAAGAGTATTCTTTACCGAAATCATAAAGACATCGTCATCAAAAAAGAGCTTCCGGTAGTTCTCCCAGCCAATGAACCGGGGTGGCTGGATGATATTATAGTAGGTGAAGCTCATAATGACGGAAATTACAACAGGGATAATAATAAAGATGATAAACAGCAGCAAATAAGGGGTCATCAGCAGATAGGATATTTTATTGTTTCTGATATCCGCGATCAAGCCGATGCGCTGTTTTTTTGCCTTTGCCGACATTCTCTCACCGCTTTCTGACAGATTCCTTCTTACTGTTCTGTGCTGAGGTTAAACTCCTGACGCTTCTTGGTGATCTCTTTATTGATCTCCAAAACGTACTTGGTCAAAGAGTTCCGGGGCAGCTCACCGTAGGTATAAACCTCACGGAAGGCGTTATCCAAGTGACGTGTTGTGTAGTAGCTTCCGGGAATCATAGGTACGCCCTTAACCGTCTCCCACTGCTCGCTCAGCACTTCCAGATCCTCCAGCTTCCAGGGCAGATCCTTCATCGCTTCCAGGTTGGCCGAATTATACCGGGCACCGGCGCCCATAATCGCCTCGACCTCGTTTCCGTACCGGACCTGAACCGAATCAGAAGTCCACCAGTCAATGAACCGCCAGGAGGCCTCCTGATTCTTGGTGGTGCTGAAAATAACGATGGAGGTGGTAACTCCCGCAACCGAGCCATCAATCGTGCCATCCTCCCAAACAGTTCCGGGAACCGGAGCCATGGTCCAGAGGCCCTTGATTTCCGGAGCAGAGATGGTCATGGTATTATATCCGGAGGAATAATCCGCAATGAAGATAGGCATCTCACCGGTACGGAACCGGTTGACCGCATCATACTCCAGAGGGAGGGAATAATCGGTATAGAAGGAGGTATAGGTCTGGAATGCCTTGAGTCCCTCCGGCGAGTTAATCACACAGGCGGTCATGGCATCGTTATAGTAGCTGCAGCCATTCTGGAAGATCAGCGTGTCCAGCAGTCCGGTCACACCGGTAGTCAGATTCCGTTCCTGAAGGGTCTGCACCGCCTCAAAGAAATCATCCCAGGTCTTGGGGATCGCAATGCCCAGGTTATCCAGAACATCCGTCCGGCAGAACATAATGGGGAAGCTCTGGGTATGGGGGATAGCGTAGGTCGCACCTTCGTAAGCGAAGGGAGAAACCGCCGATTCAGAGAACCGTCCCACAACCTCGGAGAAGGTATCCATCGTGGAAAGATCCAGCACCGCTTCACGCAGACCGTAGTCCACCGGGAGCTGCTGGGACAGCCCCAGCGCCACATCGGGAGGATTTCCCGCCGCAACCGAGAAGAGCAAAACGCCCTCGTTTGCGATGATATTCATGTTGACATTCAAATCATATTTGGGGGTAAAGCTGTCGTCAACAATGGTTTTAAAGGTATCTGCCTGCTCACGTCCCAAAAGGGTCCAGACGCTGATGGCCTCGGTGGCATCATAGGAGTTACCGACCTTGGAATAATCCTTAAAGAAGGATACCCAGAAGGACTCTAAGGTGGACCACAACTGCTCAAAGAAGCCGGGGTTGACCTGCGGATAGTCCATATTCTTGGGAAGGAAGGTAATATAGTCGATGGTTGCGCAGGTCTCGCTGGCCGTCAGGATCCAGGAGGAAAGGGTGGTGATATTATCCTTGAAATAGCTCAGCTTGGCCGGAATATCATCCGGGTCAGCGATCATCGTTTCAATCTGCTCGTAAACCCGCTCAATGGAGTGCGCCTCACTGGCCTCTCCGCCCGAAAGATAGCGGATGTAAGCTGCCATATCCCGAAGGGCATCCACGTTGCTCTGCAGCTCCTCTGTGAGGGTGGGGAGACGCTTTGCCAGCTGGTAGTCACGGTATGTATCGGGGGTAACACCGGTAATCATAATGATCCGGCTGTAAATATCCAGCAGATCCACGGTAATCTGGCGGATATTGTAAACCGCAACCGAGATCTCATCCAGAGCGGCAGTCAGCCGAAGGGTGTGATGTCCTTCCTCCAGCCAGATATAGCACTCCTCCTGGCCCGACTGCAGGGTAGCCATCTGCCAGGCCGTATCATAATCCAGTGCGAAGCTTTCCAGCTCCTCGAAAAGATACTCCCCGTCAATCTGGATTCGCCGCACGATGGGAATGCCCATCAGGAAGTCCTGCTTGAAGCGAATACCCATTTTGTAATAGCCGCTGGTTTCAACATCAAACTCCCACTCAGCCCAATCGCCGTTGGATCTCCAGTTGTAACCACCGATGGCATTGAAGATGGTATTCTGCACCGAGAAGGGCTCGTTATAGCAGTTATCCCGGGCATAGAGAGGATAAAGGCTGGGGGAGGATTTCCAAAGGGCCTCTTCCGCCTGAACACGGATCTCCCTTTCCGCCCGATCCTCTTTTCCGGCCACGCTCTGAGCATAGCTTTCATAGGTGGGTGTTTTCGGATACTGGCAAAGCTTGAGCCATTCGATCTCCATCGGCTGGCTTACGCCCACCAGCTCAACCGTATGCTCGCCTGCCTCAAAATAAAGTCCGAAGGGATCGGCAAAAATGCCTTCATCGTCCCGCACCCAAGCCTCCTGCCATTGCGGAGAGACAACCTGGGTCGGACGGAGTTGGTTTCCCTGGTTATCGGTCTGAATCTCCTCATCCCGATTCTTGACCATTTTGGAGAAGGCGGATTGCTCCAGCTCCTCAAAGGGAACCTTGCCGTCAATCTGAACGGTGCGAAGGATATCGGAGAAGGTATCATTGGCACTGCGGTACCGCAGCTTCAAATAATAGATTCCGCTTTCCTCCACCGAGAAGCTCCAGGAAACGGTGCCTCTCTCGTTGCTCCAGAGGAGCGTCCCCTCCGTCAGGGAGGTTTCGGCCTCCTCGGAGGAAAGGGCATCCTCCGCCTTCAGAAGGATCTCCCGGTCGGGATAAGCCGCGTTTTCGTGCTGCGCGCGGTACTCCGAGTAGCTCCCCTCCCGGATCAGATAGTCCAGCGTGTTTTGGCTTGCGGGAGATTTGCTTTCCGCCGCTCCCGCCGGAACGAAAGGTCCAATACAGCATAAAACCATACTGACAGCCGCTACCAAAGCGAGCTTTTTCATTCTTCCGATCTCCTTTCGTGGCATAACAGGAAATATGCAAAATATATCCGCTTCGATCTTGTGACAGATGCCGCTCCCGGCACGCACAGTTTGGAAGCTTTTGGTCAGTTCTTTTCCCGGGCCTTAGTTCAGACCGTTATCCTCAATGATCTTTTGGTAGGCATAAAAGCTTTTCCGCGGTGTCCGCTCCAGCGTCTTATAGTCTACCTGAATTAGACCGAAGTTGTAAAGATAACCGCCCGCGCCACCTTCATATGTATCCAGGATCGTCCAGCAGCAGTAGCCGGAAACGTTGACACCGTCCTTGATGGCATTGCAAAGCTCACGCAGATGAATCTGCATATACTCTGCCCGGTAGGGATCATCCGCATCCACCGCAAGGTCCCCGGTGCGGGCCGAGCCGTAACCGTTCTCGGTGATGACGATCTCCATATCGCCGTAGTATTCCTTCAGGTAATGCACTGCATCATAAATTCCCCGGGGGTAGCAGGCAAAACCATAAGCATCCTTGCTGATGTGATCGGGGATAAAGGTCTCATAGCAGAGCTTGCCATCCTCTTTCCATCTGGCAAAGTTGGGGTTATAATAGTTGATCCCCAAAAAGTCGGAGGGAGCAAACTCCTCCGCCAACCGCTCCGCATAGTTTTCCGGCAAATGCTCCGCAACATAGGGAATATCGGTGACGATCTTGGGGTAGCGACCGTAAACGATCGGCTCCAGCCAGATTCCCGAGTAGTACGCCTTGCAACGGTCCGCCGCAACACGGTCCAGGTCAGAGTCCGTTTCGGGATAGACCGGCTCAAAATGGTTGACTGATCCGATCTTTCCCTTCAGGCCCATTTCGCGATAGGCGCGAACCGCCCGGTAGTGACCCAGCATCATATGGAAGCAGGCCTGCATTCCGGTATCCATTCCGGTCAGATAGGGGGCGCAGGTGCCGCCACAAAAAGCACCGAAGATATTGATGGAGGGCTCATTCATCGTCGACCAGTATTGAATTCGGTCGCCAAAGGCCGCAAAACAGGTTCTGGCATACCGCTCAAACCAAGCCGGGAAATCCGGATTGGCCGGGCCGCCCGCATCCACAACAAACATCGGCAAATCGCAGTGGAACAGATCAAAGAAGGGCACAATGCCGTTTTCCACCAAACAATCGATCATACGGTTATAGTAATCAATGCCCTTTTGGTTGACCGGCCCATCCACCGAGGAATAAATCCGGGCCCAGGAGATGGAAAAACGGAACATCTTCAATCCCAGCTTTTTCATCAGTTGAATATCCTCGGGGAATCGGTGGTAAAAGTCCACCTCATCATCCGGAGTTGCGTTTGCAAATTTCTCCGGATAAACCCTGGAATAATGGTCAAAAACATTTTCTACCTTCCCATCCGTTGCGCAGGCTGCCTCAATCTGGCAGGCGCTGGATGCCGCTCCCCAAAGAAAATTATCAGGAAAAGAGTATTTCACAGTAGATTTCCTCCTATTGTCTTTCTGCCTGACGACCGGCTGCAGATGCAGTTTTTGCCTGACAGACCCCTTTGGAAGCGCAGAATTTTTCCTATTTTTCGCGCGAAAGCCTATGCAAACATTTATGCAAACCGGTTTATCTTTTTTTATTATAATTTATATAAACAGGTTTGTCAACTCATTGTAACGAAAAATCCCTGCCAAAAACCGCCGATATTTTTTCATCAAAATGCACAATAAACGCCGGATCAGCATAAATTATTTCAAAATATTGCATTATTTAAAAATTTTGTTTGCATTGTTTGAGTTTATATGGTATACTATAGAAAATAAAAATTTGTATGGAGGGGTAAAAATGTCCAAACGTTTGACAATTCGTGATATTGCAAACATGGCAGAGGTTTCTCCAACGGTTGTTTCCTTTGTAATCAACGGAAAGGATGGCGTCAACCGCCATACCCGGGAGCGGGTGCTGGAGGTTATTAAAAAAACCGGATTCACTCCCAATATTTCCTCCCGTCGGCTGACGATGAAAAAAAGCTTCAATATCGGAATCGCCTTCACCCCAGAGGTTTCCCCCTTTTCCAACCTCTTTTTCTTTGAGGTTGCCCAAGGCGTTTTAGACAAAAGTAAGGACTATGGATATAATATCGTTTTTACCGGAATGGAAAAGGTAAACAATAAGTACCACCTTCCGGATATTGTGGAAAAGGGCGATACGGATGGCATCGTCTTCCTGATGACGGTTGATAAGGCAGTGCTGGATGCTCTGGCCGAGCGGAATATCCCCGCGGTTCTGGTTGATTACCACGGCCCCACTCTCAGCGTGCCCTGTGTCAAGGTCAATTATGAGCGGGCGGCTTACGTTGCAACCCGCCACCTGATTGAGCAGGGGCATCGGGATATTGCCTTCCTTTCCCAAAACGGTGTCCCCAATTTTTACAATCAGGTATTCACCGGCTTCCGGAAGGCCCTGGAGGCCTCCGATATTATGATCCCTCTCCACTGGATCTGCTCCGCCAATGATGAAGCGCAGACCATCTCCGCCCTCAACTCCATCATCGCCGGCAAAAAGCCGCCCACAGCAATCTTCTGCTCCATCGATAACCTTGCCATTGAAGCAATGGCTTATCTAAAGACAAAAGGCTTCCGCGTGCCGGAGGATATTTCCTTCATCGGCATTGACGATATTATTATGTCCCAGTATATGGATCCGCCCCTTTCCAGCGTCCGGATTGATAAATGGGAAATGGGTGTGCAGGCGATGGAGCTGATTATGCGGATTATGGAGGGCGAAAAGCCGGATGACGTTACCATCTGCTCGGATAATTTGATTCTCCGCCGCTCTGTCACCGCACCCCCAACCCAGAATCGGTAATTCCCTGAATGCAAAAAGACTTCATTAGAGCTTCTTCTCAGAAGAATGTTAAAAACCGACAGAATGAAATCTGTCGGTTTTTATATTACATACTCCATTGTAAAATTGTTGTGGCTTTCAGATTCTGTTTTGTCAACAATCGAAAAACCGATATTCTTCCAAAAGGATAAACCACTTGAATTGTTGTCCTGCACGGAAAGACGTATCCGTTTAATATTTGTATCTTTCAACGATAAAATTAGATCTTTGATTAATTCGGTACCTATATGTTTTCGCTTGTACTTATCATGAACAAGAAAGAGACCAATCCATAGAGTGTCATTATCAGGATACCCTTCAATTACAAACAAACACGCAACAGGTTCTCCTTTATCAGCAAAACCAATGTTATGAAATTTATTCTTAGATATTCCCTCAATGGTATATTCTATCGTTTCAATACAGTCGCTTTGTGTTGCAGCACGACCTTCTGTAATCATATAATATTCATTATTACAATAAAACACATCTTCATATTTATTCACATTATCTAATGTTATATATTCGACCTCATAACAATGATGTTTTTTCTTTCTCATTTTTATATCTCTTTTCATCGCCAGCATCGCATTTGTAAACACAAACGCTTTATTGAGCTATGCCCAAACCCGTTTCATAATAACATAATAGATAGTAATAATCAAGTTTTATTCCGACTTCGTCGGAGTGATATTATTGCATTCGCAATAGTGTTATTGAAACCAAATGGTTTCAGTGTTATTTTATTCGCCTCAAACTGCCGAAGGCAATACCACTCGGCGTTAGCCGAATATAACTGCGAAGCAACACCACTCGCCAAATGTAATGCGGCGAATAAAACTGCGAGACTTCCCTATGGGAAGTCTCGCTAACGTGAAGTCTTTTTCTTTACACATTTTTCAGCAAATCAATCGAGCTCAAAGACCTTCTCCATCAGAGGCTGAGCACCGGTCTCCGGATCCATCTGCATCACCATAACATCCTTCATATACTCATTCCACCGATCCACAACATCACTTTCCGCCTGAACCTTTGCCGCGTAGGCAACACCCTTTTCGCACTCATAGTACCCGAACAGCTCGTTCCCTACGTTCCAGATGGTATAATTGCAGATGCCTGCTTTTTTCAGCACCTCCGTCAGCTCCGGCCAGATATTATTATGCCGCCGGATATACTCCTCCAGTTTTCCGGGCAGAACCTCTGCCTTCCATGCGTACTTTTCCATCATCATTCCTCCATTCATTGGTCGCGGGGGAGCCTATCCCTCCCGCTCCAAAAGCTCGGTAATATCCCCGATCACGCCGTCCGCCGCAGCCTGCAGCTGGGCAACGCCGTTTTTCATTGCATAGGAGTGAAACTCACGGATCATATCCATATCGTTGCTGTTGTCCCCCACGGCGATCACATCCTCATACCGGCCGCCGAAGAACTCCATCACCCGGTAAAGCGCCCGGGCCTTATCCACCTCCGCCGGCACAATATCCACCGTGCCCTCGCTCAAAAGAGGCTTGAGCATCCCCGGATAATTCCGGCAGATCTGCTCCGCTACCGCCTCCCCTTCCCGGTCAGGCAGATAGGCGCTGACCTGATGAAACCAGGCCACCTCCGGCATCTCCGTCAGGGTGCAGACTTTCACACCTTCTCCCCCTTGCGGCTCCGCCTCTGCAGACACGCAAAGATACTCCTCCCCGAAGATATAAACCCTCCGGCAACCCCAGCTCAGCAGATCTCCGGCCAGCTTTCGCGGATCCACCCGGGAAAACCGCACCTCATCGATCAAATTCCCCTTCCCGTCAGTAATGTATCCACCGTTGAAGGAGGCGAAAAAATCCCATTCCAGCCGGGGGTACAGCCGGGCAAGCTCTTTCCGGAAATCATCCCGCCGCCCGCTGATGACTCCAAACTTATTCCCCCTTTTTCGCCAGTTCCGGATGGCGGTGAGCTTTTCCTCACCAATCCCGCCCTGGGTTAGGGTTCCGTCATAATCACTTCCGAGAATCTTCATCCGTTCTCTCCGTTCCTTCTCAAGCTCTTCCCGCGCAATGCCGCAACCGCTCCTGCAGCATTAGTATAGCATAAATATCGACAACAGAGCAAGACAGATCCGGATAAAAAAGGCCCCATTCCAATGAACGAGGCCTTCGAGGAAGATTTTTTCTTACCGGTTTTTCTTTGTCTGCGCCTTGAAGGTGAATCCGCGGAGCCAGCTGGAGAGGAGACTGTAATCATCCGTCCAGTTTTCTCCGGTGGTCACAAAGCTCTCCGGACTGCAGGCAGGAGCAGGCTTTACCACCTCGTGAAGAGGGCCGAACACATTCGTCCGGACGCCAACAACCGTCACGCTGATGGGGAGCCCCTTGCGGTATGCCTCTGTGACATCCGCCTCATAAGGATCCCATCCAAGCACCGTTGTTTTTCCGTCTGCCGTTACCTTTGCGCAACCGCCGGTGAAGGCCGCAGGGGTCAGCACAATGCGGTCAGCGGTGTCGGCAGCTGCACCGAGGACGGAACGGTATTCCTCCGCGGTGAGGGTCACCGTCACACTTCCCGTATAGAAGGGCAGATCGTATGCAACAAGATTATCGCAGCCGATCATCCGGGGAGCCTGGGTGACGGTGCGTTTATGGCCATCCAGCCGGACGCCGAAATCCCCAATGAGATAAACCGCCTCAATATTCGAGGTGCGGCGGAAGGAAAGATCGACCGTTACCTCGTTGCGGCCCAGCTTCAGGGCATTGGCCGGAACCTTCATCTTCTTAAAGCAGTCATCCACCCAAATATCGTTGATATCCTCCGACACAAGAGCAACTCCGTTGATGCAGTAGTGATTCCGTTCCGGTCTCTCTCCCGCCAGATATACATCTCCCTCGGGGAGGGTATCGATGAAAAATTCATAGGAAAGCTGCAGCTCCCCATAAACGTTATCATCATAATGCTTGGCAAACCAGGGCTGAAGCATTTCGCCGCCCCGCCACTCAATTCCAATGTTGGAACGAACCGCCCGGTCTGTCCGGAGAACTTCGGCCTCATCGCTCCACTGGTCTCCCTGCCAGCGCCACCGGCAGAAATCCAGAACACAGACATTGGGCTCGTCGGTCTCGTAGGAATGTTCGCCGGTCAGCGTTTCCGCCGCAACCGTTTCATATTCCTCCAGCGGCTCCAGCGCTTCCTTCTCCCCGGCAAAGACAAAGCACCGGGTCCCGGCCGCCTCCAAATCCAGACTCAGGGAGAGCAGATCCCCCTGTCTCCGCGCCAAACGGGAGGCGTCCTTCCGGTCGCCGTTTTCAAAGCTCCACTCCTCCACTGCATATCCCTCGGGGATGCGCAAGGAAAGGGTGAGTCCCTTTTTGGCATATTCCCGGTCGGTGTTGAGCAGAACCGCCAGATAGCCATTCCCGCCAAAGTCACGGCGCACCTGCGCAAAAACCGTGTGGACGGTATTTCCCTCTTTATCCGTCACGCGGACAAACGCCCCGTCGCTCTCCCGAATAGCAGAAACCAAAGCGTTTTCATCATAGGGGATGGTGATTCCCTTCCCGGAAAGCTCTTTCGGAGCATCGGAACAGACCGCATCCACATACCGGGGCAGTTCACCCATAAAGATAACCCTTCCCCCTGCCGCCATAAACTCCTCCAGGAGCTTTAGGGTGGTGGGACGGATGGTAAGCATATTGGAAACAATCACCGTTTTGTAGCTTGCCTGACCAACGTAAAGCCGCGGCTCACCCGCCACAGTCTCCACGCGGGCCATACGGGCCATCATTTCTTCCTCGCCGTAATCAAAATCGATCTGATTTCCCGTCAGCATATGGAAGATCTCGGCATACCGCTTCTCATAGGGCGCAATATCGGGAGAGTTATTGTAAATCCAGTTGGCCCAACCGATATAAGCCTGGCACCAGACCGATTCAATGGGGTTAAGTAACAGCACATCGCAATCCGGCGCACCCTGGGAAATAACAAGACCCATCCGGGCAAAATAGTCCTCTACCTTCCCGTAATCCCGATACCAGGGAGACTGATGAAGAATGGAGGCCGGATAGTCCCGCTTCGCCTCACCCTCCATGGTGTACCAGGACAGATGCTGGCAACGGAGGTTGATCCCGAAGAGTGCCTGCCAGTCACCCACCGCTTTATGGGCCTTGAAATTGAAGTGCCAGCCGGTGCAGCCGTAAAGCTCGGAAAGCAGCCACTGTTTTCCAAGCTGGCGGGCCGCAGAAGACAACTGCTTTACAATCCAATAACAGCAGTTTCCTTCGGTCAGGCAGTCTACACCCGGGTAACCCATATGCTCATAAAAACGCATCAGCGAGCCATTGGGAACCGTCTGATTCATCAGGCTATCCTCGTGGAGCACGTGTCCGGTCAGGATCATACCGTGGGCATTGCACCAGTCGTTCAAGGGCTTTGCGTACCGCTCCAGGAAGAGGTTGTTGGCCAGGTCAAGGTAATGAAGCTTGACAGGGGAGACCGTCTCGCCGTTTTTGCGGTAGAATAACTCCGGCAGGATCTCGCGGCAGGAAAAGCCGTACCGGGCAGAAAACTCCTGGAAAATATCCTCCGTCCAGCAGATGGCGCAGGAGATCACTCCGTCCTCATTGCGCAGGTTGTCAAAGCAATGGCCTCTGTGGGGCTCATCTGTGAAAATACCCTTGATGCTCTTCCCCAACCGGTCCTTGCACCGCTGGGCATACTGCTCGTGGGTCAGCTCAATGAAGCGGTCAGTCGCCTTACGGCTCATAGTATCCACATAGGTTGCGCCGTTATAGTTGGAGTTGCAAGGATCCGGCACAATGGCAAAGCGCAGCGCCTTCCACTGGCCCGCCTCCTCCGGTGCCGTCTCTGAAAGCTCCTCAATGGCGGCCTTCACCGCCCGGGATGCACACTTTGCGCAGGCAATTCCGGAGGTATCCAGCTCCCGATAGGTATACAGGTTGATTCCGTCCAGCCGGGCAACGTACAATGCAATGGTCTGGTCATCCCACTCCACCTTGTCCGGGCAGGTTTCGAAAACATAGAGGGATTTCTTCCGGTACTGGGGGTCAACCGTTACCTTTCCGCCGGCAGAGCCGGAGGGCCACCTGTCCTCATCGTAGAGCCAGGCCTCCATTCCGTCCGCCTCGGCGGCATCAGCGACCTCATTGACCAGATCGAACCACTCGTCCCCCAGATAGTCGGTAATCAGTCCCGAACGGGAATGCATAAAATAACCGCCCATTCCCATCTCTTTCATAATGTGTGCCTGCCGCACCAACTCCTCGCCCCGAAGCTCTCCATTCCAGGACCAGAACGGCTTTCCCCGGTAAGCAACTGAGGGCATTTGAAACGATTCTGCAATCTGTTTTTTATCCATAACCTTTTCCTCCTTACGCAAAGCCGGAAATTTTGCGTTTTAGTATAACACACCCGCAACGCAGATGCAAGACAAAATATTTCCGCGCCGCAACACATTTTCCTGAACGAATCACGCAATACCACCGGGACGACCATTGCTGCAGATTCCCGAAAAAGCACTTCTCCGAAGCAATCGATGCGGGGTGAACCCGGGTTTTGTCCCTTGGATCTTCCCGGCCTTTTCACTCAAAGACACCTTGTTTTTTCAGCGGCTTTCTTGTAATTATACCCCCTCTTTTTCGTTGAGTCAATTAAATTTGACTGAATCGGTAATTTTTATTTTGATATTTTCAAAATACCCTCTCTTTATCTGCGCTTATTTTGGAATATTCGTTCATACTCATTTTCTCATTTTTGGAAAGGAATCCTGCAATTCCGCCGCCCCTTCGGATGCATCGCCTTGTTTATTTACGTTTGAATCAACAATGATATGATGTGATTCGGCACACACTCTGCGCAAAGAAAGCCTTCCGTTTTGCATTTCCGGCTCATCGTCAAATCGGTTGGTGCAATAAAAAATAGCCGATACAGAAAAATCCATATCGGCTATTTTGCTGTCTCTCGGTGTCCAAGACGGATGAAGCGCATCGTTTCGCTTCGCTTGCTTTCGCCGCCATCCGCCCGGGCGCTGTCGGCCTCAAAAAAGAATCTTCTGCTTTAGGTTCTGGGAAACCTCCGCCGGGAGCTTATAATATTTGATGATGGGGCAAAGGCGACGCCCATCCACCTCAACAATATGCTCGGCATACTCCTCTGCGCCTTCTGCGACCTGGGCGTAAAGGATATCTCCATCCGCATAAACCCTTCCCTTTTTGGAAACAGCTCCATCCAGACGGGCCGCAAATAAATCCTTGTTTTCCTTCACATACCACAGCCCCTCCGCCAAACGCATCGTACAGCAGAAATACGCCTCATAAAGCTGTGCGTAAAGCAGCTCATTTTTTCCATCCAGCACAATGCTGTCCGTTCCTGCGCCGCCGTTTTCCCGCTGGGCTGTAGCCAGGCCGTTATGATATATTCTCGCCGCAAGGGTGCGGTATGTATCATCATTGGTAATTTTATAAAGCTCGCCCGCCACCATAAAGGAGTCCACAATGGCGCAGGGCTCGGTCCAGGTTTCGGGTCTGCCCCACCAGTTCAGGTTCTGATACGTTTCGGTCATCCCGCCGTGATCGACATACAGATCCATAATGTACTTTGCACCGTTGAGATATTTCTCCTCCCCTACCTCGCGGTACATACGAAGCATTCCCCGCGCCGCTGTCAGGGTGCAATGGGTCTGCACCTGCAGCTTCACCAGGTCGATCCCCAAATAAACGTCCATCATCTCATCCACAAGATCTTTTACCCGCGCATCCTTGGTGATGCAGTAAGCGGCAGACACGCCATCAATGCTCATAAATGCACAGCCAACGTCACTGGAAAGAATCCAGCCATCCAGCTTGCCAATATCCGACCCGCTGACTCCCCCTGTATCCATTTTGCTACGGTTGACCGGGTAGGAATGAAACCGATTCCGTTTTGACACAAATAAATTCTCGGTAATGTTCCGGATTGCACTCAGACAAAATTCATCCTGATAGATTTGATAATGCTCACAAAGCCCGCGCAGAAGCCAGGAGTGACCGGACAGCTGCTGTTCCTGGATCTCCTCCTGATAAACCGGGCCGAGATACCCCTCCGCATTGAATCTGTTTTTCATTTCCTTCAGCATCAGCGGCATACACGGGATCACCCTGCCGCTCATCTTCAGATGGCTGACAAAGGCCAAAAGGGCGCGTCCCTCCTTATCTCCGTACCAGGTATACTCCATAGGAGAAAAGATATCATCAATCTGATAATAATCCCCCTCCGACAGCCGCCTAAAATTCAACTCAATGCGGGTCTCCAGCTCCTGCTCATCAATTTTTTTGCAAATCGGTACAGCTCCGTTCATAGAAAAACCTCTTCCCCTTTCAAGACCTGTGCGCCGCGCAAGCATTCTCATCAAGCCTCTGGATGCGGTACAGTTTTCCACCCTATCGCCCCGCTAATTATAGCATAAAAGCGGTGGAGGGGCAATAATTATTCATTATTCATCAGCAAAGCGACTTCATTTTTCATTATTCATTTGAAAATCCGTTCTCTTTTAATGAATAATGAATGATGAATATTGAAAAATGAATAATACAAACAAAAATCCGCCCACTTACGTGAACAGATTTTTGTTTGGGTGTTTTGAACTTAATGACACAAATGAAATTGTGCCTGAAAATCGAGGATTTTCTCTAATTTTAACTATTCATCAGTATTTTTGCAAATACCAAGACGAATATTGATAAGCTTACGATTGATTTCACTAATAGTTAATATAGAACCTAATTTAGTATCTTCATAAATACATTTGCCAACATAAACTTTTGATTTTTCACCATTTTCATCAATAACCATAACATATTTACCAAAAACACTGCGGTATTTTTTTATTAAACACCCACGATGTTCTTTATAATTCTTCTTAATATTATCAAGCTGCATTTGTTTAAAAGTTTTCACTTTATCACCGCCTCGGGTGTATTATATGCTTGTGTTAAGTTAGGACACAAAAAAATGTGGTATGATAATAATCATACCACAGAACTAAAAATCATACAAGTTAAAATGCAGTTAAAAACTTTGTTTTTAAGCAGTAAAACCGCCGAAAGTATGACGGCTATTCCAACCTTGCCTTAAAAATATTAATACTCATTACTATTTTCAGAATATCTTTTTACACCAAACATACATAAATTTGTTTTCTTTTCGGGTACGATTAAAAACTGATCTTCTACAAGTTTTTCAATAATAATTCCCATTGCATCCACTTGATAGCGAACATATGCCAACTGTTCACAATGTTCTTTCAATTCTTTTGGCGTATGGTTTTTAAAAAGTAATGCTGCACTGTTACAAATTTTCTCCATACAACCAACAATAATATCAGTTATTGGCTTTAATTCTTCTCTAATATAATGATTTTCTCGACTTGTTAAAGTTGGGAAGTTTGCACATAATATGCCATCCTTAACACTTACCATTCCTTCCTTTACAAGTTGAGCAACAACTTCTTGTGAAGTACAGTCGGCAATATTTCTTTTCAATATCGCATCACAAAGCGTATCGGTGCGAGCTTTAGAACTACCCCGCCACCATTGACAACTTTTAATCACATTATAGTTTACAGCAGAGTAATATGCAGTATTTTGACTATTGTCACATCTGCCGTAAATTCCGGCAAAATAACCATACCGATAATCATTATCGTGACCATAAACAAAACCATATGTGCTAGCATTAAGTCTTGGGCACGCACCAAACTTTGTCTGCAATATATTTTCCTCAAAATCACCTAAAGCATTTATCATTGCAATGTTGACAATAAACCATCTTAATGCATTATCATCTAATTCAATTTCAAAATCTTTTATCTTATATTTTGGCAAAAGTTTTTCCGTAAACGCTTTAATTTCCTCTGTTGCCGATTTGCAAATTTCAAGAGTTGGAACTTTTTCTTTGAATTCTTCTTCAAAGTCGGATTTAAAAATTAAGAAATTTGTCTGATATTTATTTCCTGACTTGGTAATAAAATTATATTTCAGCAAAATTTCAAGCTCATCTTCTAAGTATACAGCTGATACTCCTAATTCTAATGATAACTCCTCTATTGTAAGGGGTTTTTCATAGGCAGCAAGAACAATATTTCCGGGTAGTTTGCGTTCAAAAGTTTCCCATATGTAAGAATTACTGCCATTACCCCAAAAATCGATGCCGAACTTGCTTGGATTATAACTTTTTTCGCCGTATTTTCTTTCCATATTTACGCCCTCTTTCAAAATTTTTCTTGTTTTGAAAAGATAATATTTTACCATCTCTTCACTTATATTCATTTCTTTTGAAATCAAGGAACAGTTTTTATTCTCAATGTAGTACTTAATAGTAGCTTCCCTATACTGTCTAGATAATAGAGTTAGCTCCCGTCTTAAAATTGCAACTTCCTCATTATCTATGCACTTCTGTTCAGGAGTTTCCCAATACACACCACAGAATTTTTCATCGAACACAACATTCAACTTATTTTTATTGCGGATATATTGCTTAAAGGTATTCTCGGCAATTTTCCACATATATCCGTAAAAAGCGGAATCGTTTTCGAGTCGATTTATAGATGACAGTACAGCTATAATAATATCATTGGTTAAATCTTCTGCATCTTGTTTATCATAAACTCTAGAAATTGAAAAAGCGAAAATATCCTTTAAGCATTCTTGCAATTTTTCATAAGCTTTTGTTTGTTCCATTGATTTATCCGTCCCTTGTGAAAGCTTTCAATAATATAGTGTAACAAAACCACTTTTGGTTAATGTAAATATTAAAAATTATCTCATTTTTTGATAAAAATAAATATTGATAAAAATTTTGTCTCTATTGTATCACAAGCATAGCATAAAAGCGGCGGTGAATCAACGGCTTTCCATCGTATATCCACTGCCACCTTTAACCAACTCCTTTACTCTTGCGGTGCCCAAAAGTTGCGAACGGCTTGGAGCGCCTGCAACTTTTGACCTCGGCGCCAAGCCCTGCTCCCTTTCTCCGCCACCGGCGTCGGTCGCAGGCCTTGCAGTTAACAGCCGCGCGGCTGTTAACCTTGGGGAAATGCTTTGTGCGCAAAAGATCAGCCAAAAGAAAAACCACCCTGCTGGGTGGTTTTTCTTTTGGGTGGTTTGAACTTAATGACACAAATGAAATGTACCTGAAAGCTGAAATTCCCTTAAAAAAACATTACAATACCGCTTATTATCATACCAATGTATATAATATATTTCAATTTGTTTGAATTCAGCTTTTCAAACACAGATTTACCGATAAAATCACCAATCATACACCCAACAACACCGATTGCCGCATATATGAGTATCTCGATATTAATAATACCATTGAGTGCCCGCATTGCCGTCGCGTATAAATTGGTAAAGCAAAAATAAAATTGAATCGTTGCAAAATATGTAATATTATCGGTCATTGCGTTGCTGAGATAAAGCACCACCGGTGGACCGCCGGTAGAAAAGAGACCGTTTAATGTCCCGCCTAAAGTTCCGGCAAGTATACCGTTAAAGCAAGTAGGATTTATTTTAATGTGCTTATTAAAGAACATGAAATATATACTTAAAACAATCAAAACTGCACCAAGTAATATTTTAAATATTTCCCCCGACACTGCTGCAGAAAAGTAAACTGCTACAGGAATTGAAATAAGTGCCGCACATATCATAGGAAAAGCGGTTTTAAATTCCACGTTTCTTCTGTAACGCACAGAATTATATGTTGATGTTATACAAGAAAAAAGAGTAGAGATTGTGGCAGCGTCGGTATGTGAAGGCATAAAATGGGGTAAAAACATCATAGCAAAAATACCAAGCCCAAAACCGCTAACTCGCTGAACAAACCCTGCACCTATGCCAATTACAACAAGAAGCAACCCGCGGAATAGATCCATAGCTCTCCCCCTTTAATTTTGACAAATATTATAACACAGTGGCCAAGGAAATGCAACGCTTAGTGAAATCTTCTGCCTTACTCACGGTGAAATCAAATTCACCACCGCCGCAGCGATTTCAACCGAGCTTAGCGAGGATTTCACATTGCTAAGCAATATTTTACCACTCGATAAGATGGATTTAGTTGAAAAAGAAAGACACGATTTTCATCGTGTCTTTCTTTTTGGGAGTTTTGAACTTAATGACACGAATGAAATTGTGCCTGAAAATCGAGGATTTTTTTAGGTTTATACACTATTTTACTTGATTATTTAAATCAACAAGATTTTGTATTCTTTCTGTATTTTCACTTGAAGCCCACTCTTTTAGCATATCACAAGGAAACTTATTACATTTACCACAATGTGCAAGGTTTTGTTTTGCCGAACAGTCAAATAAGTCGCATCTGCCATTCCACACACATTTTCCTTCCGGTGCAACAACTCTGCATCCTTTACACTTCTTTTCTGCAAAAAAATTACAGGCATCACAATTAATTCCGCAAACAGATAAATTCATATGTATTTCCTCCAACCTAATTATTGAATATATTGTAGCATAAAATAGACTAAAAATCAATGTGAAGCATTGCATATCATCAACTTCGAAAGAAGTTGTATATCATCAAGCCGACAGATTTTTAATACACACCTAAAGGTGTGATGATATACGCCGCACTTGTGCGGCAATGATATACACGACTGCGTCGTGATGATATACCAAGCCTGTCGGCTTGGATAAAAAAACACTCGTTCAAGAGAACGAGTGTTTTTCGTCATTCGTGTCCGAAAAAGAACTGGTTGAAAACCGAGATTCTTTAAATATTATCCATATTTTTTAGAATTATTATATTTGTCACAACACTGAATATCGTGTTCCTTTTTTTGTTTTAACAACCAATCAAACACCTCAGGATTTCGATATGTATCGCTCCAAGCATCGTGACTGTTTTCAGGATAGACGGTCAACTTGGCCTTTCCTTTTGAGTGATTAACAGCATCAACCATTTTGACCGATTCTTCTAAAAGAACCGTTGTATCTTTTGCTCCGTGAAATGCCCATACAGGAACATTAACAAGCCTTGCAGCATTCCAATACATTCCACCACCGCAAATTGGAACTATGGCGGCAAAGCGTTCGGGCATACTCATAGCAAGTTGCCAGGTAGCGTAGCCGCCCATACTCGCTCCCATAATGTATATACGATTGCAGTCAGCAAAAGGTAAGGCCTCAATCTCTTCCACCAACAACTGCAGGCGTTCAAAAACATCAAACCAAGTATTCTCACTGCACAAAGGCGCAATAATAACAAAAGGTAAGTTTTGGTGTGCCTCAATTATCTCAAAGAAAGGATTATCATACAATTTACTTATATCGTTACCTCTTGTTCCTGCCCCATGCAAAAACAAAAGTATGGGATATTTCTTTTTGGGATTAAATCCATTCGGTTTTTTCATTAAATATTGCATGTTTTGAAAACAATATTCTTCCATACAATCACCACCTTGGGTCTATTATATCCTTGTGTTAAATGAGAGATAAATTAGCCCTTGGCTCCCTCTGACGAGGGAGCTGTCAGCGAAGCTGACTGAGGGAGAGAAAACTACCCCTCCGTCAAAACTTCGTTTTGCCACCTCCCCTGACAAGTGGAGGCTCCTGTTACAACAAGCATTTTCTTAAATTTAATATAACATTTTTCATCACATTTTTCAAGTTATATATACAAAAAGAGTTATCCCTAAATTAAGAGATAACTCTATTTTTGATGGTATGACAAAAATCATACCGATACATTGAAAATCATACCAAAAGAAAGGTAGTTAAAAACTTTGTTTTTAAGCGGTAAAATCGCCAAAAGTATGATGGTTATTCCTGCCTTGCCCAAATATTTGCAATATTATGATACGGTATTTCAATAATTCAAGCTGACCGACCGATCTTACTTTTTGACTACCGGTATCCAAATTTCGCTACGATAATCTGATCCACCCATATCACCTTCTGTATAGGCTTCGATATCCATTTCATATGTTGGCTGATAACCAGATGTCGGAAAAAATTCTGAAGTTATTTTGTGCCACATATCTTGCATTGCTTTCGGCATTTCTCCTTTGCACTCGAAAATTGCCCAAGTCCTTGCAGGAATTATATTTCTGCGAAACCCTTTCGGAACAGCAGTTTTTGGGTTATATACCGCACCAATAGAATAGTCAAAAGTCTTTGCGCTGTCGGAATTATTACCATAACAAACACCAAAAATGAATGTTCTGTCGGTTGTGTTTTCCAGTAAAGTTTTTACCGTTCCGTCATTGTGTGATTTTGTCCAAAAATCCGGAATACTTTTTGCATTTATATCATTTTCAATGCTATGTGCTTCAACTTTTTCAATAATTTCAAAAGCTTCCTTTTCAACAATTTTATAGTCCATCATATAACCTCCGCTCAATGTAATTTTCACTGAAAGACGAGAAAACGATTTTAGCTTTGAGCCATTTTTCTTTGCTTCGGACGGTGTTATTCCGTGGAACTTAGAAAAAGCTCTTGTAAAACTTTCTGGACTTTCATAACCATACTTTAATGCAATATCTATTACTTTTATGTCGGAAACATTCAACTCATTACCGGCAAGAGTTAGTCTTCTGTTGCGAATATATTCGCCAAGAGAAATATCGCATAGAACACCAAAAATTCTTTGAAAATAAAAACTTGAACAAGCAGCTTCTTCAGCCACTTTCTCATAATTTATTTCTTCTGTTAAATGTTCCTCTATGTAGTTGATAGCATTTTGTATTCCGGTAATCCAATCCATAGTCGTTCTCCTTTCGGTGTAATTACATTATAAAGCAAAGTAATATGATTTCCTGACTTTTTGTGCTCTCATATGCAATATGATTTAGTTATGCCTTAATAGCTTTATAACTAATTATAACATAATTTAACTCGCACAACAAACAACATTAACATATTACAAATTTGTTCCTATTGTAGCGCAAGCATAGCATAAAAGCGGCAAAGTCGCAAGTATAAGTGAAATCGTGCTATCGCACGGTGAAATCAAAGGCTTTCGCCTTTGGTGAAATATTTTGCTAACGCAAAATGTGAAATAAAATTCGCCTCTTAACATTTGCGAAGCAAATATTTCATACGCGATAGCGTATTTCATAGCGAAGCTATTTCACTCGCCGAAGGCGAATTTCATTGAAAAAGAAAAGACAAGTCTTTCAACTTGTCTTTCTTTTTCTGGCTCCCCCTGTTGGACTCGAACCAACGACCCATTCTCTTGAGGTGCCCGAAATTTTCCGGACTCGCGTTCGCTCGTGAAAATTTCGACCTCGGCGCCAAGCCCTGCTCCCTTTCTCCGCCACCGGCGGCGGTCGCAGGCCTTGCAGTTAACAGCCGCGCGGCTGTTAACCTTGGGGAAATGCTTTGTGCACAAAAGATCAGCCAAAAGAAAAACCACCCAATAGGGTGGTTTTCCTTTTGTGTTTTATGGTCGTTTTGGATTTTTTCTGAAAATAGCCAGTATTTACGGGCATTTTCACTACTGGTCAATTTAGATTTTTCTACGCTTTACATCGTAGGAATCATGCCTTCTCCTTCATCGGTTTCCTCGCCCGAATCTTCCTGACTCTCGGCGATTTTTTCCTGAACCTCTGCCCACTTCTCTCGGCTGATCAGCGGTTCACTTGTCGAAGGAGTTGACTCTGTTACATTGCAGACGTTTACATGTTTTCTTGCTTGAACAAGAGCATTATGTCGTTGCTTGTTGATTAGTGCCTCATACTCTACAGGCCATTTTTCTTTGACCTCGCTCTCGATCATACTTGTAATTTCATCGAGACTCATTGAGTGATTGAGTTTCCAAAAATAACTTTGTCTTGCAAAGCAGTATTTCACGACATCCATTTCAGACTCGTTCACTACCAACCCATCATCCGTTCTGTCATATCCGAACACCAATTCTTCATCAGTATCGGCGTAGACATCTTCAGACTCTACGCTGCCCAAGTATGCTTCTACCAATTTTGCCGGATTTATCACAACATCGTGTGAACCGTCAAGTGTTTCGAGACCAACCCCCGATTCATAGAAAAGTTTTGCAAGTTCTCCAACTTCATCGAGAGTACCAGTGACTCTGTTGGTCGACTGCATTACGATTTTTTCAACGCCATTGGTTTTGGCATTTTGAAGCAACTTCATGAGCATTGGGAAGCCAAACTTTTTATCGCCTATTACATCGGCGTGGTCGACTACTTCATATCCTTTAGACTCACAATAATCTTGTAACTTCTTCTTTTGATTATAAGCTGCTATTTGAGCAGTATCAAAATTACTTACTCTTACGAATGTTGCAACCTTCTTCATTGTACCAACTTCCTCTCTACATTATTATATATTATAGTTTGCTTTCAAGTCTACCTTCTTTGGCTGTCCAGCCATACATTTTCGGTGTTTCGAGGATTTCCTCTAACACGTCTTTTCTTGTTGTGGTATTGAGTGTTTCAAGAAACTTTGCGAAACCTTTTACGCCACCTGCATCATCAAACAGATTGAGTCCGTCCGATGCAACGCATACAGGCTTTTGCTTAACACAAACCTCTTGAACAATTTTGGTTTCTCTAATATCTACCGTATTTTCAAACGCATCTTCCAAAACTATCTCTCCAGCCAAATGAGTCAGTTTGTTCTCGCTCATCCAATAGAACGGATCCTCGGCCATATAGTATGCATTTTCACAGGTGATTGTAATTTCCCAATTATCACCGTAATCATATCGGTAGATTAGACTGTCTGCTTGGGATTTCATTCGGATTGTGGATGCGTAAATCAAGCCTTCAATCACATCGAAGTTTTCTCTTGGGTTTATCATCATTTCATCCCATAAATCTTGATGCTTCTCATTATCTTCTTCCAGATATGACAAGAAGTCTTCAACAGGTTCTGCAAAATACTTGCTATTACCATTTGGCAGATTTAGAAAATCGGGAACGGCTAATCTCTCCAACAGGAAGTTAATATCCTGAGGGATTCCGTGCATAGACCGTACTTTCTCTATCGACATACTTCCGTATTTTTGCTTAAACCAATTCACCCATCTCTGATTCTCTATATAGTAATCGCCACCACCGGCATAGTAATACGGTCCGGTGTACTTTGATTTCAACCAGTTTTTGAAACTGATTGATTCATCGTAGTCCGCATCCCAATAGATATCTTCCCTGTCATCATCGGGAACTCTGAAATATACACCGCAGAGACGAAGCCATTGATCTGAACTGTCTTGCGTGAGCTTATCAAAGACGTCATCGGGAAATTTGAAATAATGCAAATGTGAGTTCTGCCAGCCGAATGCTCTTTGAATAACATAATGTAATGCTCTCAAAGTCATATCGGCAGGGATAATTACATCGCGCGAAATGCCTTGCTTTACTTTGCCGTACTTTTCAAGTGCTTTTCTTTCTTGCTTTGTAATTCCATCCATATTTAATTCTAAATGGAGTTTTAGTGCAATCGGTCTGCTGCTCTGCGGAATATATCCTCTTTCAATCTGTCTTTCTTCATCATGTGATTTGACTTCGGCAGGAAGCACCTTGTTTTCATCCATAACAGGACTACCGTTCAAATTCTTAATTCCTTGAACGGCTGCACGTTTTCTACTGCGATACTTGGCGGCTCGTTCAGCATCATCGTTTTTACTGCCACCGCCATATGCACCCTTTGTATAGGGCAAATATGACTGAACGTTCTTTTCTGATATGAACAGTTCTTTTGCAATTTCGGAAGTGCTATACCCTTTGGCGTGTAACTCGCCTACAGCTATACTCGTCTTGCTACTCCAAAGTCCTTCCGTAATAAGAACACGGCGAACTTTGATAGTATTGGTATTCAGATTCGCGGCTGTCTGCTTAATAGACTGTGTCTTTTCATAATCCGCTAAAATCGCCTGATATAAATCCTGTTCACTCATGGTGTACCTCCGCATTTGTGATAACCTTACTTTTTCTACTGCTATTGTACACCATCGGCATATATCACGTCAACCCTATCTTTTGTTTTTCTCAAAAGATAGGGTTTGTCCTTTTATCATCTCCATTCAAATGTCTTTGTGTAGAAGACCATACCGTTATTATTTTTAACTGGCTTGCATAAAGACCAAGCGAAGTCTACTTAGCGGATCTCATTACCTTACACCGTAACCGGTAGTGATAACAGGTATTCATTGAACTTCTCAAAAACAAAATCGTGCTTTTTCATAAACTCCCGTATTTTTTCCATTTCTTCGGGTGTTGCCTTGATGCAGTCTTCGGATTCAATAACAATTCTTCGTCTTTTGGAGAAAACCATTGCTCTAAGAAAATCCATAAAATCTTTTGATTTGATTTCCTGTCTACCAAGGATGCACACATCTTTCCTTCGCAAATAGTATCCGTTTTTGCAAGTTCTGTCTATCACCTGTTCAAATGATTCTTCTAACTCATTACCTTTCTTTTGAAGATAATTTATGCGCATTTGTTTGCTTGCCTCTTTGATTCTTCTTTTCGTATCCCGTTCAATGCTTGCAAGCTCATTAATGAAATTATTAACCGCAAGTATCGCAACCTGTGACACTCCTGTTTTTTTAGAAATCTTTTGTATAGACACGCCTCGATTTAGCATACACATTATTTCTGCAATGATTTTTGCATCTTCTTCGTCTATGCCATCCTTTTGTTCATGATACTCTGTTCGTAAGGTGTCAAAAACTTTTCCAATAATATCATTGACTTCTTTCATGATTCTTCCCCACAATCTATTATTTCATTGGCCAAGGATAGCCGAAGTCTGAACGCTTGATCTTGCATGCAGGTTCGCCGTTGAACCAAAACACGAGGCCTTCAATGTTATGTTCTTCGAGATATTTGCGAATTCCTTCGAAGCTGCGTTCCACCTCAACCATATCTTCCCCGTGTCTTACGAGAATATCTTTGTCGAGGTTGTATTTATTGCCGTTGAAATGGATGCCGATGGCCTCATATGTACCTTCGTGGATTTCAGTTTTAGGCGTTGCTTCATAAGCTGCAGTGAACCACTTATCTGCCGGACTGTTTTCATCCACTGCCAACCAGTGCGGATGGTGTCCTGTTACGGCATCGGGTTCACAACACGGGATTGCACCTTTGGGTGCTTTCTTGCCGTGCTTTGCATCATACCTTTTATATAGTTTTCCGTCTATAATGGCACAGCAACTGCCGTCATATTTTACTGTGGCGACTCCCCTGCCTTCCAACACCCATTCCAAGCCGGGTGTTACGACAGGAAGAATGCCAACCTTTTCGTGACCTTCGAATATTCTTTCAAATAAAGTCGGAATCTTTTTCACTGCATATCACTCCCATCTCTCGTATTTATCATTATTTTTTCACGCATTTTCCGATGCTCTCTTTGAGTTATCGCACCGCATTTAAGCAGATAATCATTGTAGTATAGCAAACGCAACTGGCGAGTCACGTTTCTAACTTGGTTGTTTTCATTCCTTTGCATCTAAATCACCCTAACTAAACTCACTGTCTGTAAATTCATATCCTTCACTATCGGTAAAATACCGTATAGAGACAAAACTGTGTATATCTCTTTTCTGTGCAGTAATATGAGATTCGAATTTGTCCGTTTCACCATTTCTATATCGGGTATATTTCGTTGTAAAGATTTCTTCAAAATCTGCCCACTCGACTTTTCTGTTGTATTCATCATAGATTTCGAAATCGTCGGTATCGTACAGTCTTTTGATATCCGCTACCGATTCAATAACACCGTGATGATATTCGAATAGGTTCAACCATCCGCACGAGCTTTTCATAAGGTGCAAGCTGTACGCAAAAAACGGGGTATCTGTTATCGCTACTTTGTCGCCGAGCTTGTCCTTATATTTTAAATCCTTTGTTAAAAGGTAGTAATTTGTTCCCATTTTATTTTCACTCCAACCAATCTATACCGGGACGAGAACATTCTTCGGGATATTTCTCTCGATAGAACGCTTCTTTCTTTTTGACTTCAACCGCAATCGGCTCTATATCATAACTTTGATATTTCCGAACAGCGCGGATAAAGTCGATTATCATATGCCCGTACAGAAGTGCATCATAGCCTTCCCTAATGTCATAACCATGCTTGTCTTTTGTTTCGACTATCGGCTTATCATAGGAAATGTATAGAAAATCATCTCTATGCAAATGGTTTATATGATAATTGGGTTTGTAGAGTATATCCTTTACCCCAAGCACAGAGATGTATCCCAACGCTTTAAATATCCAACCGTATATATAATGTTCCGGCAGATCCTCGGCAGTGATTTTGGTTTTGTACTCACCTTTTGAATACAGATATCCGTTTGGCAGTCTTGTGTTATGAAATAGAGCTTTCAGACCGACCTTGGTTTTCGTATAGAAAGGCGCCGTTATTCTTTTCTTTGACATTTCCTCACTTCCTACTCTTGCCATATCTCAACGGGTATTTCTTTTTCCGTCAATTCTTCTAATATGATCTGATACACATCCTCCCACTCGTCACAGGTCATCTTCAATCCCATCATATATGGAATCCTGACTGTCGTTAGCGTTCTTGCCGGTAACGGCGTAGCTACTATACAAACTTGTTTTAATGACTTTCGGAAGGCTTCGAGATTAATACGCACCTTATTATCCTCGCCCACTTCTTTAACGAACATAGTGGCAAGATTATAATCATGACCGTTTGTTTTATCGCTTTTGAACCAAACCTCACCGAGCAAGCCATCCTTATTTGCCTTCCTTTTCCGTTTGATTTCAAAAAGGCAAAGCCAGTTCGGGAATGTGTTTTTGATTTGCTCATCAAGATTAGTGCATAATTCGCCCTTGTAATTTACAGGATGACAGACTATGCACTCATGTCCTGTTCTGTTGGGACAAAATATATTCCCTTTTGTAAAGTGCATGCCGTCCATTTTGTAATAATAGTCTAAGAACATATCCTTTACTCTGCGGTATGAATCTGCCAACTCACTATCGAAAGTTTCTACATAATCGGACAGTCGGCGATGCAATTCACAGAACTTTTCATCCGTAATAAAATCGAGGATTTGGTCGTTGACGGCATCAATTCTGTTCTCATCTGTAACCTTATTCTTTATGATCTGCTCAACATCGTTTTTGCAGAGGTTATACGCTACCTTACGCAATTCTTGTTCTCGCTCGATAGCTTTGCATAATTCGTTATCAATCAACACTGACACCGTCCTTTCATTTATAATAATGGAGTAGTGGGAGTTCCGCAGAACTCCCACCGGTCGCAGGCCTCACAAGCTTCTGCAACTCAATCACTCCACATCTTCCCATCCCATCATTTTTTCAAACAATTTTCTGTTCTGTTCTTTTGAAACTTCTTCAATAAAGTAGTGTATAAGGCTTTGTGCATCGCAACCGTAATCACGGGCAACTCTTTCTGCCTTTTCATACAGCTTATTGTCAAGCAAGACCGGAACTGCTGAGATTTCTCTATTGATTTGGGTTGCATCATAGAAATGTCCGCGCAGTTTTCTTTCTGCCTTTTTAAGATTGTTTTTGTGTTCCTCCATCACTGCAAAGAATTGAAACTGCATTTCTCTTTCCTTGTCAGAAGATGAAATCTGTTCATACAGAAAATACAGGTCGCAGTCATAGGTGCTGCGCATATCCCTGAAAAGTTCGACAATGTCAACAATCCCCTTTGTGACCATTTGCACTGCCGGAACAACTATCGTATCAACGATATCGTTTTCGCAGATTTTGAGAAGTCTTTGCCATCCTTCTCGTTGTTTGTAGTAAATATCCGGTGCAGACCTGTCCACAATAACGTCCACAACCTCCAATGCAGGTCTATTCGGCGTTTCTCGTAATGCCTCGATAAAGAACTTTTGCATGTGTTCATCGGTAACATTGTCCGGACTGTTGAAACAATTTAGGTTTGCGTAACAAATTACACGTTTCATTTTTGTTTTCTCCTTTATATTTACTCACGATATACGATTAACCGCACATCGTTGACATCGGGGATTCTATCTTCTCTGTCAACCTCAGTCAGCGTACTGCTTGCCCAATACGAGAACAAATCGAGGAGCACATCGACTGTTTTGGCTATCTTTGAGAAAACGCCGTACCAGTCACCCCACTCGTTCCATTCATAGTAGGTATATTCCTCTTTGCCTTCGTCATCGAGCTTGTCATATTCGCATTTATGTATCCAACTGCTAATATGATCGGATTCACCGATTTCAAACTCGGACAAGGTATACTTTGAAACGTAACCGCAGTACCGGGTAGGTCTGCCTTCCTTTACGCGCTTTTTAATCGTCTTACCGTAATTGGCAACGCACATCATCTGCCGATAGTGTTCCTTCATATTGATTTCGGGGATACCGTATCCGGCATCAGCATTGTCATCCTCATTAAAGCGATTCCGAAGTTCCTCGCTGAAGTCTGACTGTCGGCCGTGTGCATAAGCACATTCTTCGAGTTCTTCTACCGCTTCTCTGAGCCATGATCTGCCTTCGGCTATTGGCAAGATTGTCAGTCTGCCGTCCTCGTTCTTTCGCAAGGGACAGATATTGTACCACTTGTCACCGACACGAGCTTCGGCATATATCACATAGGATACTCCCATCCGCTTTCTTCCTTTCTCAGTTAATAAACATTATGAGACGGATATCCTCAATGCTCTCCGCATTGTTATGGCACTTCCAGAGTCGCAACTGCTTTTCAACCTCTTGACGTAAAATACTGTAATAGTGATATACACCTGTTCGGTCGTTCCACTCATAATATTGGTATGCTTTCTTGAGTTCGTTATCCATTGCCTTGTAAGTATCAATGGATACGTACTCGTATATTTCGTCTTCACGGCCGCTTTCAAAATCTGCTACGTCCTTACGAGATGCAAAGGCGTAATGCTCTTTCCCTGTGCCGTTTAGATAATTGAGGATACTTTCATAATAGAGTGCTATTACCGGTTCTCCGATATGCATGTCATACTCTTTGATTTTGCACCGGAGATTTTCGGATATATCGTCCATTTTGATTCCATGGCCGTCCTCGTTGATTTCCATGTATGTTTTCTCGAAGCGAGTTCGTGAGGAGTTTTCATAGGTGGGTATAACCGAGTGTTCAAAATACGGCTGTGTTCTGAATACCGGATTATTGATACACTCCCATTTACCATTCACCTTTATTTCTGTAAAAAATATGTACTTCACACTCATTCAATCACCTGCTTACATCTCCGAGTAAAACTCTTTCATGTCATCCAACCGTAAACATGCAAGCCTACCGTAATCATAACCGCAACCGCAGTCAATACCGATAGCGTTATCTCCTTTCCAAATGCGCATGGGTTCTGCATTTTGGAAATGATTTGTCGGTGTGTGCCCGAAGACCAACACAAAACCTTCGGGAATATGATGGCACTCGTTCCATCTCTCCCATACTGCGAATTCTTTTTCGTTTTCATATTCATAGCTGTACGCATACAAACTCATAAAGTTCTCTATGGGCGAAGCATGAACGAGCTTGTAATTGATGCCGTTCACCTGAACGTCTATATTGATCGGCAACTGTCTGATGAATCGAAATACATCCGCGCGGTATTCCTTCTTGATATGCTTCAGATATTCGTGTGTTACCATGCCGCCGTTTCTGTACCAAAGTCTTCTTTCTCTCCAGTTGGTGTTTTCCTTTTCATCGGCAGCATCTTTGCAATGCCCTATAGCTCTCAGCATCATATATTCGTGGTTGCCGATGAGCATTTTCACATTGGGCATCCTCATTATTTGTCTTAAAATCTTAACTCCGTGCGGATACCTGTCCACCACATCTCCAAGGATATATAATGTATCATCCGGTTGGAGATTAATTTGATTCATTATCGACTCAAATCTCCGCAGGTTTCCGTGGATGTCGGATAATACATAAGTCATCTTTTACATCTCACTTTGTTCTGTATTTTGCTCTATTCTTTTTAGCAGTCTTTGATACTGCCAATTGATTCGTGTCAGTCTATCCCAAGACATTCGGTCGGAACAATAGAACACGTCGCCAATCAACTGCCGACAGACTTCGCTGTCCGATTCGGCGTTATCTTCATCCGTTAACCACATTTTCTTCCAATTGCCCTGTCCGAGCGTATCGCATAACCATAGAGCCTGTTTGCGATTTAAGTTGAAATTGTACTTACATAAAGCAGGACAGACTGTTTCTCGGTATTCTTCCGCAATGGCTTTCATCGTATCAGTGTCTTTGTCCAACTCACTGTATTTGTGATAAAAGCTATTGATTATGGCATAATACTTCTTTTCTCTCACTTGGTTTCACCTTTGAGCCACTTATCATCGGCAAGCTGCGGATGCTTTTCTTTCAGCACCTCACGCAAGGATTTATACAGTTCGTAAAACCTACTATCGTCACCGTAGTCCATAAGCAGATATTTGAAATCCTCGATTCCCTCAATATCGGTTATGTACCCTTTCTCAATTTCTTTGATAGTCTGTTCGACCAATTTATAGGTTTCTTCTTTTTTATCCTTTAACCTGTCCATTAAAAGACGAATACTGACACACTGCTTATAGTATTCCTCTACATCAATGCACGCTCTGTATTTGTCAATCTGAATCTTGACATCCATTTGGAGTTCAATCCACTCTTTATGGTACCTGTGAATTTCACCGTAAGGATCGAGATACATGCTTATATCATGGTCAATGGTAATTAATGTTTTTATATCAAGCATTTCCATCGCATCTTTAATAAAACCAATGACATAACACGACTGTTTTTCATCATTGATTAATGCATTGATAACCGCACCATTGATTACTCTGTTGAGGTTATTGCTTGCGAACTTTTCAAACCATTCAGACGGACAGAGCACCAAATCATCCTTACCTTCATCGGTTATGATAATACCGACATTATCACGTGATACGGTTTCCAACCATTCATCTAATTTATCGCAGAATTCCTTTCGGGATACTCGCTGCATCGTATCAGTCGGTTGCAACTCTATAACGTGTTTCATCTAATCTCTCCTTAGAACAAGTTCCACCAGTAATCGTAAACCTTTCGGTATGATCCGTGTTGGAGTTGTTCGTGTTTATTCCTTCGTACCTTGCGGCTCGCTTGTTTCCTAAAATAACGACTTAGTGATGTATTACCTCTTGGATAGTAGCGGATGTAAATACCCTTCTTTTCGTCATACCAAACTCCGCGACCGTAGGTGTTCTTGGTTTGCATGTACACCTTTTTCAATCGGCGGTTTCTTTCTCTGCTTTGTTTGTAACCCATCACCCAAGCCTCCTTTATCCGTTACCGTACACCTCGTTAATAACCGGCTCAAAGTTTATCTTGGTTTCGTCAAACATATCTTCACATGCTTGGGCGAACTCTTTGTATTCTTCGTTCACGACAAAGAACCGGCATTTATTCCAGTCGCCGTCAAGATCGAGCATGTGTGGAAATCCCCAAAAGCATTCTTGCCGTCTACTCCATTTATTCGTGAATGGTGAATAGTCGCTCAAAGACCTGAAAGACGGTCTGATAGCTCTGTATATCTTACTTCCAATCTGAAACAGTTTTACTTCTACGATAATCTGTGTTGCTCTCATCTTCACAGGCCAACGCCAAGTATTGAGATGTGTCCATATTCTGCGGTTCATTCTAAAAGTAGTTGAACCTCGCACACGTACAGGAGTCAGTAGTTTCACATCCTGATGTGCAACCTTGTGTGTTACCTTTTTATCGCCTTCAAGGAACTTATAAAAACCTTCTATTGTGTCCTTGTGAGCTTCTGCGGTTTCTGGATCCTTTTCAAGCAACCGTATGAAATGCCCTATTTCTTCAAGTGTTCCGAAATACATTTTGCCGAAGGATGTAAACTGTGCGGCAGCATAGTCATCGAGGTGCATTACATAATATTTTTCTTTACTCATCGCATTTCACCTCTTTCAGCATTTCAAATGTTCTAAAGAGGAAATGCATCTTATCTATATGCTTGTCTGTATGCCAATGACCGCAATACCAATCTTTATAGTCCACAGCTTCTTCTATCTTGTCGAGCCATAGTTCTGTAGATTCATCTACTGTGCTTTGGTCCAGACCGGGTATAAACATTTCAGTCGGTCTATACTTATAGGGACAAGTGTGAGACAGTATGATATCTATGCCACCTTTGGCTATAACGTCCTCCACCTTGCGTTTTGTCTGCTCGGACGGTTGTTCATCTGCCCACCATCCAAAGCCTCGTTCAAGGCGGTAAAACTTGTCCACACTGTATGCACCGCCGATGGCAAGCGCTTTGTAACCTTCAAGATCGTACACCTCGCCGTCTTCTGCGAATAGGATGTTGGGATAGTCATCGCTTACAAGGACACGGCCGCCGTTCCATAGCTTCGGCTTATAGCCTGCTATCTTCTCCGGTCGCATTTCGTGGTTTCCGTGTATGCATAAGAAGGTCGGAGGGTAGTTACTCAATATATTTTTTAGAAAATTATCTTTCTTGTTTCCGTAATAATTGGCACCGACATCACCGAGTAGGACAATGGTGTCCTTTTCGGTCAGCTTCACTTTTTCTAAGAATAACTGTATCTGTGTCGGATTACCGTGTATATCACCCGTTAGGAATATCACTTTCTATCATCTCTTTTCTCTTTTTTTCAAATTCGGGGAAATCATAAGCTGCGAGAAGTTCATCGAGGGTTCTCGGTGTGTAATTCATATATGTCATCATGACACCGACATTAATAATTTTGCACGGGATACCATCATCCCACAGTTCTTGTTTCCATTTTTCGACATACTTCCATTCTCTTGTGTTATGGACATGACCGTAAAGCATTATCGCACCGTAGTGCTGTGCGTTATAAAACAGCATCGGATAATGACTCATAACGACACGTCTGCCGTTATCCACGATTTCTTCGTATTTGAGGATCTCATCATAGTGAAATCGCAGTTTGCCATGTACTCGGTCGTGGTTACCTTGGATAAGGATCTTCTTTCCGTTCAGCCGTTTGATGATATTCACGCTGCCTTCTTCGTTCTTCCAAAAGCAGTCGCCGAGAATATATACCGTGTCTTCCTCGGTGACTCGCTCGTTCCAGTTGTGGATGAGGACTTCGTCCATCAGCGTTGTATCGGCAAACGGTCTGTTGTCAAACCGAATTACATTCTTATGCCCAAAATGGTTATCTGAAATATAATAAATCAATGGACATTCTCCTTCCTTTTCCGGCGATACTTACAGTACCCCATTTAAGTTGTCCTATATATTAACACAGGTGCCATCCAAAAATCTCGCTTTTTTCGTTTTCATATGTATTTACGAGCAATTCATATGTATTTAGAGCGTTTTCATATGTATTTTCGACCATTTCATATGTATTGGCAAAAGAGTTAAACCCTCCGTGAAGTAAGTTTCACGAAGGGTTTATTGCTTTTATCCCTGCTCTGTGCAAAGATTGGTGTACCCATTTACTTGAACGTTATTTTGATGTCTTCTTCTCTGAGTGTCTTCTTTAATGCTTTTAAACACGAAACAATAAACTCGCGCTCGATTTCAAGACAATCATCAAGTAAAAGTATCACTTCTTGATCCGCTTGACTGTCCAGTACGCCTATGTAATCGGCTAAGAGGTAATCTGCGCCGACATCAAGAATATTGGCTACCTGAATCAGCGTATCAAGCGTCATACTTCGTGTGCCGTTCTCAATGTAACTCACAAAGGTGGTCGACCGGTCAATCTTTTCAGCGAACACAAGTTGCGACATTCCCATCTCCTTTCTTCTGTTTTGGATTCTTTTTCCGATTAGTGTGTAATCGATTTTCATGGTTATAACCTCCTTTTTTTATAAATATTATAAAGCGGAGATTATAATATAGCGTTGTCTTTATATCGTTTCTATAAAGAGGTCGCTATAATAATATAAGGTGTAGGCTATAATATAACCTATAGACGATATTGGGAGGTGAAGCAATGTCAGATATCGAGAATAAGACTAATCAGCTTATTGGCAGCCGAATCCGTGCGATTCGTCAGAGTCAACGACTCAGCCAAGCGGCACTGGCAGAGAAAGCCCACCTTTCCCTTCCTTTAATTAGTTCTATTGAGCTGGGCAAGTCCACCATGCTCGTTACCACCCTTTTGCGTATCATTGAAGCGTTGCAGGTTTCAGCGGATGAGTTGCTTCGACCTGACGTTCCGTCCGTGAACGGTATTTATCAGAATGAGTTCGCAGAGCTGCTCGGTGGATGTACTCCCGAAGAGATTGACTCCATTATTAAAATTGTAAAAGAACTCATCGAGACCATGCACACCAAAAAAGATGATTATTCTGACTTTTAAGCGAGAAGGTTTTTAGCAACCTGCTCGCTTTTCTTTTTAACCCTCTTGACAGACTACCCTATCATAGTTTATAATGTTATTGAAAACAAATGATAGGTGGTTTTGATATGAAGTATTTAATTAAGAAGATGCGCGAGCTTGCCGATATGAGCCAAGAGCAGTTCGCCAAAGAAATCGGGACTACTGTCGTTTCCATTAATCGTTGGGAGAACGGCAAGTCTATTCCCAACCCTATGGCTCAAAACCAACTCAACCTTTTCTGCGCTAACCACAATATAGATATCGCCGATATCATTGTCGAAAAGTATCGCTACGAACACAATGATGACCGACTCATTCTCTATCACGGTTCTAAGGAAGGACTTACAGGTCAGATTCAACCTAAAAGCCGAGAAGACTGCGACTTCGGTGTTGGTTTCTACACCGGTACGGATACCATTCAGCCGTTGACTTTGGTTTGCGGTGAACCTAATCCTAAGTTCTATGTAGTTGATCTGAATCTCGGTGGTCTGAAAGTTCTTGACCTTGAACTCGGACTGGATTGGGCAATGGTGGTTGCATATCATCGCGGCTATATGGATATAATAAAAGGTACGGAGATGTACGAAAAGTACGCTCATCTGTTTGACGGTTACGACATGATTGTCGGTTATATTGCTAACGACCGTCTTTACACTGAGCTTACTCGTTTCTTCAACGGAGATATCACCGACACCGCACTCATGAACTGTTTGGTTGCTCTTGATCTTGGCAAACAGTATGTTGCTAAGACTCAAAAGGGTTGCGATGCTTTTTCTATCGTTTCCGAATCGGATATCTATCCGATGGAACTTACTGCCCTTCAAGAAAAAGCGGCAGTTCGCAGAAAAGAGAGTTATGCGATTGCAAGCAAAATCGAAAAGCAGTACAGACGTGTCGGCAAGTATTTCGATGAGATTTTGAGAGGTGAATGAAATGCTTGATGTATTTGAACTAACTCTATGCGATATGCAGGGCAAGCTCTTTGAGATGTCTGCCAACGAAGGTTTTTCAAGTGAAGCGTTCATCAAGACTTTCATGCTGTCAAACACCGCTGCGGATCTTGACAAGTTGTTCAACCATATGCAGTGGGCAGGTCAAGGATATATCATTGACCGCCTTAGAGAACAGAATGCAGATACGCTTGAAACCGATGGCGAACTCTATGACAATGAAACACTCTATTGGTCTGGCTATCTCTACCGCTATTGGCATATCTACACCGGTGAAACAAGCAAAGAGATTTACAAGCAAGCACCTGCAAAGACAATGCGTGCTGTCTACTTGATGTATCACACTATGAGTCCTGAGATGGCGATTGACCGCTTGAAAGACACTTACGCAAGAAAACATAAATAATCTACTTGATTTGGTAACAGATTGGATTTTCGAGTCCAATCTGTTATTTTTTTATACAATTATAAACTCAGCGTGATTCCACTTCACGTTGGGTTTATTCCTTTTATAGCCTCCACTATATAAAATAACCTGTAGTATTTAGTTTTTTCGGAGGCGAACATGAACGAGTTAAGTATCACCTACAACAAAGAAGATATGGAGCTTCTTCGTTTTACACCACTGAGCATAGATGATGAGGCACGGCAGAAAAGAGCGAAGGCAATGGCGGCTCATTACAGCCATTCCATTGAAATCCCCAACCTCTACAAGCAAATGAGGGTTGCCGTGTATATCCGTTACTTCAACTCGGCAGATATCGAGGATTGGCTTGATGCTATCAAGAAGTTCTACACAGACGGACTTGCTAACATCCCTGCTTGGACTTTCGTTGACTTCTACATTGACGAGGGGCCTTCTCCCAACAACATGGAGAACAACAAGGAATGGTGTCGCCTGTTGGACGATTGCTTTGCCGGTAAAGTCGATTTGATCATGACTCAGAAGACCACAGGCATTTCCAAGAACCCCACCGAAATCACTATGTGCGCTCGTATTCTCTCACAGCTTGAAAAACCTGTCGGGATTTACTTCGAGGCAGAGAACTTCTACACCTTGGCCTCCTACTATCTGTCCGATACTACGGATGACTATCTCCTTCCAAGTGCCGAGACTCTAAAGATTCTCGATGAGTCAAGCAATGAAAGGAGGCTTTTAGGTGAGTAACGAATATACAAACCCAGCACAGAAACCCATGACCGAAACCGAAAGCCGTTACAGAGAAGTGCGCGACCTTTCCAAGCTGCGTATCATCCCTGCCAAAGAAAAAGAACCCGACTTTTACGATGATGAGGTTCACAAGAGAATTGCCGTCTATGTCCGTGTTTCCACTGACAGTGAAAAACAGACTTCTTCCTACGAGCTTCAAAAGAAATACTACGAAGGCTATGTTCGTGAGCACGACAACTGGACTCTCGTCAAGATCTATGCAGATAAGGGTATCAGCGGTACTTCTCTCGAACATCGTGTGGAGTTCAACAAAATGATTGCCGACTGTAAAGCCGGTAAGATAGATATCATTCTTACTAAGAGTGTTTCTCGTTTTGCCCGTAACATCGTTGACTGTATTGGTATTGCACGTGACCTCGCTGCTCTTTCTCCGGCTGTCGGCGTTTTCTTTGAGATGGAGCACATCTTCTCTCTGAACGAGGATTCACAGATGGCTCTCTCCTTCCAAGCGACTATCGCGCAGGAGGAATCTCATATCAAGAGCCGTAGCATGAACAAGTCCTATTTCATGCGATTCAGCAACGCCATTTTTTTGACTCCGAAGCTGCTCGGTTACAACAGCGTTAAGAAAGGCAAACTGACCATTAATGAGGAACAAGCGCCGACCGTCAAGCTCATTTTCTATATGTATCTCTGCGGTCATAGCACTACCGAGATTGCAGAGACATTGATGATGCTCGGCAAGAAAACGCTAAAAGGCAATACCAAATGGACGTCAAGCGGTATTACACAGATTCTTCGTAACGAAAGGTACTGCGGTGATATTCTCACCAACAAGACCTACACACCGAGTTACTTAGACCACAAGGCTAAGAAGAACTACGGCAAGAAGCAACAGTTCTACTATACCGATGACCACGATCCTATCATCCCAAGGGACGATTTCATTGCGGTTCAGCATATGCTCAACAACGCTCGGTACAGGAATACTTCTATTCTGCCGGAGCTTCGTGTCATTCCGGAAGGTCTGCTCAAAGGATTCGTTGTTATCAATCCGCGTTGGGCAGGTTTCAATGATAACGACTACCGACTTGCCTGTCAGAGTGTGTACGGGGACGAGCCGATTACCGAAGAGGCCAACAACTGCTCTATCTATGCTGCAGACGGCGACTTCGACATGCGCGGATTTGAAATCACACGGTCTGAGTTCTTTGATTCAGTCCAGCGACCGTTTGTCACCTTCCAAGACGGGCGTATCAAGTTCAGTATGAACTGCATCAAGAAGTTTGGTAAGCAGCAGTATATTGAGATGCTTGTCCACCCTATTAAGAAGCAGTTCGCTGTTCGCATTACGAACAAGGAAAATCGCAACGCTGTCGTGTGGGCGAAATCTACCAGCGGTGTGTTTCATCCGAAGGATATTCCCACCACAGCGTTTACCAACACATTCTTTGCTCTTTTCTGTTGGGATTTGAATTATAAATACAGAGTCACAGGTTCTTTTTATCAAAAGGACAAGGACTCGGTTTGTATTTTCGATTTGGCTGAAACCGAGGTGTTTCTCCCCACCCGCATTCTTGCGGATAGAACTGAGGAAGACGAAGAATCATCCACACCGCTTATTCCGGGCAAAAACCATATCAAAGCAATGCCGGAGGATTGGCTTAAAACCTTCGGTCGTAAATATTATATTCAGAAACAAGCTGCCGACAAGGTCGAGTCAGCCGCTTGGGATATTCAAAATCAAGGCTCTGTGTACGATGAGGAAAACCAACTCAAAGTCAGTGATCCTGAGGTGCTCAGAGAATTTATCAATCAAGAATTAAGTAATGGTAATAAGGAGGCCGTTTCAAATGAGTGATGAATTAAATATGGGTGTCGATATTGCCCAACAAACTGTCTTGCCGGACGAGACCGGTGCTATCGCACTGACAGCAGACGATATTATTGAGCTGGAAGGTGATTTCAATTACGATGGATTCCAAGTTGTTCGCAGAGAGTTTTTCGCTCATACCTTCGAACCGTCTATTACTCTTAATAACTACAAGGTCTATGTTAATGCGGCGTGTCTGAACCGTTTCCCTGAGATCGAGCATGTTCAGCTTCTCATTAATAGCGAGACCAATATCATGGCACTTCGTCCGTGTGCGGAAACTGACCGAGACTCATTTGCTTGGTGCAGTAAAGGCACGGGCAGAAGAAAGCCAAAGCAGGTCACCTGCCGTTTATTCTTCGCTAAGCTGTTCACGATGATGAACTGGAATCCTGATTATAGATATAAACTGCTCGGTAAGATTGTCTGTGCAAACGGAATGTATCTTATCGTTTTTGACCTGTCTGCAACTGAGGTCTATCAGCGCACCTTCGTTGAAGGACAGAAGCCGAAGAACTCACGAGTTCCTGTCTTCCCTGCTGCATGGCAGAATCAGTTCGGTATGCCTTTCGAGGAACACCGCAAGTCATTGCAGATTAATACCTTTAACGGTTATGCCGTTTATGAAATTAAAGAGAAACAAGCACCCAAGCCTGACGGAGATTCCGCACAGGTTCAGCAGTTATCTCTTGACAATCCTACAGGTGAAGGAGTTGAGAGTTAATGTTGTCCTCTAACATAGGGTTGTCCTTTAGTATCAAGCGTAATCAAATCCTCATTTACAAGCACGGATTGAAACAACTCGGCAACCCTGCCTACATTCAGTTGCTTTACAATCCCACCGCACGTGCTTTTATTATTAAAAGCTGCGATCAGCACACACCCGATTATATTTATATCGGAAAGTATCTTATCAACAATCCGGGTGCTTCTGTCGTTCTGTACAGTAAGACCTTGATGCTGCGTATTTGCAGTTCTGTCGGCGGTGCTTTTGATAACATAGATTACTGCAAACTTGAGGGCGAGGTGCTTTCTGACGAGAACGCTCTCATATTCCCTTTGTCATCGCAAACAGGAGGTTAATTCATGGCGACCGTTGTACTGAAAATTGACGAGGATTTCAAAAACCTTATCCGTCCTCTATCCCAAGATGAGTATCTTCAGCTTGAGGCAAATCTGCTTCTTGACGGTTGCCGTGAACCGATTACCACTTGGAACGGTATCATTGTGGACGGACATAATCGCTACGAAATCTGCAAAAAACACAACATTCCTTTTGCCGTACAGCCGAAGGAATTTGACTGCCGTGAGGAAGTGATTGTTTGGATCTGTTCCAACCAACTCGGTCGCCGTAACATTTCCGATGAAACACGGAAGTATCTCATCGGCAAGAGGTATCAGAATGAGAAGATTATCGGCGGCAGAAATACAACGGGCAGTAATCAATATACAGCCAATCATACCGATGAGGATGCAGAGATACCCAATGACGATAGGTTTCGTACTGCCACAAAACTTGCGGAGGAATATCATCTCTCGCAGGTCACCGTTCAAAAATACGGCATGTACTCTCGCGCACTGGATGTTATCGGTGAAGTAGAACCTTCCCTTGTGCCGAGAATACTGTCCGGTTCAATTAAAATATCCCACGAGAACGTCGTGGCACTATCAAAATTAAATGATGATGAAATCAAAACATTTGGAGAAAAAATGAGAGAGAAAAATCAACCTTTCACACGTTTTTCGGGAGCAAGAGAAGACCTCCCCAATCGTTTCCGCAGACAAGCGCCTATTGTTCATACACCGCCTTCTTCCGAGGTGAACGCTCTGCCTGAAAACTCGGTCAAGACAATGCCTAAGTATGATCCCGATTCCGAGATTACCGGTCTGACTCTTACCATTCCGTCTTGGGTTAGTTCCATTGACCGTGCGAAAACAAAGGCGGATTTCAGTTCCACATCCAAACCTGCCAAGACCAAGCTTGTCGGTGCGTTAAAAGAGCTGCTTGGTATCATCATGGAACTGCTCACAAAAATCGAAGAGGAGGAATAACAATGGACGATTTACAACAAGCAAACGAATTAAACTTGGAGGAAGCGGAAGAGCATTTCGAGATGTTCGTTCCGAATGTATCTTTTGAAAAAATACAGATTAAGAACCTTGTGTCCAGCCAAGATTATCAGCGTGGCATCTACATGAACCACGTCAAACGTGCCGTTGAGCATTTTGATGTTTACCAAATCAATCCCGTTAAGGTCAGCCGCCGAAACGGTATTAACTATGTTTTTAACGGTCAGCACACCATCGAGATGGTGGCACTCGCTTCGGGTTCCCGTGAGACTCCGGTTTGGTGTATGATCTACGATGACCTTTACTACGAACACGAGGCCGACATCTTTGCTAATCAGCAGAAGTTCGTCAAGAACCTTCAGCCGTATGAGATTTTTATTGCGAACGTGGAAGCCGGAAATCAGAAGCAACTGCTTATCAAAGACTTGGTGGAGTCCTACAATATGACCATCGGTGCGGTTAAGGGTGCCGGTGTTATCGGTGCGGTTGCATCCCTTGAGAATATCTTTGACAAGTACGGTTATCATGTTCTCGACCGTACCCTTCGCCTTTGCATTGCTACTTGGGAGGGTGATGTTGACTCCTTCTCCGGCAACATGCTCAAAGGTATCGCAAGACTGGTTGCCTGTTACGGCGAAGCCATTGATGATGAGATATTCAAAGACAAGGTTGGTGCTTTGTCGGTTAAACAAATCGGTCGTAACGCCAAAGAACGCAGAGCCGGTTCTTTGGGTTATGCCGAGGCTTTATTTATTGCTTATAATACCAAGTGCAAGAAGCCTTTACGCTTCACAAAACTCTATGAACGTATATCGCCTGTTGATAATATTGAGGACGATTTCGAGGAGTCTGATGAGGATATGAGCGAAGGTTATGTTTCCCTTGAAACTATTTTAGCACAAACTGAAAACAACGCAGAGGACTAATCCTCTGCTTGTTTTCGTTACAGCATTTCCTCAATTACGTATCCACCGCCGAAGATGATATCCACCTTCTTGTTCTCGTAGATACGGATACACTCGATGGTTTGTCTTACGAGACCGTCATCGTACTTTGAGAAGTCGAGGTTCTCGTTATCGATGGCGTTTTGGATTTCTCGGATTCTCTCATCGGTGATTTCGTTGCCCATGCTCTGCTCTTGGAGGATTTTTATCTGCTCTTTGAGTTCGGCTATCTCATCGGATATCTGCTTGAACTCGTCTTCGCAGTCTTCCACATCTTGACCGTTGGCGATGCTCTCGGATACGATGTTCATCATCTTTTTATTAAGGGCATCCACTCTGCGTTCAAGATAGTCGATTTCGTTTCGTGTCGAGCTGCATCCCATTGCATCGGCAAGGGTGGCTTTGAGCAAGGCGATATAGGTTTCGGAGTCTTCTTCGTAGAACTTGGCTATCGCTCTCATGATGGTAGCGTGCAGCACCGTTTCGTCTATGGTCGGTGAGTGCTTGCAGTATTTCTTGCCGTAGTCGAGTCGGCTTGTGCATCGCCATACCACCTTTTTCTGATCACCTCTCACCCACGTTACTCGTCTGTACACCGAACCGCATTCGGCACAGTGGATGAGCTTGGTGAGGGCATACTTACTGTATTTGCCTTGCATAGTGGTGCTTACCTTACAGGAGGCAGGTTTCACCGCATTTCGTCTTGCCATTTCGGTCTGTGTCTTATTGAACACCTCTCTGCTGACTATCGGTGTGTGGTTATTGTGTACATAGTACATCGGCACTTCCGAGCCGTCATTCTTCACCACCGTCTTATTGATGCTGTCGATAGTGTATGTCTTCTGCAAGATAGCATCGCCACAGTATTTTTCATTCTTGAGGATATTCTGAATGGTTGCTCTCGGCCAATCGGTACTGCCCTGCCTTGTCTTATACCCTTCGGCTTTCAGTCGCTCTTTGATGGCAAGCACCGACATTCCTGAGAGATACCAGTCGAAGATTTTGACGATGATCTCAGCTTCGTGCGGAATGACTTCGGGTTCGCCGTCAGCACCTTTCTTGTAGCCGAGCAGTTTGGCGTAGTTAAATTTCACCTTACCTTCCTTGAAGTTGTTGCGGAATGTCCATGTAATGTTCTTGGACATGTTTTCCGATTCGCTTTGTGCGAAACCTGCGTATATGACAAGGTACAGTTCACTTTCGGTTTTGAGTGTGTCGATATTCTGTTCTTCGAATATGACTCCGATGTTCTTTTCTTTCAGTAGTCGCACATATTGGAGGCAGTCTACCGTGTTTCGTGCGAATCGGGATACCGACTTTGTTATGATATAGTCGATCTTTCCGGCGAGGCAGTCTTTAATCATCTGATTAAAGTGTTCACGCTTTTTGACCTGCGTTCCTGAGATACCTTCATCGGCGTATATCCCTGCGAGTACCCACTCTTTATTTGCTGCTATCTTTTCGGTATAGGTTTTCTTCTGATTCTCGTATGACAGCAACTGTTCTTTAGAGTCGGTTGATACTCGACAGTAGGCTGCTACTCGCAGTTGGTTATATTTACTTCTATCTACAATGTTGACGCGCTTGGGTTCGATAACCGTAACCGTCTTCTTTGGTATTTTGGTTACTACCACATCATCCACCTTCCTTTATTTTTATATTTGACTTGGTTACGAGTTCGGCGGCGCCGTCCTCATAGAGTATGATTTTATCTACCGTCCTTTCGAGGAGTTGGGATAGGTTTTCCTTTCCTTCTCTTACGTTTGCTCGAATGCCGGGTATTGACTGAATGCCTTCGTACTGTATTTGTACCAGTTCGATGCACAGTTCTAAGGCTCTCTGAGCATTGACATTCGGTCTGTCGAGTTCATCTTCGAGTTCGCTTTTTATTTTCAGCGTATCCGAAGTGTCGGTTGTGGGCATCTTCCTTTCTTCCGGTGTGTAATCGTCTTCCACCATTCGCATGGTGAGGGTTTGCACCTTTTTCAGTATTACGGTATCTCGGATATGCACGTTGTTATCGCAGTCGGGATTGCTACAGTACCACCTTTCTTTGTACTTGCATTTTCTCTCCACTCTGCGTTTCATAACACATCCGCATTTCCCACAGACGATGTATCCTTTCAGTACATGTATTTCCTGTTCCGTGTCAGCAGGTGTGGTTCTCTGCCTTGCCGTTTTTTGCCGTGCGGCTTCTGCGAACAGTCCTTCGTCTATGATTTGTGGGAAGGTATCGTCACCGAGGTATTTTACATTGTCGAGGATCCTCATGACTCTCGCTTTATTCCACTCGGTTTTCTTTTCACTGTATACTACTTGCTGTGCGGTCAATCTGTCGGCGATGTCTTTCAGTGTGGCACCTGCGATATATGTTTCGAAGATATATCGTATTATCTTGGCCTCGCTCTGTTCTATGACGATGTCGCCGTTTTCCATGGTGTATCCGTATGGGATATATCTGTTTTTTAGCATACCTTCCACCTACACTTTTCTGTGAATTTCAGACCGCCGAGCAGGACGAATGTTGCCATGTCGTTTTGGTCTATCTCCACCTTTCTTACTATGTTTTTGAATAACTCATCCGAGAAGTCGCTTAGCGGTTCTTTGACTTCTTTCAGCTCGATTTGGAGTTTCAACACATCCGCATGGGAGTCGCTGAGTACCGTGCTGAATGTTGCCAACCGTTTCTCTTTCAGTGCCGTGATTCTCTGCATGATTTCTCGGCTCTGTCGTTGGAAGGTGACGGTGTCGAGGTATCCTTTATCCTTGAGCTTACTTATCATCAGCAGTTTCTCATTGAGTTCACTGATTTCCTTACTGCAATCATAGGATTCTTGGTTTCCTCTGCGTTGCATCGCCATTGCCTTTTCCAAGGTCCTGACCGCTAACTTCAGTACGTCTTCGCTTGCAAAGCACAGCTTGTTCACCATTGTGACGAAGGCGGTTTTGATATCGTCTTCTTCGAGGTAGTGTGTGGGACACCAGTCTTTGTCTTTCTGATGATTCGCACACACCCAATTGATATGGTCTTTTCGTTTTCGGCGCACAAAAATTGCACCGCATTCACTGCAGTGCATAATTTTTGAGAATATATACTTTTCGGTCGGCAGGTCTTCACGAGTCAGAGTTCCCCTCTGTGCCATGATCTCGCCAACCTTATCGAAGACATCTCTTGGGATGAATCCGGTGTGTGAACCGGTTACATAGTACTGATCTTCTTCACCGTAGTTTACCTTCTGTCTGAATGGGAAGGTGCTTGTATGGTATGTCTTCTGATACAGGCAGTCACCGATATATTTTTCATTGCGGAGGATGTATTTGATTCCGCAACGTTCCCATCTACCTCCTGTCTTTGTCGGGACACCTCGTCTGTTGAGTATTTCGGCAATCGTGTGGGTGGATTTACCGCTGAGATACATATTGAAGATATCCTTTACTATCTTTGCTTCGGGTTCGTATATCTCCAATTTCTGATTCACATATCGGAATCCGTAAGCTGCGTTGCTCACGATAAACTCACCGACTGCCATTCGGTTACGGTTACCCATTCGTACATTCTGCGATATGGATATGGATTCCTCTTGTGCTATCGCAGAGAAGGTATTGAGCAGCATTTCATCGCCGATGTTCAGCGTGTCGATTCCTTCTTTTTCGAATCTGACCGCCACTCCGTACTTTTTCAGTTCTCTTACGATTTCGAGGGTTTCCTTTACGTTTCGTGCGAATCGGGCAACTGCTTTGGTGATGATTAAATCAATCTCACCCATCTTACAGAGCTTAATCATTCTTAGGAACTCGGTTCGCTTTTCGGATCTTGTTCCCGTGATGCCTTCGTCAGCGAATATCTCTACTAATTGCCATTCGGGTTTTGACTTGATATAGTCGGTATAGTAACTGACCTGTCGGTCATAGGAATGCAACTGGTCGGCTGAATTTGTGGACACTCGGCAGTATGCGGCGACTCTTGTCCTTTGGTGTATGGACACCTTGTTGGTTGTGATTTGACTTATCTGTCGCAAGGCTTTCTCTCCTTTCTTAATTTTGCAACACAAACATACTACACAAGTTGGTACAAGTCCAGCGACTATGCCCGAATATCTAAACTTATTTTTTAGAAAGATTAGGCGGATATTTGTGCAGTTTATTTACAACAAATACCCACCCTTTCCTATACCATTGCGATGTCGGGAGCGTATGCTTTTTTGAAGTATTCCTTCATGGTTTCATATTCCTTGGCAGTAATCGTGCCGTTATTCTGCAACGCTCTGAGTATCATGATGGTTTTAATAAATTTGGTGTTGTTTGACTTCTTTTCAGCAATCATGGCATCTCTCCTTACTGAAAGTATTTCGCATCCTTAACCGATCTGATGAAGTCGCCGATTTCCTCAACGCTGCTTACCACCGGGTATTTGCCGAGGGCGTTCATTACTCTTTTATAATAGCTACCGCTTCCTGTTGCTCTTGCATCGAGGATGGCAAGGACTCCGGTATCGGTTTCATTACGAATAAGGCGACCTGCACCTTGGCGCAATTTAATAATCATCTGCGGTACGGCGTAGGTATGGACGAACTCGCCCATCGTTTCACAGTTAGCCTTCTTCTGTTCGAGTGCTTCGGTTCTCAGTGGGAACGGAAGTTTAACGATAATCACAGAAGAGAGAACGTCACCGGCGCAATCTACACCTTCCCACATACTGCCTGATGCGAACAGCACGGCGTTCTTGCTCTTTTTGAAGTCCGATATGGCGGTTTTATTACTGCGCGTCATCTTGATGATGTTGTATTCGCTCAGTTTCGGTTCGAGCAGTTTATGTACTGCACTAAGCACCTTGTATGAGGTGAACAGTACCGCCGTATGACCATGCGTTGCTTGGATGAGCTTCTCCACCTCGTTTGCGATGGACCTGATATACTCATCGTCATTCATTTTCGGCACAAGCGTTTTCTTGGATATATACAGCCTTGTGTGTTCTTTATAATTAAAAGGCGATTCGCAAGAGGTTTCGAGGATCTGTTCTTTGGGAACGTATCCCGAAATACCGAGTTCGGCTTTGAAGTAATCGAAGCCGGTATCGTCCTTCATGGTGCCGGAGGTCAATACATACTGCATATGAGTTTTACTCCACAGCATATTTCTGAGGTCTTCTTCCATCGTCTTGGGCATACCGCAGAGCGTGATTTCTTTCCTTTCTCTGTCAGTAATGTCTAACCAGTAAATCACCTCTTGAGGTTTTGCAAAGCGGTCAAGGGTACTGAGGAGGTTTGTGAGCTTAAGCTGCTGATACTTTGCGTTGTACCGAATCAGTTTGTCCACCTGCTCTAATACCGAAATGAGTTTTTCAATGCACTCAATTTCGTCCTCGCCGATGGTTACTCTCATGCGCTCGCCGTCATCCTCGCTATCGTCTGTGCTCTGACCGAGAAGCATTTGGAAGAGCTTGTCGTTATACTTAGTGGCAGCGTTCGTAAATCTCTCTAAGATTTTCTTAGTTTCTCTGCCTTTATCATTTAAGGAATACTTGATGGCGTTCAGATAATTGCCAACCTCGTCATACTCCAAGGTAAAGCCACAAACCGAGACTGCTGATTCCATAACCTTATGAGCTTCATCAAAGATTACGAAGTTGGATTTCTGCAACAAGCGGTTGTCCTTACCTATCTTCTGAGCCATTAAAAACATATTGTGGTTGGTGATTTGGAAATCACAAGAACACGGATGTAGGGCATCTTCCATATACTCACTGTATCGGCATTCCTTTTTGCAGAGGCACTTGAAGCACGAACCCCTTACGCAGATTTTGGATTTGATGTGTTTATTCAGCACACCGATTTCATCAAGATCGAGACAGGTATTGAGCAGGTCGAGTTCGTTAAGGATTTTCAGCGTTTCGCTATACTTACGGGGATACTTGGATATCTCTTTATAAAAATCGTTATATCGTGCCGGGCAAAAGAAGTGTTCCTTGCCCTTGCGGATAACCGCAACCAAGGGGCCATGAATGATACCGTTTTCCATAAGCATTCGGGAAAGTTCCGGGATCTCCTTTTTGACGATTGCCTGTTGAAGTTCAATGCTTGATGTACTGATAGTGATGGGGTTTCCGTTTGTGCTGTATCTGTCATCATACAGACTGGCGGCAAGGCTCGCTACGAGGTATGCCATCGTCTTACCTGTTCCGACCTCTGCCTCACAGAGCGTTACTTTCTTTCGTGTCAGTCCTTCGAACATTGCCTTCGATAATCTGATTTGTTCCTCACGGACGGCGTATCCGTATTTTGTGAGAACGTTGCGAAACACAATGTCAATGAAGTCGCTCTGCGGTACAGAATACTTTCCCAAGTATCTGCGGTCACCGGTGTATTTAATGGAGTACAAAATCTTCGGCACAAGTGCGCTGTAGCAGTTGGGATGGATAGGTTGCTTGGTGCTGATGACCAACGAGCCGTATCCGGTTCTCTTATCCAAGGCTACATATCTGTACTCATCAAGCACTTTATAATGATAAATGTGGAATCTGTCTTCGAAAGTGAAATCATACACGCTGTCGCTGTAAACGATTTTTTCTCTGATATATTCATTGAACTTTTTCTTTCCGTTGGTTGTTATCTCGTACATTTCTGTTGTTCTCCTTTATATTAGGTATTTAGCAGCAGAATGGTATGCAGGAACTTTGTGGGTTCCTGCACAGTAGTTCCACTGCTAAACGTAAAATTTATTAGTGGTGTCGTATTATTTCCATTGCCTCGACATAGGCGAACTGCAAGCAGTTTCGCAGCATACTGAACTTGGTTGAACCTCGTTCCGAAACTTCATATAAACCAACAAGAAGGCATCAGTTTCCAGCCAGCATCGGTATTATCCCACCTGTTCCGCGTGGGCTGCCTTTAGGCAGAAGTATTATCATTCGATCTTTCTCACAGTCCCCGTACTCTGCTGATTCGAGCTTGGGACGGTATAAGATTTATCGCTCATCCGTGTTTGCGGAGTCGTGGCGCTCTTACCGTGTGACTGGCCGATTTCTCAGTGGAGAAAGATAGTTGACCTGCAGTCCTTTATTCAGTTGTCAAGGTGCAAAGGACTTAATTTGTCCTCTCACCCTTGTATTCCACACTTTTTTGAAACTTAACAACCAAGAAAATTAAAAAAAGTTTTTCAGCTTCAAAAGAACGGCTTTCTTGCGCTTATGAATTGCCTGTTGAGAAATGCCGAACACCTCGGCTAATTCCTTCTCGGTTACAGGCTCATCCGAAAGGAACAGCGCATTAATAAGGAGCATTTCCTCTTTCGACAAGGTTCGCAGTGCCTTTCTTAACTTTTCGAGATTCATATTGTGCAGAACCTCGTTTTCGATATCGCAGTTATCATCAGCAATAAGTTCTTCACCGGAGGAGCAATCCTCTCTGCACAGTTCGGTGTCATAGATCGACACAACAATAAATCCCGATGCATTTCTGCAATCGGATAAATATTGCTTATGTCTTTCGTCCTTGCGGATGGCTTTCACCTGTTCGCTCGGTACTTCCACATACACCTTATTGAGTTCGCCGTCATCGTTCACTTTCATGAATCGTCTGCCCTTACCTGCCTCGCTATTTAAGAAGTCGAACACCTTCTGTCCGGTGAGCTTGTCGAATCTTCTGTCACCGTTCTCCGAAGAGTAGTTTCCGTTTTTGCTTTCTACATAAAAAATAATCATTGTTAATCTCCTTGAATTTGAATTTTTGTTGTTAAATCAAAGTCATGGAGATTAAGGATATTTAGCGATAAAGGTTTCCCACTTACCTGAACCTGTTCTACCTACGGACATTAAAAAATGCCTCCTTTCTGATTTCTCAGCCGGAAGCATTCGTGTTCTTCGGTTGTATTTGTCTTTGCCGAAAACAAAAAGGCCACCGGCAAGGCAAATAAGCTATACTAAGCCTATCTGTCTTGTCGGTGGCCTCTCATGTCTGCATTTAGCAAGTCTGGTTAAACCATCCGAAGTGTTCAAAGCAAGTGACCTGATAAGGATTTACGCAGTCTGTTTCACCTCAACCTTACCGTCTTGATGCCGTATTCAATTGTATTTATACATATCTCACCTGACCGGCAGGTGCATACATGTCTATTGTATCGTGTCTTCGTCCTTTTTGGACTCTGACAAATACGACCTTGCATTTGTCGCACTCATATTTGATTTTTCCATCGTCATTCCGATAGCCGTAGTTCAGCTTTCCGCAATTTGAACAGTACATCGGTATCGGAGTCCAAGTGTCATGTTTCATTCTCGTCACCTCAGCAAAGATTGTTGATCTTGCTTAGGTTGTGCCCCACAAGTATTAAACACGTTTAATAACATGCTGCGCCACTCCCTGTATTGTGCAAGACGGTCGGATTATGTCCTTATATTTTTTGTTTTCTGCTCTCAGTATCACACGCTGATTCTTATCGTCTTTATAAAAGCGTTTCAGCGTGCTTTCGTTATCGATTAGTGCCACCACTATATCTCCTTCACTGGCTTCAGCCTGTTTATTGATGACTACGAGGTCGCCGTCTTCAATTCCGGCGCCGATCATCGAATCACCGCTTGCCACAAGGATATACAGTTCACCTTTTCCGAAAATCGCCGTAGGAAGAGACACGATAGTTTCGATATGCTCGATTTCCTCGGTCGGCGAACCACAGGGAATGCTACCACAAATAGGGGCCTTTGAGCGAGTGGACTCAAATTTCTCGGTGAGCTTGGTGCGGATATCTCGTCCGTTATAACTAATGAGACCTTTTTCACTCATCGCTACGAGGTACTTATAGGCCGTTCCCCTCGCAATGCCCACACCGTTGGCAATGTCGGAAGTTGACGGAGAACGTCCTTCGTTGAGATAGTACTGCTCTGCGAAGTCTTGAATTTGTTTCATCAGTTCGGGGCTTTTAGAACGCATATATATCTCCTCACCTTTCTATCGGAAGCAATCTGCTTTCGGTAGGTTCATTATAACCGAACATAAGTTTGATTGCAATAGGTCAAAAATGAGGTGGTCGTAAAAACAACCACCTCGCGAAAAATATTTATTAAAACTGATTTATCATCTTTTTGAAGCCGTCTATCGCTTCTTTGGGATTTTTAATTATCATCTTCCCTGCAAACGAGAACACCCAAGCGTAAAATGTAGGACTCAGACTCACTCTGACAGAGGCAAGAAAATGATTATTGTCTACGATATTGGTCTTCACCTTCTCGCCAAACTGGTCGATAACATGTTTCATCATATCGTTCTCGCAAAGGATATCCACGTCACATTCGGGGCCGTCATACATGGAGAATATCTGCGAGAAGTAATCTTCCACATCAAAGTCCTTGGGTTTTCTTACGGCTGCTTTATCGAGCACGGTCAGTGCCTTCATACGATCCACACGGAACTTGACCACTTTGTTGTGGTTCGGAGCTTCTGAGTATCCAATTGCGTAATAGCAGTCATCGTTCCAAACCATTGCATACGGCGAGAACACATACACCTGTCCGTCATGTTTCTCTTTCTTTGTCTTATCCGGCGCAAACTCCATATACTTGAACGTGACTTTTTTCTTGCTTTGAATTGCCGTATGTAAGGAGTCCACCGAGTAATATCCGCTATCGTTTTCGGTCTTGATACGCTTATCTACATAAAGCTGCCGTTTCAGTTCGTTCTGCTGATGCTCACTGGCAAAGGCAGAGAGTTTCTTAATGAGTCGCTTACTCTTATTGTCTGTTATGAATCGTGCCGACTGCACGGCATCTATGAGGAGCTTGATTTCCGCAAGTTCAAAATTGCGTTCATACATATAGAAGCGGTTCTGTGTGCTATGGTTGATCTCAATATCTATCCCAAAGGCTATTAACTGGTCAACATCTGCTTTCACCGTTCTCGATGTCGCGCTGATTCCGTTTTCTTCTAAAAACGCAATGATATCCTTGGCCGTTACCTGATGATCCTCATCGCTGTGTTCCCATATGTATTGTAAGACTAAAAGCGTTCTGTTTTGCTTTGACATATACACCCGTCCTCATAATCGTTTTTATAATTATACCATAAACTTCCGAAAAACACAATTAGCAACGGTGCGTATTGCCGAGCTTCTATTCTTTGTTTACAGCGGCTCAAATTATGATGAACGTGTAACCGCTATTCTTTGGTTAATGCGTAGTAATTATTGCCACAAAAACAATTTCGGCAAAATACGAATATTTTGCCGAAATGATATTATTTTACTCTCATTGAGATTTTATCTCTGTGCCACCCCACTCGACAACGGTAAAGCCATTTCTTTCGGGAGCAGATAGTTGCTGTTCGGGGAGATTGATATATTTGTCTGCCGATTGCCATGTCATAAATACACGGATTAAGGTGTCGGGAGAAGGATTGATGTTTAGCTTGGCGGCATCGGTATAGACATCCGTTTGGAAAGAGATTATGTTATACGGATTGTCTTGCATTAAAGGTAACCAATACACAATAAACTCATTCGCTTCTTTACGGTTAAGGCCGAGCTTTTCGAGTGCATTCTCAAGGAATTTTGCCGTATCCTTACCCTTAACACAGAAGCCTTTTGAGAGGTTATAGTTCGTATAAGTTTCGCCTTCCCAATACAGATAGTTATATACCTGACCATTTGCATCGGTGAGCGTTCCGTCCGGTGCTGCAGTTACTTTCCAGCCGTCCTTATATTCGGGATAGGTACAGGTTAGTCTTCCGTTAAGGTCAAGCTTTACTGATACCTCTGTTTCTTCTTCGGGATAGAGATAGATCACCGGCTTGTACGCTGCGTTTGGATCGGGTTGCCAATCGCTTGCCTCAACCGAGGAAAAATCACATTCTACTCGCTGATTCTCTTGGTCATAATAGACGTTGGAATAGGTTGCAGTTACTTGGTCGCCTACACACCATTCATCTGACAATGTACCGTTGAGCTTAATTTCATACGGCATAGGGATGACTGTCCTCGCAAAGAAACAGTTAGAATAAATCTTTGTTATTTTGATATGATCGAAGATGTTATGGTCATACTTTTCTGCGGTTTCTTTGTCGAGCCACTGTTCAGTGTACTCTAAATGACTAAGATCATCGGATAGTTTCCAACTTGTCGCATGAACCTGTGCCGGATAGGATTCCATTACATCACCTTTGTATGTTACCTTAACAACGCTACCAACCTCAAACTCTATTTTCTCCAATTCATCCGTTCCAAAGGAGACTTTGTCAGTGCTTATAAATAATGCACTATCCTCAACGGGCTGCACAATAACGGACGAGCCGTTAATTTCAAGAACAGTAGCAATAAAACCATGCTCAACATTATCTTCCTCATAATACCAAAGACCATCAATGGATTTGAAATTATACGGGAAGAAATACACCTTTGTTTCATCATAGGTGGCATCGCCTGTCATACGATTCCAGTCTACGATCTTATATGTGAGCGATGTATATTCTCTTGTGCCGCCGTCCTTATAGACTCCGGTCGGTATTGGTGTGAAAAGAATTGCTAATACCACTACCACTAATATCGGTATCCATATTTTCTTTTTCATAGAGCACCTCCTTAGTCGCCATAAGCCGCATCTAAAACCTTGCCTTCATGCGTAATTCTGTAACTATGCACTCCGTCACCATTTGAAGCTTTCTTAAAAGACAATGTAACCGTCCAAATGCCTTTATCGGTATCGAACCTCACACTTACGTCATCATAATCTGCTGTAGTTTGCTTTTTGGCAATCTCAATGGCTTGTTCTTCGGTTATACAGCCTTCAGCAATTTTAATTGTAGAGAGTATCTGCATAGCTTCTTCTCCGTACTCATTCCACCACTTCTCAGCGCCCTCGTTCATTGCTACATAAGAGCCGGGCATACCTCTGAAACTGATAAAATCCCAAACTTTCTTATTATCATAAGTGCCTTGCCATGCTTTATAATCTCCAACGGCAATTTCTTCTTGTTCAAGACCTGTTCCGCATACGCCAAATACGGTATAATACCACATCTTTATTTTACCTTCAGTTTGGTCTTCCGGCCAAAAAGCAATGCAGTATTCTCCGTCATGATTTCCTTTTTCTGTTTCGTATTTCCAATCATGTGGTATGGTCATAGAAATATTTGAGAAGTTTCCTGACTCATACACAGTGGTCGGCTGCGTTTTGGGATTCACACCATCTATATATACAACCACGTCAGATTCACTTGCCACTGTGATATCCTTCTCCGGCTCAATTAAGATATGCCATTCAGCCATATCGCAAGTACCAACTTCAGGCACATCCCTTCTTATGCTGACATAGAGTTTGCCATCAGAGCCGTGCTTTACATTATCTACATTATGACGGTTTGAACCACTACCTTCTTCGAGCAATACCATTACAAGAATTTGTTTCTCAAAATATTCTGCGGTATACTTATCAACTGCATCAAGGAAGCCGATTGTACTATCGGATGCAGGATCTGTTCTGCGTTCAAGACTGTATTTGTCCTTATTAGTATTATAATATGCATTCAATTCATCAACCGAGCGAATAATTTTAACTATGGGATATTTCACATCTTCATGGTATCCGTCAGTTCTTATATATTGGGTGTCAAAATCAATAAAGGATTTCTTTATATCCTTATCGGCATCGTCAGTTCTTGAAACGGTGAACGCTGCCCACATCTCACATTTCGTACTTTCGCCGCCACGACCTTTATCATACACATGGCAATAGGTTGTAAGACGGTAATCGCCGTTCTCTGAGATATCAAACATATCTGTCAAATTATATGTTTGTTTCTGTGATGATTTTGCTTTTAATTCATAGCCAATATCGTTAAAAGCAAGGTTATCAAGGGTTACACAGCTTTTCCATTCGCCTTTGGTTTGTTTCTCAATATCGAAACTCTCTCCGTAAACTACATCATAAGTAGTATCGTTATTCCATTTGACTTCGAGCTTGATTTCCTCGGCTGTCCAAATAGCATTGACAATTTGAATATTTACACCTTCAAAATCAGTATGTGCCACAGCGATCCTAATAGAACCTGTGTCAAAGTCTATTTTGTCTGTGCCGTCTTTTTGGCAAGCGCAAAGGGACAACATAAGCACGAGGGAAATAAATAATGCAATTATCCGTTTCATTCAGATTCCACCTCCCATGATGTGAGTACAACACCAAGTTCATTTAATATCTGTGAACGTTGATCTTCTGATAGAATAACCTTCTCGTTTGTCTGAGCATTAGTCAATATGTTACCGTTAAGAATAAATACTGCTTTTGTATCCTTATCGGTCTTAAATGTGATTTTGTAACCAGACGAGAATGTGGGTGTTGTGCTTTGGGAATAGTTTTCCTTATGTTTATCCTCAAAGTCTTCTACACTTTCCTGACCGGCAGCAGGTTTTCCATTCTCACCTGAAGACACAAACGCAGATTCTAATTTGTAATAAATTTGAGTAACAGCATTCGCATCTTCATTCATCACACTCGATTGTAGTGCATCATCTTTGCCTAACTGTTCAACTTGCATAGTAAGTATAACGCTGCTTTCGATACCTCCGGCGGAATCTTTTCCCTCGTCCTCTGCCGACATATTTTTGTCGTATACCGGGAATAACGAAGGGAGCATTGTCACCGACATCACGGTTATTATCAAGCATAGCGGAATACAAAGAGCAAAAATACGATTGCGGTTTCTTTTGCGTTCTTTTATTCTGTTTTCGCTTCTGCGGAATACTTCCGCTTTTCTTTCATCAAAGTTTCTCATAATAACAGCTCACCATCCTTCCCAAGAATGATGCGAAGTTCCTTTTTGGCACGATACAAAAGGTTATCTACTTGTTTGCGATTCTTCTTCATGACCTTAGCTGCCTCGTCATAAGGCAGATCCTCAAAATAGATTAAGTGTACAACAACACGCATATCATCCGGCAGAGAGTTCAAAGCGTTGTTTACAATACGCTTCCTCTCATCTGCGAGGATGATTTCTTCAAGTGTTTCTTGCTCGGCAGATATATTATCTGCTTCCGTAAGCTCTACAAAATTTATTACCTTGCGGTGTTTTATGTAATTAAGAGCACGGCTGCGACCGAGCATAAACAAATATGTTTTAAGTGTTACCTTGAAATTGTACCGATGTTTATTAACCACCAGATCCGAAAAGGCATCAATGGCAATATCTTCGGCTGCGTGGATGTCATGCACATAACGGTCAATGAAGAATACGAGGTTGTCAAACAAATCCTTCATTATTTCGTCAAAGGCACTTTCATCACCATCAAGGAAACGGCGGTAGCTACTTGCGCCGTTATCCATAGGATTTCCTCCTGACTAAGAGTTCACGCCTGAACCCTTTCACTTATTATACAACTGAGCTATGTTAATTTCCTTATACAAAACGCAAAAGCCCATAACTTTTTCAAGTTACAGGCTTTCATCTTTGTCCGTGTTTAGTTCTTGGGTGGGTAGATGTTCCTATAACCGCACCTTGATTTCCCTATATGGCTTTATTTTTTATCCGCAAATTTCTTTTTTACAATTAGTGCAACGATATAAACGATAATACTCGGAATGAGATACTCAATTGCATGAACGATAATAAACGTGTAGAAAGGAAACGAGGTGAGCATGCTGTCATATCTACACGCATCGACAATGGTATGTACCGCGAAGCCTACCACCAAAAGCGCCGATACAAGATATAAAAACTTGTGTATGTTGGTTTTCTTCATAGTTCATCCCCCTCTACTTGATTGCCTGCTTTTATTATATCACTAAAATCGCATAAACACAACAGTATTTGCTGAGATCACAAATCCGTAATATGTTCCGTTTACTATCCAGTCCGTAAGTGGTATTATTAAAGAAAAAGGAGGTATCTATATGATACGATATGACAACGGCAATTTTTACATGAAGAGGGTGCGTTTTCGCATACCGAACAATTTCTTCATCAACAGCGATCCTGAGAGCACAGACGAATATTTCATTGAACTCAGACCGCCGGAGAACGATTACATTCTCAGAGTTCGCATTCTTGACAACTGCAAAGACACTTTTTGGGAAATCTGCAATTATTTCAGTGAGGATGCCGGCGGCATACCTGCGGAGCCGCCATCTGCTATCTCAGTCGGCGGTATGGTCGGTCATCATGTTATTGTCAACGGCGACACTGTAAAGACGGCAAATTACTATGCACATCTCGCCATGCCTGACAGCAAGGATGAGCACTTTTACTATTACATAGAGGTTAAAGACGGCGAGAGAATGAGGGCAATTCTTGACTCTCCCGAAATAAAGTGGTTTGTTGATAACATCAAGTACATCTAAACGTCAAGCATCCACACTTCTCTGCGTGGATGCTTTCCTTTCTTACGCGCCTAATGCATACGCTAAGTCTTGCAACATACTGTCAATTTCCTCAGCGTCAATTACAAGTCTGCGAACCGATGGGATTCCTGAGACTCCGCAATCCCTCGCCTTTACCCACATTTCAATGTGTTCATCCACATCGAAGTTATCATAGTAGAACTTCACATCGTCTACAAAACTGCTTCTTTCTACCGTGAATGAGAAGTCTTCCCCTGCCGGAGAGTATTGGCGTATTTCCACAGTGCCATCGCCGTAGTCGTGAACATTCCAACCCAACTTCTCGCAGATCCTCTGATATCTCTTTTCTCGCCTTGTCGTTCCCCAAGGTTTACTTTCGGGCGTTACATTAGACATCTTCCACCTCTTGCAAACCTTCCATTACTTCGACCATTATTCGTGTAGCAAGGATGAATCCCGAACGGAAGGCATCTCGTTCCGTCATCAAGGATAGTTCTCTTTGAGCATCCTTGAACTTTTCGAAGGTTTCCCTCTGCTGCTCGGTTAGTGTTGCATCCAAGCTTTCCTCGTTCTTGCACATTAGTTTTACGAGTCGGTCGATCTGAGAACCTCTTTTCGTTTCTCTCTCGTTTGGGTTGATGTTGCCGAAGTATAAATCTTCAAGCGTTGTCATAGTGTATCACACTCCTTTCAAGCACAAATACATACCACAAACGCTTTCCAAAGTCCAGCGATTATACTCTGTATCGAAACCTTTCGTAAAACAGCAGAAGATTCATATCGCCGTATTTTATTAAAATAAAAAAGGATGCCGCCGAAGCAGCATCCCAATTAAGTTAGCCGTCACTTTTTTACTTCTTTATCGAGTGCTTTCTTTAACTTATTGTAGATAAGTTGATTGGGATAATATCTATAATCAGCAAATATCGATATGCCGTCTTTGTAGTAGTACTCCAAAATTGCGGCGGCACAGGCGGCGCTTCGGCTCTGTCCATATTCGCATTGGCAGATAATATCAAAGCCATCTTTGTGTGCTCGGTGTATATACTCTGCAAGGTTGTTGACCTCGGGGAAATATGTATCAAATGTCAAGCCGTAATCTTCAAGTATTTCTATATCAATATCGTGGATCGGAATAGTGAATACTCTCTCGGCTTTGCCCTTATAATCAACAGGTTTGAAAACCTCGCCTGTTCTTTTTGATGGTGGATCATAGAAACTAATAACGGCTGTGTTTTCCGGAAAATCATTTTGTAATAATTCCTCAATTGCTTTTCGGGAAAAAATCTGTATTTTCATATGTCTATCTCTCTAAGGGCTTCTAATAACAAGTTATAAATTAGTTTGTTTGGTTTATATCTGCTGTCAGAAAAGATGGAATTACCTTTGTTATAGTAATATTCCAGTATTGCGGCGGCACAAGCAGCACTTCTACTTTTGCCACTCCTACTATAGCAAATTATGTCTTGCTCATAGAAATGCTTGAACTTAATAAAATGTACTGTTCTTTCAATATGAGGGAAAAAGGTTTGGATTGTCAATCCGTTTTCTGCAAGTTCTTCGGCCTCCATGTCGTAAAGATAAATAGCATGCACATCGTTGTGGAGTCGCACGAAATCAATGGAAGTAGTAGGGGTTCTATAATATCCGGGTTCTCTTTTGTCCAAGGGTTCTCCAATGTTTATAACTCCTACGTGCTCTGGAAAGGTATTATCTTTCAGCATTTTTTCCATATCTTCTTGCGAGTATATGTATACATTCATAAGTCTACTCCTTTGCTGTTTTTCATTCGGCAAGAGCTTCTCAGTTCGACACCACTTGATTTTTTTGATACTGCCATATCTGATTATCGAGTGTGCGTACTGTCAATGTTGGATATTCTTTACTTAAGATTTCACATGCATTAGCCATTACTCTCTGTAGTTCATCATCCAGCATTTTTCTACCAGATATGTTCGTAATAAAACGATGTAGCATCCTATCAGGTTTGCAGACATCATCATTGCCTACGAGCATATAAAGGTATTTGAGCATGATGCCACTGCCTTGCCCCTTTACAGCTAAAATCTCCTTATCTACTTCTTCTTGCTTAGTACTATCTAAGTTCCTAAAATGGTTAACATCTTGTATGTCGTGCTTATCAAGTACTTTTAGCACTTCCAAGACCGCTTCTGCTTTGAGAATCCCATTTTTCGTAGATGTTCTTTGAAGATTCAAAACATCTTTTGCAAAATCCAGAATGCTGCTATAGCTTTCAAACACAGAAATTGCCTCGCTTGTGGTTCTGCTACGTTTGCTAAGAGCAGGATGGGCGTGTTCAAGATGTTTCTGATATTTCCTTACCACATTTTTAACACCTTCATACTTTACGCCAATGGAGAAGACCGCATCAATTATGCAAAGATCAAGAGAATTGTAAAAGAATTCTTCCGGCAATGTTGCTAAAAGGTTGATGCTTTCATTTGACTTACAGGTTTCTGCTAATTTTTCAGAGATTTGAGATAAAGTCATTTTAATTCCTCCGTGTATCTTCTTACCGTTGATTCAAGTTCTTCTCGGATTTGTTTTGATATCCTGAGCGGAGACAAAACCATAACATCCGGTGCATAGCATTTGGCAAACTGTATAATGGATTTCTCATTTGCCGAAACTGAGACTTCAACGGTTTCACTTGTTTCGTTCCAGAACGAAACATCAAATCCAAACATATCAATTATGTCGCTTATCATATCCTTGGGAATTCTTAGTTGAACTCGAACCAAATCGCTCGTAAACATATAGAGATGTTCGCTCATATACTGTTCAAGATCAATCTTTCTTCCATTTGAACCGTTAAGGGTTTCGAAAGGACGTGTCTTTTCGCTTAATATTGAGATATCTCGCAACCTGTCAACTCGATAATTTGCTATATCATCATACTTCTCATAGTTACAAATAAGGTAGAACTGTCCACCTTTAATTGCCATTTTGTATGGAGATACTACGTATTCTCTTATCGTTCCATCCTTGCGCTTTTTGGGATGTTCTTTTTTGTCTGTACCATATTCGATGTACTTGAATGATATCTTCTTGTTCTTTCTAATTGCTTCGTCTAACAGTTCAATGCTTAAAAATAATTGCTGATTCTTTGTCTTATTAAGTGAAAGTCGTGTTATGCTACGAACTTTTGATGAAAAATATTTACTGCGAAGCCCTGACAATTTAGTAATCAGTTCTTTTCCGTGATTGTATGGTATAAATTCCGAGGCGATAACACTTTCAATCAAAAGTTGAAGTTCGCCATCGGTAAATATGGAGTCGTAGTAAAAGTCTGACATTAAGTCATTATCTTCGCACTCTCCAGTTTCTTTGTTTAACCGAGAACGTTTTATGATCTTTCCACATTTTATCAGACGGCTATATTTATTCTGTAAAGCATCAAGATTTCGCTTGATAGCCTTGCGATCTGCCGTGACTCCATACTCACTTTCAAGAATTTGCTCAATATCTTTTTGGCTAAGAGTATGATCCACATCGGAATGATGCTTGAGGATGTCGAGTATATCAAGAATTAGTGTTTTCTTTATAAGTTCTTCTGCCATATTTACACCTCTTTTCACATTATCCATTATACCAAATCTGAGAATATTATACAACAGGTTATGGGTTAAAAACAGACCATCTGTTGCAACGTTTTTCTAAACTTAATCAATTAATCTCACTTTTAAAGTTATGTAATGGAAAATCGTAATCTATATTAAACCTATCAAAGATTCTGTTTTCGTAAATTCCAAAACCTCTATCCTTGGCGGCCTTCAATAACATATATGCTTCTTTGTTTTCGATCTCTGAAAACATGACATCAGTAATAGAAATACCGGAAAGACGAATAAAATCATTAAGGGCATCGTACTTTTTTTCCGGCGATGCTAAAATGCAAAAGATTAGTTTTTTCCTTCGTAATGTTCTCACCAAACAGATGTGATAATCCCCATTCGATTCGTAGTACACTTGTTCACTATACATTGCTGCAGGGAAATGCCATATCTTTCCATCACCGTTCGTAAATCGTGCCTTCCAATTAGTAAGCTCGCACATTACTTTGTATGTGTTAATTCTGCTTTCATTCATTTTGATTACCTCCTTTACTGCTTACATACTGAGTATATCAAAAAGGATGGGTTGAAAAAGGTGCATTGATTCTTCAGTAGGTAGATATTATATTTTCTTACTTAAGCCGTGGTTAAAACCACGGCTTTTATCTTTTGCAACACCGAACACATTGACTATATATGTGTAAAACCAAACACCACGACTATTTTATTGCAACCATGCCCGACCACCAAACGCTATAAAAGCATTGCCCACAAACACGTTTACTATAATAGCGAACCCGAACACACACGGCAATATTATTGAATAACCGACTCCCCCCGAAATTTCACTATAAAAATGAAAAGTTTTAACCCACGCAACCCCCGATTCACCGCTATATATACGAAAAGGTTTTGCAAACCCGAACAGCCCCCGGAAACTTGCTTTATTATTGAAAAGCGTTACCCACCCCAACACCACGACTATACAAGCGGACGAAAACGGAACACAACACCCCAACACAGCGACTATACAATCAGACCGTGCGTAAAACCACCCACCGCTACTATATAAACGAAAGGAAGGGCAACGAGTTCCACACACACCGATGCTATTAAAGTAGGACATATGTAACACCACCGCCCTCTTTTACTATGTACATTAGAACGCAACCCCACCCGCAAACACTATAAAACCGAAAGGAAGTGCTTTTATGTCAAAGCAAATTATCTGTAGAAGTTGCGGATGCAAATTCACACTTACAGAAAGGCAAATTGAGTTCTATGACCAAAATGGATGGTCAACACCGTGTCATTGTTCCTCTTGCCGAGAAGCAAACCGTCAAGAGCGATCAAGCAAATATTACGGCTTGTATGAGGCTATGGCAAACTATACCCCATGCAAGAAACGCAGACAGCGGGTTCATTATAGGCCGCATCTCGTAGGAGGTTTCAGATGAAAAAGGAGAGATTATGTTTAGATTGTGGTTATCTTTTCACGATCAGCTTGAATGAAATTAGGAAATTGAAAGCCAAAGGCAAATGCATCCCGACACATTGTCCTGTCTGTCGGGAGCGAAGATGGAAGGAGGAAAGGCAAAGTATTAGACGGGCAAAAAAATTTGAAAGGAAGTTTTTTGATGAACAATTTTGATTTGGCAAAGGAAATCTGCAAGGCATTGGAAAGAGCCGAAAAGGAGAGCAGAAACAATATTTACTTGCTAAGACCGGAAACAATCAAGAGGTCAAAGATTATTAACCGTTTGCTCAAAGACAGCGAGTGTACCATAGCATTCGATATGGCGACAAACTCTATCGAAATCTGTGTCTTGGGTTATGTTTTCGATAGTTGTGTATGCGATCTGAAACGGGTATTTCAAACGGTGGATCTGTTCGTGATAGATGCATTGAATGATGGCAAAGTATCTATTGAAATGAAGATATTAAATGCTGCTGAAATCATAAGGAGAGATTTATATGTTTGAAGATATTTTCTTTGCAATTGCTTACGGGATTATGGGTTTGATCCATGATAAAAAATACGGTTGTTTAACAGCTATTGTAGTTGCAGTTGTGCTGATTATTATCATTGGAAAACTTGCGTATTAAATGAACCCACAGAGCACTCTGTGGGTTCGCTTTTTTAGATTAGATATTCTGCATCTCCGTTTATGTACTTTTCGTAATCTATGCGTTTGACGGCATCCTTGCTGTAATGATATGCCATCCGACCTGCCCAACCAAGAAAACAAATTGTACCGTCATTGTGTAGTGCCATGATGTCATCTACCGGTCTTTCGGTAGGCTTTACACCATCACCGTAGGTAATGCCTTCACGCTCTGCATCGCTCATAAAGCGGTATTCGGTGGCACTATTGCGAAGGTGGATATATACCTTCTTTTCATTTTTTACTAATTCTTTGATCGTTCGCATTATTAATGCACTCCTTTTTGTTTTTATATCCCAAAGAGTGCAGAAAAAAACGAACCCATCGTTACCGACAGGTTCGTGAGATAACCTATCGGTCAAGCATTAGCACCTTACATTTTGCAGGTCGCTGTGCGGTCAACGAGCTTGATCTCTCGCGCACTCTTAATAGGCAATTATTTAGTTTTGATTGAATATTTGGTCGTATATCCGTTGAAGCATTATACCTTCTGAATCTGGTTCTTCGTTATTAGCAAGGATGTTGTCCACTATTACATTATCTATCTCATCTAATAATGCTTGAACATCACCTTTTTCAATTAACTTCTCCAAATCGGGAATATATCGACTTAGCGTTTGTTTTTGATAATCTGTTATAATCATAGGCATTCTAATATAATTTTGCAAACGCCTTACGGTTTGCTTTCTGTTCTATCAGCTTATCATCATGCCTTTTGATATAATCAAAAGTATCGATGAAAGACAGAAAGATTCGTGGCTGTTCGTGATATGTTTTACAACCGGGATTTGTCACAAAATTTATGTGTTCGAGTTTTACAGGAACTCTTGAAGTCTTGATTTTCCACTTTCCGACTGGTGTTTCAATATAGATGTATTCTGATTCTTGATTAAACAAGTAACCTGCATCTTCACACATCGTTTTTATATCTGATAAATTCTCATCCAACCGTACCCGATTAGTAAAAGGAATAGACACTTTTACATCGTGTTTACTTGTAGGTTTACATTGTCTGCATGGCGTATATCCTGCACGAACAGCATCTTTATATGTTCCAAATCCTCTCAGATTGCTAATTTCATTTAGTTTTGAACAAGAGCGCAAATGGAATGTTTGATAGCCTTTCCCAACCCAAAATGCAAATCTCGGCTGAGTAAGTGTGTAAATATCATCTCTTTCGATTTGAGTGAGGTTCTCATCGTTAAGTAATCGATAGCGTTCTTCAACAGCAAGTTTTTGTCTTGCAATTGCTCTTTTATCGGTTACATTAGCACTTTTTTTAATTTTCTTTTGCAACCGAGCGATCTTCACTTCGGGGGGAAGTGGTTTATAAATATCACTTGGTGAGGGCTTGCAAAGTTTGCAAGGGGTTCTTCCGGTTTTAATTACCGTATCATACTTTCTCGCACCCAAGATATCCTTTGCAAACAGCATCATGCCACAAGAACATTTATGGAACACCTTTGAACTTGGAGTATACACATAGGTATATTGTGTGCGTTCAAGGATATCAAGATTTCGCTCTTTGAACGCAGTTGAATATTCTTCTTTACAGCATTCACAAGGACGATATCTTTTGCGTAACGGCGTCTTCCAATTCTCATACCCCTGCGTTTCTATTTCTCCCGAAACCAAAAGTTCACATTCTCTTTTATGTATAGTGTTAGTTTTCGGATCATATTGCAAAGGCAAATGAGAAAACCGAGCATTTGGTTTCATTGGTCTTTCGGTCTTTACTAACGGTTTTAGCAGGTCTTCTTGTGGGAAGGCGATTTTATTCATCAGCTTTTGCATTACGCCTACATCGTTAAAAGAATTATGCTTTAATTCGGGAGTCGTATCTATTCCTTGTCCTTCGGCAATTCTATAGGCGTTACCACGAGAATATGGCTGCCCATTTAAATATTCATAAACATATTCGTTGATAGTAATCGCTTTATGCTTTTCATCCTGTTTAAGAATAATACCAACTATTTTCTTGAATAAAACAGTTGATTCATCATACCACCAAAGAAGGATATCTTCATCATTAAGCCATTCTTCAAAAGCTGTCAATACATTATGCGCATTTTTAGCATGCAAAAACTCTGTTGCTGTACCGCCTGTATATGCAACGTGTTTCCAATCGTGAAAATTTGTGTCGCGCGGTCTAATGAACGATACAAATGTATCCACAGGATTCCATTGTTCGTCCACTTTTATAGCTGCCAGTTGTGTTGGTGAGTGATGACCGTCATTATTAGTCATCCATTCCATATCTGCCAAAACAAACATTGACGGCCACCTCCTTCATGTTAAACCTCATCACAGTTCCGTTTTAAGTAAAACGGTATTATTCCCCTCTCAACTCTTTAAGACGTTCTTCAACCTCATCTATGAGATCCTCAACTTCACTATATTTTTCTTCCCATTCATCATATTCGTCAGAATCTGTGTTTTCAGGTTCATTGCCTTCAAGCTCGCCGAGTCTATCTTCAAGGTCATCGAGATATTCTTGCAACTGTTCAATTGTAAGTGCATCGATATCGGGTTCTACTGCAATATCGATTTTTATTCCAAGTTCTTCTTCGAGCTTCTTTAATCCCTCTTGTGCGATTCTTTCATAGTCTTTCATTTACTTCTTCCCCTTAATATTTGATAAGTAATCCCAAATTATTTTAAAATCTTTCTTATGCTTAAAAGAAAACTTAAATTCCTTACCTTCAGTGTTTATTATTCGAAGGCCACCGCCGGGGAGATATGTATACTTATCAAACAACGATATACTTTCAAGCGGAATCATTACATGGTCATCTGTTACCGCATTCATAGCGCCAAATGCTAAATATGATGTTGCAGATTTGTTCCATATTAAAGCTGCATCCGTCAGCATTAAATCGCCATAACCCCGAAAAACAAAGGTCACTCTTGTTTTCACTATTACTTGTGTTCCCATTGCATCCATATTAATTCACCTTTTCTGAAATGCGTTTTATGAGTAATTCAAAACGCTTTTGAGTATCTTTGTTCTTACCGCAATACTTTCTATCCATTTCTTCATTTGGTTCGTAATTTACAGGTATGTTATACAAATCAAATTGTTCTACGGTAAGGTCAATATAATGGCCGTTTATTTTATTGAAATAATGTGTTCCGCCACCACTAACTCGAATACGGTGGATAGAACCACCAAACATATCGTATACAAGCATGGCAGTTATTGCACACTGACCATATGAAGGATCGTTAGGAAGCCATTCTGCTTGGCAAGAAGGATACGCAGATTCTTTACACCAACATTCACGCAAAATGTTATATAAATCATCAAGCGTTTCAATTTTGGAATTCCCAATTTTCTTTCGCTTTGTGTTTCCGTATTCTTCGCCATAATATCTTCTCACAGATCCTCACCTATACTTTCTCATAATTTTATCTATGCGTTTTTGGTTTTGGTCGATAACCCATTGAGTTCGTTCTTTCTCTGTCATATTTGGGTTATATTTAGATGGTTTGTGTTTGTTGACCACTCCAACAACACCGCAAACAACGCCAATTCCAAGTAATATTAAGACAGGCATTATTTATCACCGAACTTTCTATTTTTGAGATACTTTTGCCTTTCTTTTTGATTAGGCAAAGATGATAAATGTCTTACATGCTCATCCAAATCATCAATTGGAGGTGACGGTGGTGTCAATTTTTCTTTAATAGCAATACCAGCCCAAATAAGCAGTATTACGATTACTATAGCAAGATACATTTATGCACCTCATTCATCGTGATATTTGCAACGCTCACATATGTCTTGTTTTTCTTCGATTTCTTCCGCAGTTATTATGCCGGGGATATCATCTATCAGCGGATCGTAAAGAATGTCGTAGCATATATCCGAGCTTATTGCTTTATCGCACATTGGACAATAAATAAATTTTTCTCCGTTCTCATTTTCTTCGGGTGGAACAAAGCGCCCGATGATCGACTTTACTTTCTCTATTGGCATTGGGAGCCTATCTTCTGAAAAGTATTCTTTTTTGGAGACACGAACAATTCGTTCTGTTCCATCAGAACCCACAGGGACTTCAATCTGATCGCCGACTTGAATTGTATCATCATCGGTTAGGTAATAATAAGGCTTACCATAATCCCCGAACTTAACACTTAAAAAGATGTAATCATTCTTTTTTCTGTAAGTTCGTGCGTATTGTTTTTCATCAAACATTTCGCCAAAGCCATAGAACGAAATAAACCGATAAAGGTCTTCTATGAACTCCGGCCAATCTTTAGGCAGACCTTGTTTATCATATGTGCCTGAAATTATACGAGTTTCTTGGCGGTAAAATTCCACCGTCACTTCATATACCGCCGTTCCATCGGGAGAAGGAAGCATGTCTTCTTCCGGCTCGTTAAACTCGGTGAACAGTCCTTCTATATCTAAATCATCCAAGAAGGAAGTTACACCTTCAGCAACATGATATTTGCGTGTTACATCACATTGTTCAGCAAGTTTTAAGACATCCTCTATTGTTTCGGTTTCACGATCAATAACAAGATGGTCTGAATATTCCCAAGTAATATCCGTGCTATTGTCAGCAGGGATTATTACACTTGTGAATTTATAGTCTATGGTTATTCGTTTGATTTTTTCAAATTCGTTGCTATCGAATACAAATAGCGTTTGATCATCCAAGGTATCTCGCACAAGTTGTGACAGATTATAACCATCTACCACGATTTCTGAAATCATCGGGCCAAGAAAATAGGCTTTTTTACCTTCATCATCGTCTATCCACATTTCAAATTGACCGACATCGGTGGCGAATTGAAGATTATATTCGTCCCTGAAATACTTGGTAAACTTACTTAATAAAAATTTTGCCTTCTCTTTATCAATTCTAAATTGTTTTTGCTCGGTTTTTTTCAAATCCGCAAAATTCAAATCTTCCTTTACAGCGTATCTTGTCAGCCACACTCTGCCGTCTTCGGTTATAGTAAGGTGCTGTTCAATTTCAGTATCTTCTCTTGGGAGGAAACCATAAGACATTATGTTTGAGTGTATCTTTACTTTTTTAACATTGCCAAAGAAAACAAAGGGAGGCGTGTTATCTTCAGAGGTGATGGCCATTAACCGACCAAACGCAGATATAAACCACGGACGGAATTCCGCATCAAGCGGATGTGAGCAATAAGACCAATGGGTGATATATCGCCATTGTGAAAATATCGCAGTTCCAAGGAAGTGCGCATCATCCACATCTTCAATGATCTTATCAAGTTCTTCTACATCTTTAAATGCGTTAGGATACTTTTCAATAAAAGAATTGCCGCAATCCATTTTAAATCCGAGAGAGAAACACTTTTCCGCGAAGCCTTCTTCCACTTGAATGTTTGTAGCTTTCGAGCTTCTATAAATATTGAAATAATGTTTTGCAAAATCATATATTTCTTTATTCATTTTGCGTTCCTCCTCTCATATGTTTTCTTAATTATACACCCATATATGTCCTATAAAACGGACTTTGCCTTCTACTGCATAGTTAATATTTCCGTTTTTAATTCATTTAGTGAATTTTTTAAATCGAATAAATCAATAAATCTAATCTTTATTACTGTTCCATCGTTAGATGAAAACTCAATATCATTTTTGCTCACTTTGTCTGTCAATGGGTAGAGCAATGTTACACTTTCACCACTATACTTCTTTTGGTATGCATACATCTGATACATATCAGCTTGGGATATGCCATAGTTCGTTTTACTATCAGCCAACACTTTCCACTTGGTATCCATGACAAAAATTTCGCTTTTGCCTTTATGCCTGATGACAATATCCGGTTTCATTAAAAACTTCTTTGGTGAATCAAACAAATGATAAGTTTTATCCTGTGCAGATAAGCTGTACCCCGAACCTGCAAGCATACGCTTTAATTGATACGCTATATAACTTTCAAATAATGTTTCCATCGGGAACAGCAATGCGAATGCAACTTCTGAACCCGCAAACGATGTAAAACTCTTTCCCATTAAAAAAACTCTACTCCACATGAGTGCGGTTTGATAATCCGTAGTCTTCCTGTCGGGTACGATCTTGTCAAAATCGGATTTATAATCTTGCGACTCGTCCACTTCACTGAATGCATTAAGAAGTGTCTTCAAATCCGATTTGTTTCTTGAAGATGTGGTGCTTTTGTATAAATACCGCAACGTTGCTTTAAGTATCTTGTTTTCCGCACGGTTAGTATTAAATTCATCATATTCAACATAACAGCGTTCTTTGTGAGCATGATTATACTTGATCTGACCGGCGAAAATCATTTTGCCTTTGAACACATTACCGTTTGCTTGAATTGTTTCATAATCACATTTAAGACCACGCTTGACGATATAAAACACCTCATCAATAAACATGCGTATAAAAATCTCGAATATATTTAATTTTTCGATATTGACATTGGTGTTTTGCAAATTCTTAAACGGTGCATTCCGTAAGGTTTTAAGCATGTCAATGAGGAGTTTCTTTACCTTACCATCGGTAATTGATTCTTTCGAATATATCTTGGGCAGGATCTCTATGGATGTACCGTCATCCATTGTGATAACTCCAACATAATTTCTTGCGGTAATTATCTTACCGATGCCTTTTCTTGCCGAAAGGCTCATTATTTCCAAAGCGTCGGTTTCAGTTGTACTGTTTGATAATACAAAATTTTCTAACGCATCAAAGGTGTCTTGAGGCAAAGAAGTGTATCCATCCACTTCTTTGTCCCTTACAAATGAGCCATATTCAGTTATTTGATATGTAGTTCTCATTTTAACACCTCAAAAATAATCAGATCTTTCTGTATGCATCAATATTGCCAAAAGCTGCTTTGTTGATTTCATAAGTAACAGAGTCATCAAAGCCTACATCCGTGCTGCCGAACAATTCCTCATAATCAGTTTCCGTTGCAATGATAAACTGTTCATCCTTGTTTTCCTTATTGTTGTCGCCTAATACAAGACGGATTTTTTCATAATCTTCATAGAAGTATTCTTGTAGCAACGGTACAATAGCATTTTCAAATATTTCAGCCAACTGTTCAACGGTCGGATTATCTCTAAGCGGAATAAAATATGCGTGTCCGACTGTATGCTCTCTATCGTAAAGAACAGCAATTCTCTTATTCATTCTCGAAAGCATTTCTGATATAGATATATCTTCAACACTTATGCCCTTCAACACTTCCGAGTCCGGCATCATCTCTTTAAATCGGAAACGGCGGCGCAGAGCTGTATCGATTGTAGCAATAGAGCGATCGGCAGTATTCATTGTGCCAATAATATAAACATTATCGGGTACACCGAACAACTGCTGAGAATAAGGCAGTTTTGCCTTCATGCCTTCGGCTTGTCCTAATCTCTTGGACGGCTCTATCAAAGTAATGAGTTCGCCGAAAATTTTACTAATATTACCTCTATTAATTTCATCAATAATGAAGACATGGTTTTTCTTTTCTTCTGCTGTTTGAGGTAAGTATTTTTCAATAATTGCCATCGCATCGGAAAGAGCAATATTTTTAAGTCTGTAAACAGTAGATAAGGTCATCGTAGAACCGCCATTAATATCAACGATATCTTCGTTGATACCCTTAACAATCCAGTTAACCTTTCTTCTACGATTTAATCCATCATCATATTGTTCGCCACACCACTCATACTCTCCGGTTACAACACCGATAGCATCAATGGTTGTGCTTGAATAGCAAGAGAATACAATATCACCGATTTTCATTCGAGAAATAAAGGCGTTAAGAACCTTTTTACCGCCCTGCTCGGAAAAGTCAGTATCTTCTGTGATCTCGGCACCGTAATCATCCCAACCAATACGGATATGTCCGTTTTCAAGGCACTCTGTTCTTGTAGGATTGTCGCCCGTAGACCATAAGGAAACTTTCCATATTGTCGGAGTTTTATTAAGTCCGAGTTCCTGATTTGCCTTCTTTGCAACAGGTACAGACGATTTATTGCAGAAAGCCTTAAACAAACCATCTTCGATGGTGTATTTAACATCACTTTGCTCATCGGTTTCGCCATCAAGTATCGGTTTTATACCTTCGATAAATTCTTCGTAACCATACGATTGATGGAACGTGGTAAACTCAATTAAGCCGTTTGTCTTATATCCACAATATCTTTCGAAAACAGTCGAGTATGCCTCGCTCTTAATTGACTCAACCGTCTTGTTTTCAATAATAGCCACCGCATATACAACCGTGTTATAAGTTTTACCGGTTCCGGGAGGGCCGTACAAAATTGTATTTTTAGCTACATCTGTCACTTCGTAGTCACCTTCTTCATAATACGGATTAAAATCCGACAAATCCACTTCTTTGAGAGCTTCCATCAATTGCGGACGAATTTTATAAATATAAGATTGTCCGTCCTCATCATCAATGGGTTTACCATAGAACATAAACGGGAAGAAGCGTTCTTGATCACCGTCCATGCACGGCGGCAAATCAAAATATTTTTTCACCCTTCGTCCCAAACTCGTTGTGCATCCCACATATACTGACGGATGACCGCCATACTTTTTTGCAAGTTGCTTACAGCTCGCCTCACCGCCAAGTTCAACAATACCTTTAAGCATTTTCATCGGCGAGGGATGATTAGGGATTTCCACTTCAAGAAGGTACTTCTTCCAATCTTCTGATGTTAATCTCGGATCATACTCCGCGAGTGAAGGCCAAAAATCATTTTTCTCTCCATAGAAAGCATCTGCATCTTCATTCGACTTTTTCCACGCATCAAATGACAACTGAGGAAACTCCGTATATTCCGTCATTGTTTCTTTCACCTTTTCCAAGATGAGAAGATAATTTTCTGCCGAAACCATCTTTTTCAGCAGCTTAACCATATCAAGTTCCGGCTTGAATCTGCTCTGATTGTTTTCGAGAAGTTTTCTGTTTCGTGCATCTAAATTGATAAAGGCTAAAGGTCTGATCCAATACAGAGCCATTGTGATATTCCAACTAACACCCTTTTGTGCAACGACTTTGTCAAATGCTTCTGCGAATTCATATTTGGTGCTCTCAGTATCAGCGTAATTTATGGCTGCATGAAATAGCCACCACAAGTTGTCTATGTCATTTTTTCCGCGCTCTCCCGAAAAATAATAGAACGTGGCCGACATATTATTTAGCACCGGAATACCATCAAAGTTATTAGGGACTTCTGCCGATATGTTAAACAGAGATTTTATTTGTTTCAGAATTGCAATTCTATTTTCATCGGTAATACCCTTATTGAAAAGGCCGAAAATCGTAAACGGATCTATATCCACGATATTATTATCCTTTTCAAGAGTAGGCAATTTCATGTTGGCCCTGATGTAGATTTCCTTGATTTTCTTTATCAGACCTTCCCTATCCTTCACATACTGCAACAAAGTAGTAGCAAATTCAGAGTAAAATGCCATCCATTTGAACTGTTCCATCATATATCCCCCAACTTATTAATTCTAAAAATTCGGATTCTGACACCAATAATATCATAGGCACTGTACTATAAAACGGACTTTTTCAAATTTATGCCAATGAATTTTTATTAATTATTATAACATAGTATGTCGTTTTTTGCAATTATACTGCAAAGTTTATCCAATTTCCTCATTGGCATAGTTTGCATTATGAGAAGTTTGCCGATGGAACAGTTAAATGCATTGAGGATGAAATACCTTTTGAACTGCCGCAAGGTTGGGCGTGGTGCCGTATTTCTAACATTGCACAAGTTTTGAATGGAGATAGAGGAAAGAATTACCCTGCCAAAAACAAACTTCAAAAAGATGGCATTCCGTTCATTAGTGCGTTGAATATTGAACACGGAACAATATCGAAGGAAAAATTGCTTTGCCTAACCGAAGAACAGTATAACTTATTAGGTGCAGGAAAATTGATGTACAATGACATTGTATATTGCATTCGCGGTTCTTTGGGAAAATGCGGAATATATCCCTACAATATAGGTGCGATAGCTTCATCATTAGTTATAGTACGTTCTATTCTTCAAGAAGACACGATAATAAAATACATTTATCACTATTTGTGCACAGAATTATCGAAGGATGAAATAGGAAAATATGATAGTGGAAGTGCTCAGCCTAATCTTGCCGCAAAGGACTTTTTAAAATTTTTTATTCCATTACCTCCATTAAGCGAGATGGGAGAAATTCTTAATAGAATCGATGATACACTCAATTTGATTGATAGTATAGAGAAGAACAAAGATGAAGCTAAGGAACTCATTTCAGTTCTTAAAACAAAAATCCTTGATCTTGCAATTCGTGGTAAGCTCGTTCCTCAGAATCCCGATGACGAACCTGCCTCGGTGCTGTTAGAGCGTATCCGAGCAGAAAAAGAGGAACTCATAAAGCAAGGCAAAATCAAGCGTGATAAAAAGGAATCTATCATCTTCAAGGGTGATGATAACTCTTATTATGAGAACTTGCCAGAGAATTGGTGTGTTTCGTGCCTTGCTGAGATAACTCATTCCTCACTTTTAAATGATGGAGATTGGATACTTTCCGAGAATATGGATTCAAATGGCACAGTAAAACTAATACAACTTGGCTCTATCGGTTATATGAACTATATAAACAAAGGGTTTAAGTTCATTACAGATGATACATTTGCCGATCTATCTTGTACGCAGATTTATCCATCCTATTTGCTTATAAATAGAATTATTAACGACCGCATGTGCCTGTGTATTCTCCCCAACATAGATGGGAAACTTATAACTACGGTTGATACGTGTTGGATAGCACCGAATTCTAATTATGACATCAAATATCTTATGTATGTAATGGCTTCACCCCAATTCCAAACACTTGTGATTCAATACTCAACTGGTGTAACACGAAAACGCATCAGCAAAAACAATCTTATAAAATTACCCTTTCCTTTACCACCTTTAACCGAGCAAAAAAGAATTGTTGAACAAGTGGACACTTTACTTAAAATAATCAACGCCATAGAAAAGAGCCTCAATTGAGGCTCTTTTCTATTAGATCTACCATAAAGAAAACTTTGTTGATTGTTTTAAGGATTTCTTCTTGTTCTTCAAGTGGAGGTAAAGGTATTAGTATACTTTTAACAATATCGGCTGTAATGGCAACAAATGTCGAACCAGTTGCTTTCATGTTTAGGTAGCCTTTATATGTTTGTAGCCAATAGAAAAGCCACTCCACATCGATATAATGGTACGGATGAATTGAGGCTAATCCTCTGCCGATACAAATCAAACGATCGGTAATATTGAGTTCTCCAACAGGCGCTCTAACACACAGTAAAACGGAATCTTTAGGCGCTGTTTTTGATGGTTGTGTAGTTGATTTGTCGCTTGGATTAAGCAGCTTATTAGTGAAAAAGATTTTACCTTGATGAAACTCAATGCCTTTGTTAGAGGTGTTTATTGTTGTGCCATCGGGAGACGAACCCATTACTATTTCGGCTATCTCTGGCAAAACACACCATGACCATCCATCCGGTAAAGTGAACGGTAGTTTGTGGTCAATGCAAGTAACAGAATCCTCAAACTTCTCATAATAAGAGATAGCATCATAAAAAATCCACTCTCTAAAATAAAAAAGAGAGTGGATTTTTGCTTACCATGTAACTATTTTGTCAACGAGCGCTTGTTGTTCACTTGCGGTGCGGCGAAGGTATATTCTTGTTGTTTCAATACTTTCGTGTCCCATCAGATCTGCAAGCAAAGCAATGTCGTTGAATTTTTCAAGAAAGTTCTTTGCATATCGATGTCGAAACGAGTGGGGATAAACAACCTTCGTATCAAGACCATATTTTTCGGCGTAGTTTTTTAACTGTTGAGCAATTCCTCTTGTTGTAATTCTTTCTCCGTATCTATTCAGAAACAAATAGCCGGAGGAACGGTTGGTTTCCTCCAGCCATGTCATTGTTTCATTTTTCAATTTTTTTGGTATGTATAGACGGCGTAACTTGCCGCCTTTTGTGTATAAATCAAAATATCCAACTTCAACATGTTCGACTTTAATCTGAATAAGTTCACTGACACGTGCGCCTGTTGCTGCCAAATACCATACCACAAAGTACCATTCTGAATTTCCATCTTTTTTTAATTGCTTTTTCAAGAAATTATAATCGGCATTGCTTATAACATTTTCTAAGAAGTTCTTCTGCTGAACTTTAACAGCCTTCAATTGTAGTCTTTCTTTTCCGAGATACACAAGGTATTTATTTATTCCTTGAATTCTCAGATTTACCGTTTTCGGCTTAAAGAACTCCATTAAAAAACCTTTGTACGCCAAAAGGTTCTCCTTGGTTATCTCATCATAATGCTCATGAAAATACTGTACTGTCCATAGGTACGATGAGATGGTGTTCTCTGAAAGATTGCTCTTTCTTAAATGTTCTTCGAATGTGATTTTTGTCTTCATAAAAAGACACCTCCAAATAATATTTTTGCGATATAAACCGCAAAAACATTATACAGAGAACTACGGCTTTCTCTTATTATGAGAAGTTTGCAGATGGAACGGTTAAATGCATAGAGGATGAGATATCTTTTGAACTACCGCAGGGATGGTCATGGTGTCGACTGAGAGAACTATTTAATGTTTGTTCCGCAAAGCGAGTTCTTCAATCCGAGTGGAAATCCGAAGGAATACCATTTTATCGTGCAAGAGAAATAGTAAAGTTATCAAATAAAGGATTTGTGGATAATGATTTATTTATTTCGCCCGAACACTATGATGAATTGAGAAAGACTTATGGTGTGCCGCAAGCAGGTGATCTAATGGTCACAGGAGTCGGTACGATTGGTAGAGTTTATATTGTCCGTGAAGATGATATCTTTTACTATAAGGATGCAAGTGTATTATGCTTCGAAAACCGTTATAGTGCAATAGATTCGGAATTTGCACAAATTATGATGGGTTCAAGTTTTCTTCAAGAACAAATTCATAGTAAAACATATGGCAACACAGTAGATACAATAACAATATCTACTGCTAATAATTATCTTTGTGTTCTTCCACCTCTTTCAGAACAGACAAGAATTGTTAAGGAGATTAGTGAAATATTTGCGTTTGCGTTGCATATAGAAAAGAGCCTCAACTGAGGCTCTTTTCTATTGTATCTATTATAGCGAAAAGATCGTTAACTTTTTGAACGGTAGTAGTTTGCTGTATTTTCGTTGGAATTGGCAAAATCAAATTCAAGATGTCTTCTCTCGAAATTCCGGGAATAAGGCCTTTAGCAGAGGCTTTTATAAACTCAATATGGTACTTAATACAAATCGCAAGATAATCGAGATTTAAATCCAAAATGTTTCTAATAGCCATAATCTGACGGGCAAGGTGAGCTTCTCCAAAATCATTAATTGCAATTTCACCAATCGTTCCTTTACACGTGATTAGCAGATCTCCTATACAAGAAACAACCTGTGGTTTTTCTGTCCATCGATTAATTTGGATTTCTCCATTCACAAAATTACTTGCACCTGTAATATAAGGAATACCTTTACCACAGTCGTTATATTCGCTTGGTGCTAAATCTCTGCCGGATAGCAATCCCCATAAAGATTTTAAGCGTACAAGCTCAACACCCTGCGCTACTTCAAAGGGGATTTCATCAGTGATATTTTCGACAGAATCCTCAAACTTCTCATAATAAGAGTTATCCTCACCCTTAAAGATGATAGATTCCTTTTTATCACGCTTGATTTTACCTTGTTTAATGAGTTCCTCTTTTTCTGCTCGGATACGCTCTAACAGCACCGAGGCAGGTTCGTCGTTAGGATCCTGCGGTACAAGTTTCCCTCGGATTGCAAGATCAAGGATTTTTGATTTAATGTGCCGAAGCTCTGCATACAATTCGTTTTTTTGTTCTTCTACTTTAAGAATGTAAGGCTCCAATAAATTTACTTGATGTGCAATTGCTTTTTGTTCTCTTGTCGGAGGTATGGGGACAGGAGTTTTTCTTATATGTTCAAGATGCAAATTTTGTACGCCTATTCCAATTAGAGAACTTTTAAAAAACGCTTGTACGGTAGAACTTAAAATTGCAGTTAAGAGATATTGAGGAACAATCTCTTCGCTTATTGTTCTTAAAACAGCAAGGGTTACATAAATGTCAAAAATACAATCCCTATCGACAATGGCTGCAACCCCAACTGTTCCATTCTTTGCTAACAGTATGTCGTTTTTTTGAGGGGCAATTCGAGCATAAAGCTCTTTATGTAATGATTCGGGAATATGCATAACATTATCCCAATCAATTTTGCCTTTAGTAACATTTTTGGCAGATAAAAAAATATATCCTTCATCTGAATAAGTTGGTGTTTGGTGGGTTCCGTCTGTTATTGGAAAACAAAATGATTGAAGTCTACTCCACGCCCAACCTTCCGGAAGTTCAAAAGGTATTTCATCCTCAATGCATTTAACTGTTCCATCAGCAAACTTCTCATAATGCAAATTATCATCACCGACAAAAATTACAGAATCATCTTTGATATCCTTTGCTTTAAGCTTGCCTTCTTTAACCATCTGCTGTTTTTGCTCACGGATGCGTTCAAGCAAAACAGAGGCAGGTTCATCATTAGGATCCTGCGGTACGAGTTTTCCTCTTATCGCAAGGTCGAGAACTTTTTCTCTTAATGCTACGGTATCAATCACAATTCAATACCCCCAAGGATTTCTTGCAACTTTGCGACCGCATCATTGATGGCAGTTGCCTTCGTCTGCATATCAGTCAAAAGTTCCGAAACGCTTCTTTCGTCTTTCTCAGCCAAATCCATCCACTTGAAATCGAGCTTTAACAAATCACGAGAATAAACTTCTTCCTTCGTGAATTTTCTCCATCTGCCATTGGGATTTTCTTTAGAATAAGTTTCTACTCTGTCTTGCATATGTCCTGTGCAATAACAAGAAACGAAGTCATCCAAGTCCTCACGTGTCATCGGCTTTGTTGCAAGGGTATGCTTAACGCCTGTTCTATAATCGTAAACCCAAATATCTTCCGTAGGTTCACCTTTCTTGAAGAACAGTACATTTGTTTTTACGCCATTGGCATAGAATATGCCTGTTGGCAAACGGAGGATTGTGTGCAGATTGAACTCTTTAAGGAGTTTTTCACGAACCTTTGCGGTTGCACCACCATCAGTCAAAACATTATCGGGCAGAACAATGCCGACACGACCTTCGCTTTTAACAATAGACATAATGTGCTGCAAGAAATTAACCTGATTATCCGAAGTTTTTACGAATTCGGGACGGTTTGCGTATACCTCAACACTTCCCTGCGGTCTAACACCAAAAGGAGGATTGGCAAGGATAACATTAAACATCTTATCCGACTTATCAATCAAGGAATCCTGACATACTATTGGACTTTTACTTGTACCAATATCATGCAAATAAAGGTTCATAGATGCAAGAGTTACAACAAGAGGCGTATTGTCTGCACCATAGAACGCATTGTTGCGCAGGAAGTTTTGCTTTGCAATATCCTTGCTCTGTGTTTTCATATGCTCAAACGCATGCAAAAGGAAGCCACCAGTACCACAAGCAGGATCGGCAACTGTTTCACCAATCTGAGGATCAACAACATCAACAATAGCCTTAATCAAAGCACGAGGGGTAAAGTATTGACCTGCGCCGCTTTTCTTATCCTGTCCATTGTCCTCCAAGATTTTTTCATAGATAGCGCCTTTAATATCGCCATCCATCATATACCAGTTCTCGCTCGAAAGCATTTCAATAACCTTCGCCAACAAGACCGGTCTATCAATTTTATTGGATGCCTTGGTAAAAATCGTACCGATGAGTCCATCTTCTTTAGCAAGCTCATCTAATATTTCCTCGTATTTTTCAACCAAGTCTTCGCCACTTAATTCTACAAGCTCTTTCCACTTGCAACCTTCGGGAAGTGAACTACCCAAGCCAACAGTTTCGCGCTCATCATCCATCTTCAAAAATAAAAGATATGTAAGCTGCGTAATATAGTCTGTAAATCCGACACCTGCTGCAGCAAGAACATTTGCAATATCCTTCACTTTCTTTATGAGGGTGGATTCACTCTTTACTTGTATGTTTTCTGCCATATTTTAAGCCGCCTTTAATATGAATTTTGATAGTTCAATGATCTCTGCGGCAAGCGCAGGAGCACCAAAGCTGATTACTGCCTTTCTCCACAAATCCGGATCGACAGAATTGATTTCACCGACACTAATCGTACCTTGTTCAATAATATAATCCGCAATTTGTTTCATGATTTCTTGCTGTTCGGGGGTAAGAGAACGTTGTGTCTGTCCACAGTAAAGATTAAATCTCTGCGAATATCCCTTCAACAAACTCTTAAGATTACTGTTCTTTTTATAAGCAAAGCGCACAAGCTGAATAAGGTGTGTAAGAGCTTTTGTGTTTTGCTTTACATCAAGTTGGTCAACAACGCCTTCGGTATCCAACAGCTTATAGTTCGTCCAAATGTTATAAGGCTTGAACAGACGGTTTTCAGCAAGTAGTTTTTCTTGCAACTCAACCAACATCGAGTAGGTAATAACCGTATCTTCGGTGTTGTAAATGATTCTCAACGCCTCAATATTATCAGCGTTTTTATTCAGATAGTCCTCAAAGGCCTCTATAAATTTCTTCGCCGTTTCTTTCGAGAAATCCGCATACAACACTTCGTCATTATCTTGCGATACGGCAAAATACCCTTTGTGCATTTCAAGCAATTTATTTCTTGCTGCAATATTGGATATCAAGCAATAAATAAGATCCTTGCGAAGCGTGTTAGGTTCTGATACGTTCTCAAACGGAGGCAACGTGCCTTTGGATAATGCCTCATTGATATTAAATGCCAAGGTTTTTGGTGCAAACTCAAAATCAGAGATAAACTGTTCAAGATGTCTACCAAAGAGAACGTTATCTTCATAACGTCGATTTATGCTCGCACAATAGTCGCGCAAAAAGGCAAGGTTCTCATCGGACACTTCACCATGCGAAAGGTATTCAAGTAATTGCATAAGAGTGGGTATCTTCTTTCCACCTTGACCACCGGGACCGGGCTTCGGGATGTGCTTATCACTCTCTGTTACACCAACTGCATCCACAATATAGAAGCACTCTTTTGTATCAGCATTCGGTGTTATTTCTTTAAGCTTGTCCTCGTTAATAACTCGGCAACCGCGACCTTTCATCTGAGTGTATAATACTTCTGATTTAACGTCATTCATAAAGAGAACAACTTCCAAAGGTTTCACGTCAGTACCGGTTGCGACAAGCGTTACAGTTACTGCAATTCTGAATTCTTTCTCGGTTCTCAAATCACGAATCAAGGCGTTAGAATCACCTGCCGAATAAGTGATTTTTTGCACGAAGGTTTCGGGAACGATGCCGTCATCAAACTTTTCTGCAAAGACCTTCTTCACCGCTTCAACAATTTGCGTTGCGTGATTATCGTCTTTAGCAAAAATCAATGTTTTCGGAACATAGTTCCAGTTTTCTTCTCTGTCGGGATATAGGTTGGTATAGATAGAATCTCTATAAGCCTTTAACACCCATTCGATTTGATTCGGGTTTATAACGGAACGGTCTAACTGAGTCGGCGTGTAATCGATACGGTCATCCGCTTTATACTTTCCGATTACATTTCCATTTCGGTCTAACTCAATCACTTCATCGCCCTGCTCAATAGTGCCACCATGCTCTGTGACTGCGGTTTTGATTCTATACACACGAGCAGGAACATTAACACCATCAACAACCGAATCGTCATAGGTGTATTTTTCAATGATATTCTCATTAAAATACGCATACGCTTCGGGCGTAGGTGTAGCAGTTAAACCAAGAATTTTAGCATCCTTAAAGTAATCAAGGACTGCTTTCCATTTACCATAGATTGAACGATGGCATTCATCTATGATGATAAACTGGAAGAAGTCGGGCGGTAATTTCAAATCGTTTCCAAGTTCTATTGCTGTCTGATCGTCAACACCGCCAGTGAACTCATCTTCTTTGTCTTCGTTTTCTTCGGAAAGAGCTTGTCCGGTTAATACGGCAAACAACTTCTGTATGGTCGAAATAACAATTTCGCCATTTATGTCTTCTGCCTTTTTCAGTCTGTTAATTTTGTAGAGAGAACTCATCGGCTGTTGTTTCTCAGTTCTATCAAAGAGACTGAATTCCGATTCTGTCTGACGAGCAAGATTGTTTCTGTCAACCAAGAACAGCACTCTCTTTGTTGCAGGAGTATAGTTCAACAATCTATAAGCTGCCAAACAAGCAAGATAGGTTTTTCCCGAACCTGTTGCTAATATAGCAAGGGATTTCTTGTGTCCGAGTTTCAGTTTTTCTTCCAGTTTGCGTTCAGCATTATACTGGCAATCACGAAGTCCTCGTTTTTCCAATTTAGGCAATGCACCATACTCGGATTTTTTGCCAATCAGTTTTAGCATCTGCTTGGGAGTATGCATAGCAGTTAATTCTACATACTCGCTTTCGGGTTCAAGCATATTCTTAAAATAAATTTTATTTCCGTTCGCAAGATAAACAAGCGGAATTTGATTTTCAAACCACATACCAACCCAAGACTGAGGGTGTGTCGAATACCATTCAGCTTGTTGAGCTACAATATCGCCAAGAGAATTGCTTTCAGCCTTCGCTTCAACTACAGCTATTGCTTTATCGTCAATAAAAAGAAGATAATCACTTTCCTTATTCCCCTGCATTAAGCCTTCTTTTACGGCGGAAGCATAATTAGGAACATACTCTTGACGAGACACAATTTCCCAACCGGCATTATTAAGTTGCTTATCTATTTTGACTCTCGCTTTTTCTTCCGGTGTCATATTTTTCCTCCTTGCTTCCGATAATTTTTTGTTATCGGAAGTTATACGGCACAAAAAATGTGCCTTAACCATAACAGTAAGACTTATTCTTCTTTAGGGACAATCTCCATAATGTCATCCATCGTACATTCTAATGCCGTACATATTTTAACAAGAACGTCTGTTGTGACATTATCCCCGCGCATTAGTTTTCGAATGGTGTAATTACTTATCTTTGCTTTTTCAGACAAGTCCTTCTTTTTCATATCTTTGTCAATCAATAATTTCCAAAGTTTTTTGTAGCTAACTGCCATAATGACACCTCGCACAATAATGATGTCATCATTATAGCACGATTTTTAATATTTTGCAATAACCTGAACGTAAAAGAGAGCGAACGCAACATTTTCAGTTGAGGTGTATTTTATTTTGTTTCTACCAACATTTTTTGCACGGCTCATAACCTTCATTCTCAGCTTCTTGTTTAGTTACTTGTCGGGGATTCTTCATGTTGCTACATCCCGATCTGCTATGATATTTACTACCCGAATTTGGTATCCACACCATATCACCGCTTGCTGCCTGATTATCGTTTGTGTTATCTTTCTCAGTTGAAGGTGTACTGGTCGTAGCGCTATTGCTCGGTCCAGAGCTGTCACCAGTCGCATAATTTATCGTTATGCCGGGTTGGACATTGTAACAGTAAACATTGAAACAAATACTCTCGCCTTCATCTTCAATTGAGTATGCCTCCATCTGCACACCACTACATACAAGATTATTTTCTTCAAAAATTGGCGTAATGCGATACGCAACATGATTTCCTGTTTCTCTTATGTAGTCAGCCACCATGTTTTCAAATGGGAGCATACCGTTTATATTCATATAGCGTGTTCCGGTGATGAGGTTCTGTCTGTTTGCATTTTCTGCGGACAGTTGCCAACCTATGAGGTGGCATCTATTCCAAAGATAGCCACCAGATACTCCGCTATAACTTTTCTGAATCCATCCAGTCGGCTTTATGCTACTAATACTACCTCTTTCTTCGTTTGCGCCGGGCATTATCTCCTTGCCACATGAAGCAAGAGCTACACCGCAGCGTCCAAGACTATCAAGACTTGAATATTTTTCATAGCCTTTCGTAGTTAGTTCTGCCGCGCTAAAATTAGGCTGATTATTATTTACAATTGTGTACGCCGTGCCTGAATAAGCAGGTAGTGTTGAAGGATCAACAGCTTTTGCCGTTCCTGTTCCTACAGTAGAATTATTAGGCTTTTGCGTTGTCGATGGTGTTTGCGCGGAAGTAGATGATGTATCTTTTGATGGGGTGGAACTTGACTCATCTTTTGAATCGGTAATCTGACTTAAATTATCTGATGTGTCGTCAATAATGCTCGATGAGGATTCTATGGTAGAGCTTTGACCATAATCAGACGAGTCTATATCACATCCAACAAAGGACAGGAGCATTACGATGGATAATAATAGCGCGAGGAGTCTTTTTGTATTCTTCATTTTTATCCCTTCTTATAAGTTTCTATTGTAATCTTGTCGTGCGAGGAACCTTTGATGTCTTCGCTGCTGACCTTCTTAAAACCGTTAGCTTTAAGGTCTATATCAAAGACCTTATCTGCTTGATACTTACGATTCCACTTGCAGAGGATAATCTCGCTAACATTATCGAGCGAATATCCTTTATCTTCTATGAAGCAGTAATCGCCGGTCGAAGCATTTGCGACATAGTTATCATCAACTATATATCCCGATTGGTCACTAAATTGTCTTGCAGAGTAGGCGCTCATCCACAGTTTGCTACCTGCGGTATGGTTGATAATCCATTCTCTCAATACACTGTCTTGGCTTTGCCTTTTGCCAAAGAACATCATACCTTTCTTATCATCAATGCAAAAAATCAGCTTCATAACAACCTCCAGCTTTTATTCGTTTTTACAGTTCTCAAAATATTCGCAGCACAGACAACAGTGCCGGCAATTTTTGTTTAGCGTAAACCATAACTGCAATCTGTCTACAATTCCTCTTACAAAAGTCTTCAAAACAACCATCTCCTTATACTTTGATGGTTATATTCTAAACTTTTGTATGTCCTATAAAACGGACTTTTCCTTGTGCTTATTCAAGGGATTGTTTTAATTATACCACAAATTACTCAAATATCATAACTATTATTTACGATGTCTTCCTTTTAGTTTCTGTATGTATTTAAGTCTATCATCTATACTATTAGTTAGTGTGATACACTAATGGGAGGTGTAGACTTGAATTTTGAAAGTATAGGCAAAAACATTAGAACCTATAGGATAAAGAAAAAATTAAGACAAGAAGATCTTGCAGAATTAACCGAGTTATCGGTCACATACATCGGCATGGTTGAGAGAGGCGAAAAGATTCCGGCACTGGAAACATTTATAAAAATTTTAAATGCTCTCGAAGTTTCAGCGGATGTTATCCTCGCCGATGTCTTAAACAAAGGCTACGAAATCAAAGGTTCTTTATTGACAGAACAGTTATCTACCCTGTCACAAGAAGATAGAGAAAAGGTTTACGATGTAATTGCCACCCTTGTTAAACATTCAAAATAACCCATAAAAAGATTCACTTCAACAAGAAGCGAATCTTTTTTTATTGTCTGTCATAGTTCACTAAAATTCGACAGTTTCATTGTGATATAACATAACTGTCAGTTATGTCGTGCAACTGATGATTATTATTTTTGAGGTGTTATTATGAATTTTAAAAACATTATTCGACAAATCGCAAAACAAAACGGTGTTACACCAGCAGAGGTAAAAAAAGATATACGAGAAGCCATTCGACTTGGCATGGCCTCTCCTGATCCTGCAGTCCAAGCACATTGGCGCAGAATGTCGCCCACAGGAGCCGAACCTTCAATCAACCAAGTTCTTACTTATCTTACTGCTAATGTAGTTGGATAATATTTGTTTTATCTTTCTGCTGTAATCTCTTTTAAGTTGGGAACTTCACTTTCTCCTATCATCATGACAGGTACCACCTACCACCGAAAGGATATAGTTATCCCTTGGTGGAAGGTGGTTTATTTTTTATCTGCTCAGTTTGTATAACAGACTACTTTTACCGCCTGTCTTCCGGTAACGCTGTTCGGTAGTCAGTAAGCCTTCCTTTCTCAGATCGTGGAGTGCTCTGCGGATTGTTGACTGCGACAGTTTAAGGTCTTTTGACATAGTCGGTATTGCCGGCCAACATTCACCGTCTTTATTAGCACGGTCTGAAAGATAGATATAAACCGAGACGGCGCGGTGTGGTAATTCGGAACGATAAATCGAGTTAAGACGGCTCATTCGGTTTCACCTCCGTTGGCGTGTGCTTTGCATGATTGTTCGGAGCGATAGACTTCATGCCGCCGCCTTTACCCTTCTTATCATCACTTGGCGGTGTAGAGGTCTGAGGTTCATGGCTTTGACTTTCCTTCTGAGCTTGTCCACCATATGTTCCGTCATTCTCGCTCGGTATCCTCTCATCAAGTTCTTCGGGATGGTATTTGCGAATAATACCGTCAAGAATATCCTTCTTCTCGGCATACTTAACCTCTCGTCCACCGTTATCTGCTACGGTGTACGGATTATCCTTATCGAACTCAATTCCCCACTTAAAGAAGAGTTTTAATTTCACTCTCATCGGATGCACACCCGTCTTCATGACTACGAACTGACCTTTGGGCATTGATTTAAGTTCATCGGGCGTTAGCAACGGTCGTTCTATCATTTGCAGAGACTGTGACGGATCATTCTTACCGCGTGATACGGAACCGGACATTACCGTTCTGCTGCCGAGTGCCTTTGACAAAATATCAGCAGAACTACTGTTGGGTGCAAAGCCACCGAAGATGGTGAGCTGCGTGTTGTCTACTATAATCTCCGCACCTTCCTTTCCGTAGTTTTTATCAAGCTGTGCAAAGGACTGGATGATAGGTACAATCTGCAATCTACGAGAACGTGATGCAGAGAACATCATTTCCGCAGACTCGATTTTAGGAAGAGTGCCGAACTCATCGCAGAAGAAGACACAACGGTTTTCGAGCTTGCCGCCATGCTCATCAGCAACGGCAAGTATCTCTCGGTAAAGCTGCTGAATAATAAGCGAAATCATAAAGAACGTGTTGGGATTTTCCTCCGGCATAATGACAAAGATTGCCGACTTCTCGGAACAGAACTTCTCAGCATCTATTTCTGTATCGAAGCAGAGCAACTGTTCAAGTTCGGAATCAAGGAATGCATTGAGTCGGGACAATGCGGTGGACATAACCGATGCCATTGACTGTTCGGCTGTATTGAGAGCTGCGCCTGCGAACCATTTTGCCTTATGGTCGTTAGGCAGTCTTTCCATCAGCAACTGGAACTCATTTCTCCCCTTCTTTTTGGATGGTGTCAGCAGTTCCTGAATGATTTTAAATACCGATACGATATGTCGTGTTTCGGGCGGACAGAACTCTGCCACGAGCAGAATTGTTGCCGTGAGCAAGCCTTCGGCTGCATCGTAGAAGTATGCGTTCTGACCGAAGGAGGCGGCATCCATGCCTGATAGGATGATTGTCTTTGAGATAATCTTTGCATACTTTTCTGCTTTCGCTTTATGAACGAGCAGACCGCTTTCCTGATACCTGTCCATATATTTATTCACAAGATGGAGCAGGTTATTGCCGTTAGAGCGCGTGGGATTACGGAGGTCAATAACCGACACATTATATCCATATTGCTTAACGATATGACCGTAGTTTCTCATAACGTCGCCTTTGGTATCGGTTGATAGAAAGGACATGCCGGATGCGGCGGCATATTCGATACAGGGATATAACCAATAAGCAGTCTTACCGACACCGGCCGCGCCGATCATCAATGCGTGAACATCACCGGTATCAATCATGGCGGTAGTGTTATTCTTGCCACCGTAACAGCCTACTACAATTCCCTGTGGCAGTTCGGATTCGGGTTGTTCTGTTTTCTTCTTTCTGAACAGCTTCTTTTTTATAATTCTGCTCACGGTCGGAGTTTCACCATTGGTCGCTTGTTTTCTCCACTTCTTTGGCGTAAACGGAACGTGCTGATATGTCTTTTTGATTTCCGATTTATTCGCCCACCGAGCAGTTCCGTGCTGTCCGTCACCGACAGTCTTCGACTTGATGTTGTTAAGACTGTAGATGTGTGCAAGAAGCGTTACACCGCCAAGCACGGTAAACATAACCGCACCAACGATTATTACTGTTGTAATACTTGACATTGATCCTCATCCTCACTTTCTTCAGAAAATAACAAATCCTCGTTCCAGTCCTTATGACTTGGTACGAGGATTTCAGTTTGGATGCCCTGCGTGAACAGTTTATCCGATATTCTTTTGTTCGCTTTATGCCCTGCTTCATCATTATCAAGGCAGAGGTAGACCGTCTTGATATTGGGGTTATCCGAAAGCATTTGGAACAGCACTCTATCTGCCACTCCGCAACTTGCGGCATAACTATGATTTCGCCAGCCGTCCTTGTTCATTGAAATGAAGGACAGCATATCTATTGGCGCCTCAAATAAATAGAGCTTGTCACTCTTTCCGGTCCAGTGGAAACTGTTCTCCGGGATACCGCTTGCAACGTTGCCTTTGTAACTGCTCTCCGATCCTGTTCCGCGCTTGTGAGCATGAACCGCTTTTCCGTTTTTATCAAAGCCCACAAAGATTGCGTTATGATACTTTGCACACTCATAAATCATCCCTGCATGAGCGAATGCGTATAGGACTTCTCGGTCTATCCCTCTCTTGTTGAGAAGGTATGCATAGACTCGGCGCATGTTATCATTCTTTTGTGGCAGTTCGAAAGGCGGAGGCGGTTCTTTCTGTACGGGCGGTGATACTACAAGTCTGCCACTGCACCCACCGAGCAGATATTGCATCGCTTCGGGATAGTTCTTGTTATAAAACCTGCGGACGAAGTCAATGGCATCACCGCCGACTTCTTCGTACTGATGAAACCATAGATTACCTCTTACCGTGACTTTTTCCGAACCATCACGCCATTCAAACTCCCGTCCTGACGGTTTCAGTCTTTCACCCTGACTGCGAAGTAATTCCACCAAGTCAGTCTGCCGAGCCTGTTCTTTTTGCGCTTCTGTAAAATGAATATAGGTTGACACTTTCTCATCTCCTTCTTTAATTTATTAACCTTGTCGCAAACCTTGAGCTTGCTTTTTCTCATCAATGATGCGTTTTAATTTACGGTCTATCTGACCGAGTTTTGCCTTATCTCTTTCTTCCATCTGTTGCTGTAGCAGACGGCTCAGATGATGAAGTAACCTAATAGATCCCATCGCCGCAGACCAATGGCGGTTACTTTCAATGCTGTGGATGAGTTGTTCTGCGTACTGGTTACCGTGTTCCGCAGAGGCTCGCAGATATTCCATAGCTTTGTCGTAATCACGAGGCACATCTTTGCCGTACAGATAGATTTTTCCGAGTTGATATTCGGCATAATGATTTCCGCTTTCGGCGGCTGTTTCAAAATGCCGTATTGCTTTCCGGACATCTCGCACCGAGTCTTCGGTGAGTCGTATCTTTCCGGCAAGGTATGATGCGTATGAGTTATTCTGATTCGCGGCACTTTCAATGTAGGCAATGGCTCTTTCAATATTCTTGGGGAGCAATTCGCCTTTGTATAAAAGTTTGCCGTATAGGTATTGAGCTGCACCGAACCCTGCACCTGCCGACTCCTTCAGCAACTCCAAGCCTTCGGGTATGTTCTGCGTTATATGTTCTCCGTCAAGCAATGCCTTTCCGAGTGTATATTTTGCATACTTGTTCCCATGCTTAACCGAAAGGCGAAGCAGGTCTTCGGCATATAGCAAGTCTTGGTCAACATCCTCTCCTTTGAGATAAGTCTTGCCGAGCAAATATTCTGCGTAGGAGTTTTCATCTTCAACCGCTTCTTCCAGCCATCGCAAAGCATAACCAACATCCTTGGGGACATCTTCGCCCTTGAGAAAGATTTTGCCGAGCTTATATTTTGCTACCGTATAATTTTGCTGTGCAGATTCTATCAGCCATTCGACTGCTTCGTTAGAATTAAAATGTTCACCGCCACGGTCGAGCAACAGTTTCGCTAACGCATACTGCGACCACTTATTTCCGGTCTGCGCTTTAAATAAAAGCCGTTCATACTCAGACGGCTCATGCGGTGGATCTGTTGATTCATAATCAGTGGTTGTCGGCTCAGTTTCAATCTCATCGCTTGGCAGTTCTTCGATTTCATAACGACCTTTAAGCAAATTCATCGCTTCTTTTATTACTGCATTTTTAATCGGAGCGAACTCTTTATTATCCACAAGCGGAATTCGTTTTGGCATCTCATTTGTGTAGGTTCGGCGAATTTCTTCCGCTTGCTCATACCACAAATCATAGAGTTTTGCAATACGCTCATCGGCGGCAAGTTCCATGACAATGCGATTAACTATGGCCTTCACATCGGCTTTCAGATATCCGTATTGTTTTTTACCTTTCGTTTTAGAGAGCCGGTCAGCGAGTTCTGTCAGTTGTTCCTCTATGTTAGGATTGTTATAAATACCTGCATTGATTTGCGAAACAATTTCAGCGACCACCTGCTTGCTCTCCGATCGCAAGTTATCACGGATTTCCGTTTGCCTTTTATACGAACACATCAAGTCCTGACCGAATATGTCTTTTGCAAAAGCAGAACGCATTTTCATTATTCCGTTTCGGGTAAGGTATGCATCGTGTTTCTTTTCTGAGTACACCATTAGATGCACATGCGGATGGTAACTTTCATTATGAAACGCGGCATACCAATGCAGATCCTTTAACGGTATTTTGAAGTTTTCGGCAAGCGTTGCCGTTTGTGAACGCAGCATATCTCGCCACCGTTCTCCTGTAGCAAACCCAAGTCGCTCTGCATCCTCTCGGCGCAAAGAGATTACTATGGTCCAGACATTCCCTTCGTATTTACGAATGTTATCCGACACCTCTTGGAGTTTCACCTCTACACCGTCATCGGTAAACAACCCGTGACTACCGAATCGCTCGGCTCTCGGACGAGTAGCAATGTAGTCGGCGTAGGTCTTCATCTCCATCATTTCTTCTGCGTTATCTTCCAGTGCGCGAGATATAAACTCACTCGCATTACCAACTGTACGCTTATTAAGATAGTCAGTATATTCGTGCATATCTTCAGCATCGGGAAAGTCTTTTAAGATTTTTGCAATCAACTTTTCTTGTCGCTTGGTCGCAGGTGCGAACTTGTGAGACTCGTCTATTTTCTCAACGCCTTCACGAGTTCCGATATATTTAGCATACCGAGCTGCACGTCCGTTGGATTTGCCGTTAAGATATTTGAACTTTGTGACGAGCTTTGCCATTTATTACACGCTCTCTTTCTGCCATTCCACCGCTTTTTCAAAGTCAATCATCCCATTGATACCTTTCACTTCCGATTCAACGGCTTGACGAAGAACAGCAAAACTTTCTTCACTGATATCCTGATGAGACCACGCAAATGCGTTTTGAACCATACCCAACTCAATTGCAATCTTGTAAAGCATTTTGCTAATCTTGTTCTCGCTCTCCGCTACAATACTTTTCATATTTGAAAGCATTGCTGTCGGGAGGTAGGATACATCATCGTTTGCAAGGATGTACCCGATATAAAAGCGAAGTGCTTTTTCAATAAACTGTGATCGAGAATGACAGTCATCCTGTCGGTACAGTTCGTTTACTTTCTCCAAGGTTTCGGGATATAGGTAGATTACAAAGCGTTCCTTATCTTTCGATACAGCCATATTTTTCTCTCCTTTCGTGTTCGTAATGTTGTTTTAGGGAATTTTGACAGGCTTCACACCAAAGGTGTAACCCTCGAAAGAGGCTGCACACCAGTATTCCGTCTTTACAAAAGTGGCAAAAAGCCTTAAACGGTCGGCGTTGCCGTCCGAAGTAAAACGGAAAGGTGTCGCAGTGCGGCACCTTTCCTTTCTCCTGCTTTCTTTCGACTCAGTCGCACACCACCCATCCCTACGACTTCGACTGGTGGCCAAAGTCGCCCAAAATCGTTTGACTTTGGTTAGGACGGGTGTTTGCTCGCCCGTGAGTCAAACTCGGCTCACAGGGCGACACTGTGGCTTACATCTGCATCGCAGGTGCTTCGCTGTCATCGGGTATTTCGATTTCCTTACCGTTAAGATATTCGTTCATTATAGCTTCACGTTCTTCATACGGAATATAGGTACTTCGGTATGCCCTGAACGCTGCCGTAGATACATGACTGAGATTGTACGCAGACCATTCGTTATCCTGATTCTGACATACAGATGCTGTGCCATCGTCAAGGTTGAATTCATAAACACCAAGCACACGGCTATCAGTTTTTATGTCTTCACGAAAATCGTTGTACACTTCTTCGGGGATTGGAATGGTTTCACCGAATGCATCGTGGAATGTTTTTGGCTGTGAGCTTAACTCTCCACGATCATATAATCGGTAACGATGAGCAACCGCTAAGAACGAATGAAATAATTCGCTCTTAAAATACGAGTCTTCCCCACCGTCACGTATATGAAAAACACCGAAGCGTTTTCGCGCTTCGGTTTCTGCTCGGTCTTCTGCATCTTGTCTTTCAATATCCGCTTCAATCATGAAGCGTTCTTCCTCCGGTACATACTGTTCATACAGTTCCGTAAAACGCTCGGCAAGTTTATCGCTTACTGTAGCGCCTTCTTCGGCAAGATACTTCTGCAACGCAAATAATCTTGCTTCAGCAAAGAATAATGATATTTCCTGATGATCCATACTTACACCTCCGGTTTGGCTTCGCCCACAGCAGAAGAGACAGAAGTTTTTGCCTTCCTCGGTTTCGGAGCAGTTGCTTTCGGCATTACGCCCGAACGCATATCGATAAACTCACGCACTCCGGCAGGGACTGTTTTTGTATACAAAACCTCCAACGCCTTTACAAGTTCATCCTCTGTCTTAATGTCCTTCTGTTCAAGATACATTTTGAGTGCGTTTAATTTTTCCTCATCAAAGGAAACCGTAATTGATGCTGTTTTCATTTCACATTCTCCTTTCACATAGTTATCGCAGAGCCGTCTTGTACGGCTTGCCATTCTTCAAGATTGTCATAGCAATCATAATCTCGGATAGAACCATCATCGCAGTTTTCACGAGTTATGCCCTGAATACAACTTCCCTCAAATTCTGCATCGTACATATTGCAATCATAAAACGATGCATCCGTAAAGTTACAATCGCTTGCATCCATACGAGGTTGTTCGCAACGCTTAAATACCGCACCGCTAAAGTCGGAACTTTTAACGTCTGCATCTATCATCTGAACGTTATAAAACACGGCGTTCTTAAACTCAGAACAAAGCATTGTCGAATAACTAAAATCGCAGTCCACAATTTTTGCACCGTTAAAGATTGCATTGGGAAGTTCCTTTCGGTACAGACTCAAACCCTTGAGAAGACAGTTCGAGAAGTCAGCTTGTTCGCCACCGGCTTCATGAAACCATAAGGTGTGCTTTGCGCATATGACGTCGAATTCATCCTTGGTGATTTCACGAAGGTTATCGTTATTCTCAACGGTTCTGAATTCTTCGCTTATGTCAATGTACACCATACCATCTTCAATGTCGTAATCGACACCGGCTATTTCCGGTCTGTCCATAAGCATTTCTGCAAACAGACCGTCGTTGAAATTACCGCCACGGCACTGACTGGCATAATCGTAGAGTTTGAAATAATACGAGCCTTCCGTTTGACCTGCGAGGCTTCGTTCTACTGCCATATCTACGAGACTGACCATCTCTCGCTGATGCAAATGCAAGGACGGATACACTTCCATTATCTGCAGGTGTGCGGCATCCTGAATATATCCAATCTGTCTTTCGGGATCTTCGTCCATTATCACGAACCCGTCAATGCAGTTTTTGGTCTTTAACAGAATAGCGTGATTGTTGCCCTTGTCATCAACATACATACTGTCTTGGTGTGCGGATATAAAATCGTAATCGCCGTACATGTTATTGATAACATCGCTCAGTTCCTTCGTGGATACTTCAACGATTTTATCAATAAAAAATGAGTCTATGACTGCACCATGATTTTGTGTTGTCATCAACACTTCAATTTTTTGCATACTTTCACCTCCTACATGCCCATGCCCTGACCTGTATCGGCACAGGCAAGGCTTGGGTTATTGAGAACAGTGAGACCGTTATTATAGTCCTCAACCATTTTCTCAGCTTCGGTCTGCCGATGGGATGAGTCATACCACCGAGATTCCATTTCATCAATGGTTTTCTCAATGCTGCCACGATTTACATGATCGCTGTAATACTCAGCGGCATCGAGGAATGCATCACGGCCATGCTTTTTATAAATGCCGTGAATTGATTTAATTTTTCCGGCCATACTATCACCTCACATCCCGAAGGTCTGACCTTCGTCTTCGCTTGAATGCATGGACTCCATATACTCGTCAAAGCTTTCCGAATATAAGTCGTAAATTTTACTGTTTACACTTTTCAGAAAGTCTTCGTTAAAAAGCCAAAGCGGATAGGAGCAATATCCACTCTGTTTTGTGAGTCCGGTGTCTATGGCAATGCCTTGTTCGAGAAGTTGTTCAGCATACGGGCAGTTATTGGTATCAACATAAGCACAGTTTTTCTGACCGATAAATTCATTAAAGTGCTTTGTTAATTCAGCAAACGCTTTCAATCCATTTTCATCTTCGGTGTATAAGTTAATACCGATATTGAGTTGTTCCCTTCCCATAAAGTCGGGAACAAGGATAGCCGTTACTTCGGGTGTCAGCTCCCACTCTTTATCAAAGGCTTTGAGTTTCACCTTTGGAATTTCGTCCGTTTTCTCTGGACGTGTATCCTCATGATCCAAGTGCTCGTCATAGATATTGCATCCGATAAGGGATAGCACGCTTGCCGGATTACCGTTCTGACAGTTCTCGCAGTATTGCAGATGGAAGTTGATTTCGATACAGTCTTCCGTCATAATCAACTCTGCGATTTCATCACGCTTTTTTAGTTCCTCAACCAATGCTTTTCCGTTTCCGTTGGTGTCGTTCACATCCACATCAAAGTGATAATAAAGTTCGTTGTATGAGATTGCCCAATTACCATCTTCGGAATGTTCCGTTCCTTCATTTATGCAATAGTTGACGAGCTTTTTCAGCATTTCCGCATCAAGTGGCTTTTCAAAATATTCACTTAACGAGGTGAGACCTACCTCACGGATTTCATCATCCGACATACCGATAGTAGTATGAAGTAAGTCATATAACTCTTGCCCTCTCTCATACTCTCCAAGCCACTCGACCATTCGACCAATCAATTCGGCTTTTCGTTTTTCAGTCAACGTGTTTTCCTCCTGTTCAAATATTATTCTTCTGTATAAGTAATGCTCGGCACTTCAAGCCAGTGTGTCCAACCGCCGTCAGCAAGTACTGATCTAATAACACCCTGTTCTGTGCCGTAGGCTTCAACGACATTTCCATCGCCGATATAAATGCCGATGTGTCCGTCCTTCCATACGGCGAGTCCGGGTGTTTCGGGAATGGTAGATATTTCTCCTTTGACCGTTGCTGCATCGTACATGCCGTTGGCACTCCAATCTTGCATATTGTTTGCACCAATAACGGTTTCTTGACTTACCGTGTTGAACCAACCGTAACCTTTGATAAGGCCGACACAGTCGGCGGTTCTCTTGCCGAGCCAAGTATCACGGATGAACTGTTCCTTAGTCGCCACCTCATCGGGATACTGTTCCATCTTGGCTGTCAGCATAGATTCTGACAGTACCGTTCCGTAAGTGCCGTACACATAACCCCAACCTTTATCAGCGGCATATTCTGCCCACATCACAAGGTCGGTGCTGTTCTTGGTGTTGGGATCTGTATAGTTTGAGGTGTCGATATAGGCGTTTCGGATGTTGGACATTACGTTGGTGAAATCCTGAGCCGTTATACTTGTGCCGAAAGCGGAATTAACGGCAGTGATTAACTGTTCATCGGTTTGCTCCCCAGCAAAGCACCCCACGAGCTTATCCACGAACCCGTCTTCCGCAGAGTGAGACGAAAGCGCAAGCACATAAAGCACTTGCGCCTCCGTTACTCTTTGGTTGCCGTAACCGGCGTTTGTCATTCCGTCTTCAATGCCATACATCGTATCCTCAATGCCTTGGAGCATAGCCTGTTCTTCAGCGGATAGGTTTTGTACTATCATCTCTTGCATTCGGTCGGGATCTATCTCCACATCACCGTTCAGCACACCGATTATTACTCCAAGCGGAAGTAAAATAATGATGATAATACCGAGCACCACACCAAGCACAAACTTGAGCGCCTTTTCATCCGTGAGAATATAGACAATGACTTTTTTCGCAACAGCGGCTACAGCAGGTGCTGCCATTAGCGACCACCAGCCTTGCCGAAGAGTGCCGATTTATAATCGGGTGCAATTACCTGCAAGAGATATCGCTCATTGCCGCAACGGTAAAGACAAGTACCGCGTTCCGGGTATTTGATGAGTTCAAACTCACTCGCTTCTACCTGCAAGGCATCCATATATTCCTTCGGATTGATCTGACCTGCATTGAACAGGAACTGATGCGTAGGAATACTGAACAACGGTTTGGTAAACTCACGGATGGACGGAATCAAGAAGTCCTCAATGTTCTGCGATGCAAGGATTATGGAAGAGTCCTTCTTTCTCACTCGCTTCATTGCATTTCGGATATACTCAATTGCCGTCATATTCGTTAAGAATAAATACAACTCATCAATGGATGCGGCGGTATTGCCCTTGCCGAGCAACTGATTACTCATAAAAGATAGAATATTGAATAGCATTGCATCCTTGAGGCGCTTGTTTGTATCCATGAGACCTTTGACACCGAACACAAGAAAAGCATCGTCAACGATATTTGTGTGACCATTGAAATACTTGGATTCTGCACCGACACACATGGAGTTGATTCCGAGGCACACCTCTTGCAGAGTTTCCTCGGTATAGAGGTATTTTCTCTGTCTGTCGTATGTCATAAATTCTTCCTCGCAGAGCTTATAAAAGTCGCTCATGATAGGATAGTCGGTTGGTTTCAGCTTACTGTAGTCGGTGGTGTCGGTAATGCCAAACCTTGCATACAGTTTTGAGAGCAGAATCTCAATCGTATCAATCTGCGCATCGGTAAAATCCTTATAACTTCTAAAAAAGTCTTTAAGGAAAGCGATGTGCTGACTAAGCCTTGTCACCTTGCGGAAGGCTTCGGGAGCAGACAAGTCGCTTTCATCCGCGCCGTCCGTCCACGCCTTCGGTTCAAGAGGATTGATGGTGTGTTCACCCGAAAGGAAATCCACATAACAACCACCGAGGCTTGCACACAAGTCCTCATACTCACTTTCGGGATCGAGACAGATAATGTGCTTTCCTGATTCCCGGATATTTGTGAGCAGAAGTTTAAGCAGATACGATTTACCCTGTCCCGAGTTACCGAGAATAAGGATATTACTCGTTGTCTTGTCCTCTGCCCTGCGGTCAAAGTCTACAAGTATATTTGTGCCGAATTTATCGCGGCCGATATAGATGCCTTTGGGATCTGTCTTACCCGAAAAGTTAAAGGGATAAAGATTCGCCACGCTTGACACCGGAAGCACTCGTTCATACTGTGCGCCGAATTGATTTGCGCCCACAGGCAGAACAGAAAGAAAGCCTTCTTTTTGACGAAGGGTTAATCTGTCCACCGAGATTTTGGAGCGTGTAAGTTCCATTGCGATTTCGCTTTGGAGTTCACGAAGTGCATCCATGCTCTTGGCGTTCAATTCAATGAACACTGAACAATGCAACAGACACTCTCTGTTCTTGCGAAGGTTCGCAAGCATTTCAATAACGTCTTGCAGATTGCCTTCAGCTTCGATGGTTTCGTTTACATCGTTACCCGTGGACTTCATCTTATTTCTGCGTGTGGCATTTTGAATAATCTTCCTCTGTTCGAGAGGTTCAACAAGCCTGTGATAAATTCGGAGCGTAACACCGTTTCTATCTGCAAGCTGCGACAAAATTGCCTGTTCCTCAGTAGAAGGCGGATACTCACGGATTACCCATGCGCATCGGTAACTGTCACCGACAATATAATGGTCGGTGAAGAACTTGACGGTGCCGGGCAGGATACAGTCGAAGAAGTCTTTTGTGCGAATTTCCTCTACTTGTTCGGGTGTCAGTTCTTTGGGTTTTCTTTTAGCCATATTAGGTCGTAACCTCCTTTGCAATAATGAGTAGACGGTCGCTCTTTGCACTGCCATAACAAGTGGACAATGCGAGAATGCGACCGTCTGTTGAATTAATTTGGTTGTACCTTTCGTCTGAGATATTTGTTCGTATCACATCGTTTACCTCAAACAAAAAGACACCGTCTGCCGTTTGAAACTCAATTGTTTTATGAGCTTCTCGAAAGTCGGTGTCGAGGTACTTTTTAAGATCGGAGAACATTGTTCCGTTCTTCATGTTGTGTCCGTATATGATGAGGTTGCCGTCTTGCAAACTGCACCTTCCGTCAAGAAACGGCACACCCGACTGACTATATTTCTTTTCAAAACTCAGTCGCAGATATTTCTGCGGATTATCGGGTGTGTGCATCACGGGATAGTTGATGTTTGTGCCGTCAATAAAAATCCACCCGATACAGTCTGCATTCTGTTCGAGGACAGGTGCGATGTTTCGGGTGCTTTCAGTTTCGGATTTCTTTTCATCGGTTTCTTCCGCGCTAACCGTTTCATCGGGAATTGTAGGTGTATTAACAAGTTCGGCAATGATTTGAAAGTCTTCTTTTTCTTTCTGCTGTATGTTAATCGTCTGCACGATCTTAAACACAGCGACGGCAAGCGCCGCCGACAACAGAAGAGATAAAATTATGCTAATCTTCCTCATCATCGTCCGTCACCTCAAAGAACTGTTCCCCATCCACATCCGGCATGTGTTCGCCGTTCATGGAAGCATCGAAGTACAGAGCAAGGAAACGCTTGATTTCGTCCTTCTTCAGTCTGTGTGTTTCGAAGCCTTGTTCGGTGATGGTCTGCTCGATGCTGTTTGCCGTTCTGAACACCTGCGAGGGTTTCATCTTCTTGCATCTTGCGATGAAGAGGAACTGTCGAGCCGTTGCCATTTCCATTTGGATTTGGTCGAGGAACTCAATATCCTTTTTGATGAGCTTTCTCACCTTGGGATTGGTTTCCTCATCGGTTCTGTCGTGCAGATATGCCTTATTGTCATCGAAGCACTCAGACGAGTCTGTGCAGGTAATTTCAATATCGGGAATGGACGACAACACCATCATTAAATGGCGTATCTTAATCTCAATATTGATATGAGATAAAACCGAGATATTGGTCGGCGCCACCTGATAAAAAAGCAGTTCGCCTTTGTTGGTGGCGAGACCGTATTTCGTAAATGTTTTGACTCCCATTAAATCCTGCACGGAATGTCCTTTTCTCTTTTTCTGTGTGGTATCCTTTGCCACTGTAATCACCTCCATTCATAGTACTGCTGTGTGGATATAAAATACTTCACAGCGTATCGGATAAAATCGAGGATGGTAGTTTCGTCCATCCTGATTGTCAAAAAGCCATAACACAAGGTTGCGGCGGCAGGAATTGCAAATCCTGTATTCACCAAAATGATGATGGATAACAAAGCTGCAATACCCATTATCATAAAATCTTTCAGACTCCAAAGCCACAGATTTGCTGTGGCTTTAAGATTCTGAGGGTAAAGATATTGTGTCATTTACATACCTCCCATAGTTTGATCTTCTGTTGAACCGGGATCCAAGCAAAATTCGATAGGTGTTTGTCCATGTTCTTCTTGGATTTTCTGCGTAATCATATCCTTGATGAGTTTGGCTTCAGCTTCAGTCGGTGTGTAATAAAAAGTTTCATTTTTATCGTCCGTGCTGATAACACATTCAACGGTAAGAAAGTCGCTGCACGGATTATAAATACCGTACATGTTCACCCACTCACCTGCCTCGGAGTCGAGGTTTAGATTGAACTTTTTATTCACATCAAACAGCGTTTCCAAGTATGCCACTATCTGTTGGCCGTTCTCGTCATCTATTTGGATATCACGGTCGACATACATGTCCTCTCTTTCGAGTTCGAGATTAGCTTTCATATCACACCGTCCTTATTTCGCTTTTGCCAGTGAACGTGTAAGGTTGACCGCAGTCGAAGATGCGTGTACAACGCTCATCATATTCACTCTGACACTGGTATCCAAGCCGAACTGCTGTGCAATCTTCGGCACTTCGTTAGCTGCAAGCATAATGCCGAGTCCGAGCAACATGTTTGACGGGAATGTCATCAGTCCGAGGTAGAGCAAGGTTGTCTGCATAAACGCCGTTAAGCAGATAGCGGCTACCTGCTTTATCCACTGCACAAAGCCGTCCGTATATCCTCTCGGCACGGAGAACATATAGAGTGCGCCGACCGACATCTGCACGAGCAAAATGCCACCGCGCTTGATGTTCTGAAAGAATATCTTTATTACGCAGTAGGCAAATGCGATCATACAGAGCAAGGACATGAGTCCTAATTGCGAGGACATGTTGCCGGCAAAGAAACTGCCCACCAACACACCTTTCGCCGTGATGCCCAACTCAAAGGACTGGCTTGCGCCACCGAGAGCTGCAAGATCGTGAGCAAAGGTGTTTTGTAGTGTTATACAGAACTTATACAGCTCTATCGGGACTACGCCTATCAGAGAACAGGCAAAGAAACCTTTGAGGATATTGAGTGCGGTGGTTTTGGGACTGGCTCGACCGTTTTGATACTCGATTGCAACATCGAATATCGCCACAACCAAGCCAGCCACAAAAAGCGACCACCCAAACAGCGTAAACAGTTTGACGGTTGCTTGTACCCACGCCAAGTCAAAGATTTCCGCGCCCATATTTCCCATCAGTTCAAAGAAGTCGGCTATGGCATCGTAAACAATCTCATAGAGCCAAGCGAGCATAGCCTCGAATATACTGTTGGCAAGTGCTTCGCTGATTCCTTCAAAAGTACCACCGATGGCATCACCTATGCCACCGATAATATCTCCGAGCCATTCAAACATAAGCCATTAACCTCCTTTACTTGAACTGCATAGCAAGGCTGTTTTCCTGAAACATCTCAACGTAATCAAGAACGGTATCCGAAATCTGAGCCTTTTCGGAAATCGTCAGCGGCGTATACCAATATGCCTTACCGACACATTCTTCCCACATATACGGATTGACTTTGTCAGAACATCGCGTCATTTTTGTACCGATGATATCGCCGAAAAGCATCGTTTCCTTATCAACTACACCGTCTGTTCGGTTGAGAATTGAGATTTGAATTGCATCATAGTGCTTGGATATATTGGTGGAGATAAACTGCGCTTTTACAAGCAGGTCATCGTCCAGTTTGCCAAGCATGGTTTTTCCGACAAACTTGGCATCGCTGATGCTCTCAGCGTTACCAAACATTTGACGGAGTTCGCCTTCAAAAAAGTTCATGCCGACACCTCCTTAGATAATCGTCCAGATATAAAGGGGTGCGGTAAGAGTAAAGATCAGACAGGCGAACAAAATCGCAGGTGCGGTAAACTCAAACTGACCGTGCTTTCTGTAGTCGAAGTATGCCGTACCAACCTTCACGAAGAAGAGAATGGCGAGGATCATATCCACTACGGGAAAGACCACGTTGTTAACTACTGTCTTCACCTGTTCCTTTGCGGTATTCCACGTGCTTTCAATAGCACCTGCCACATCTCCGGCTGCAAAGGCAGTCATTGAAAAAGCAGACAGGATGATTGTCACCATTGCGACACAGAGAAGAATTCTTACAATTTTCTTATTCATGCTTAATACCTCCAATTTTCTTACGGATTTCTTTTTCGCTTACATAACGGGTTTTAATGTTGAGGTGTTTGCAGAACTGTAATTCCTGTTTCATCCCCTCTGTAATGTCCTGACCGAACACCCACAGTTCATCGCAAAACCAAAGCATACCGAGTCCAGCGGCTAACCCGATTTCTCTTTCTGTCTGATCGTTATCATCAAGGCAGAGTGCATAAAAATGTGGCACGACCGGAGCCGTGCCACACATTAATGCGTATCGGGTATATCGCTTTACTCTTTCGAGGTTACTTTCAACATCACCACCGAGAGGGGCGCAGATATACACCTTTTTCATCATTACTCATCCTCATCTTCCTTCTTTCTCTTGAAGCCGATAATTACGGTAGCCACAAGACCGCCGAGTGCAACGGCTGCAAGACCAATCCAAAAGCCGAGGTTTGAGTTATCTCCGGTCTGAGGACTGTCGGGAACAGGAATCTTCTCATTAGTCATTTCTGCCTTAATGATCTGACCGTCTTCCTTGATCTCAAAGGGATATTCCTCAGTATTGGCATAGTAGCCGTCCAAGCACTTGAACTCGGTATAGGTGTACTTGCCATAGCGGAGAGTAAATTTGGCGATGCCGTTCTCGTCAGTGAAGCCTTCGATTACGGTATTGCCGTCTGCATCTTTGATGCGGAAACCGACATTTGCAAGAGGCTTGCCGTCTGCAATATCGGTCTTGATGATTTCAAGTTCACCAGTGATAGGCTTATTGGTGAAGAGACCGTCTTCGGTGTTAGCGATTACAATCGTTTCACCGTCAGTGCGAATCTCGAAATAATAAGCCTTTGTGTCAGCTACGAAGCCAACAGGTGCGGATTCCTCAACGCAGAAGTAGCCACCGTATCGGAGGCCTTCAGCACGGTAAACACCTTCGTTATCGGTAAGCTCTGTTACGAACTTATCTTCAGCATCGTATTCGCCGTTAGCATTGGTGTCTGCGTAGATCTTAAAGACTGCGCCACCGAGCTTGGTGTCGGTCTTTTCGGCATCGACCTTGGTGAGTTCCACATTGCCCTTGATAACCTGATTGGTGAAACCAATGCCAGCCTCGTTTTCAACAGTTACCACTTCGCCGTTTACACGGATTTCGAAATAGTAATAGCCATCGTCCTTGAGGAAGCCTTCGGGTGCGGATTTCTCATGGAGGAAGTAGCCGTTATAGCGGAGCTTCTCATAGGTGTGAACACCGTTTTCGCCCTCAATCATCTCGCCAACGAGCAGGTCGATTTCCTTGTCGAATTCCTTGTTGTTATCCACATCGACATAGATTTCAAACACGGCACCGGCAAGGGTGTTTTCGGGATAGTCCTTATCCACCTTGATGGTCTGAACGGAGCCGGTAATGAACTTGTTCTCAACTTCGATTTCTACGGTTTCACCGTCTTCATCGATGGTTACCTCGTAGTTGGTTTCGTTAAGAACGAAGGCAGGAGCTGCCTTGATTTCACGAACAATCCACTTGCCGTAAGGTACATTCTCGAAATAGAAGATACCAATTTCGTTAGATTCACAAGTAAGGATTGCTGTTTCATCAGTGAACTCGGTTTCATCTGCACGGAAGAGACCGAACAATGCACCGCAGATGGTGAAGCCGTCTTCGTCAATCTTCTTGCCGACAATGTCGCCACGAAGGATTTCGTTTTCGATTGCTTCGCCGCCGTTAACAGTATCACGGACAGTTTCGGTTTCCTGACCTGCATAGTCGAAGTCCACCTTGAAGGATTCATCGTTCAGTACATAGTGGCAGTCGGTGTGGATTTCCTTGACATATACTTTTGCGCCTACGGGAAGGTCTGTCGCAAATACAATGTTACCGTCTTTATCGCAGTATGCGGTTTCGATAAGTGCATCCTTGGGGATGACTTTGCCGTCAACGGCAGTCATGTCCTCGGCTGCATACATACCGAACTGTACATTGGTAATCTCACCGTTCATACCGATACCGAAGATTTCATCGTTCTCCATGGTCTTCTTGAGGTCGATGACCATCTTCTGTCGCTCGTTAGTGAAGGATGCAGAGGTTTCGGTGATCTCCACATGCTCTCCGGCATAGACGAGTTCCACGCTCACGGGTTCGGTATTAAGCACCATGCCGTAAGGAGCTTTGATTTCACGGATTTCGTATTTGCCAAGATAGAGAGGCTCAGTGGTAGCCTTGCCGTCCTTACCGGTCGTGATGGTTGCCACTACCTGACCTTTGGTGTATCGGGTAGTACCGTCAAGAGTGATTACATCCTCTACTGCGATTACTTCATAGACTGCGCCTTCCAAGCCTTTGCTTTCATACACAGGCTGATAGATGCCTTCCTTCTCAACCACAGAGGAGAAGACTTCGCCGAACTTGGAAATGGTGATTGTTCCTTTCTGCGCGTAGTTCGACTTGACCACAGTTACGAGGTCGGTAGAACCGTCCACCTTGAAGGCTACGGGAGTGCTGTCAAGCACATATCCGAAGCAGGTATTCTGTTCAATAATTTCATAATTGCCGTAAGGGAGCGCGTAAGGAAGCATGAGTTTTCCGCTTGCATCGGTGTAGTAGATTTCGATGTCCATCGGGGTGGGATAGTTGATGTGCTGAACCACATATTCACCTGTGTCGGTATTGCGAACCTTGAAACCGATACCGGAGGCAGGGATAACCTTTCCGGTTTCCGCGTCCTTCTTTACGATTTCAATTTCAGCTTCAAAGGTGGCGTTGTTAATGAGGTAGCGATAGGTTTTGCCGTCCTCATTGATTCGCACGTCAAATGCCGGCATAAGCTCTTTGCCTTCGAGACCTTTGGTCTGCTTTACGGTGTAAACACCATAAGGCAACCAGTCGGGAGTTTCGGCATAACCGTATTCATCGGTTACGAGCAATGCTCTCTCAGTTTCTCTTGCATTCTCATAAGAACCTGCACTCTTGAGGAACACCTCAAAGACTGCGTTTTCTTCGGGATGCTCAATCTGAGTCGAACCATCGTCAGCGTGTTTGATGATGGAGATCTTGCCACGGATAATCGCTTCATAGACGTCGATATACTCGGTGTTAAGCTCTACGCTGTAATTACCGGGATACGCATCCACATAGTAAACGGTGGGATCGAGCAAATAACCTTCACTCGCAGAGATTTCACGGATAGTCCACTCGTTATTGTCACCGCAAGGATAATACTTGGTAATAAACCAACCGTTCTTGTCTGTGGTGTAGGTGTCAACGAGGTCACCGTTCTTATACACGCCATATACTGCACCTTCGAGGGTTGCATCGCCCTGAGTTTCTCCGTAAGGCCATCCGTACTCACTTACCATCTCATCGGAAGAAGGAGTGTCAAGAGACATCACAGCCATTTCGGGAACGAGACCGCCATCCCAATCATCATCGGGATTACCCCAATAGATATAGCCGTCCACCTTGAATACATCAGCACGCCATTTCTTGAGGATATTTTCAACAGATGCACCTGTTACGGTGTTCCATGCGATATCCACTTTCTGCTCGGCAGGGACAACATATCTTGTCGGGGTGCGTTCCTCTTTCAGTACATAGTTCGAACCGATGAGGATGTTATCAAAGATTGCCACGCCGTTTGCATCGGTGTATGCGGTTTCATCAACCTTGATTCCCGAATCAGAAGTACCGGTAAGGCGGAATCTCATATCCTCTACGAAGCCATCTTCGGAGGTCTTCTGCACACGGAGAGAGCCACGCTTGAGTTCGTTATAGAAGTAATTGTGGGTTACCTCGTTCCATGCGATAGATACCGACTGAGTTGCAGGGGTGATATAATACGCCTTGGTGTCTACCTCAGTCACTGTATAGCTGGAGTGACCGGTGATGAGGATATCTTCGAATCGGGCAATGCCGTTTTTATCGGTAGTTGCCGTCATATCAATCTTCTCACCGCTAAGTGAAGTTCCGGTCAAGCGGAACTTAACGCCTTCAACCATACCGTCTTCGGAGTCCTTGGTGATTTCGAGGTCACCGCGCTTTAGTTTGTTATAAACGGATGCTTCGGTCACCTTATTCCACTCAACAGCCACAGACTGAGAAGCAGGAACTTCGTATCGTGCTTCTACATTCACCTCAGACAAGGTGTATTTCACATTGCCACTGATGAGGACATCAGAGAAGGTTGCGATACCTTTTGCATTGGTAACTGCGAACTGCTCAATGGTTTCGCCACTGAGGGAGGTTCCGGTGAGCTTGAACTGTACACCTTCTACGAGACCGTCTTCAGAGGTTTTGGTCACCTTGAGGTCGCCACGTTTGAGGGTGTTGGAGAAGTTCACCGTTGCAGTCTGACCGCTTACGATGGTTACGCTCTGACTGGACTGAGGTTCGTATTTGTCGATTACTTTCTCGGTCACAGTATAGGTGCCGGGTTTAAGATCCTTAACGGTGATCTGACCGCCGTTTGCAGTCGTGACCGTCTTATTGACACCATTACCTGTGATAGTAAAGTCGATACCATCAACCTTGCCGTCCTCACTGGTCTTTACGATCTTGCAGTTGCCGGGGATTAACTCGTTCACTGCATTGATGGTAATCGTACCGTTAGGCGAACTGCTGTTAAGGGTTACCGTCCAAGAGGAAGTGCCGTAGGCTCTGTAGTTGGTCGGGAATTTGGATTCCACTACGGTGTATGTCGCATAAGGAAGAGTTGCTTCGGCATAACCTTTGGAATCTGTGGGGCCAATTACATAGCTCTTTCCGGTTGCGCTGTCGGTTGCGGTAAAGGTTGCACCTGCCAAAGCCTTGCCATCGGTGTCCTTTTTGTAGACCTCGATAGTACCGTCATCCTCAAAAAATTCGGGAGGCAAATGGTAATAGGCGTTAGGATAGGAAGACTTATCGCCAGCCTGACTCATCCAAGCAACAGGCATAATTTCGGGGCCTCTGTCGTTACCGACATGAATGAGGAAGTCTGTTCCTTTATAGGTTCCCGAATATACTGCGATATGGGTGTGGGAGTTCTCGGCAGTGCCAAAGATAATAAGGTCGCCGGGAGCGAGCTTGCTTCGGTCAACATTCGAGGAACTTGTTCCGATCTTCTCAACCTTACCTTCATTGGCAAGTTTGTTGAGAGCCGTCTGCCAAGTTACAACCGCCTGAGAGTTCATGCCGGTCGCATTGATAGCATCGAGAATAAACTGTGTATTCGCGCCTTCAATATTGGGCAGATAGTTGCACACAAAGTAGGTCACGAAGGATGCACAGCACAAGCCATACTGCTCGAATCTTGCAATGTTAGGAGCGAGACCGGTTACTGTCGAACTGTCAGCAACGGTTTCTTTACCCGATGTGCTTGTGCCGTAGGAAATATCCGAAAGCACATCAGCAGGAGTTCTCGAACCGTAGCTGCCGGACTGATAGAGAGTGCCGTTATCTTTCTGCTTCTGCACGTCATATCCGGTATATTCCAACGCTCTAAGGATAGCGTGGTCAGCCATATTGTCGGGCAGGTCAGATGCAACAGCGGCGAATGCGTTCATGGGGAATGCTGCAATTACCATAATCACGGCGAGGAGCATTGCCGTGATTCTCGACCAATTCTTACTGATAGATTTCATTAAAATCATCCTTTCATAGATTGAAATAAAAAAATAGGTGGAGCCTGATGCTTGTGCATCAAACTCCACCTTGCTTGTTACGGTTTATCCACCGTAGTTTTCTTTGCTCATGCAGATGCAGATATACCATAGACCGTCAGCTTCATTGTAGGTTGCGCCGACTGCCATATAACTGTACTTTGAGTCGCCCACATATCGCCAGTGGTTTGTACTGTTCTTGAATCCTATTGCGATTCTTTCAGCGATTTCATCCGCAGTGCCACCCCAGCCACCTTTGGCGATGGCCTCTCGGTTATATCCTTCGTAGTAGTTATCACTTTCGGGATGTCCATATTCCGTCAGATCGACATACTTGCCGTACTTGAGTTCGGCGCATACCTCTCTGATGTCGGTGTGTGCGAAGTTAGTGGTTAACTGCTTTGCTCGGTATCTCGCCACGTTGGTGAGTCCGGTCAGTACAGTGGTTTGTGTATCTCCTTGAGCAATGCGATACTGATTGACATACTTTACAACCGCTTGTTCCACCTCGGCAACACTCGGTCTTACATAGGGTGTTTCCGTCACCGCAGGTTCTGTTGTTGCGGTAGTTTCCTTGACCGTTTCTTCCTTCGGCTTCTGTTCGGTTTGCGTTTCTGTCGGTTTCGGTTGAGGCTTTGTTTCCTCGACCTTTTGAGTAGGCGGTTCTGCCTTTTCAGTTGTTTCTTTTTCTGCCGTTGTTGATTCGGTTTCGGAAGTCGAATCACTTTCTTCGGTAGTTGCCGACTCAGTTTCCTTGATAGTGATGTCATCGCTTTTTTCATCTTCTTGTTTGCCCGATGTTACATCTATCGAGGAAGTTTCAACCGTTTCGGTTATGCTCGAAGCTGCTCTTGAATCATACTTGGCAGGTTCATTTTTGCATCCCACAAGGCTCACGATAAGTAGCACACACAGGATGGCAGATATTAATCTTTTCATCATGATAGTTCACCTCTTTACCTTTAGGATACAAATAGAAACTGAAAAGTCCAGCGACTATGCTAAACTTTTTCTGAAAAGGCTACATACTGGGGCCAATTTCTTGATCTTCCTCGGTAATTTCGCCCTGCTCGGCATTCTGATCCTCGCCCTGTTCCTCGGCAAGTTTCTGTTCGTAGGCATCAAGGATATATCCGTTGACCGCCTCACGACCTTCCTTGCTAATAGCGTGGAAGTTATCGTAATACTTGCCGTCAGAACCCTTTGTCGCCGGATTCAAAACAGCGAGTTCGCCGTTATCGTTCTCGATAACCTTGAAGCCGTGAACGGCAAAGTGGTTGCCAACTACTGCACTTGCAATCGCCTTCACCTTACTGCCTTCATAGTCGACAAGCCTGTCGATTTTGGCAGAGATGAATGGTACTTTGTACTTGTTAGCAGGAGTTTCTGCGGTCTGAGTATTCTCCGCAGTCTGATTGGTTTTCTTTTCGGCAGTCTTGGAAGCTGCCTTGGTGTTAGTTTTCTTGGTTGCCATTTATATTACCTCCAAATAATGATTTTCCACATTCTGAACCGCAAAATCGGCGGTTTAGGTAGTTGCACCTTACCCGCTTCCAAAACAGCACTTAAACCCCTTGATTTCTGTGGGTTTACGGCTCTCTGAATGTGGAGTGGTGTGCTATTTTCGTTTGCGTAAAACGTCACGTCTTCTAACCGCAATCTTGGCGCAGGACTTGCAATATTTCTGATTATTGGCTTTGGGAATAAACTCCTGACCGCATATTTTACATTTGCGATTATTGTGATCCCCATATATTTCGGCATACAATTGCTCATCTGCCGGAAGTACCGCTTTTTCAAAATATCTGCAATAAATCCCTGTCACCGATATCTGTTGCACACATCGATGCTCATCGCCATCATCGAGCAGAAGACAGTTTCCGCAATGATAATTGCAACAGGTTTTCGATATGAGTTTGTTGATTTGCTTTGATTGTTTTTGGGTGATTTTTTTAATCATCTTATTTTCCCTACATCATCGGCAAAAAGTCAAAATGCATATCGGCTTCTACTTCGTCCTGACTGATTTGGTCAGGCACAGCGAACTTGTCCATATATTTCTCCACCTCCTCATCCGTTAATGATCTAAAGTCATCTCCGGTAATTCCACAAACAAAAAAAGGTCCGGCGATGATTGATGTACCATCTCCGAACCTTCTGTTTCCGGGCATACCTTTGAGTTTAGATTCTTCATTTGAAATAATGACAGTGCTGTCATCTTCAATATACAATGGCTGAATAAGTCCGCCGCCAACCGCTTTCTGTTCCGCATCTAATGTATGCTCAACATCTGTAACATACGCAGGTTTGTTTGGCTCAACATAAACTACTCGCATGAGGTTGTCCGGTTTCTGAGTTTTACTCTCATCAAAAGGAATTTCCTCAAACCCACGTGGCTGACAGATATGCGCCCTGCCATTCACGACGACAACATCGGAAACGGTTACATTTGCACCTCTCATCAGCGGATGACCTTCAAACTTCATCATTCTGTGAATTTCTTCGAGGTTTGAGGTGTCAAGTTCAGCACTGAACACCTCATCATAAATCGAAGGATCAACCACATCTCCGTTTTGATAAATCGAATAGAGCTTGTGGTTTTTATCCCTTGACTCATTGATATGATAGATATTTACTCTCATTGCTGCATACCTCCAATCACAATGTTTTCGGACTCATCCGAGTTGATTTGTTCGAGCTTCTCTTTTGCCCAATCGGGAATACACTCATCTCTGATAACACCATAGAATCTTTCCCTTGATATGCTTGAGGTTGTATCATCCATAAGATAAAATCCCGCTACTTTTCTACCCGTTTTTTCGGGTTGGCATCCAAAACCACTTGTTGCGTAGAATAACTGAAACTCCGGTTTCTGATACTCATCCGTGAGTGCTGTGGGTTTTAACACAAGCAGTTTATCCTCGTAGTCGATGTTCTCACCTGCTATGCAATGACTCTTGTCAAAAAAGCCTTTGTCTTGCCATTGCTTACGAACCTGATTCACGCACAGATCCACAAGTCCGGGGTGTGAATCTACCGCAAAATGCCACTGCACCTCATCTTGAGGAACATAGAATCGATCTGCCCACTCCTTGTTCTCCTGACTGAACCGACCGTCATCGGATTTATACTTGATGGTATTTGCAAGAACAAAGTTGACACGGTTAAATCCGTACTGTTCAAGAATATCGTTCATAAACTCGGAGTTCAGATGCATTCCATCATAGTTGTTACGGATGCCTTTTTCGATACTTCTTGCACAGTCACAGTTTTCTTTATATGAGTCACGCCAAAAATGAACATGGCCTAATTTCTCAGCTTCGCTTAATGACCACTCATATAAATCGGGATACTTAGCCATTGACAGCACCGCTTTCTGCGAATAAGAACTTACGGCCTAAATGCTTGAAAGCTGCAAGCTGTTCTTCGGCGGTCAGGTCATTAAGAAATTCATATAAGGTTACTTCCTTACTCGGTGCAGTCGGCATACTGCGGCAGTTATCGCAGACCTTCTCTCGCTTTACGAGCACGGCTTTGCCGTCTTCGGATTCCTCAAAAGAGAGAACGTCATTGTATGCAAAGCCTACTCGCTGTCTGATCTCATACGGAATAGTAATGCGACCGCGCTTGCCAAGAATTCTGTACATTTTACTCATCATTTAACACCTCACTATCTTCACAATATAAACGGCACATGCAGGTTTGACATTCGCCGTCACAGTCGGTTTCTCCGGCAGGACAACCTTCACAATTGCCATCACATACATACGGCTCAATATCTCTGACAGCTTCAATGATGATACGCTCACCATCGGTGCTGAATTGCAGAATGTCGCCTTTCTTAATGCCGGCCAAGTCGAACGATTCCTTCGGGATGGCCACCATCACCGACTCGTTCATTTCTGCCGTTTCCAAGAGACCTTCCAACTGGTTTATAAGCCTTCTCATCTTTTCAGTTTGCATGAAATAATACACTCCTTTAATATTTTTTCGTAGTCGTAATCTTCGTCTAACCCATATACATTGAACAGGGTTAGCTGTTGGGGTTTGTTGCGTTCTCGCTCAAATAGGTCATAGTTACCGATGAGGAGTTCGCCGAATTGTTTTCCGGCCTCATATCGCTGTGCCATTGAGTGCGTTCTTGTAAAATCGAATATTGAAAATCCCTCATACAGTTCACGAATTTCGGGACAGTCGTTATACGATAAGAGAAACTTACCCTTTATATTTTTAAGCGTATCTCTGAGGCGGACATGGTCATCCCATCCGAATCCAACATCATACATATCTTCCGTAGAGAAGTACGGCGGATCTGCATAGAAGAAGGAATCCGGTCGGTCATAGTGTTTAATTAGGGTTTCAAAGTCCTGATTCTCCACTATTACATTTGCCATGCGGTACTGTAACTGGGATATTAACCCGAATAATTTTCGGATATCAAAAGGTTGCGAAGCAAAGGATTTTCCGCTACTCGAATAACTGTATCTGAGCAGTTTTAAGAACATCGCTGCCCTGCGCACATCAAAGTCCGTAGTTATCCTTGTTCGTAATTCCTTCAGTTCTTTTGCTTCAAGCGGTGGGAACATCACTTCCGTTAGGAGCAGTTCTTCGCTCAAATAAGATTCGGGGAATTCTTCGTTATCAAAAAACTTCTTGATTGCAACGAAGTCTTCACGAGAATTAAGCGTACAGAATCCAAGTTCACGGATGGTTGCCATCGTTCTCTCTTTCATGCAGTGAAAAAGATTAACGAGGTTTCTGTCAAAGTCGTTATATACTTCGAATGAGCGCGGTTCGGGATTGCCAAGCAGCACACTGCCCGAACCTCCGAACACATCGATAAACCTTCCGTACTTTAATGGAAATACCGCATATAAAATGTGAAGAATTGAGGTTTTGTTACCCACTCTTGAGACAGGGGTTTTAATAGTAATCACCTCACTTTGCAAACAAAAAAAGGCCTACCGTCACTAAAACGATAGGCCTTCCTGTTTACTGTTCTTTATTCAATTTTTTCTTGAGACTTCGTATCTCCGCTTCGTAGGCGTTAATACGATTGAGTTGCAGACAACACATAAGCGTGATGCCGATGCATCCACCGAGCAAAATGCCGGTGATAAGCCAAGCAAGTTCGGTCATTGATTCATACCTCCGATATTCATAGATTCCGTTTCGTCCTGAGTTTCCATATCCATGTTATCCTCACACCATGCCATTACAGCGGTTACGCCTGTGATGGTCGTATCCATACTCTGTGTAAGCATTGCTTTCAAACGTCGCATTTCCATCTGTGCAGGGAACGGAATATCATCTTGTTTATCCAAGTATTCCAATGCTGTCTTGATTTTGGACGACAGTTCTACACTATCATCCAAGATTTCATCAAGACTGATTTCATTGTTCTCTGCGACAGATTTTGAACGTGTAAAAAGGACTCCACGGTCGTTAGGATCTGTGCGGATCTCATAGACACCGTGCGCCACTCGTTTGAGCAGTCCATCGTCTTTCATAACTTGGTCACGAAGGAACATTTCGAAGTCCTTACGAGAAATCGTTGACGAACCGCCTTCATTGAGGTACGCCTCATATATGGCACCTGCTCGGTAAGATGTACCTTCTTGCAGATATCCGTCTATGAAATTTCGCAAGGTTTTCCATTTAGACTCGTTGTTTTGCGTCATAAACCCGTCACCATCCCCTCGTCTTCATCGGGAGGCATATATCCGATGTCATAAGCATCATCGCCAAGCTCTTTCAGAAGATTATTAAACTGTTCGATATCACGACACGGGCGTATGCCGAAATCTGCTACACCTTGCTCACAGGCGGAAAGGTCTTGACCTTCTTCTGCCATGTTGTAATTGAGCATTAGCCAAGCCACACCTTTTTCCCAACAGACACAAAGAGAGGTTGGAAAACCTCCTGTTTGGTCGCTTTGGAAGTCGCCGGTGCTGTCGGTGCAATCATGTTCGGTTATCGTCTGTTCAAGTTTGGTGCTGAATTCATCGTAGTTCATAGGCTCATCACCATCCCTTCGTCCTCGCCCATATCTTCATCCTCGTCTGCTGAAACATCCTCTGTTTCGGTCGACTCCGGTTCTGTCGATACGATTTTATATAGCGAGCCGTCACAGGCAGATATAATGCCGTAGTCGGTAGCTGTCGCACCGATTCGCGCAAGTAGTTCTTCGCCTTCCCTACGGCAGTTTAAGGTGTCGAGCCATCTCTCATCGAACTTGGTATCCATATGCGTGAGTAGGTATTCCTTAAAGAAATCAGATGCGTTATCACACCCTGTGGACATTTCATAACGATGCAGATTGTTAGAGATGGTCAGCATATCATCAAGATTGATACCGTGCTTTCGCTCAGCATCGAGAGCTGCCTTGAACGTAATTTGTTCGTCCGGCGACATTTCTGCCATTTTGAAAGCCAAGGCATTTAATTTTTCGATATCCTGCATCTGCGTAAAATCGTCAGTTGTGATCTGAGCCACGCTTGACTCAAAGTCATAGTAAACGAGATTGCGGATATCTGCTTCGCCATGTCGTTTGGCGATTTCCTTAAACTGATACTCTTGCATCGGCAAGGATATCCACTCCGCATTTTCCTCGTTTGGCTCATCTCCTTCGGGTGCTTCTGACAAAAGAATTCTAAATGCAAACCACGGTTCGTGCGGTGTTTCGGGGAGTGTTTGTCCATCATATACCTTTGGCATCTCAAAATGGTCGGTACAGACATAAAACTTACCGCTATACACACCGCCGTCCATTGCACATTGCAATTTGCCAATCCTTTCTTTGTCCAAAAGATACCTTGCGTTTTCGGGAACACTTGCTACATCGTCTTGCATTGCGTTCTCAATGACAAAATCTCCAAGCTGCGAATGGTTCGAGACATTTGAAAGTACCGACACACTATCCAGTCCGTATGATATATTGATGAGGTCTTTTAGGCTCACAAATTCATCTTCGTCCTTAATATATCGAACACAGAGAGCCTTCATAATTGCCATTTCGTCCTCATCCATTGATACAAGACGTTTAGCAAGGAAGTTCAGTTCGTCAATCGTAGGGGCATCGAGCCTTCTGTCATCAAGCTGCGGAATATACTTACTGTCGTACACCGAAATTTGATCGGGGGTTATATGTGCACTTTTTTGTCTGAGTTGCTGCAATGCATCCCTTATTTCATATTCGGTTGCCGGCAATTCCAAAGATGCGTAAAAATATCCTTTTGAGAAAGGTTTTTCGTTTGACAATTCAATTGTCATTGCCTTCTTTTTCATCGGGTTTCACCTCCAATACTGTGTTTTTCTGCAATTGTTTTAATGAACATACCCAAAGCAGAAATGACAGGTACGCTCACCGCATTACCTGCCATCTTATATAGCCGTCCATCCTTGAGTCCTGTGGCTTCTGCCTTTCGGAATTGCTCATCGGTAAATCCTTGGAGCCGGAAGCACTCAATCGGCATCAGCCGTCTGACTCTGCCGTATCGCATGATACCGTGCTTATCCTGTGTGGTTAAGGTAAACATCGGCTCATTCGGTTCTTTGATTCGTCTACCCTGCTGTCTGACAGTATCTCTGTCGGGACAGTTCACTGCTCGCGCTTGATCCTCAACAAACACTCCGGAATGTTCTCCTTTATGCTTGCTGATTCCCGAATCTTGCCTTGCCGTGATACACCTTGCGTTGTCGGTCAGCTTCGCACCTTCGTTCATATCAATAAAAAATACACCCTGCGTTGCATTGGGTGTAATGGTATGAGCGATTTGGTCACCTACTCTACCTCTCCGAGTGTTAAGGTTCGGATAGGCAAGGTCGATGCTATCTCCGGGATGTGCGATCTGATATCCCGACTTTGTAAGAGACTTGATGGGCAGACTCATTTCGTAGAGTCCTGTTTTTCCTCCGAATCCTCCGGCGTTACTTGTAAGGGTGATTGCAACTCCGTCTGTGGAGTACACACGGTTACCTTCGCGTCCGGGTATGCGTTGTGCAAGAGCTTTAACATTTGCTTCGTTGAAAGCCAATACTTCTCCGGTGCATCGCTCTCTAAGAAATCCGATAATATACACACGTTTTCGGGATTGAGGAACACCAAAATCCTTGCTGTTAAGCACTTGCCATGTGACATCGTACCCCAATTCAGAAAGCGTAAGGAGGATGGTCGCAAACGTCCAGCCGCCGTCATGCGATAGGAGTCCGGGAACATTTTCAAGCAGCAAAAATGTAGGTCTTTTAACGGCGGCAATTCGGGCAATCTCAAAGAAGAGAGTTCCTCTTGCATCGTCAAATCCTCGCCTTTTTCCAGCGATTGAAAAAGCCTGACAAGGAAATCCTGCGCATATAAGTTCGATATCGGGTAGTTCATATGGGTTGATTGTTCTTGCATCTTCATAAAATAATTCTCCTTTCGGTTCGTAAATGGCGTTGTAGGCTTGGTTAGCGTATTTATCGATCTCACAATGACCGATACACTCAAAGCCACCTATCCTTTCAAGTCCCGAACGAAAACCACCGATGCCTGAGAACATATCAAAATACGGAATAGCCATAGGGCATCCAAGCTTTACTTTTTATTTTTTCTGTTTCACCTCACATCGTCATGACGGGGCCGTTTTCGCCCTCGTCCATATTTTCGTTGTTTTCTTTCGCTAACATAGCCCATTCCTGAAAAATTCCCATTTCAGTTCATCTCCATTCTGAATAATTCATCGGGTGACCAATTAAAGTCAAAGTCAGCTTTGTCGATATTTTGGCATCGACTGGTGAGAAAATCTTGGTTGTCTTCCATTCGCTTATAAAAATAGGCTACTTCTTCGGGAGTGGCTTTATATACCTCGCCTTCTCCGTAGATGTAGCCGTCTGCATGAACACCGATATCCATTTCCTCATCAATTTCGCCAATGAAATTATCGAAAGCCGTCCAGCCTTCAAGGTCGCTTAGTTCTCTTGGGACTCCCCCGACAAGAAACCCCAATTGTTCACCTTTTGTGATAGCCGTTACGGTTACCACAGAAAAAAGCACAGCCATATATTACATCCCTCCCATCTTTAAGCCGTTGCTTTGATTTATATACTCATCCATCTCGCTCTGAGTATGGACGAAGTAATCGTTTCCTGACTGCCAGAACGACACATACAGGTCGCCTTCGTCTGTGTGGATTTCACGCTGTTCGAAGCCTTCACCGAAACCATCACTGTTCTGACCGGTAATGCCGTCTTTGAGTGCTTCGATTTCTTCGGGTGTGAACGCTTCAACCGAGCGACAATCAATTCTGCCGTAGAGGACACTGCCGATTTCTTCAACCGACCACTTTGCCATTTTCAGTTTTGCATTTGCCGTGGGATGATCGGTTATGTAGTCGCCCAATTCAAAATCGGGGTTCTGCTCACTTTCCAACTTTTCTTCAATTTCAGAAATATAGTCACTCAAAAATCTGCCGTCTACTTCGGTCATGTCATCGTATTCGCCATCGTTCAACTGACCGGACAAAGGACAGTAGAAGGTGGTCACGATAGGTGCGTTAGCTTCTTTCAATTCAGTGAGCAGGTTATAGAGTTCCTCTTTGGTATCGAGCTGGTCGTGAAGGATATATTCTTCGAGCTGCTCTTTGACCTCGTCCGGTGCTATATCAATTGCACCGACTACCGTATGAACGTCTTCAAGCGTATCAGTTTCCTTGAGAAGAAGGATAAGGTGGTTTCCGAAGTCATTATCGGAATAGAGCTTTACACGAATATCGTCTTCTTCGTTATCGGTGAGCTTCACTCTGTGGGGGCCACCTTGAAAGCCGATGTCGTGCAGGTTCTGATACAGCTTGTACAAATCCATCGGGAATTCAACCACCGCCGTTTTGTCCTTGCAACTGATAATCGCATTTATCATCTTATATTCCTCCCATCGTCATTGAATCATCCTCATCAAGAATGTCATCGATATCACATTCCTGTTCCATGCACACAAAACCGTCAGCAACAAACTCGCCGCCTTGTTCTTCTCTCATGTGTCTACCAAATGCATCAAAATCAAAGTAGTCTTCAAGATCGGGATTGAGCGAATATTCACTGTAGTTATCAATAAAGAAATGTCCGACCGCTTCGTCATCCTCTGCGTTTTCAATGAATACGAACATGTCAATGTGTTCAGCAATTTTGGCGATATCTGTGGCATCGCTGACGTTAGCAAGTTCCATCGCCGCCGACAGCTTAACAAAGTCCATATCGGCATCATTAAGTGCATCGGCAAGGGTGTTTAATGAGTATATGTTTTCACTCTTTGCCATAGCGCACAATCGGTCGAACCACTCTTTATTATCAAATGTCGCATCGGTGAGTTGTACATCCACATACTGATAGCTCTGTGCACCGACTCTGAACATCGCCTTTTGGATAGCAAGATCCTCGCACGGCAGAAAGAGGTATTCTTTCCTTCCGTTATTAGATATTTCGGCCGTCACCAAGTGGTCGCTATCATAGTAGTACAACGGGAAGTTCTCACCATCATATACAGCTTGGAACTTCATATCCTCGTCTACATATAGCAAACCATAATCGGTGAACTCGGCTTTGCCACTTCTAATAATCTCCCATCCTTTTTCTGCGAGTTCTTTGTCAGTAAATTCACCTCTTACCATACCGCCTTTGTTATTCAAGATGAAGTTTCTTCCAACTTCCACCATGCTGCTGATATCCTGAATCAGCGTGTATTTTTGCAAATTGAAAGTCAGATTGATTAAATCTTTCATTCCCCTGAAACCCTCGTATTGAGCTGCAACGAAATACTGTGCCATCTCCTGATCTGTAAAACTATCCAACCTCTTGGCAAGATAGTTCATCTCATCGAGATTATGAGTGTTTCCTTCGAGGATGGCAAGCTCGCGCGGTTCGATGACTTCCATCACATACGCTTCGGGGAGATCGGGATTGTCTGCGTGTATCTCCATCATTTTTGCTTGCAGAATCATTTCCGAACACGGAAAATCAATGTCGATTCTGTGGTCTTTACACATTACATTTAATTTTATCATTATTTATCTCTCCATTTCTTCGTATTCTTTTTTCGTTTCCACTTAATATACATCAATGACTGGGTATGAACGTAGTAATCGCCGTCCTCATCATCAAACATTCTAACTTCGTAGATTTTATCTCCATATTCAAAATTTTTGTTTTTGAATTCTGACCAAAAACCATCCTCGTTAATGAATCCGATTATTAGACGTATTTCATTTCGCTCAAAAGCATCAACCGGTTCTGCGCACCTTACTCTAACAATTCCGTATGGAACACCATACCTATGAGTTACTCCCCATGTTGCACTTATGAGCTTTTTAATTCCAATAACACGATTCAACTGTTCTGCCATCTCTTTTTGTGGCTTTCCAGTCTGCTGTATCGTATCAATTTGATTTTGTATATATGGCAAACGGTCAATGATTTCTTCATCGGTTAACTCTCTGCCATACAAATTTCCTTCAATAAATGTTGCATGAAGTGGAAAATAAAATTTTTCTAAATAAGTTCTTGCCATTGCCTTTCTCCTTTACTAACTCAATGTCATACCTGTATCCATTCCTTGAGCTTCGGTTATGTCCATTAGATATTTCGGATCGACTATTACCTCTGACTCGTTTCGGCCATTAAAAAAAGCAAGGATGTGTTCCTTGCTTATCCGTGCTTCATATACCGTTCCTTCTTCATCGAAACGATGGGCAAACCAATCGGCCGTCTGATAATCGGTTGTCCATGAAAGAGCTTTGATGTTCTTTGCGTTATATGAGGTCACACCTCGATACACCGTAACAACATCATCCAGTTCTTCAAGCTGTTCTCTTTCCTCGCTATCCATCAAAACGGATTTATCTGCTTTCTTGAACATCGCTACAAGATTTCTCTTTACAAAGTTCTTATCGAGGTTGGGGTTTTCTGATCGTATCCATGCATCGCCCAATATCCGAGAAAAGTCCTCTTGCGACATGTGGTGTTCCGACAGACTGAGAAATGTCAGACCATATGGTTTATTTACCATCATGTAAATTTCATAGGCACTTTTTGCATAGTCAATCAGTCCTTTCATATACCCTTGCCATGCTCTCAAATCTTCCTCGCTTTTTGTAATATCAAGTAAGCGAAGTCCGTCTTCTGACGTAGTTGCTGCAATTCCGCTTGAAGTGAACGGGTGCTGAACTACAATAGGCGAATATTCTGTTAGGTGTATATCCACCATAACGAGCTGTTTTGCTACGAATTTTACCCCATCCAAATCGGTTTTTTCTTTCACGCTGTTTCACTCCTTTCCAAGTGCTAATACATATGAAAACATCGAAAATACATATGAAATGGCTCTAAATACATATGAATTGCTCGTAAATACATATGAAATGCTTTGTATCATTTCATATGTATAAGCAAAATCACGTTTTTTCGAGGTTCTTAAATCCGTACCGATATATCTTCATTGCAGTGATTATCGTGTCAAAAGTTTTATCAGAAATTAACTCAATATCAACCAAATCAGACATTAAGAGATAACACGAATCGCTCTCGAAATCCTTGGCACATGACAACAGAGCATAAGCATTTTTACTTGATGCTTTAGGATGAAGAACAAAGACATCAATGTATCCGTCCTTAAAATGTTTTTTGACCTTTCCCCATAATGTCGTTTCGGAGGTCAAAAGATATATGATGGCCTGCGTTGCATAGTTATCCGAATCAACCTCTTTCATTGCATTATAAAAATTTGTTTCGTGCGTTTTACTCTTGAACATAAATCCCATTCCTTTCTTTGAAAATAAAAAAAGAGCCAACCGTAAATTTATTACAGTTGACTCTGAAAAAATATTTTTTAGGCAAAACAAAAAAGCCCCCACGCTAAGTAAAATACTTAACGTGAGGGCTGTAATTGTTGAGTTCACGGGTTCAAGTCCGATAAGAACTTGCCTTTTGGCTCTATGCATCTATTTATTTCAATTGAATTTTAGGCACGAAAAAACTCCAGAAACCCTGATGGTTACTGGAGTTTTTCGGAGTGCATCTTTTTAGACCACTCGTTATGGCTCCCCCTGTTGGACTCGAACCAACGACCCTGCGGTTAACAGCCGCATGCTCTACCGATTGAGCTAAGGAGGAATGTGGAAGCCTCAGATCGCTGGGAACTGAGGCTTCGTTTGTACCGGCATAGACCTATCTTCCCG
>JAFTTH010000047.1 GCA_017466885.1 Oscillospiraceae bacterium
ACTCCACCTGGTGGTGGACGGTGCCGCACTGGTTCGGGGGTTGGTTGTTCACTCAAATACCACCATTGAATGTATGGACAAAAGCTGCGGCTTTTACCTGGCGGATCATTCAGACTGCGCGGTGCTTCGCAACTCCAACCCCGGTTATGCCGAGATCCGCACCCGGAACGTCACGCTGATTGGCGGTACATATAACCATAACTGTATGAATCAGGCACACGATGTTCCCAGTACCAACCCGGATGAGGCCTGCATCAATATGCCCGAGCGGTACCGGAATGATGAGACGCTCCACGCTACCGTTGCGATGGAGTTTATCGGCATCGAGAACCTGACGGTGCGTGATCTGGTGGTGCGGGATCAACGAACCTACGCCTTCACGGTAGGTAATTTCCGCCACGTATATATCGAGAACGTTTTCTTTGAACTGGTAAATGAGATCCTTTTTGGAAACCAGGACGGCTTCCATTTTTGGGGGCCGGGTCAGTTCCTGACTGTCCGGAATGTTGGCGGCCGGACGCAGGATGACTTTATGAACATCGGTCCGGATGAACGGGACGGCTTTTCCTCCATTACCGACGTTTTGGTGGAAAATGTGTTTTTGGATCGGGCCTTTCAGGGGATCCATCTACTCTCCAGAGGAACGGGACGGTTGGATCGGGTAACCATTCGGAACGTAACGGGAAGTTACCGTTGCTATGCTTTTCATATCAACCCGTGGTTTATTAGCGAAAAGTTTGGCAATTTCGGGCGGATCACCTTTGAAAATATTGATCTGCGGCCGGAGGAAAACCCTTACGCAAAAACGGACTACCAAAAACCGCCCTTTCTTTTTAGCTTTGGCGGTGATATTGAGTCGTTGACCTTGCGGAATATCCATTGGTATCACCCCTATGATAGCCGGACAGTATTTTACATCGGTTACCCCCATCACTTGATTGATCATCCCTTTGACCGCAAGCCGGTGATTGGTGACTTGACCATCGATGGCTTCTGGGCAAACCAGCAGGATCACGCCGGAGATGATATCTGTTATATCAACGTGCGGGGAATTGTGAAGCGGATGAACCTGCGGAATATTGAGGTAATCCGTCCTGAAGGAGCAGAGAAACAGGGCTGTTTTTTGAAAACGATGCCGGATGCGGAAATCCGTAGACTGTCAATGGAAAACTGTTATTTGGAGCGGATCAATACCCTTTTTGACCTTCGGGAAGGGAAAACAGAGAAACTGATCTGCGAGAGTGTTTTTTCCATGGAAACAGATTTTACGCAGTGCAATTCATCAAATGCTGTTGACAGAAAATGTTTGCAAAAGATATAATAAACACGGTTTTTAAGCGAAAAATACCCGAGAATCGGAAAGGAGCAACAACAATGGACAAGGGGAAGATATATGCCAGCGATTACGCAAAAATGGATAGTGATGTGATCCTAGGCGGTGGCACCGATGATACCGAGGCCCTACAGGAGGTGCTGGATAAAGCACTGGAATGGGGAAGACTCCACCTGGTGGTGGACGGTGCCGCACTGGTTCGGGGGTTGGTTGTTCACTCAAATACCACCATTGAATGTATGGACAAAAGCTGCGGCTTTTACCTGGCGGATCATTCAGACTGCGCGGTG
>JAFTTH010000048.1 GCA_017466885.1 Oscillospiraceae bacterium
AGAACGCCGGTACACAGCAGCATGGCATCCCGGTTTTTGGTGCACCGGGAGGAAAGGAGGAAGCAAGCCTCTCCAATGACCACCAATACCGCCAGCTTTGCTGCGTAATACAGCCCAATAGCAAGCCACAGAGGAATACCGCTTTGGAACAACGGCAAGCTGTAAGCCGGGGCATTCAGGCATGTGAAGGCACCGTATTCCTCAATAGTCCGGTACAATTCCATACTATAGACCATGGCCCATACAGCAGCGGCAATCAGAACCAGCAGCATCTGCTTTCGCAGCATCAACCGTTTTCTGCCGCCGGAGGTGCTGCGCAGAAGTACGGTCATATCGTTCTGCCGTTCCTGGGACGCAATGGGCGACAATACCAGTACCAAAATCAGCATTGCCAGCAAGGCGGTATTGCGATGGTAGTTTTCTTCGTTGTCGCTCCAGATGGCATCATAAGGCGCTGTGGGCACGATCCACGCCCCTGACCGGGCTTCCTTCGCCGCCTCCAACACGATACTAAGTCCCTTTTGATTGTAAGCATCGGCGCAGTTTTCTAAAGCCTCTTCCATCTGCTCCAGCTTTTCCTCCGTAATCGGACCGGCGTACTGCTGCTCATAGAATTGGATGAAGGGGTCCCAGGCTACATAAGCCCGGGGCGGTGCCTCCATTTTATGCACCAGCACCGCCAACAAGATCAGCAGCAGAACGCCCCGTCGCTTGATCAGCAGCTTTCGGGCTTCGCCGCCACCGGCAAAGATGGGGTTCAGCTTCTTGGAGATACCGTCGAACCAGCGCAACAGTTTATTTTGTGGCGCAACCGGGTGCTTTTTCTGCGTAATGGCCACATTTAGTGCGATGAAGGCGATGCAAAGGAAGGGCAGCATCACCAACACCAGATCACTGCCGGAAATCAAATTCCCGAAAACGCTCAAATTCAGATACCGGGTAAACACGGAGTTGAAATCTATAAAGCTAAATAGGTTGACATAACGCAGCGCAGCAAACATAGAGCTGGAGGGGATGGCGGTGCAGGCAAACTCCGCACCAATCACCAATCCTGCCGCGCTGAGCGCCAGACCCAAATTGGAGATAGCAGACAGGATACTCCACAAAACCAGCCCAATCCAAAAGGCACCTATAGCTTTAATTGAGATGTAGAATAACCAGAACTGCCCTACCGTCATAGGAATAGGTACATTCTGAAACATGGGAATGGATTGCAGTGTCCGTCCCCATTCCCCAAAACCGTGGTATTCCATGCCGCAAAGTAATAGTCTGGAACCTACCAGCGCCAAAGCCGCGATCCACGCAGCAGCAAAGAGCAGTCCCGTCCGCCGCAATGCCATCTTCCACCGGCCACCGGAGGCGGCGTAGATCATGGGCCACAGGCCCTCCTTCCGCTCCGAGAGAAACAGGCCGCAGACCACACAGATCACAATGATGATGCTGTAATCCGTCCACTTGTCCGTAAAGAATTCTGTCACCGCCAGATCGTGTCCCGGTGTGACTTCCACGCCCTGCATTTTTTCGAAGTCCTTGGCGGTCTTTACTGTGTTTTTATAACCGGGGCTATTGGGATCAGCGAACAGGCTGACGGACTGCAGCAGCTTGGCATGGGTTTGAATTTTGTCCAGGTAGGCTTCATAGCCCATCAGATGCTCATACTGACTCTGCAATTGGGCGGCGGCGATACGAATCTCCTCCGCCTCGCTGTCGTAGTCCCATACGCCTTTGAACCTGGCCGCTTCAGCATCTTCCTGATACTGCACGCACCAGGCGTGGGCATCCTCCCAGCTCATGTCTTTCAGTTTTTCAAGTTGTTCGTGATACACTTCGCCGTCTACCAAAGGATTCTCCCAGGTGTCCGGCCGCTGGTAAAGGTAGAAAAAGCAGCTCAGCACCACCAGGCCCGCCAACACCGCAATGAATAGTCGGCTGCCTAAAATGCGTTTCGCTTCCATTTAATCCCCTCCCAGATATGCCATGTACACATCCTCCAGATCCTTGCCCTGAACGGAGTCGATCAGATCTTCGGGAGTACCGTGCCGCACTAGCTGGCCATCCTTCATTAACAGCACATCGGTGGCGATGGATTCGATATCCGATACGATATGGGTGGTCAAAAACACGATGCGGTTTTCGGCAAGATCCGCGATGTACTGCCGCAGGCGCAGCCGCTCCTTTGGGTCAAGGCCGGCGGTAGGCTCGTCCAAAATCAGAATCTGCGGCTCACCCAACAAGGCCTGGGCCAACAGAACCCGCTGTCGCATACCGCCGGAGAAACTCCCCAGCTTTTTGTGGGCAACATCCTTCAGGCTCACCAGCTCCAGCAACTGCTCGATCTGCACTTTGGCATCCTTGCGCTTCAAGCCCTTCACATCCGCCATGTAGCG